>NZ_JBVIUJ010000010.1:0-327030 GCF_055596705.1 Streptomyces sp. NPDC039609
CAACTAATCTGGCGTTGATTTTTGGCACGCTGTTGAGTTCTCAAGGAACGGACGCTTCCTTTGTACTCACCCTCTCGGGCTTTCCTCCGGGCTTTCCCTTCGGTCTTTCGTGTTTCCAACCTTACCAGATCCTTTTCCGTTCCGTTTCCGGTTCGGATTTTGTTTCCGGTGGCCTGTTGGCGGCCTTGCCTTTCGGCGTGGTCACTACTTTAGCTGAATTCCCCGGCGACTCATAATCGAGCCATTCGGACCAAATTTCGGCATGCCGAAATCCGCCCCGTTGGGGTTCGTCGTAGGTAGTGGATGGCCGCTCCGGGGTGCTTGAGCAAGCATGTCCCGTTTCAAGCGGCTCGCCTACGTTAGGCGTCCGCAGCACCCGAGTCAAGTCGGGTCAAGAGGTCCTCTTGCGGGGCACATGGGCGCGGTACGGGCTCACCGTCGGGTCGGCGTCGATCCAGAAGCGCCAGGGGTGCGGTGCTCCGTCGCCGCCCACTCCCGTGCGCGGGCCGCTGCGTACCTGGTCGGCCGGGGGTGGGGTGCCTGTAAGGAGGGACAGTGGGGAGTCCGGGCCGGCGCAGGTGTCGGTGCCGTTCAGGGCGAGGGCCACGTCGAGGGCCGTGGCCAGGCGGGCCGGGCCTTTGGCCAGTTCCCTGTCGTAGCGGGCCGAGAGTCGACGGGTCCGTGCCTGTTCCGCTCCCACGAGGATCTCCCCCGCGCGCAGCAGGACTCCGCTCGCGTGGCCCTCCGGACCGCACACCAGATTGAGGCAGTGCCACATTCCGTAGGTGAAGTAGACGTACGCGTGCCCGGGCGGGCCGAACATGACGGCGTTGCGGGCGGTGCGGCCGCGAAAGGCGTGGGAGCCGGGGTCGATCGCGCCGGCGTACGCCTCCACCTCGGTGAGGCGGAGCTCGATCCGGCCCGCGTTCGCGTTCCGTACGAGGGTGCGGCCGAGCAGATCGGGGGCGACCTCCAGGACGGGGCGGTCGAAGAAGGTCCGCGGGAGCGGCGTACGGTCGGGGCTCTCGCTCATGGCGTCCGAGCGTACTGGGGCCCCTGGGGAAGCGGTGGGGAACCGGCTACGGTCGTCGCGCGTATGTAGAGGTCAAGGCCAAGCAGGACAAGAGGGAGTGTTCATGGGGTTCAAGAAGCTGCTCGCGAGCCTGGGTGCCGGCGGCGCGTCCGTCGAGACGGTGCTCACCGAGGAGAACGTCGTCCCGGGTGGCGTCGTGCAGGGTGAGGTGCGGATTCAGGGCGGCTCGGTCGACCAGCAGATCGAGGGGCTGTCCGTAGGACTGCAGGCCCGGGTCGAGGTCGAGGGCGCGGACCAGGAGACCAAGCAGGACGTCGAGTTCGTCAAGGTCCGGCTCGGCGGCGCCTTCACGGTGCAGGCCGGTGCGGTGCACGTGGTGCCGTTCGGTCTTGAGATTCCCTGGGAGACGCCGGTCACGACGATCGCGGGTCAGCAGCTGCGTGGGATGAACATCGGTGTGACCACCGAGCTGGAGATCGCCCGTGCGGTGGACTCCGGCGACCTGGACCCGATCAACGTCCACCCGCTGCCGGCGCAGCAGGCGATCCTGGACGCCTTCCTCCAGCTGGGCTTCCGATTCAAGAGCGCGGACATGGAGCGCGGGCACATCCGCGGGACCCGGCAGAAGCTGCCGTTCTACCAGGAGATCGAGTTCTTCCCGCCGCAGCAGTACCGCGGTCTGAACCAGGTCGAGGTCAGCTTCGTCGCGGACGACCGTGAGATGGACGTCGTCCTGGAGATGGACAAGAAGCCGGGGCTGTTCAGCGAGGGCAGCGACTCGTTCCGCGCCTTCAAGGTGGGGCTGCAGGACTTCCACACGACCGACTGGGCTGCTTACCTCAACCAGTGGCTCGCCGACGTCGGTGGCAAGCGCAACTGGCTCTAGGCTCGGCCCCGTACTGCAGGTCAGCGATACGGAGGTTCAGACGTGGCCGAGGGGAAGAGGGCGCCGCTCCCTCACGACTTCCATCCGCCGGTGTCGGCGTTCACCGTGGTGAGCGACGACATCGTGCCGGGCGGGGTGCTGAAGGACGCTCAGGTGTACGCGGAGGGCAACACCTCGCCGCAGCTGAGCTGGGAGGGCTTCCCGGCGGAGACGAAGAGCTTCGCCGTCACATGCTTCGATCCGGACGCGCCGACGGGCAGCGGTTTCTGGCACTGGGTGCTGTTCGACATCCCGGTGTCGGTCACCGAGCTGCCGGCGGGTGCGGGCTCGGGTTGGTTCGAGGGTCTGCCCGCCGGTGCCGTGCATGCCCGGAACGACTACGGCAAGAAGGACTTCGGCGGGGCCGCTCCCCCGGACGGTGAGAACCACCGGTACGTCTTCACCGTGTACGCGGTGGACAAGGAGAAGCTCGGTCCGGACGCGGACGCGTCCCCGGCTGCCGTGGGCTTCAACCTGCGGTTCCACACGCTGGCCCGTGCCCAGCTGCTCGCCGAGTACACGGGTCCCACCCACAGCTGAGCGTTCGTTTGTTGTTTGCCCGCTTCTGGTCTTGGAGAGATCAGAAGCGGGCATCTTTCGTTGCGCACGATATTGCGTTGTCCAACCCGGCGCGCCCGGCCAGAGTTGATCCCAGCCCGGAGCCCTGCCAACGGGGCTGGGCCGGCACACGGGAGGTGGGCACAATGCGGGACACGCTGGTTCTCAACGCGAGCTTCGAGCCGCTGTCGACGGTCACACTCAACCGTGCGGTGGTGCTTGTCCTGCAGGACAAGGCCGTCGTGGAGCAGGAGCATCCCGATCTTCGTATGCGTGCCGCCGCCGTCGACATTCCGGTGCCTCGGGTGATCAGGCTCTGCCGCTACGTACGGGTGCCGTTCCGAAGACAGGCCCCGTGGTCGAGGCGGGGGGTGCTGGTCCGGGACCAGCACCGGTGCGCGTACTGCGGGAGGCGCGCGACGACCGTGGACCATGTGGTGCCGCGGGCGCAGGGTGGTGGGGACAGCTGGCTGAACACGGTGGCGTCCTGCGCCGAGGACAATCACCGCAAAGCGGACCGAACTCCTGAGCAGGCGGGGATGCCGCTGCTGCACGAGCCGTTCGTGCCGACGCCGGCGGACGCGATGCTGCTGGCGATGCGGGCCGGTGAGAGGTCCGAGCTGCCGCAGTGGCTGGCCAATTCGGCGGCGTGATCCGGTGCCTTTCGATGTGTGCGGGAGCGTACGACGAGGGCCCGCTTCCCTTCCCGGGGAGCGGGCCCTCGTCGTTCAGCGGAGCAGCAGCTGAACGATGGCGGCGATGCCGACGACGACGATGACGCCGCGCAGGACGGGCGGGGGGAGGCGTCGGCCGACCTTGGCACCGATCTGGCCGCCGATGGCCGAGCCGACGGCGATGAGCACGACGGCGGTCCAGTCGAAGTCGGCGACGAAGAGGAAGAAGAGCGCGGCGATGCCGTTGACGATCGCGGCGAGGACGTTCTTGACGGCGTTGAGGCGCTGGAGGGTGTCGGCGAGGAGCATCCCCATGAGGGCGAGGTAGATGATCCCCTGGGCGGCGGTGAAGTAGCCGCCGTAGACGCTGGCGAGGAGCAGTCCGGTCAGCAGGAGCGGGCCGCCGTCGGGGTCACCGTGGTGGCCGTTGCGTTCACGGCGGGCCTGTACGGCCTTGGAGAGCCGGGGCTGAAGGACGACCAGGACCAGTGCGAGGGCGACGAGGACGGGGACGATCGTCTCGAACGCCCTGGCCGGGAGCATCAGCAGGAGGACGGCTCCGCAGAGTCCGCCGATCGCGGCGACGGAGCCGAGGCGGAGGACGCGCCGACGCTGGCCCTTGAGTTCCTCGCGGTAGCCGATGGCTCCGCTGACGGAGCCGGGGATGAGACCGAGGGCGTTGGAGACGGTGGCCGTGACCGGGGGCAGTCCGGTGAGGAGGAGGACGGGGAACGTGATCAGCGTTCCCGATCCGACGATGGTGTTGATGGTGCCGGCTCCGACGCCGGCCGCGAACACGGCCAGTATTTCCCAGATGGACAACGCCATCTCCTTAAAGGATCAGTGGCTCGCCTCCCCGCCCTGACGTCCGTCGGGGTCGAGGGGCTCGCACCGATCATGCCTGACTACGTGTACGTGTCAGTCGACCGGGGGTGCTTCGCGGCGTTCGGTCTCGGCGCCGGTGCGACTGCCGGGCACTGTGCCGGTGTTGAAGCCGGGCGCTCCGCCGCCGAGGTTGCCGAAGGCGCCGGAGAGGCCCTTGAGCGCGTCGCCGATCTCGCTGGGCACGATCCAGAGCTTGTTGGCGTCGCCCTCGGCGATCTTCGGGAGCATCTGGAGGTACTGGTACGAGAGGAGCTTCTGGTCCGGGTCTCCGGCGTGGATGGCCTCGAAGACCGTACGGACGGCCTGGGCCTCACCTTCGGCTCGCAGGGCGGCGGCCTTGGCCTCACCCTCGGCGCGGAGGATCGCGGACTGCTTCTCGCCCTCGGCGGTGAGGATCTGCGACTGGCGGATGCCCTCTGCGGTGAGGATGGCGGCGCGCTTGTCGCGGTCGGCGCGCATCTGCTTCTCCATCGAGTCCTGGATGGAGGTCGGCGGCTCGATCGCCTTGAGCTCGACACGGTTGACGCGGATGCCCCACTTGCCGGTGGCCTCGTCGAGGACGCCGCGCAGGGCCGCGTTGATCTCCTCGCGGGAGGTGAGGGTCCGCTCCAGGTCCATGCCACCGATGATGTTGCGCAGGGTGGTGACGGTGAGCTGCTCGATGGCCTGGATGTAGCTGGCGACCTCGTAGGTCGCGGCGCGGGCGTCGGTCACCTGGTAGTAGATGACGGTGTCGATGTTGACGACCAGGTTGTCCTGGGTGATCACGGGCTGCGGCGGGAACGGGACAACCTGTTCGCGGAGGTCGATCCGGTTGCGGATCGAGTCGATGAACGGGACGACGATGTTCAGGCCGGCGTTGAGGGTGCGGGTGTAGCGGCCGAAGCGCTCGACGATCGCGGCGCTCGCCTGCGGGATGACCTGGATCGTCTTGATCAGGGCGATGAAGACAAGCACCACCAGAATGATCAGGACGATGATGACTGCTGACATCGCGTTCCCTGTGCCCTTCGCTGCCGGTCGACTGCCGGGTTGGTTGTGATGATCGAGTTTCCCAGACGGCGCGCTGTCGCGTGGGGGGTTCGGTCACATGACCACGGCGGTCGCCCCGTCGATGTCGACGACGTCGACCTGCTCTCCGGGCTCGAAGGCGAGGCCGGAGTCGAGCGCGCGGGCGGACCAGATCTCACCGGCGAGCTTGATGCGGCCGCCGTTGCCGTCGACCCGTTCCAGGACGACGGCTTGACGGCCTTTCAGCGCGTCGATGCCGCTGGCGTGCTGGGGCGGGCCGTTGCGATGGCGGGCGGCGATGGGTCGTACCACCGCGAGGAGCGCGACGGAGACGACGACGAAGACGACCACCTGCGCGACGATGCCGAAACCGAGACCTGCGGTCACGGCTCCGGCGATCGCACCGACGGCGAACATGCCGAATTCGGGCATCGCGGTCAGGACGAGCGGAATACCGAGTCCTACCGCGCCGATCAGCCACCAGACCCATGCGTCGATGTCCACGTGGTCATGGTAGGGCGGTGGGGTGGGTCCGGGACAGGGTGCGATACCCGGCCGGATTCGGCTACTTCAGCGGGAGGCCCTGGGCGGTGTAGCGGTCGCCGACGTGCTCGACGACGAGCGGCAGGCCGAAGCAGAGGGAGAGGTTGCGGGAGGTCAGCTCGGTCTCCATCGGGCCGGCCGCAAGTACCTTGCCCTGACGGATCATCAGGACGTGGGTGAAGCCCGGGGCGATCTCCTCGACATGGTGGGTGACCATGATCATGGAGGGGGCGTACGGGTCGCGGGCGAGGCGGCCGAGGCGGCGGACGAGGTCCTCACGGCCGCCGAGGTCGAGTCCGGCGGCGGGCTCGTCGAGGAGGAGGAGCTCGGGGTCGGTCATCATCGCGCGGGCGATCAGGGTGCGCTTGCGCTCGCCCTCGGAGAGGGTGCCGAACTTGCGGTCCAGGTACTCGGTCATGCCGAGGCGGTCGAGGAAGGCGCGGGCGCGCTGCTCGTCGACGGCGTCGTAGTCCTCGTGCCAGGTGGCGGTCATGCCGTACGCGGCGGTGAGGACGGTCTGCAGGACGGTCTGCTTCTTGGGGAGCTTCTCCGCCATCGCGATGCCGGCCATGCCGATGCGGGGGCGGAGGTCGAAGACGTCGGTGCCGACGCCGCCGAGCTGCTCGCCGAGGACGCGGGCGGTGCCGGCGGAGGGGAAGAGGTAGCTGGAGGCGATGTTGAGGAGGGTGGTCTTGCCGGCGCCGTTGGGGCCGAGGATGACCCACCGCTCGCCCTCCTTGACCGACCAGGAGACATCGTCCACCAGAGCCCGTCCGTCGCGGACCACGGATACGTCCACCAGCTCCAGTACATCGCTCATGAGCGCGTTGTCTCCCCTTGCGGTCGAGTCGAGTCGTCGCGTGCGCCTGTGGGCGCGGCGTCCAGGGAAAACCTACGCCACTGTCGGAGCGGGCCGGTCGTTAGGTCCGGTACTTCCCTGCCGCGGGGCGGGGAGTCCCTAGTCTGGGGGCATGCTTTCGGAACCACGCTCAGGACGTCTGGCCGCTTGGGGCAATGCCCTGTTGGCCGGATCGGTATCGCCGGACGACGCGGCGCTGGCCATTGTCGGGAATGACGCGGTGCACCGCGTGGAGGGTCTGCCGGGCGAGGCGGGGCCGGTCGGTCTGACCTTGGCGCTCGGTCGGCTGCGGCGGCTCGGGGTGTCCGGGTGGCGGGTGGCGCTGCCGGCGCCGGGGCATCCGCTGGGGCTGAGCGGGCCGCCGGACTTCAACGCGCGGGCGCTGGAGGCGGAGGAGGCGGTGGTCGGTTTCGGCGCTCCGTACGGTCTTGTGCCGGAGGTCACGGAGGCGGGTCCGCCGGGTGATCTGCATGTGGAGGTGGTGTGGCGGTGCCTGGCCGTGCGGGAGGCGCCGCCCGCGGACGTACCGTCGCTCGGCGAGGCGGAGCGGGAGCTGGCGGAGGCCCTGCGCGAGGCGACGGCGGTGCTGACGAAGCTGGACGTCGCGGGGTCGGGCCCGGTGGCGGACGCGGCCCGCGAGGCCTACCGGGCGCGGGCGGAGGCGGGGCGCGAGGTGCTGGCCCCGGGGTATCCGGCGCGTGCGGTACGGGTGTTGGAGCTGGCCCAGCGGGTGGGCCTGCTGATCGACCTGGCGTACGACCACGGCCACGGCGGCGCGGTCAGCGCATCGGAGATGGCGGCGCGGGGGGCGGCGCTGCGGCCGGTGGAGCGGGTGGCTCGGCGGGCGCAGGTGGCGGCGTACAACGCGTATGTGGAGGAGCGGGAACGGGAGCTCTGAGGTAGCGGGAGCTCTGAGGAAGCGGGAGCTCTGAGGGCTCGGTCACGCGGCTCGGCCACGACCGCGGGCGGAGTGCGCCGCAGTGGGCGGGGCCGGGGAGGCGCCCCTGCGTCGACGGGTGCGAGGACACGTCGGGAAAAGGGAGAAGCCCGGCCCCCGGGGGATCGTCCGGGGGCCGGGCTGGTCGCGGGGGCGTCAGTGGTTGACGGCGCCGTTCGCGAAGGCCGGGTTGAGCAGGCCGATCACGTTGACCGTGTTGCCGGAGACGTTCACCGGGACGTGCACCGGGACCTGCACCAGGTTGCCGGACGCGACGCCCGGCGAGTTGAGGGCCTCGCCGTGCGCGTCCGCCCCACCGTGGGCGGAGGCGACACCCGCACCCGCGGCGACGATGCCACCGGCGATCATGGTGAGGGCAGCGGCCTTCTTCAGGTTCTTCACTTCAGGATCCTCCTGGTATTCGCTGCGGCCGGCCGCCGCAGCACGCCATGGAGAACGCCCGCAGCCCCGTCGGGTTGCGCCGAACGGGGGACATGCACCCCACAGTATGAAGAAGGGAACGGAGGTGCCCCTTCCGCCTCACGCGTTTCACGGGGTCAGGCCGTGCCGCACCGCCCAGAGCGCCGCCTGCGTCCGGTCCGCAAGATCGAGCTTCATCAGGATGTTCGACACGTGCGTCTTGACCGTCTTCTCCGAGAGGACGAGCGCCCGGGCGATCTCACGGTTGGACCGGCCGTCCGCGATCAGGCCGAGGACCTCGCGCTCGCGCTCGGTGAGCGTGGAGCCGCGACCGGTGCCGCCGTGGCCGTCCTCCTGGGAGAGCAGCGCCCCGGCCACCTCCGGCTGGAGCAGCACATGTCCCGCGTGTACGGAGCGGATGGCGCCGGCCAGCGCGTCCGGGTCCACGTCCTTGTAGACGTACCCCGAGGCACCCGCCCGCAGCGCGGGAACGACCGTGCGCTGCTCGGTGAAGCTGGTGACGATCAGCACCCTCGCCGGGTTGGCCAGCTCGCGCAGCTTCCGCAGCGCCTCGATGCCGTCCATGCCGGGCATCTTGACGTCCATGAGGACGACGTCGGGCCGCAGCTCCTCGGCTCGCGCGATGCCCTCGGCTCCGTCGGCCGCCTCGCCGACGACCTCTATGTCGTTCTGGACCTCCAGGAAGGTCCGCAGGCCGCGCCGGACCACCTGGTGGTCGTCGACCAGCAGAACGCGAATGGCCCTCCCGTCTCCCACGACCGCCCTTCCGACGGAGCGCTCCGCGCTGCCCCTCTTGCTGTCACCCACCGGGGACCTCCATCTCGATCGTGGTGCCTCGGCCGGGCCCCGATGTCACGGTGAGTCTGCCGCCGACCCCACCGGCCCGGTCCCGCATGGAGACGAGACCGAGGTGCCGGCCCGCCCTGCGGACCGTGCGGGGGTCGAAGCCCCTGCCGTCGTCGGAGACGGTGAGCAGCGCCCCCTGGCCGGCGCGGACGAGGGAGACGGCGACCAGCTCCGGCTCCGCGTGGCGCAGGGCGTTGTGCAGGGCCTCCTGGGCGACCCGCAGCATGGCCTCCTCCTGTGCGGCGGGCAGCGCGCGCACCCCAGAGCTGTCGAAGGTGACATGGGCGCTGTGGGCCCGGTCCAGGACCTGGATCTGGGTGCGGAGGGTGTGGACGAGCCCGTCCTCGTCGAGCGCGGCGGGCCGCAGCTCCACGACGGCGGCGCGCAGCTCGTCCGCGGCCTCGGCGGCGAGCGCGGCGACCTGCTGGAGCTCGCCCTTGGCGCGGGCCGGGTCGCGGTCGACCAGGGCGGCCGCGGCCTGGGCGGTGAGCCGCAGCGAGAAGAGCTTCTGGCTGACGGCGTCGTGCAGCTCGTGGGCGAGGCGCGAGCGCTCCTCGGCGATGGTGAGCTCGCGGCTGCGCTCGTAGAGCCGGGCGTTGGTCAGGGCGATGGCGGCGTGCTGCGCGAGGATCGAGAGCAGCTCCTCGTCCTCCTCGGTGAAGCCGCAGCCGCCCTCCGGCTTGGGGCATCGCTTGTTGGCGAGGAAGAGGGCGCCGATGGTCTCCTCGCCGTCCTGGATGGGCAGGCCGAGGAAGTCGGACATCTCCGGGTGGGCGGAGGGCCAGCCCTCGAAGCGGGGGTCCTTGCGTACGTCCGCGAGCCGCTCGGGCTCGGCCTTGTGGAGCATGGCCGCGAGGATGCCGTGCTGGCGCGGCAGCGGCCCGATGGCCCGCCACTGCTCGTCGCTGACGCCGTCGACGACGAACTGGGCGAAGCCGCCGTGGTCGTCCGGGACGCCCAGTGCCGCGTACTCGGCGTCGAGGAGCTCGCGGGCGGAGGCCACGATCGTCTTGAGGACGTCGCGCACCTCCAGATGGCGGCTCATCGCCAGGAGTGCGGTGCTCACGGCGGCCAGGCCGGAGCTCGGTCGATGACTCATGAATTCACCGTACCGGTGCGTCGTGACCGTGTGTATCCGCCTGGGGACGGCCGTCGGCCGGGACCGTGGGCCTAGGTCGAAGTGCCTTGTGCGGTCGGGGCCCGCGGACGAGGCGGCGGCAGGGTGCGCGGTCGGAGGCTGGATCCATCGGCAGGAGAGGGGATGGATGTCATGCCAGTCGCGACCATCACGGGTGCGTCGAAGGGTCTTGGCCGGGCGTTGGCGGGCGCGCTGGCCGGGCGGGGCTGGGATCTGGTGCTCGACGCCCGGACGGCGAAGGTTCTCGAGGAGAGCGCGGAGGCGGCACGCGCGCGTGGGGCGCGGGTGGTGGCGCTGCCCGGGGATGTGACGGACGCGGCGCACCGCCGGGAGCTGGTGGCCGCGGCGCGGGAGCTCGGCGGGCTCGATCTGCTGGTGAGCAACGCGAGCGCGCTGGGGGCCGAGCCTCTGGTGCGGCTGGACGCCCTGACCCTGGACGGTCTGCGGGCGGCGCTGGAGACGAACGTGGTGGCCGCCCTGGGACTCGTGCAGGAGGCGCTTCCGCTGCTGAGGGAGAGCGCCGTGGGGGCGGTGGTCGCGGTGAGCTCGGACGCGGCTGCGGAGGCGTACGAGACCTGGGGCGGTTACGGGGCGTCGAAGGCGGCGTTGGACCAGCTGATGGCGGTGCTGGCGGTCGAGGAGCCGGGACTGCGGGTGTGGGCGGTGGATCCCGGGGACATGAACACGGACCTGTACGCGGCGGCCGTCCCTGAGGACGACGGTCCGCGGCCGGAGCCGGGGGCGGCGGTGCCGGGGTTCCTCACGCTGCTCGACCGCAGGCCGGCGAGCGGCAGGTACGCGGCTGCCGACCTGGTGGAGGCGGTCCTGTGAGGGTGTCTGCGGCCGTCACGGTGCCCGAGGAGCTGTCCGCGCGTGTGCCGGCGGAGCAGCGCGGGCCGGGGCGGGGACGGGAGGACGTGCGGCTGATGGTGTCGCGCGGGACGGAGGTGTCGCACCACGCGTTCCGGGAGCTGCCGGCGCTGCTGCGGGCCGGTGACGTGCTCGTCGTCAATACGAGTGCGACCCTCGCCGCCGCCGTGACCGGGCGGCTGGGCGGGGAGAGCGGTGGGGAGGCGGTGGTCGTGCACTTCTCGACGCGTGGCGACGACGGCCGGTGGGCGGTGGAGGTACGGGAGCCCGACGGGCGGGGCAGCACCCGGCCGCGGGCGGGTGGTCCCGCGGGCGCGGTGGTCCGGCTGCCCGGCGGGGCGCGTCTCGTGCTCGAGGAGCCGCTGGTGGCGGGGCCCGCCCGGCTGTGGTGGGCGCGGGCGGACACCTCCGTACCGGCGCTGCTCGCGCGGTACGGGCGGCCGATCCGTTACGGGTACACGGAGCGGGACCAGCCGCTGGCCGCGTATCAGACGGTCTTCGCGCTCCCCTCCCCCGACGGTTCGGGGTCGGCGGAGATGCCGAGCGCGGGCCGGCCGTTCACGGCCGCTCTCGTGGCGGAGCTGGTGCGCCGGGGGGTGCAGTTCGCTCCCCTCACCCTGCATACGGGGGTGGCGTCGGCTGAGGCCCATGAGCCGCCGTACCCGGAGCGCTTCGAGGTCCCGGCGTCGACGGCGTGGCTGGTGAACGCGGCGAAGGCGGGCGGGGGCCGAGTGATCGCCGTGGGGACGACGGCCGTGCGGGCCCTGGAGTCGGCCGCCGACGGGAGCGGACTCGTACGGTCCGCGGCGGGGTGGACGGACCTGGTGGTGACGCCGGCGCGTGGGGTGCGGGTGGTGGACGGGCTGCTGACCGGGCTGCACGAGCCCGAGGCCTCGCATCTGCTGATGCTGGAGGCGATCGCCGGGCGGCCCGCTCTGCGCCGCGCCTATACCGAGGCGGTACAGGAGCTCTACCTCTGGCACGAGTTCGGCGACGTCCACCTCATCCTCCCGAAGGAGAGCCCTCACCATGCGCAAGTGCGAAGCAACGCCTGGTGAGTTCGTTACATGGCCGATGTGAGCCCGCACATAGGACGCAGGTCACTTACGAACCGCCCTAGTGGACCCAAAAGGGACAGATAACCACTGTCTGAGCGGGTCCCGGGCGCGTTTCCATGGGTCGTGCACCGGCCCCTGATCCACTACCCGGGATCGTACGTCACACCTTTGCCACAGGATTTTGCTGCCGCTAAGAATTGCAGCCGTCGCCGCCGAGAGGGCGAAGCGCCGCCCCGGCCTGAGCGACCCCCTGCTATTCGAAGAGGTAGTCCTGCATGTCTGCGAACACCCGTCGTCTGAACAAGACCCACAAGGCCTCGATCGCCGGTGTCGCCGTTCTCGGCGCCGCAGCCCTCGGCTTCTCCCTCGTGCCGGCCAACGCCGCCACCGAGGTCGAGCCGCAGGCCCTGGCGAACACGCAGCAGGTCGCCCTGGCCTACAACGCTGACAGCGCGCAGGCCAAGGCCCTGCAGGCCAGCCTCGCCGACCAGACCGCGAGCATCGGCCTGAAGGCCAAGCAGGAGGCCGAGGCCAAGGCCGCCGCAGCCGCCGCGAAGGCGAAGGCTGACGCGAAGGCCAAGGCCGACGCCAAGGCGAAGGCCGCTGCCAAGGCCAAGGCCGAGGCCGAGGCGAAGAAGCGCGCCGCGGCGAAGGCGGCCGCGAGCCGTGCCGCCGCCCGTACGCCCGTCTTCGCGAACAACCTCGACGGCTGGATCCGCGAGGCGCTGTTCATCATGGACAAGCACAACATTCCGGGCTCGTACAACGGCCTGCACAAGAACATCATGCGTGAGTCCAGCGGTAACCCGCGGGCCATCAACAACTGGGACATCAACGCCATCAACGGTGTCCCGTCGAAGGGCCTGCTGCAGGTCATCTACCCGACCTTCAAGGCGTACCACGTCCCGGGCACCAAGTTCGACCAGTACGACCCGGTCGCCAACATCGTCGCCGCGGCCAACTACGCCGCCGACCGCTACGGCTCGATCGACAACGTCAACAGCGCCTACTAAGAGCTGCCCACACGCCGCTCGAAGCTGCTGCCACGCCGAAGGGCGGCACCCCGTGCAGGGGTGCCGCCCTTCGGCGTGGGCGCGGGCCGGTGCTACTTGCGCATGACCTCGGGCTCGTGGCGGCGCAGCAGACGCGCCACCGCGAAGCCACAGGCGATGCCGATGAGCAGCAGGATCGTGAGGTTGAAGCCCCACTGGCCGACGGTGTGGTCCCACAGCGGGTCCAGGTTGGTCGGGTCCTTGTGGTCCCACGGCGGCATGAGGTGCGCCAGGTCGAGGGTCGAGCCCGCGGCGGCGATGGCCCAGCGCGAGGGCATGAGCCAGGCGAACTGCTCCAGGCCGGGCGATCCGTACACCTGGAAGAGGATGCCGGTGAACACGACCTGGACGATCGCGAACATCACGAGCAGCGGCATCGTCTTCTCGGCGGTCTTCACCAGCGAGGAGATGACCAGGCCGAACATCATCGAGGTGAAGCCGAGCGCGATGATCGTGACGCAGAGTTCGACGGCCGGCGGAAGCACCAGACCCTCGGCCGGCAGCTCACGGGTGGCGAAGCCGATACCGCAGATGATCACGCCCTGGATGGCGGTGATCACGCCGAGGACGATGACCTTGGACATCAGGTACGCCGAGCGGGACAGGCCGGTGGCCCGCTCCCGTTCGTAGATGACCCGCTCCTTGATCAGCTCTCGTACGGAGTTGGCGGCGCCCGAGAAGCACATGCCGACCGCGAGGATCAGCATGATCGTGCCGGCGTCGCCGTTGAAGCGCGACGGCGGCGTGGGCGGGGCGAGGCCGAAGTCGGCCGGGATGACGACCGAGACCAGGCCGAGGACGGCCGGCAGGATCACCATCAGGCCCATGAAGCCCTTGTCCGAGGCGATGACCGAGGAGTAGCGGCGGATCAGCGTCCACAGCTGCGAGCCCCAGCCCTGCGGCTTGGGCTGCCTGGCCATGGCCTGCTGCGGCATCTGGACCGGCTGCGCGGCGACGGCGTCGATGTCCGCGGCGTACATCTGGTAGTGCTGCGAGCCCTTCCAGCGGCCCGCCCAGTCGTAGTCGCGGTAGTTCTCGAAGGCGGAGAAGACATCGGCCCAGGTGCTGTAGCCGAAGAAGTTCAGCGCCTCCTCCGGCGGACCGAAGTAGGCCACGGAGCCGCCGGGAGCCATGACGAGGAGCTTGTCGCACAGGCCCAGCTCGGCCACCGAGTGCGTGACGACGAGGACCGTGCGGCCGTCGTCGGCGAGGCCGCGGAGCAGCTGCATGACGTCGCGGTCCATGCCCGGGTCGAGGCCTGAGGTCGGCTCGTCCAGGAAGATCAGCGAGGGCTTGGTGAGGAGCTCCAGGGCGACGGAGACACGCTTGCGCTGGCCACCGGAGAGGGAGGTGACCTTCTTCTCCTTGTGGATGTCGAGTTTGAGCTCGCGCAGCACCTCGTCGATGCGGGCCTCGCGCTCGCTCTCCGCGGTGTCGCCGGGGAAGCGGAGCTTGGCCGCGTAGCGGAGCGCCTTCTGGACGGTCAGCTCCTTGTGCAGGATGTCGTCCTGCGGGACCAGACCGATGCGCTGGCGCAGCTCGGCGAACTGCTTGTAGAGGCTCCGGTTGTCGTAGAGGACATCGCCCTCGTTGGCCGGGCGGTATCCGGTGAGCGCCTTGAGCAGGGTGGACTTGCCGGAGCCGGACGGGCCGATGACACCGATCAGCGACTTCTCGGGGACGCCGAAGGAGACGTCCTTGAGGATCTGCTTGCCGCCGTCGACGGTGACCGTCAGGTGGCGGGCCGAGAAGGAGACCTCACCGGTGTCGACGAACTCCTCGAGCTGACCGCCGACCATCCGGAAGGTCGAGTGACCGACACCGACGATGTCGTTGGGGCCGATGAGGACGGAGCCGCCCTTGGCGATCGGCTGACCGTTGACGTACGTGCCGTTGTGCGAGCCGAGGTCACGGATCTCGAAGCGGCCGTCGGGCGTCGCGTGGAACTCGGCGTGGTGGCGCGAGACCTGGAGGTCGGAGACGACCAGTTCGTTCTCGAGCGCACGACCGATGCGCATGACGTGACCGAGGGCCAGCTGGTGGAACGTGGTGGGGCTGCGGTCGCCGTAGACCGGCGGCGCCCCCGCGGCGCCGCCTCCCTGGCCGGGCACCTTCTGCGCCAACTGCTCGGCGGGGCCGCCCTGCTGGTGCGGGAACTGCTGTGCCTGTCCCTGCTGCTGCCAGCTCTGCTGCGGCGGCGGGGCCTGATGCGTGGCCCAGTCGGCCTGCGCGGCGGACTGCTGTGCGTTCGGCGCGCCATGGGCCGCCTGCGCCGCGTGCGGCGCCTGGGCCGCTGCCTGTTGCTGCGCCGGGGCGCCGCCGGCGAGGTTCAGCCGCGGGCCGTCGGTCGCGTTGCCGAGGTGTACCGCGGAGCCGGGGCCGATCTCCATCTGGTGGATCCGCTGCCCCTGCACGAACGTGCCGTTGGTCGAGCCGTGGTCCTCGATGACCCAACTCCGGCCGCCCCAGCTGATGGTGGCGTGACGCCACGAGACCCTGGCGTCGTCGATCACCAGGTCGCCCTGCGGATCACGTCCCAGGGTGTACGACCTGGACGGATCGAGAGTCCAGGTCCTTCCGTTCAATTCCAGTACGAGTTCTGGCACTCCATGCCCCACTACTTGTCCCCCGATGTACCCCCGTCGCAGGGAGTCTAGGGATGGCGAACATCGGGGGGAACTATTTCAGGCCCTGCCGGTACTCCGAAAGTCGGGCGGTGTGAAGACCCCGCAGAGGCGTGCTTCGACCGCCCCCGAGTGCCCCCCGTACGGGCCGTTGACTCAAGGAGAAACCACCCCGGAGAGTGGTAAGCACCCATGAGTGCATACGGATCATGTACGAGTGGGGCAACTCGCCACAAACCGGGGGGTTCTGATGGATGCGGGCGGCGATGGCGAGCGGGCGGTCGCGATCGATGTGATTCTGGCCTCGATCGCCGCGGTGAGCTGGGCACTGGTGGGCATGGCGGGTGCCGCGGCGCTCGGACTCCATCTGCTGGGCGCGGACGCGACCGGTGGGCTGGGGCCGATGACGGCCGCCGTGGTCGTGCTCGGCGTGGGCGGGTCGGTGACGCCGTCGGGCGATGTGTCGGCGTTCGGCCTGGAGGGTGCGGCGATGGAGACCGCCGTCGACTTCACGCCATTGGGGGTCTCCCTGACGGGGGCGCTGTTCCTCGCGTACTTCTTCCTGCGCTCGCTGCGCCGCGCCGGGCCGTACGTCTCGGGGACGGAACTCGCCGCCCGGGTCCTGGTTCTGGTGACGTTGTTCCTGGCGGTCGTGGCCGGTCTGGCGTGGGCCGGGAACGACGTGGTGACCATCGACGGGGGCGCGTGGGGCGTCGACGGGGTTCCGGGGGCGGGCGGGATCGGGGACATCGACGTCGATGGCATCGGAGGCATCGGGGACATCGGTGGGCTGCTGCCGGACCGGATCGGCGATCTGGTGGAGGCGGAGGCGTCGGTGGGGTTCTCGGTGAACGCCGTCGAGTCGTCGGCGGGGGCGCTGTTCTGGGTCGTCGGGGTGGTGCTGATCGCGCTGCTCGCCTCGCGGCGGGCGCCGCTGCCGCCGGGGCGGGTCGGGGACGCGGTGCGGCGGGTGGCGCGGCCGGCGGTGTCGGCGCTGGTGACGGTGGTCCTGGTGGCGGTGGCCGCCGGTTACGCGGCGGCGGGGTACGCGGCGCTCGGCGACGAGCATCCGCGCCGGGTGGCCGGGGCTGCTCTGCTGGGCGCGCCGAACGGGGTGGGGCTCGGGGTGCCGCTCGGGCTCTTCGTGCCCTGGCGGGGCGCCGCGCGCGGGTCGTTGGCGGAGGTGCTGCCTGATCCGCTGGACGCGCTCGTACGGGGTTCCACGGAGCGGCCGGTGACGGTGGACCGGCTCGCGGAGCTCGACGAGGGGGTCTGGCTGCTCGCGGTCGCCGCGATCGTGGCGATGCTCGCCGCGGGGGTGCTGGCCGCCGCCCGTACGCCCCGGGCGGGGCTGGGGGCGGCCGGCTTCGCCCGGCGGTGCGCGGTGCGGCTCGGTGCGGCGACCGCGCTCGCGCTGCCGTTGCTGGTGGTGCTGAGCGGGGTGTCGGTGGACGCGTCGCTCGCGGTGCTCGGGGTCGACGCCTTCGACGCGGGGATCGAGCTGCACGGGGATGTGGGGGCCGCGCTGTTGCTGGGGGCGGTGTGGGGAGCGGGAGCGGGGGGCCTGGGGGCGCTGCTCGCGTGCGCGGCGGGGGTGGCGGGCGGCCGGGCGGGTACGTACGGGGGCCCGGCCCGTATGCCGGGGCCGTACCGCCCCTCGACGCCGTACCGGCCGCAGGGCGTGGGGACGCGTCCGTACGGGAGCGAGCAGGGCGACGGCGGGCTGCACAGCGCTCCGACGCAGGCGGGTCCCGGCCTCTGGGCCCCTCCACCGCCGCCTCCACCGCCCCCGCTGTCCGGTCCACCCGGTCCGGCAAGGCCTGGGCCGCCCAGTCCAGGCCGGCCCGGCGCGTCCGGTCCGGCGGGGCCGCCCGGTCCAGGCCGGCCCGGCCCGTCCGGTCCGGCGGGGCCGTCCGGTCCGGCGCCCGGTGGGCCGGGGCACGGGTCGTCGTGACCGGTCGCGCCCGCTGCCCCTCGGAGGGCTACGGTGACAAGGGTGCGACCAGCCGGGTGTCCGGTACGCGGGACGGGGGGACTGGTGGCACCCAGTGCCCGATACGGTGGAACCACCATGAGCGCATCGCAGACCTCAGACGTTCCCACCCTTCTCGTCAAGATCTTCGGGAAGGACCGCCCCGGGATCACCGCCGGGCTCTTCGACACCCTCGCCGCGTACTCCGTCGACGTCGTGGACATCGAGCAGGTCGTGTCCCGCGGCCGCCTCGTCCTGTGCGCGCTCGTCACCGAGCCGACCGTCGCCTCCCAGGGCGAGCTGCGCGCGACGATCCACAGCTGGGCCGAGTCGCTGAAGCTCCAGGCGGAGATCATCTCCGGCACCGGTGACAACCGTCCGCGCGGCAGTGGCCGTTCGCACGTCACCGTCCTCGGGCACCCGCTGACCGCCGAGCAGACCGCCGCCATAGCGGCGAGGATCGCCGAGAACGGCGGCAACATCGACCGTATCTTCCGCCTCGCGAAGTACCCGGTGACGGCGGTCGAGTTCGCCGTCTCGGGCTGCGAGACCGAGCCGCTGCGAACCGCACTGGCCACGCAGGCGCACGACATCGGTGTGGACGTGGCCGTGGTCTCGGCGGGGCTGCACCGCCGTGCGCAGCGGCTGGTCGTCATGGATGTGGACTCCACACTCATCCAGGACGAGGTGATCGAGCTCTTCGCGGCGCACGCGGGCTGCGAGGACAAGGTCGCCGAGGTCACTGCCGCGGCGATGCGTGGCGAGCTCGACTTCGAGCAGTCCCTGCACGCACGCGTGGAGCTGCTGGCCGGGCTCGACGCCTCGGTGGTGGACAAGGTCCGTGCCGAGGTACGGCTCACCCCCGGCGCCCGCACCCTCATCCGCACGCTCAAGCGGCTCGGCTACCAGGTCGGCGTGGTCTCGGGCGGGTTCACCCAGGTCACGGACGATCTCAAGGAGAGGCTGGGGCTCGACTTCGCCTCGGCCAACACGCTGGAGATCGTGGACGGGAAGCTGACCGGCCGGGTCACCGGCGAGATCGTGGACCGTGCGGGCAAGGCGCGGCTGCTGCGCCGGTTCGCGGTGGAGGCGGGGGTGCCGCTCTCCCAGACGGTGGCGATCGGCGACGGCGCCAACGACCTGGACATGCTGAACACGGCCGGCCTCGGCGTGGCCTTCAACGCCAAGCCCGTGGTGCGCCAGGCCGCCCACACGGCCGTGAACGTGCCCTTCCTCGACACGGTCCTCTATCTGCTGGGAATCACCCGCGAGGAGGTCGAGGCGGCGGACGGCGACGAGGAACTGTTGCACTGACGTCCGTCGCCCACCCCGCCCGCGTACGGCGAGGGGCCCGGCCCCCTTGGGGTGGCCGGGCCCCTCGCCGTACGGGCGGGTCAGCTGTGCGGTGCCCAGTAGTCGAGCAGGGTGCCCACACCGGGCTCCACGGACTTCCAGGAGCCGCTGAAGCCGAGGACGGAGAACGCGGCGGTGGGGAAGCCGCCCCTGTCCATCCGGGCCAGGGCGTCGCCCTCGGCCGAGCCCGCGAGGACCTCGGAGAGGGCGTGCATCCCGGGGTTGTGGCCGATGACGAGGACGTTCCCGACCTCGTCGGAGACCTCGTTGAGCAGGGCGATCAGCTCGCCGGGAGAGGCCTCGTAGAGCCGCTCCTCGTAGACGGTCCTGGGTCGGTGCGGCAGCTCCTGCACGGCCAGCTTCCAGGTCTCGCGGGTCCTGACCGCGGTCGAGCAGAGGGCCAGATCGAAGGTGATTCCTGAGTCGGCGAGCTTGCGCCCGGCCACGGGGGCGTCCGCGCGGCCGCGGTCGGCGAGCGGTCGCTCGTGGTCGGACACCTGGGGCCAGTCGGCCTTGGCATGCCGGAGCAACACAATCCTGCGGGGTTCGGGGGGGCCGGGGGGTGTCCCCCCGGAAGTCGCTGCGACGCTCATGGGCTCCAGCTTCGCACGAAACGAGCCACCGGGCGCAGGGTGTTGGGTCAGTGGGGCAGCGTCTGCTGGATCTGCTCCAGGAGATGCCCGACCGACGGGTCGCCACCGGCCGCGTGGGCCCCGCCCGGTCCCGCTATCAGCAGGAAGAGGGCGACGAACGCGGCCACCGGGAGGGCGAGCGCCCACCAGGGAAGCCGGGTGCCGACGCCGACGACGGAGGGGGCCGGGGTCCGGGTGTGCGTACGGGCCGACATGGCCGCCTCCGTGGGTCGGGACTTCCGCGGCGGTGACTGCCGCGATGTCTCCACGCTACGGAGCGCGCATCGCCGGGCCCATCCGGTGATCCACCTACTTCACCCTGAGACTCACCCCCTAGGGGATGGTGGGGTTGACCCCACCTCGAGGCGGGTCAGGGGGAGGCGATGGTGGCGATGACGGCGATGACGACCGAGATCCCCAGCATCGCGCCGAGCACGAGCAGGAGCTTCTTCTGGCCGTTCTGGGGGTTCGGGTCGAGCACTGGCATGGAGACAGTCTCGCATCTCAGCATTCGTCCTCGACGGTCCGGTCCCTTCCGGCGAGGGTGCCCACGATCATCTGGGGGATCATCAGCCCCGCCATGAGCGCGATGGGCAGGCCCCAGCCGCCGCTGTGCTGGTAGAGGACGCCGACCAGAAGAGGCCCGGGAATCGAGATGAGGTAGCCGACGCTCTGCGCGAAGGCGGAGAGCCGGACGACGCCGGCGCCGCTGCGCGAGCGCAAACCGATCATGGTGAGGGCGAGCGGGAACGAGCAGTTGGAGATGCCGAGGAGCACCGCCCAGACCCAGGCTCCGCCGGAGGGCGCGAGGAAGAGGCCGGTGTAGCCGACCACGCCGCACAGGCCCAGGGCCACGACGATCGGGCCCTGGGTCCTGAGCCGGGTCGCGAGGCGCGGGATGACGAACGCGAGCGGTACGCCCATCACCATGGTGACGGCGAGCAGCACGCCGGCCGTACCGGCCGGGACACCGGCGTCACGGAAGATCTGCGGCATCCAGCCCATCGTGATGTACGCGCCGGTGGCCTGGAGACCGAAGTAGGCGCCGAGGGTCCAGGCGGTGCGGCTGCGGGTGATCCGGAGCGGGGCGGCCGAGGGGGCCGCGGCTCGCGCCTCGAGGGCGCCGGTCGCCGACCCCGTACCCCGGTCGCGCAGCAGCGGGACCCAGGGCAGTACGGCGAGGGCGGCGAGGAGGGCCCAGACGCCGAGGCCGGTGCGCCAACTGCCGCCCAGGGTCTCGGTCATGGGCACGGTCGCGGCGGCGGCCAGGGAGGTGCCGAGGGCGAGCGCCATGGAGTACAGGCCGGTCACGCTGCCGACGCGGTCGGGGAAGTACCGCTTGACGATGACGGGCATGAGGACGTTGCTGACGGCGATGCCCATGAGGGCGAGGGCGCTGGCGACGAGGAAGCCGACGGTGCCGGAGGCGAAGGGGCGGACGGCGAGACCGGCGAGGATCGCGGCCATACCGGCGCACACGACGGCGGCGGGACCGAAGCGGCGGGCGAGGCGGGGCGCCGTGATGCCGAAGACCGCGAAGCAGAGCGGGGGTACGGAGGTGAGGACACCGGCCACGCTGCCGCTCATGTGGAGTCCGTCGCGGACCTCTTCGAGGAGGGCGCCGAGGCTGGTGATGGCGGGGCGGAGGTTGAGCGCGGCGAGGACGAGTCCGACGAGGACGATCCGGGTGATCCAGAGGGCCGGCCGGTCCGGTGCGGAAGAATCCCCCACGGTGGCGGTCGGCTTCGAGGTTCGGGCCGACGGTGCGGCGGTCTCGAGGGTCTGCGGCTCGTCATGCATGAGCGCCATCATAGAATCATGGGATGATTGGTTGTCCAATCCGGAACGAAATGGAAGGTGCACCATGGCGCTCGGCTCCCCCCGGCGTTCCGGGCTCTCCGATCAGGTGATCACCGAGCTGCGGAACCAGATCACCTCCGGCGAGTGGCCGGTCGGGTCGCGGATCCCGACCGAGCCGGAGCTGGTCGAGCAGCTGGGCGTGGCCCGCAACACCGTGCGCGAGGCGGTCCGCGCGCTCGCGCACAACGGGCTGCTCGACATCCGTCAGGGCTCGGGCACCTATGTCGTCGCGACCAGCGAGCTCGCCGGTGTGATGCACCGCCGGTTCGCCGGGTCCGACCCGCGGCACATCGCCGAGCTCCGCTCGACGCTGGAGTCCTCGGCGGCGCGGCTCGCGGCGCAGCGGCGCACGGAGCGGGACCTGAAGCAGTTGGACGCGCTGCTGAGCGGTCGAGAGGAGGCCTGGCGGTCGGGCGACGCGGAGCGGTTCGTGACGGCCGACGGCGCGTTCCACCACGCGGTGGTGGTCGCCTCGCACAACGACGTACTGACCGAGCTCTACGCCGACCTCGGAGACGTCCTGCGGCAGTGGCTGCGTGACGACCTCGGCCAGGAGCTGCGGCCGGAGCACCACATGGACCACGCGCGCCTGGTGGAGGCGATCCGGTCGGGCGACGCGGACACGGCGGCGGCCGAGGCGGCCGGGTATCCGTTCATGTGCCTCAGGAACCTGGGGCCCGCGGAGCCGGCTCGACCGGTTGGTGCGTGAGCCAGACGGAGCGGACCTCCTTCCAGCAACGGCCGGTCAGCCGGGCGTAGGCGGTCGCCTCCACGTCGACGGGGGCGCTGTCGGTGTCGACGTCCCACCATCGGTCGCACTCGACGTGCAGCCGGACGCGATCGGTGTCGGGGTAGGGGTTGTGACAGTAGGCGGTGACGCGGGAGCCCTCGACGACCGTGCGACAGGAGGCCCCGAAGTTCTCGGGCTCCTGGGCGACGGCCGGTGGCGGGGCGTCCTCGGGGGGACCGGGCGCCGCGCGCACCTCGGCCGCGACGGCGAATCCGGCGAGGAGTGCGGCGGCCGAGGCGAGAGCGGCGGCCCTGCGGTGCGGCGCGCGCATATCCCTACCTCCTCCCCGTCAGTAGCCGGAATGTCACGCTCCGATCCAGTGTGAGGGGGTTCGCCCAACTTTTCGACTCGGGGGAGAGGGCGGGAACGACGAAGGCCGGGCGCCCCTCCGTGGAGGGACGCCCGGCCTGCGTACGAGCCTCAGGCGCCGATGGCGTGCAGACCACCGTCGACGTGCACGATCTCGCCGGTCGTCTTCGGGAACCAGTCGGACAGCAGCGCGACGATGGCGCGGCCCGCCGGGTCCGGGTCGGCCAGGTCCCACTGCAGCGGGGAACGGTTGTCCCACACGGAGGCCAGCTCCGAGAAGCCCGGGATGGACTTGGCGGCCATCGAACCGAGCGGGCCGGCCGAGACCAGGTTGCAGCGGATGTTCTGCTTGCCCAGGTCGCGGGCCATGTAGCGGCTCGTGGCCTCCAGGGCGGCCTTGGTCGGGCCCATCCAGTCGTACTGCGGCCAGGCGAACTGCGCGTCGAAGGTGAGACCGACGACCGAGCCGCCCTCGCTCATCAGCGGCAGCAGCGCCATCGTCAGGGACTTCAGGGAGAAGGCCGAGACGTGCATGGCGGTGGCCACGGACTCGAACGGCGTGTTCAGGAAGTTGCCGCCGAGCGCGTCCTGCGGCGCGAAGCCGATGGAGTGCACGACGCCGTCCAGGCGGTCGCCGAGGTGCTCGCGGACCTGGTCCTCCAGGCGGGCGAGGTGCTCGTCGTTGGAGACGTCGAGCTCCAGCACCTTCACCTTGTCGGGCTGGGGCAGCTTCTTGGCGATGCGCTCGGTCAGCGTCGGCCGGGGCCAGGCGGTGAGAATGATCTCCGCGCCCTGCTCCTGGGCCAGCTTGGCGGCGTGGAAGGCGATGGAGGACTCCATCAGCACACCGGTGATCAGGATGCGCTTGCCCTCGAGAATTCCGCTCATGTGATCAGTGACCCATGCCCAATCCGCCGTCAACCGGGATGACGGCTCCAGTGATGTACGAGGCGTCGTCGGAGGCGAGGAACTTCACCGCCGCGGCGATCTCCTCCGGCTGCGCGTAGCGGCCCAGCGGCACCTGGGACACGATGCCGGCGCGCTGCTCGTCGGTGAGGACGGCGGTCATGTCGGTGTCGACGAAACCGGGCGCGACGACGTTGAAGGTGATGTTGCGCGAGCCGAGCTCCCGGGCGAGGGACCGCGCGAAACCGACCAGGCCGGCCTTCGAGGCGGCGTAGTTCGCCTGACCCGCCGAGCCGAGGAGACCCACGACCGAGGAGATCAGCACGACGCGGCCCTTCTTGGCGCGCAGCATGCCGCGGTTGGCGCGCTTCACGACCCGGAAGGTGCCGGTGAGGTTGGTGTCGAGGACGGACGTGAAGTCCTCCTCGGACATGCGCATGAGCAGCTGGTCCTTGGTGACGCCGGCGTTGGCCACCAGCACCTCCACGGGACCGTGCTTCTCCTCGATCTCCTTGTACGCCTGCTCCACCTGCTCGGCGTCGGTGATGTCGCACTTGACGGCGAGGAAGCCGGCCGGCGGCTCTCCGGAGCGGTATGTGATCGCGACCTTGTCGCCGGCTTCGGCGAACGCGCGGGCGATGGCGAGGCCGATGCCCCGGTTGCCTCCGGTGACGAGAACCGAGCGGCTCAACGGATCACCCTTTCGATAGCGGTCTGGTTACCGAAAACCTATCGGTCCCGTCCCTTCCGCGAGGAATCGACCCCTGACAGTGGCGTACGGATGTCACTGTCGGGTCCCTACAGAAAGCTCTGGGCGTGGCGGCCGAAAGCGCGACATGATCGGGGTCGACCGGTCTCACACGACAGGAGACAGCTGTGCCATCTGGCATCCATTCCCTCGACGCGGCCTTCACGGCACTGCCGCTGCGGGCGCTCGCCGACGCGGCGCTCGCACGCGCGCGTGCCCTCGGCTCCGACCATGCCGACTTCCGTCTGGAGCGGGTGCGCAGCGCCTCGTGGCGGCTGCGCGACGCCAAACCCTCGGGTTCCTCGGACACCACGGACCTCGGGTACGCGGTGCGGGTGGTGCACGGCGGGGCCTGGGGGTTCGCCTCCGGGGTCGATCTGACCATGGACGGGGCGGCGCGGGTCGCCTCGCAGGCCGTCGCCATGGCCAAGCTGTCCGCCAAGGTGATCGCCGCGGCGGGCTCCGAGGAGCGTGTGGAGCTGGCCGAGGAGCCGGTGCACGCGGAGAGGACCTGGATCTCCTCGTACGAGATCAACCCGTTCGACATCCCCGGCGCCGAGAAGAGCGCGCTGCTCGCCGACTGGAGCGAGCGGCTGCTGCGGGCGGACGGCGTCGCGCATGTCGACGCCTCGCTGATGACCGTCCAGGAGAACAAGTTCTACGCGGACACGGCGGGCACCGTCACCACCCAGCAGCGGGTCCGGCTGCACCCGCAGCTCACCGCGGTCGCCGTGGACGAGACGACCGGCGAGTTCGACTCGATGCGGACGATCGCGCCGCCGGTCGGGCGCGGCTGGGAGTATCTGACCGGCACCGGCTGGGACTGGGACGCGGAGCTGGAGCAGATCCCCGGGCTGCTCGCCGAGAAGATGCGGGCGCCGAGCGTGGAGGCGGGGGCCTACGACCTGGTCGTCGACCCGTCGAACCTCTGGCTGACGATCCACGAGTCGATCGGCCACGCCACCGAGCTGGACCGGGCACTGGGCTACGAGGCGGCGTACGCCGGGACCTCCTTCGCCACCTTCGACCAGCTGGGCAAGCTGGCGTACGGCTCGTCGATCATGAACGTGACGGGTGACCGGACCGCCGAGCACGGGCTCGCGACCGTCGGGTACGACGACGAGGGCGTCGAGGCGCAGTCGTGGGACCTGGTGAAGGACGGCACGCTCGTCGGCTACCAGCTGGACCGGCGCATCGCGAAGCTCACGGGCCTCGGCCGGTCGAACGGCTGTGCCTTCGCCGACTCGCCGGGCCATGTACCGGTGCAGCGGATGGCGAACGTCTCCCTGCAGCCGGACCCGGGCGGGCTCTCCACGGAGGATCTGATCGGGGGCGTCGAGCGCGGCATCTACGTGGTCGGGGACCGGTCCTGGTCTATCGACATGCAGCGCTACAACTTCCAGTTCACCGGGCAGCGCTTCTTCCGCATCGAGAACGGCAGGCTGGCCGGCCAGCTCCGGGACGTCGCGTACCAGGCGACGACGACGGACTTCTGGGGCTCGATGGAGAAGGTCGGCGGCCCGCAGACGTATGTCCTCGGCGGCGCGTTCAACTGCGGCAAGGCCCAGCCCGGCCAGGTCGCGGCGGTCTCCCACGGCTGCCCCTCCGCCCTCTTCAGGGGCGTCAACATTCTGAACACCACGCAGGAGGCCGGTCGATGAGCCGCGTGAGCAAGCCGTACGAGATCGTCGAGCGGGCCCTGGAGCTGTCCCGCGCGGACGGGTGTGTCGTCATCGCCGACGAGGAGTCCTCCGCCAATCTGCGCTGGGCGGGCAACGCGCTGACCACCAACGGCGTCACCCGCGGCCGTACGCTCACGGTCGTCGCCACCGTGGACGGCGCGCAGGGCACCGCGTCCGGTGTCGTCTCGCGCTCCGCCGTGACCGTGGACGACCTGGAGCCGCTGGTGCGGGCCGCGGAGGAGGCCGCCCGCGCCGCGGGGCCCGCCGAGGACGCGCAGCCCCTGGTCGAGGGCATCGACGCCTCCCCCGACTTCACGGACGCGCCGGCCGAGACCAGCTCCGCCGTCTTCGCGGACTTCGCGCCCGCGCTCGGCGAGGCCTTCGCCCGGGCCCGGGCCGGTGGGCGCGAGTTGTACGGCTTCGCCAACCACGAGCTCACCTCGACCTACCTCGGTACGTCGACGGGGCTGCGGCTGCGGCACGACCAGCCCAACGGCACCCTGGAGCTCAACGCCAAGTCCCCCGACCGCTCCCGCTCCGCGTGGGCCGGGCGCTCCACCCGGGACTTCAAGGACGTCGATCCGGCCGCCCTCGACGCCGATCTGGCACAGCGGCTCGGTTGGGCGGAGCGCCGGATCGAGCTGCCGGCCGGGCGGTACGAGACGCTGCTGCCGCCGACCGCCGTGGCCGACCTGCTGATCTACCAGCTCTGGTCCTCGACGGCCCGGGACGCGGTGGAGGGCCGCACGGTCTTCTCGAAGCCGGGCGGTGGGACCCGGCTCGGCGAGACCCTCTCGCCGCTGCCGCTGACCCTGCGCAGCGACCCGAACGAGCCGGGTCTGGAGTCCGCGCCGTTCGTGATCGCGCACTCCTCGGGCGACGACTCCTCCGTCTTCGACAACGGTCTGCCGCTGGCGCCGATCGACTGGGTGCGGGAGGGGAAGCTGGAGCATCTGATCACCACCCGGCACACCGCCGCGCTCACCCGCCTGCCCGTGGCGCCCGGCGCCGGGAACCTGATCCTGGACGGCGGCGGCGAGCGCTCGCTGGAGGAGATGGTCGCCTCGACCGAGCGCGGTCTGCTGCTGACCTGCCTCTGGTACATCCGCGAGGTCGACCCCGCGACGCTGCTGCTGACCGGGCTGACCCGCGACGGCGTCTACCTCGTCGAGAACGGCGAGGTGGTCGGCGAGGTGAACAACTTCCGGTTCAACGAGTCGCCGGTGGACCTGCTGTCGCGGGCTTCGGAGGCGGGGCGCACGGAGAAGACGCTGCCGCGCGAATGGAGCGACTGGTTCACCAGGGCCGCGATGCCGGCGCTGCGGGTGCCGGACTTCAACATGAGCTCGGTCAGCAAGGGCGTATGACCCGCCTAGACTGAGGGCGGCGTGACGACCATCGATCAAGGAGACCGGACACCGTGACGGACATCGTCGACGAGCTGAAGTGGCGTGGGCTGTTCGCCCAGTCCACTGACGAGGACGCCCTGCGCAAGGCCCTCGCGGACGGCCCCGTCACGTTCTATTGCGGCTTCGACCCGACCGCGGCCAGTCTTCACGTCGGCCACCTGGTCCAGGTGCTCACCGTCCGCCGGCTCCAGCAGGCCGGTCACCGGCCGCTGGCGCTGGTCGGCGGGGCCACCGGCCAGATCGGCGACCCGCGGCCGACCGCCGAGCGCACCCTGAACGACCCGGAGACGGTCGCGAACTGGGTGAACCGGCTGCGGAGCCAGATCGAGCCGTTCCTCTCCTTCGAGGGAGAGAACGCGGCGGTCATGGTGAACAACCTGGACTGGACCGCCGGCCTGTCCGCGATCGAGTTCCTGCGCGACATCGGCAAGCACTTCCGGGTCAACAAGATGCTGACCAAGGACTCCGTCGCCCGACGCCTGGAGTCCGAGCAGGGAATCAGCTACACCGAGTTCAGCTACCAGCTGCTCCAGGGCATGGACTTCCTGGAGCTGTACCGGCGCTACGGCTGCACGCTGCAGCAGGGCGGGTCCGACCAGTGGGGCAACCTGGTGGCGGGCCTCGACCTGATCCACCGCCTGGAGCCGGGCGCCGAGGCGCACGCGCTGGCGACCCCGCTGATGGTCAAGGCGGACGGCACCAAGTTCGGCAAGACCGAGGGCGGGGCCGTGTGGCTCGACCCGGAGATGACCACGCCGTACGCGTTCTACCAGTTCTGGCTGAACGTGGACGACCGGGACATCTCGACGTACATGCGGATCCTGTCCTTCAAGTCCCGCGAGGAGCTCGAGGAGCTGGAGCAGCAGACCGCCGAGCGGCCGCAGGCCCGGGCCGCCCAGCGGGCGCTCGCCGAGGAGCTGACGACGCTGGTGCACGGCGCCGACCAGTGCGCGGCCGTCATCAACGCCTCGAAGGCGCTGTTCGGGCAGGGCGACCTGACCGAGCTGGACGAGGCGACGCTGGCCGCCGCGCTCTCCGAGCTGCCGCACGCGCGCGTGGCGGAGCTCGGGCAGGTCGTGGACCTGTTCGTCGAGGTCGGTCTTGCGCCCAGCAAGTCGGGAGCACGCCGGACGGTGAAGGAGGGCGGGGCGTACGTGAACAACGTGAAGGTCACCGCCGAGGACGCCGAGGTGTCGGCGGACGAGCTGCTGCACGGCCGGTGGCTGGTGCTGCGCCGGGGCAAGAAGAACCTGGCGGCGATCGAGGTCGGCGCCGCGGGCTGACGCCCCCCGGAGCATGACGTGACGGAGGCCGGTACGCGCGTGACGCGCGTACCGGCCTCCGTCGTGTCCGGGGCGACGTGTGGTTCCGCGCCGGAAACGGGTCGGCGCGAGGTCGTCGGAGGTCACGCCGACCCCGCGCTCCTCCGCGTCAGGGCGCGCCGCGGGCCGTCACGTTCGTTGCTTGCCGCCCCGGACCGTGGCCCACAGCATGTCGCCCACGGCGACCACCGCGATCGCGAAGACGAGTTGGAGCAGGTGGCGCGTCCAGTCGATGCCCCGGGTGTCCTCGACCCCGATCCAGCCCGCGACGGCGTTGCCGAGGAGGCCGCCGATGATGCCGAACACGGTCGTCAGCCACAGTGGGATCTGCTGCTTGCCCGGCAGGATCGCCTTGGCGATCAGACCGAGCACGAAGCCCACGATGATTGCCCACAGCCAACTCATGGTCGCCTCCTCATGCGGCGCGATCTGCGCATGTGGGCCCAGTCTCGGCCCATCAGCCATACGACGCATGTCGGACGACGCCATACGTGACCCGGCCTCCTCACCCTCGGCCGTCGGGCGTACCGTGGAGACAGGTCCGGACCGGGGAGAGTTCGGCGTGGACGCTGGCGGTGGAATGCGATGCGGAAGCACGGCGGTACAGAGGTTTTCCGGATCACCGGTGCGCGTCAGGGCCTGGCCGCCGATGTACGCGGCCGGGAGCGCCGGTATGTGATCTCGATGGCGGTACGGACCTTGTCCGTGATCGCCGCGGTCCTGCTGTGGAACGTCGAGCGCCATGTGGCCGTCGTGGCTCTCGTGCTCGGCGCGCTGCTCCCCTATGTCGCCGTGGTCATCGCGAACGCGGGACGGGAGAAGCCGCCGACTCTTCCGTCGACGTTCGTGCCGGCGCCGACCCGCCCGGAACTGTCTGCGGGCGAGCCTCCCGCGGAAGCGCGTACGGAACGTTCGTACGGTCAGAGTTGATCATCGCTGCGACCGAAAAGCTCAAGAAAAGCTCAGATCAATCATGAAGTTCCGGTGCACCGTAGCCCATTCCCCGTGACATACTTCCTACGCGCTCCGCATCCCCCGTCGGAGCGACGGACCGATGCCGGGCAGCTCCCCCCGTGGCTGCTCGGCATCGCCATTGCTGGACAATGATCAGGTGAGTGACGAAACCCCGATCTGTTCCGCCAAGGGCTGCCGCGCCGACGCCGTATGGGTACTGGCCTGGAACAACCCCAAGCTGCATACACCCGAGCGCCGCAAGACCTGGCTCGCCTGCGAGGAGCACCGCGAACATCTCTCCCAGTTCCTGGGGGTACGGGGCTTCCTGAAGGATGTCGTGCCGCTCGCCGAGTGGGAGTCGGCCGGAGGCTCAGCCGCCGATCGCTGACATCGGGCGCTCCGGCTGGAGGAAGCTCGGGTCGTCCAGACCCGAACCGGCCTTCTTGCCCCACATCGCCAGCTTCCAGATCTTGGCGATCTCGGCGTCCGGGGCGTCGGAGCGCAGCGCCGCCCGCAGGTCGGTCTCCTCGGTGGCGAAGAGACAGGTGCGCACCTGACCGTCGGCGGTGAGCCGGGTCCGGTCGCAGGCCCGGCAGAACGGGCGGGTGACGGAGGCGATGACGCCGACCGTGTGCGGTCCGCCGTCCACGACCCAGCGCTCGGCGGGGGCCGAGCCGCGCTCGTCCGCGCCCTCGGGGGTCAGGGTGAAGCGGGTGCGCAGCGACTCCAGGATGTCCCCGGCCGTGATCATGCCGTCGCGCTTCCAGCCGTGCTGGGCGTCGAGCGGCATCTGCTCGATGAAACGCAGCTCGTACGCGTTCTCCACCGCCCAGGCCAGCAGGTCGGGGGCCTCGTCGTCGTTGAGTCCGGGCATCAGGACCGCGTTGACCTTGACCGGGGTGAGTCCGGCGTCGCGAGCGGCGGCCATGCCGTCGAGCACGTCGTGGTGGCGGTCGCGACGGGTCAGGGTCTTGAAGACCTCGGGCCGCAGCGTGTCGAGGGAGACGTTGACCCGGTCCAGGCCCGCGGCCTTCAGGGCGGCGGCGGTGCGCTTGAGCCCGATGCCGTTCGTGGTCAGGGACATCTTGGGGCGGGGCTCCAGGGCCGCGCACCGCTCCACGATGCCGACGAGGCCGGGGCGGAGCAGGGGCTCGCCGCCGGTGAAGCGGACCTCGGTGACGCCGAGGTCGGTGACGGCGATCCGTACCAGCCGGACGATCTCGTCGTCGGTCAGCAGGTCGGGCTTGGCCAGCCACTGCAGACCCTCTTCCGGCATACAGTACGTACACCGCAGATTGCACCGGTCGGTGAGCGAAACACGCAGGTCGGTGGCTACACGGCCGTAGGTGTCGATGAGCACTGTGGGCCCCCTCCCTGTCGTTCGGTGATTTATACAGCGAGCCTACGCGAGAGCACGGACAACCAGCAGGGGCCGATTGGAACGAGGACCGGAGCGGTCTCGTCGTAGGACCCTACGACGAGACCGCTCCGTGGTCGCTCACCGTGCGCGGTTCAGTGCGCTCCGACACCGGTGAGGGACTTGACCTCCAGCTCCGCGTACTTGCCCTTGTCCGGCTCCTCCTTGGAGAGGAGGGAGCCGAGCCAGCCGAGCAGGAAGCCCAGCGGGATGGAGACGAGGCCCGGGTTCTCCAGCGGGAACCAGTAGAAGTCCACGCTCTTGAACATCGAGGTCGGCTTTCCGGAGACGACCGGCGAGAACAGCACCAGCACGACCGAGGAGATCAGGCCGCCGTAGATCGACCAGAGCGCGCCCTGGGTGGTGAACCGCTTCCAGAAGAGGCTGTAGAGGATCGTCGGCAGGTTGGCGGAGGCGGCGACCGCGAAGGCGAGGGCGACCAGACCGGCGACGTTCAGATCGCGGGCGAGCGCGCCGAGCGCGATCGAGACGATGCCGATGAGGACGGTCGCCCAGCGGGCCGCGCGGACCTCCTCCTTCTCGGTGGCCTTTCCGCGCCGGATGACGTTGGCGTAGATGTCGTGCGCGAAGGAGGACGACGAGGCCAGGGTCAGTCCGGCGACGACCGCGAGGATGGTGGCGAAGGCGACGGCGGAGATGACCGCGAGCAGGATCGCTCCACCGGTGGAGCCGGCGCCGCCGCCGATCTCCAGGGCCGCCAGCGGCGCGGCCGTGTTGCCCGCCTTGTTGGAGGCGATGATGTCGCTGTTCTTCAGCAGGGCCGCGGCACCGAAGCCGAGGACGATCGTCATCAGGTAGAAGGCACCGATGATGCCGATGGCCCAGTTGACGGACTTACGGGCGGCCTTGGCGGTCGGCACCGTGTAGAAGCGGATCAGGATGTGCGGCAGGCCGGCGGTGCCGAGGACGAGAGCGATGCCGAGCGAGATGAAGTCCAGCTTCGAGATGCCGGAGACCCCGTACTTGAGGCCGGGCTCCAGGAAGGCCGAGCCCTTGCCGCTGTTGGTGGCGGCCGCGCCGAGCAGGTCCGAGAGGTTGAAGTTGAACTTCCACAGGATGAGGAAGGTGATCAGGAGCGTGCCCGCGATGAGCAGGACGGCCTTGACCATCTGCACCCAGGTGGTGCCCTTCATGCCGCCGATGGTCACGTACACGATCATCAGCACGCCGACCAGGGCGACGATGGCGACCTTGCCGCCGTCGCTGGTGATGCCGAGGAGCAGCGAGACGAGCACGCCCGCGCCGGCCATCTGGGCGAGCAGATAGAAGATCGAGACGACGATGGTGGAGGTGCCTGCGGCGGTACGGACGGGGCGCTGGCGCATCCGGTAGGCGAGGACGTCGCCCATGGTGAACCGGCCGGAGTTGCGCAGCGGTTCGGCGACCAGGAGCAGGGCGACCAGCCAGGCGACCAGGAAGCCGATCGAGTACAGGAAGCCGTCGTAGCCGAAGAGCGCGATGGCGCCGGCGATGCCGAGGAAGGACGCGGCGGACATGTAGTCGCCGGAGATCGCGAGGCCGTTCTGGAAGCCGGTGAACTGGCGGCCGCCGGCGTAGAAGTCGGCGGCGCTCTTGGTCTGGCGCCCGGCCCAGACGGTGATGAAGAGTGTGGCGACGACGAAGGCACCGAAGAGGGTGATGATCAGCGTCCGGTGCTCGCTGGTGGCGCTGCCCGCCGCGAGGAGAAGTGTGCTGCTCACGCGTCGGCCTCCGACTGCTCCATCTGCTCCATACGGGACTTGATGGCCTCGGCCTTCGGGTCGAGGCGGTTCGCCGCGTGCCGCGAGTACAGCCAGGCGATGAGGAACGTGGTGGCGAACTGGCCGAGGCCGAGGACGAGCGCCACGTTGATGTTGCCGAAGAGCTTGGTCCCCATGAAGCCGCCGGCGTAGTTGGAGAGCAGCACGTACAGCAGGTACCAGGCGATGAAGGCGACCGTCAGGGGGAACGCGAAGGAGCGGTAGGTGCGGCGCAGTTCGCCGAATTCCGCACTCTCCTGCACCTCGACGAAGGCCTCTGTCGTGGGCTGGGCGGGGCCTGTGTGGACGTCGGCGCCGCCTTGGGGCGGCGGCGGCGGTGCTTCGGTAGCCACGGATTCTCCTCGCGACATGGGTGCGGTGGGCATGGACAAAGGGGCCTCACTGGGGGGTGGGGGAACGGCGCTCCCGACGGAGCACCTCCCCTGCACAACGGCACGGAGAGCGGGGCGACGCGGTTCACCGCGAAACTTCTTTCTTCCTGGATCTTCCTCCGGATCTGCATCAAGTCGTCTCAACTCATTGATGGGCCGGGAAGATCAGCGATAACTTCACTCGTCATGCACCTGCCCGTCCGCAATCCGCGCGCGGGCAGTACATACGGATGATGTGGAGAACCCATGGCTCATCTGGGATCGAGACGCGGCCGAGTACTCGCTCTGCCTGCCGGTCTCGCGCTCACGGCCTCGCTCGGCTTCCTTCCGACCGGCGCATCCGCCGCGGTGGTGAGTGACGCCCCCGCGACGACCGCCGTCTCGACGGACGGCCCCAAGCTGTCGTACGTCGTGAACGTCGACGGTGGCCGCGGGACGGCCGCGTCGGTGAAGAAGGCGATAGCCGCGGCCGGTGGCACGGTGGTCATCTCCTATGACCAGATCGGTGTCATCGTCGTCCACTCGCAGAACCCCGAGTTCGCGAAGACGATCCGCAAGGCCCGCGGTGTGGTGTCGGCCGGTTCGACGCGCACCGCCCCGCTCTCCGTCCAGACCGACACCTCCGTCGGCGAGGGCGGCCAGGCGCTCACCGCGTCCGAGGCCACGTCCGCCGCGGCCCGTGCCACGGACGATCAGGACGCGCTCGAGCCGCTGCAGTGGGACCTGCCCGCCATCAAGGCGGACAAGGCCCACCAGAGGACGCTCGGCAGCAGGAATGTGACGGTCGGCGTCATCGACACGGGTGTCGACGACACCCACCCGGACCTGGCGCCGAACTTCGACGCCAAGGCCTCCGCCAACTGCGTGACCGGCAAGCCGGACATCACCCCCGGCTCGTGGCGTCCGAACCCGGGCGAGAGCGACCACGGCACGCACGTCGCCGGCACCATCGCCGCCGCCAAGAACGGCACCGGCATCACCGGTGTCGCGCCGGGCGTGAAGGTCTCGGGCATCAAGGTGTCCACCTCCGAGGGCTTCTTCTACACCGAGGCCGTCGTCTGTGGCTTCGTGTGGGCGGCCGAGCACGGTGTGGACGTCACCAACAACAGCTACTACACCGACCCGTGGCTGTTCGCGTGCAAGAACGACGCCGACCAGAAGGCGCTGATCGAGGCCGTCACGCGCGCCACCCGTTACGCGGAGCGCAAGGGCACGGTCAATGTGGCCGCGGCCGGCAACTCCAAGATGGACCTGGCCTCGGACGAGATCACGGACACCTCCAGCCCCAACGACACCACGCCGGTGACCCGGGTCATCGACCCGCGGGAGTGCCTCGACTACCCGTCGATGCTCCCGGGTGTGGTCACGGTCTCCGCCACCGGTGCCAAGGACCTGAAGGCCTCGTACTCCAACTACGGTCTCGGCATCGTCGACATCGCGGCGCCCGGCGGCGACCGCACCGAGTACCAGACCCCGGACGCCCCGGCGGTCAACGGCCGGATCCTGTCGACCACGGTCAACGGCGGCTTCAACTACAAGGCCGGTACGTCGATGGCCTCGCCGCACGCCGCCGGTGTGCTCGCGCTGCTGAAGTCGACGCACCCGAAGGCGAGCCCGGCCGCGCTGAAGGCCATGCTGTACGCCCAGGCCGACGACCGCGCCTGCACGAACCCGTACGACATCGAGGGTGACGGCGTCGTCGACGCCGTGTGCGAGGGTGGCAAGAACAAGAACGGCTTCTACGGAGCCGGCCTGGTGGACGCGCTCGACGCGGTCCGCCGGTAGGCACATCGCCGGTAGGCATGCGTGACGAGGGGCCCTGGTGTGGTGCGCCACACCGGGGCCCCTTTGCGTGGCACTGAGTGCCATCATGCGTGCATGGACAACACAGTGCGTACGGGTACGGAGTTGTTGTGGTCGGCCCTGGGCGGCGATCCCGCCCTGGTCGACCGGGTGTCGTTCGTCGGCCCGTCAGGAGGGTTGCCGGCGCGGCTGCCGGTGATGGACCTGGCCCGGGCGACGGTCGGAGTCGCGGGTCTGGCCGCGGTGGAACGGTGCGGGGCGCCCGGCGCGGTCCGGGTCGACGACGGGGCCGTCGCCACGGCCTTCGTGAGCGAGCGCCATCTCCGCGTGGACGGACGGGCACCGGTGAACTTCGCGCCGCTGTCCGGTTTCTTCCGTGCCGCCGACGGGTGGGTCCGTACGCACGCCAACTATCCGCACCACCGGGCGGCGCTGGTACGCGCCCTGGAGGTACGTGAGGAGTCGCCGGAGGCCGTCAGGTCGGCGATCGGGCAGCGCGGCGCCGAGGAGGTGGAGGCGGCCGTGTACGCGGCCGGGGGCCTGGCCGTCGCCGTACGCACACCGGCGCGGTGGGCGGAGACCGAGCAGGGCCGGGAGGTCGCGGCGCGACCCCTGTTGACACGGGAGCGGCTGGACGAGGCACCCCCGCGGCGACGTTCGGGTTCCCTCCGGGTGCTCGACCTCACCCGGGTCATCGCGGGACCGGTCGCGACCCGGACGCTCGCACTGCTCGGCGCGGACGTGCTGCGGATCGACCCGCCGCGCAACCCCGAGCTGCCCGACCAGCACGCGGAGACGGACATCGGCAAGCGGACGGCCGCGCTCGACCTGGACCGGCCCGCGGACCGGCGTACCTTCGACGAGCTCCTGGACTCCGCCGACGTCCTGGTCACCGGCTACCGCCCCGGGGCCCTGAACCGCTTCGAGCTCCGCCGGCCCGGCCTGGTGGTCGCGCGGCTCTCCGCGTGGGGCGACTACGGCCCCTGGGGCGAGCGACGTGGCTTCGACAGCCTGGTGCAGGCGGCGACCGGGATCGCGGTGACCGAGGGTTCGGAGGAGGAGCCGGGCGTGCTGCCGGCGCAGGCCCTGGACCATGGCTCCGGGTATCTGCTCGCGGCGGCCGTGCTGCGGTCCCTGACCGAGCAGGACAGGGACGGCGGGACCCGCCTCGTACGCATGGCGCTGGCGCAGACGGGGCACTGGCTGACGCACACCCTCCCGCGGTACGAGCCGGAGCGGTACCTCACGGAGACGGACGGCCCGCTGGGCCGGCTGCGGCACGCGCTGTCGCCCGTCTCGTACGAGGGCGGCCCGGCGGGCTGGTCGCGTCCGCCGGGCCTTCAGGGTGAGGACGATGCCGCGTGGCTCGGCGCCTGAGCACGCCCGGTGACGGCTACGGCTTGACGAGGACCTTCAGCGCGGTGCGCTCGTCCATCGCCTTGTAGCCGCCCGGGACGCCGTCGAGGTCGACCGTCAGGTCGAAGACCGGCGCCGGGTCGATGGTGCCGTCGAGGATGTCCGGGAGCAGCTCGGGGATGTACGCGCGGACCGGCGCCACGCCACCGCGCAGTGCGATGTTCCGGTCGAACATGACGGAGAGGTCGAGCCCCGTGCCGCTGCCGTGCGGGACGCCGACGTAGCCGATGGAGCCGCCGTCGCGGGCGATCGCGACGGCGGTGCGCATCGACTGTTCGGTGCCGACCGCCTCGATGACGGCATGGGCGCCCTGGCCGCCGGTGAGTTCGCGAACGGCGGCCTCGGCGGCCTCGCCGCGCTCGGCGACGACATCGGTGGCGCCGAAGGCCCGGGCGATGTCGGTACGGACGGTGTGGCGGCCGAGGGCGATGATCCGCTCGGCGCCGAGGCGCTTGGCGGCGAGGACTCCGCACAGGCCGACGGCGCCGTCGCCGACGACGGCGACGGTCGATCCCTTGCGGACACCGGCGCCGAGGGCGGCGTGGTGGCCGGTGCCCATGACGTCGGAGAGTGCGAGGAGCGCGGTGAGCAGGTGGTCGTCGGAGGCGGCCTCGGCGGGCAGCTTGACGAGGGTGCCGTCGGCGAAGGGGACGCGGACGGCCTCGCCCTGGCCGCCGTCGGAGCCGACGGAGCCCCAGAAGCCACCGCGCGGGCAGGAGGTCTGCAGGCCCTCGGCGCAGTACTCGCAGGTGCCGTCGGACCAGACGAAGGGGGCGACGACGAGGTCGCCGGCCGAGAAGCCGGAGACGTCCGAGCCCGCCGCCTCGACGATGCCCAGGAACTCGTGGCCGATGCGCTGGCCGGGCTGCCGGGCGGACTCTCCGCGGTAGGCCCAGAGGTCGCTGCCGCAGATGCAGGCGCGCAGGACCCGGACGACGACGTCCGTCGTGTCCTGGATCACCGGGTCGGGCACGTCCTCCACGCGCATCTCGAAGGGGGCATGGATGGTGGTGGCGCGCATGGCGGACGGTCCTTGCTGTCAGTCGGTAGTACGACGTTCACCGTACTCCGCCTTCAGCGCTCCCTCGGTCAGCAGGCACTGGGCGGCGATGTAGGTGGCCATGACCCAGAAGTCGGGGGCGGGCGGCTGGGGCCATGCGGCGACGCCGGTCGCGATGAGCGTGTCGGACAGCAGGAACAGCGCGCCGCCGGCGCCGGCGGTGAGCCCCAGGGCGCTTGACCTGTAGGCCATGGCGGTGAGCAGGAGCGAGTAGCCGGCGACGGGGATCCGCAGCTCGGCGGGGAGGTCGGGCCACAGGAGCACGACGGTACCGACGAGGGCGACGGTGTACGCGATCCCCAGGGGGACGGACGTACGCCGTCGTCCGAAGAGCACGAGATAGCAGACGTGCCCGGCGGCGAAGGAACCCATACCGACGAGGAAGGCCCAGTCGGCGTCGGAGAGGAGGAAGAGGTCTCCGCACCAGCCGAGGAGCAGCGCGGTGAGCAGGAGCTTGGGGGCACCCCTGGTGGCGGCGTACGCGGCGAGCAGCGGCATCAGCAGCGGCTTGGCGATCCGGTGCCCGAGCTCGGCGTCGGCGAGGAGGGAGACCAGGTCGACGGCGACCGCGAGCGCGAGGGCGAGGAGCAGCGCGCTCGCGAGGGTGGGCCGGGGCGGCGCGGCCGTGGCGCCGGCGGTACGGGCGCTCACGCGGCGGGCTCCGGAGCGGCGGGGCCCGCCGGCTTGCCGGCGACGGGTCCGGGTGTGGCGTCCGGCTGCCATCCCGGCCCTCGGAAGACCCGCCCCGCGCGTTCGCGCCAGCTGGTCGCGGCCCGTAGGTCACGGGCGATGGCGGCGTACTCGTGGGTGGCGACGCGCAGCGGGTTGTAGGTCTCGATGTTCTTGGTGAGCCCGAACACGGGCCGCTCGGTCTCGCCGACCCAGGAGCCGAACAGCCGGTCCCAGAGGATGAGGATGCCGCCGAAGTTCCGGTCCAGGTAGCCACCCTGCGAGGCGTGGTGGACGCGGTGGTGCGAGGGGGTGTTGAGGACGTACTCGAAGGGCCTGGGCAGCTTGTCGATGCGCTCGGTGTGGATCCAGAACTGGTAGACGAGGTTGGCCGAGGAGCAGAAGGCGAGGGCGGCCGGGTGGACGCCGAGCGCGATCATCGGCAGGTAGAACGGCCACGAGGTGGCGCCGGTCCAGGGCTGGCGCAGCGCGGTGGAGAGGTTGAACCTGCGGCTGCTGTGGTGCACGACGTGGCAGGCCCACAGGATCCGGATGACGTGGTGGCCGCGGTGCGACCAGTAGTAGAAGAAGTCCTGGGCGAGCAGCATCAGCGGGAACGTCCACCACAGGACGGGGACGCGGAGCGGGGTGAGTTCGTAGAGCGCCGTGTAGATCGCGACGATCGGGATCTTCCACAGGAGGTCGAAGAAGAGGCTCCCGAGCCCCATGCCGATGCTGGTGGCGGCGTCCTTGGTCTCGTACCCGGCGGCGTCCTCGTCGGGATGGAGCCGGTAGCTGACCATCTCCAGGACGGTGAGCAGGACGAACGCCGGTATGGACCAGAGCACGACATCGGGCAGGTTCGGCATGCCGATGACGGTAGAGGCGCGGGTCGGGCGCGGCTAGACGCTGTTACCAACAAGTATGCGAGACGACTTGTCAGCAAGCTTTGGCACCTTCCGACAAGGGCGGTCGGCGACGGCGGTCACCGCGGGCCTCAGACCCCCGCCGCTCCCAGCAGCGACCCCGCCCCGTAGGTCACCGCCATCGCCAGCGCGCCGCCGGCCATGTTGCGCAGGACCGCTCGGGCCGGTGGGGCCGCGCCGAGGCGGGCGCTCCACCAGCCGGTGAGGGCGAGGGCGGCGAGGACGGACAGGACCGTGACCCAGAGGCGGATCGAGGCCGGTGGGAGCACGATCGCGAGAAGGGGGAGCAGGGCGCCGATCGTGAAGGCGAGGAAGCTGGCGGCGGCCGCGTGCCAGGGGTTGGTGAGCCGGTCGGGGTCGATGCCGAGCTCCACGCGCGCGTGGGCGCGCAGCGCGTCGCGTTCGGTGAGCTGTTCCGCGGCCTCGCGGGCGATGTCCGGGGAGAGGCCACGGGCGGACAGGAGGTCCGTCAACTCGGCCAGTTCGGCCTCGGGCTGCTCGCGCAGTTCACGCCGTTCCACGGCGAGGGCCGCCTTCTCCGAGTCGCGCTGGGTGGAGACCGAGACGTACTCCCCCGCCGCCATCGACATCGAACCGGCGAGCAGACCGGCCAGGCCCGCGGTGAGGAGCGCGGCCTGGGACTCCGTCGCACCGGCGACACCCACGACGAGGCCCGCGGTGGAGACGACGCCGTCGTTGGCTCCGAGCACGGCGGCCCGGAGCCAGTTGAGACGGGTGCCGAGACCGCCGCCGTGGGCTTCGTCGTGGGTGGGTGCTTCAGTCACCTCGGGAGGTTCTCACCCGGTCCGTCACCAGACGCGGACCGACCCGCCCGGGGCGAAGGCGGGGCTCGTGGCGTCCGCCGGTACCTCCTTCAGCGGCTCGGCGATCTCCTCGACGGTGGGGCCGTGCTCGGCCGCCAGGGCGTCCAGCAGCGACAGGTCGAAGCCGTAGACGCGGGCCGCGTTGCCGCCGACCATCGCCGCGACCTCTTCCCTCGGCAGCCCCGCGTAGGCGATGCGGAGACCTTCGCGGGAGTACGGGGTCGTGCCCTCGTCGTGGGGGTAGTCGCTGCCCCACATGATCTTGTCGAGGCCGATCCGGTCGCGCAGCGGCACCTCGTGCGGGCGCATGAAGCTCGCGCCGACGAAGCAGTTGTCCCGCCAGAACTCGCTGGGGCCCTTGCCCATGGACTCCGCCAGGCCGGCTCCGAACTTGGACTCGGCGGTGCCGGTACGAGAGGCCGCCGCGACCAGGCGCGCGTGGTAGTAGTCCAGCATGTCCATGACCCCGGGGATCCAGCCCGAGCCCTGTTCGGTCAGGACGAGCTTCAGCTCGGGGTGGCGGCGGAAGGCGCCGCCGAAGACGAGGTGCCAGAGCGCCCGGTGCGAGAACCAGGTCGTCTCCACCATGAACACCGCACGCGCGGCCGGTTCGTCGCCGAGCGGCGGCGAGGCGGAGCCGCCGTGGTGGTTGACGGGGACGCCCAGCTCCGCGCAGACCGCCCAGATCGGGTCGTACGTCTGCGAGTACAGCTCGGGGATCCCGCTGCCGGGCGGGGCGCCGGGCAGGAGGATGCCGCCGGTGAGGCCCGCCTCCTTGGTGCGGCGGATCTCCCGTACCGCCTCGTCGACGTCGTTGAGGAGGATCTGCGCCACACCCGCCCGACGGCCGGGCGCGTCCGCGCAGAACTCGGCCAGCCAGCGGTTGTGCGCGCGCAGCCCGGCCCAGCGCTGCTCGAACTCCTCGCGGGTCGGGGCCGGGGCCATCAGGGAGGCGGAGGGGAAGAACGGCGGGATGGTGTTGGGGAAGACGACTTCCGCGATGATCCCGTCCGCCTCCAGCTCGCGCAGCCGGCGCCCCGAGTTCCAGTTGCGGTCGGCGGTGTCGGCGAGCAGGTCCTCGTACGGGTTGACGTAGCCGGCCGCCCAGGCGTCGAAGTCGTCGTGGTGCCTCTTCTCCAGGTACGGCTTGTAGTCGAGCAGGTCGGCGCCCGCGTGGCAGTCCGCCGAGATGACGGTGTAGCGGTCCATCAGCTCACCCCCAGGGTGGGGAAGTCGTGGTCCGTCAGCCAGTGGCGGCCGACCTCGCGCGAGCGGGCCCAGGACGCCTCGACCGCTGCCTGGTCGGGCGACTGACCCAGCTCGGCCGGGGTCGGGCCGATGCGCTTGGCGATCGGATCCAGCGTGCGAATGTCGAATCCGAAGACCTCGGCCGCCGCGAGACCCAGCATTCGGCGCGTCTCCGCCACCGGGATGTCGTGGAACGTGTTCCGCAGCCACGCGCGCGTGTTGGGCCAGGTCCCCTCCGGGTGCGGGAAGTCCGAGCCCCACAGGATGTTGTCCACGCCGATCTCGTACCGCTGCGCCAGCTCGCGCCGCTTGGTGTTGGTGGCGCAGACGAAGACCTGGCGGTCCAGGTACTCGCTCGGCGGCCGCTTCAGCTCGGCGAACGGGGACAGCTTCTTGCCGCCGTGGGCGCCCAGATAGAGCCGGTCCATGAACCACAGCAGGTTCGGCAGCCACCAGCAGCCCGACTCGGCGACGCCGAACCTCAGCCCCGGGTGCCGCTCGAAGACGCCGGACCAGAGCAGGAACCACAGCGGCCTGGCCGGCCACCAGGTCACCTCGCTGACGTAGATGCCGAGATGGTCGCCGTACTCCTCGCGCGGCGCCGCGCCCGAGTGGGTGACCAGCGGCATCCGGGTCTCGGCGGCGGCCGCCCAGATCGGGTCGTAACGCCGGTCGTGGTACGGCTCCCTGTCCACCCACATGGAGGGGATCATCAGCGCCCCGAGCCCCGACTCCTTGGCCCGGTGGATCTCGGCGACGACCTTCGACGGCTCGGCCGTGATCGGCAGCAGCGCCACTCCGCAGTGCCGCTCGGGGTTCTGTCCGACGAACTCGGCCAGCCAGCGGTTGTGCGCCTGCGCGCCCGCCATGCCGAGCTCCGGGTCCTGGTCGCCGGAGAGCCCGAGGCCGACCCCGAAGGGCGCGGCGGTCTGGCTGTCGACGGCGTCCGCGTCGGGAAAGACGACCTCGGCGGCCACACCGTCCCCGTCGAGCTCCTTGAGCCGCTGGGCGGCGTCCCACCCGCCCCGCAGCCCTTCCTCGTTGTCGCTGAACCACTTGTTCGCGAACGCCTCGTTGCGCACCCCGAGCCGGGTCATGGCCTCACGGCGGGCGTCGCGCCCGGCGAGGAACTCGTCGAAGGCGCGGTGGAAGCGGGAGTCCAGATAGGGCCGGTAGCGCTCGGTGGGCAGACCGGCGTGGCAGTCGGAGGAGATGATCAGATACGGGTCTTCATGACTCATGGGGTGCCCCTCAGTCGAGAATGAAGCTCTCCAGGTACGACGGATCGGCGCGGTCGAGCATCGACTGCGAGCGCGCCCGGATCTGCCGGTCGCTGTGCTCGCTCGCCGGGAGCATCCAGAACCGGTCGGCGCGGATGCCGTCGACGACGTGCCCGGCGACCTCCTCGACGGGGGTGAAGGCGACCTCGTGCCCGGCGTCCTTCATCGCCGCCTCCCACTGGTCGAGGCTGCGGTACGGGGTCTTGCGCGGCCGTTCCTTGGCGTACCGCTCGGGCCTGTTGCGGTGCGACTCCCACAGGCCGGTGCGCAGCATGTGCGGACCGGGGAAGAGCACGGACGCCCCCACGCGCGCGTGCTCCGCCTTCAGATGCGCGTACAGCGACTCGGTCATCGTGACGACGGCCGCCTTGGTGACGGCGTACACGGAGGCGGTGGGCAGCGGGGCGATCCCGCCGTCGCCGGACGAGGTGTTGACGACGTGTCCGGGCTCGCCGCCGGCGATCATGCGCGGGACGAAGGCCTGGATGCCGTGGAAGACGCCCCAGACGTTGACGGCGAAGGCCCACTTCCAGTCGTTGGGCTCGTGCTCCCACATGCGGCCCTCGGCGCCGGAGCCGACGCCGGCGTTGTTGCACAGCACGTGGACGGCGCCGAAGGCGTCGTACGCGGCGTCGGCGAGGGCCCGTACGGAGTCGGGTTCGCTGACGTCGACCGTACGGGCGAGAACCTGTGCGCCGCCCTCCATCAGCTCCCCGGCCGCCTTGGCGAGCGCCGCCTCCTCCACGTCGCCGAGGACGACGGCGAGCCCCTCTTCGGCGAAGCGGCGCGCCATGGCGAGCCCGATGCCGCTCGCCGCGCCGGTGACGACGGCGACCTGGCCCTGACGCAGCTCCATCACACGCTCCCTTCCGGCGGGCCGTCGAGGATCTGCTGCGGGTCGTCGTACCGCTGGTGGATGTACGGCAGGAGGGCCTGCGCGCTGACCCGCTCCACGACCCGGCCCTTCTGGTCGGTGGTCTTCTCGCCGATGGTGATCTCGACGATCCGGCGTACGGGGAGGTCTGCGACGGGGTCGTACATGGACTCGCGCAGGACGACGTCTCCGGTGATCCGCTCCAGCTTCCGCACCTTCTCGGCCCGGACGCAGTGGACGAGGACGGGGTCGGCGTCGAAGCCCGTGCCGTCCACGCCCGGCAGGAACTTGAAGTAGAAGTCGGTCTTGTCGGCGGGCTCGGGCAGCGGCAGCGGGCCGGAGACCGCGCCCCGCACCTCGACGAAGTCGATGCCGTGTCGCCCGAGCGAGGCGCGGACGACGAGTCCGTCGCGTTCGACGGCGACCTCACCGAGCTTCTTCGGTTCGCCGAAGACCTCACGGCCGCCGATGAGGGCGCGCTCCAGGGTCATCGGCATGACGAGCGGATACCAGCCCTCCTGGTCGCCGTGGGCGGCGGCGACGGCGACCGAGCCGGCGCCGAGGGGGTAGCCGGGCAGATCGACCTGGGAGATGTTGGCCCGTACGAGGGGCCGTTCGGTGGGTTTCAGCGGGGGAGGCAGGACGGCCGCCACCACGTCCGGATCCGTCTCCCAGACGGCGACCACTCCGGTGGACCAGATGTCGGGGAGCTTCGCGCTCTTCGTGCGGGCCGCCGTGATCTCGGCGTCGGTGCGCGCCCCGTACCGTACTCGTGCCATGGACGTACCACCCTTCAGCGGGTCGGGTCTGTAACACAGTTACACCGGCGGCGATGAAGGGTAAAGAGCCGTGCAGGCAACAGAGTTGGGGGAACGGATGGCGCGCACCGCACTCACCCGCGAGGAGGTTCTGGAGACCGCCGCCGCTCTGGTGAAGCAGCACGGCCCGGACGCGCTGACCATGCGCAAGCTCGCCGCCGAGCTCGGCACCGCGGTCACCTCGATCTACTGGCACGTCGGCAACCGCGAGTCCCTGCTCGACGCGCTGGTCGAGCGGACGGTCGCCGATCTCTCCGCGATCACCCCGCGCGGCCGCACTCCCGCCGCCCGCATCGTCTCCGTGGCGCGGGCGCTCCGCCGCGAGCTGCGGGAGCGCCCGCATCTGGTGGCGATGGTGCACGAACGGGGCCTGACGGAGCGGATGTTCCTGCCCGCCCAGCGCGCCCTGGCCCATGAGGTGCACGCGGCGGGTCTGCGCGGTGCGCGGGCGGCGGAGGTGGTCCGGGCCGTGCAGGTCCAGGTCGTCGGCCATGTCCTGGTCGAGCGCAACCGCGAGCGGGCGCCGGTCCAGTCGCCCGCCGAGGTGGAGCTCTGGCAGACGGAGACGACCGACCCGCCCGACCCCGCCCTCACCCGCGCCCTCGCGGCCCCGGTCGACCCGGAGCGGCTCTTCACCACCTCCGTACGGGCATTGGTGGACGGCCTGTTGAGGCCCCCTGACGGAGTCCCGGATCAAGCATGACGGAGTCCCGGATTAATTCGGTGGCACGCGCGCGTGGGGCCGTCCTAGGGTGAGTTCACGCGGGGACGGCTCCGCAAGCGTGCTTCCTTCTCTCTTTCTACGACACCTGTAGCGCGCTCACTCTCCGTCTCCCGCCCCACTCTTCCCCTCCCTCCTGGAGATCCCTTTTTTGTCTGTGGTGTCGTCCGTCCTGCTCCGCCGTCTCCGTACGGTCTACGTCGATCAGGCCGGGCCCCGCCCCGGCGACCGCTCCACCGCCGAAGGCCTCACCGCCCTCGAGGCAGAGCTCCTGGACCGGGGCTTCGCCCCCACCGCCGAGCTGCGCGCCGCGCTCGGCCGGCTCGGACCGGCCGGACTGGCGGACGCCGGCCACGGCCTCCTCGGACGGCTCGACGCCGAACTGGGCGCGGACCGCTCGCACATGCCGCTGTTCCGGTCCTTCCCGGCCTCCGTCCCCGACGACACGTTCGCGCTGTACGTCGACCGGATGTTCGGGCTGCTGCTCCAGTGGCCGACCCAGCCGTGCGTGCTGTGCGGGACCGCCGGCAGCGTCCACGCCGTCTCGCCCTGCGCCCATCTGGTGTGCGAAGTCTGCTGGGACGGCGCCGAGTACACGGGCTGCCCGATCTGCCACCGGCGCATCGACCCGGAGGACCCGTTCCTGAAGCCCTCCGCCGCCACCGCCGCCGCTCGGGACGAGGAGGAGTCCTCGGCCGGTCCGCTGCGGCTGCTGGCGCTCGGCCGCGACCTGCACGCCGGCGTGGTCACGGCCCTGCTGACCCTCCTGGCCCGGCGCACTCCGCTGTCCCCGAGCGACCGCGACGACCTGAAGGTGCTTCTCGCCCACGCCCCGACCACGCTCGACTGGCTGCCCGCCGACATCCCCGTACGGGAGACCAAGGCCCTGCTCCTGGGCACGCTGTTGCTCGACCGAACCACCCGCGCGGCCGTGGAGGCCGAGCTGGACGCCCGGCTGACCACCGCCACGGACGTCCTGCGGCTGCTGGCCGTCCGGTCGGGCGGGGAGGCCGATCTGCTGGAGCCCCGACGCTTCCTGTCCCTGCCGCGCCCGCTGCGCCGCCGGCTGCTCGCCGTCCTCGACGGGCTCGACACGACGTCGCTGGTCGAGGACCTGCTGCGCCACCCCGGCCTGTGGAAGAAGGCCGCCGAGATCCTCCACCCGTACGAGCAGCACACCCGGCACCCCCGGGCGGCCATGGCCTTCGCGGTGCTGCGCGGCACCTCGGTGGAGACCGGGAACGACCCACTGGGCGAGGCCCTGCTGCGGACCGCCGCCGAGCACCCCCACGCGGTACGGGTCGACGGCCTCCGCCTCAAGCCGCACACCTGGTCGGGTCGCGTCGAGACCGCCCTGGCCGAGCGGGACCCGGACACCGCGCTCACCCTGCTCGCGCAGCGCCCCGGCGAACTGGTGCGACGCCTCGACCATCTGCTGCGGCTGTACGGCTCCGACGCCCTCCACGCGCGCGTGGCCGAGACGCTGCGCCGCGCCCTGCCCGGCGCGGGCCCCGGCCCGTTGCTCGCGGCACTCGGACGGCTGCGGATCCGCCATCTGCCGGGCGACCGGCGGGTGTTCTTCCCTCGCGGGCGGGTCACGCACGCGTACACGACGGACGACCGGCGCGCGCCCCTGCCGAGCGCCCTCACCGAAGAGGTCTGCGCCCTGCTGGAGCGCGAGGTGCTGCGCCGGCTCGCCGCCGCACCCCGGTTCGACGTCTCCGTCCTGGACGAGGCGCTCTCCGGACTCGCGGTGCCGTCCGCGGAGGGCGCCGCGGCCAAGGCCCTGGTGTCGGTGCCGCGCGGCTCGACGCAGCCGCTGCCCCGGGGAGACGTCCTGCGCATGTTCCTGCACTGGACCCAGCCGACGAAGACCCGGGTCGACCTGGATCTGTCCGTGGCGCTCTTCGACGCGGACTGGTCGTACGTCGGACTGTGCGACTACACCAATCTCGTCTACGGCAGGCGGGCCGTCGTCCACTCCGGTGACCTGACCTCCGCGCCCGCGCCCAAGGGCGCGACCGAGTACGCCGATCTCGACCTGGCGGAACTCGCCGACGCCGGCGTACGGTTCGCGATGCCGATCGTCCTCAGCTACAACAACGTGCCCTTCGACCAGCTCCTGGACGCCTTCGCCGGTTTCATGGCCCTCCCTTCCAGGGAGGGCAGGGGCGCGGAGTACGACCCGAGGACGGTGCGCCAGCGGTACGACCTCATGGGCGACGCCCGGATCCATGTGCCGATGCTGGTCGACCTGGAGCAGCGCACGTTCCTCTGGACGGATCTGCACCTGCCGCCGTCCGAAGGCTTCCAGAGCGTGTCCGCGCACAGCGCCGACCTGGGCCGGGTCGGCAGGGACCTGTACCAGTACTTCACCGCCGGCCGGACGACGCTCTGGGACCTGGCCGTCTGGCATGCCGCCGCGCGCTCGGACCGGGTCGTGGTGCTGCGGCGCGGGCACCGGCGCACCGACGAGGTGTGGGAGTACGCACGGCGTCCCGACGAGGAGGCCGGCTCCTTCGCGGACCGGATCCGTACGGCGGGGGTGCCGGATCTGCGGCGGACGGCCGAGGACGGACGCGCGACGGCGGCGCAGGTGGCGAACGGCCGGAACGCCTTCCTCGCCCTCCTGGACGGCGACGTCGTGCCCGACGAGGTGACAGGCACGGTCTACCGTCTGCTGCCGGGACCGGTGGACGGCTGGGGGCTCGAACAGGCGGCGGCCGGGGACCTGGTGGCCCTGCTGGGGTGAGCGGGGCGGACCGCGCCGGGTGAACTGGCCTGCGCTCGCCGCGCCATGGCCGCGGCGAGCGGGGCGAGGCGTCGATGTCGTGACCGGATTCCGGCGCCGGAGCGGACACCGGGGGCGGAGTTGTCAGCGATGGCCCGTATTCTCAGTGACCATGCTCGACGACCGTACGACAGCAGCGACGTGGCCGACCGCCTACCCACAGGGGTACGCGGTCGTCGACGTGGAGACCACCGGACTCGCCCGCGACGACCGGATAGTGTCGGCTGCCGTCTACCGCCTCGACGCCCAGGGCAATGTCGAGGACCACTGGTACACGCTCGTCAATCCGGAGCGGGACCCGGGGCCGGTCTGGATCCACGGACTGACCAGTGACCTGCTGGAGGGCGCGCCGCTCTTCCCGGAGATCGCCGCCGAGTTCTCCGCCCGGCTCGACGGCCGGGTCCTGGTGGCGCACAACGCGATCTTCGACTGGCAGATGATCGCCCGGGAGTACGCGCGGGCCGAGCGCACCGCGCCGGTACGGCAGCGGCTGTGCACCATCGCGCTCTCCAAGGAGCTGTCGCTTCCGCTGCCCAACCACAAGCTGGAGTCGCTGGCCGCGCACTACGGCGTCGTCCAGCAGCGGGCGCACAACGCGCTGGACGACGCGCGCGTGCTGGCCGAGGCTTTCCGGCCGAGTCTGCACACGGCAGCCGAGCGGAACGTACGACTGCCGCTGCTGGAGTGCCGGCCGCTGACGGAGTGGGCGTCCACGCCGGCCGCGCCGCGGATCGGCTACCAGGCCTCGTACCACACGAACAGCTGGCGCCCCTCGCGGAAGCGGCCGCCGTGCCCCCATCCCAACCCCGGGCGTTACGAAACGGACAAACCGCTCAAGCAGGGGATGCGGGTGGCGTTCTCGGGCGACACCTCCATCGACCGCGAGCTCCTGGAGGACCGCGCCTTCGAGGCGGGGCTCCATATCGCCGGCAGTGTCTCCCGGCTGACGAGCCTGCTGGTCACCAACGACCCGGACGCCGCGACCTCCAAGACGGTGAAGGCGAAGTCCTTCGGTACGCCGATCGTCGACGAGGCGGCCTTCACCCAGTTGCTGCGGGACGTGGCCCCGGCAGACGGGTGACGCACCGGGCGTGCCGCCCACGCTTCCCGGGGCGCGCGTCGCACCCTGTGGCGCATGGCACGTTGTGAGGTCTGCGGAAACGATTACGGCATGTCCTTCGAGGTGCACGCGCAGGGCGCGGTGCACGTCTTCGACTGCTTCTCCTGCGCCATTCACCGCATGGCGCCCATCTGTGAGCACTGCAAGGTGCAGATCATCGGCCAGGGCGTCGAGGTCGAGGGCAGCTGGTTCTGCGGCGGGCACTGCGCCCGCGCGGAGGGAAAGGTGGGCATCGTCGATCACGTCTGAACCACGGCCGCCCCGGGCGACCGGAACCCCCGTGCGTGCACCCCATGACCACAGTTGTACGGTCATGGGGTGTACCGCTTCCTGTTGTCCCGGCAGTGGGTGATCCTCACCCTCATCGCCCTCGCCCTCGTCCCGACGATGGTCGAGCTGGGCTTCTGGCAGTTCCACCGGCACGAGCGCCGCGTCGCCCAGAACGCCCTGATCGCGGAGAACCTGCAGGCGAAGCCGCTCCCCATCGAGGAGCTGACCTCCCCCGGTCACACCGTCCCGCGCGCCGACTACTGGCGCCGGACCACCGCCACCGGCACCTTCGACACCGCGCACGAGGTCGTCGTCCGGCGCCGTACCAACGCCGACGACCGCCAGGGCGTCATGGTGCTCACCCCGCTGGTCCTGAAGGACGGCCGGGTCGTCCTGGTCAATCGCGGCTGGGTTCCGGCGGCCCCCGACCAGAAGGCGTACCCCGAGGTTCCGCCCGCTCCGAAGGGCGAGGTCACCGTCACCGGCCGTCTGAAGGCGGACGAGACGACCGATGCCAGCGGTATCAAGGACCTGCGCGGGCTGCCGGACCGTCAGGTGATGCTGATCAACAGCGCACAGCAGGCCGAGCTGCTCGGCCGCGAGGTCCTGGGCGGCTACCTGGAGCAGACGGCGCCCGAGCCCGCGGGGAACACCCCCGAGCTTGTTCCGGAGCCCGACCACGACTCGATCGGCGCGCACATGGCGTACGCCGTGCAGTGGTGGCTCTTCGCCTCCGGTGTGCCGGTCGGCTGGGTGGTCCTGGTGCGTCGCGAGAAGCGCGACCGGGAGGCCGCGGCCGACACCGACGGAGACGCGGAAGCCCCGGAACCCGCCCCCGCCGCCGTCTAGCCGAACCGCCCGATCGGCCGGGCAGTGCCTCGGCTCAGCCGCCTCCCTGATTGACCGTCGCCTCTTCCGGGAACACGCCAAAGCGTGACGCAAAGTATCGACGACTACGCCCTCATCGGCGATCTGCAGACGGCCGCGCTCGTCGGCCGCGACGGGTCGATCGACTGGTTGTGTCTGCCGCGCTTCGACTCGGCCGCCTGCTTCGCCGCGCTGCTCGGCGACGAGGACAACGGGCACTGGCGTATAGCCCCCAAGGGCGCCACGACCTGCACCAGCCGCGGCTACGCCGGCGACTCCCTCGTTCTCGAGACGTACTGGGAGACCCGCACCGGGACCGTGAAGGTCGTCGACTTCATGCCGCAGCGCGACAAGGCGCCCGATGTCATGCGGATCGTGGAGGGCGTCAGCGGCAGCGTCGAGATGACTGCCGCGCTGCGACTGCGCTTCGACTACGGCTCGATCGTGCCGTGGGTCCGGCGCAGCGACGGCCATCGCGTGGCGGTGGCGGGGCCCGACTCGGTGTGGCTGCGCAGCGACCCTCCGGTGAAGACCTGGGGGCAGCAGTTCGCCACATGGTCGTCGTTCACGGTCGACGAGGGCGAGAAGGTGGCGTTCGTGCTCACCTGGCACCCCTCGCACGAGCCGCGTCCGGCGCTGATCGACCCCTACGGCGCGCTCGATGACTGTCTGCGGGACTGGCGCGACTGGTCGGCGCGCTGTACGTACGAGGGGCCGTACCGGGAGTCGGTGCTGCGCTCGCTGATCACGCTCAAGGCGCTCACGTACGCGCCGACGGGCGGCATCGTGGCCGCCCCCACGACCTCGCTCCCGGAGGAGCTGGGCGGCGTACGGAACTGGGACTACCGCTCCTGCTGGCTGCGCGACTCGACCCTCACGCTCGGCGCACTGCTGGCGGCCGGCTATGTCGACGAGGCGGCGGCGTGGCGCGACTGGCTGCTGCGCGCGGTGGCGGGCGATCCGGCCGATCTGCAGATCATGTACGGCCCGGGCGGTGAGCGGCGGCTGCCCGAGATGACGGTGCCCTGGCTGCGCGGCTACGCGGACTCGGCGCCGGTACGGATCGGGAACGCTGCGGTGGACCAGTTCCAGCTCGATGTGTACGGCGAGGTCATGGACTCGCTCGACATGGCGCGGGCGGCGGGGATCCCCGCCGAGCCGCACGCCTGGAACCTGCAGCTGAGCCTGCTGGGCTTCCTGGAGTCGACCTGGCGGAATCCGGACGAGGGGCTGTGGGAGGTGCGCGGGCCGCGCCGCCACTTCGTGCACTCGAAGGTCATGGCGTGGGTCGCCGCCGACCGCGCGGTGCGGGCGCTCGAGGCGGATCCCTCGCTGCGCGGGGACGCGGCGCGGTGGCGGGCCATGCGGGACGAGATCCATGCGGAGGTGTGCGCGAAGGGGTACGACCCTGATCGCAACACGTTCACCCAGTCGTACGGCTCGCGGGAGCTGGACGCGGCGACGCTGCTGATCCCGCGGGTCGGGTTCCTGCCGTCGGACGATCCGCGGGTGCTGGGGACGATCGACGCGGTCCGCGAGGAGCTGACACATGGCGGATTCGTCCGCCGCTACAGCACCGAGGGGGGCTCGGTCGACGGCCTGCCCGGCGGCGAGGGAACGTTCCTCGCCTGCTCCTTCTGGCTCGCGGACGCGCTGCGGATGACCGGGAGGGAGGGCGAGGCGCGCGAGCTGTTCGAGCGCCTGCTCGCCCTCCGCAACGACGTGGGGCTCCTCGCGGAGGAGTACGACCCGGTGGCACGGCGGCAGCTGGGCAACTTCCCACAGGCGTTCAGCCACATCGGCCTGGTGGGCACCGCCCTCGCGCTGCCCTGGGAGGACGCGGCAGGATAGGGCCATGGATCTTGGGCTGAAGGACCGTGTGTACGTGGTGACCGGCGCGACGCGTGGGCTCGGCCGGGCGTCGGCCGAGGCGCTGCTCGCCGAGGGCGCGAAGGTGCTGATCACCGGGCGCGAGGAGAAGGCGGTCGCCGAGGCGGCCGAGGAGCTGGGCCCGGACGCGGCCGGTCTGGCCGCCGACAACGCCGACCCGGATGCGCCCGCCCGGCTGATCGCCGAGGCGCGTTCCCGCTTCGGGCGCTTCGACGGCATCCTCGTCAGCGTGGGCGGCCCGGCGCCGGGCTTCGGCGCGGACAACAGCGACGAGCAGTGGGCGTCGGCGTTCGACACGGTCTTCCTGGGGGCGGTACGGATGGCCCGGGCGGCGGCGGACTCGCTGACCGAGGGCGGGGTCATCGGCTTCGTGCTCTCCGGCTCCGTCCACGAGCCGATCCCGGGCCTGACGATCTCCAACGGGCTGCGCCCCGGTCTGGCCGGCTTCGCGAAGTCCCTCGCGGGCGATCTGGGGCCGCGCGGCATCCGGGTCGTCGGCGTGCTGCCGGGGCGCATCGACACGGACCGGGTGCGTTCGCTCGACGCGATGTCCGGGGACGCGGACGCGGCGCGGGCGGCGAGCGAGTCCCGTATCCCGCTGCGCCGTTACGGCACGCCGGAGGAGTACGGCCGCACGGCGGCGTTCCTGCTGTCGCCCGCGGCCTCGTACGTGACGGGCGTGATGGTCTCGGTGGACGGCGGGGCGAGGCACGGCTTCTGACGGTCCGCGTCGAAGGAGCGGCCTCGGCCACGGAGCCTCAGGTCACCCTCCGCGCGCCGTGCTTGGTCGCGCGGAGGCGGGCCTCGGTGGGCAGGGACGCCAGGCCCGCCGAGGTGCGGACGTCGGCCAGGGCCTGGTCGGTCAGGGAGGTCAGGGCCTCGCCCGGCGAGGCGTAGGGCTCCAGGAGCAGGGCGATACGGGCACGGGGCGCCGTGCGGCGGCCCGTCAGGAGGACCCGGGCGCGGGCCACCCCGTCCTGTGCCTCCGCGTCCGCCGCCAGGACGGTCTCCAGCGCCCGGCCCCTCACCGTCGCTCCCTCTCCGTCGCCGGTGTCGACCAGGACCTCCGCGAGCCGGGCACGCCGGAACTGGGCGATCAGCCACCACAGGGCGAGCAGCACGACGAGTCCGAGGGCGGCGATGACCGCCGGCCACCACCAGCCCTCGTCGCGCCATCGGTACCGGTCCGCCTTGCTCAGCAGGACGTCGGAGGGCCCCCACCACGGCCACCACGAGGGCACCGGCAGATCGAATCCGGCCGCGAGGACCGCCCCGCCGACGACGACGAGCAGCAGGCCCACGAGTCCGAGCACGATCCTGTTGACGCGCCGGAGAATGACGGTCACCCCTTCACCCCTTCCTCGGCGGCCGGGCCACCCGCACGGTCGGCGCCGGTGGCCGGGCGACCCCCAGTTCGTCGATTCCCGTGGTCACCACGGTCGTGATGTCGGCGCGTACCTCGTCGAGTTCGCGGAAGTGCGAGACCGCGTGCACGGCCACCTTCTTGCGCCCCATCCGTACCCGTACGGACTGCACGCCCGAGACCTCCATCACCCGGTCCCGCAGGATCATGGCCGCGGCGTCGCGGTCGAGTCCGGCCCGTACGTCGGCGTGGCCGCGCCGCATCGGCAGGACGGCGCGCAGCCCCGGGGTGGCCGCGAGCAGCAGCAGCCAGGCGCCGAGGACGACGGCGACGGAGGCGCCGGCCAGGACCCAGGCGTTGTCGAGGTGCCGGGTCGCCAGGTCGTCGGCGAGTACGCGTCGCCAGCGCATGGCCGTGTGGTCGGCCCGTACCGCGGCCACGTCGTAGAGCAGCAGTCCTGCGCCGCCGAGGACGAGGAGCGCGATCAGCGCCGCGGGGATCCGCCGGACGGCCCAGAAGCGGCGGGCCGCGACCGTCGCCTTCTCGCGTACGGGCGGCACTGTGTCGGTGTCGGTCTCCGTGGTCATGCAAGCCTCCGCCCGGCCGACGCGCGCTCCGTGCGCGGGGAGTGCAAGCGCTCGACGTGGATGGCCACCTCGGGCACCTCCATGCCCGCCAACTCCCGTACGCGGCGCATCACATGGCTGCGGACCGCGCCGCACTGGCGGCCGAGGTCGACGGGGTACCCGAGTTCCAGGCTCAGCGAGACGCGCGCGATGTCACGCTGCACGACGACCGAGGCGTGCGGCGGCGAGCCGCCCGGGGGGACGCGGTCGAGCGCCTCCCGCGCGGCCCGCGCGGCGATCTTCGCGACGACCCGGTCGGCGATCGTCGTCGCCCCGCGACCGGCGGGGCCCACCCGGTCTGCTCTCACCCCCGGTCACCGCCGCCGGTCGCCGCGCTCGCGACTCCGGAAGAAGTCGCCGGGTTCGAGGTCCCCCTCGAGGAACCGCCCGACGACGAAGCCGATCGCGCCCAACGCCGCGACCAGTACGAACGCCCCGAAGCCGCCGAAGTATCCGGCGAAGCCGAGGCCCATTCCGGCCACCAGGCCGATCATCGCCATGCTCATGCTGAGCCCCTTTCGCCGGGCTGCCAGCGGCTACTGGAGCCGCGGCTCCGACGTCTCGTCCTCTTCGTCCGGCAGCTTCACGTCGCTGACCGCGATATTGACCTCGACGACCTCCAGGCCGGTCATCCGTTCCACGGCGGTAACGACGTTCTCGCGCACATCACCGGCCACATCGGCGATCGAGACGCCGTAGTCGACGACGATCTCCAGGTCGAGTGCGGTCTGCACCTCGCCGACCTCAGCCTTCACGCCTCGTGTTGCGCTCTGCCCTCCTCCGCCGGGCACGCGTTCGCGTACGGCGCCGAAGGTACGGGAGAGACCGCTGCCCATGGCGTGGACGCCGGGAACGTCGCGGGCGGCAAGGCCGGCGATCTTCTCCACGACGCCGTCGGCGATGGTGGTCCTGCCGCGGCTCGCCGGGGCGCCGCCGCCGCGCTTGGTCACGGACGGTTCATCGGGGTGTGCGGGGTCATTCATCGCCGATCATCCCTTCCATTCCGCTATCTACCTCTTTGCCCACATTAAGCGCGCTTGCCCGGTCTCGCGCCGGGGATGCGGCAGGCTGGGGGACATGACGACGACAGCGGGCACGGGATGGGCGGCGGCGGTGCGCGAGCGACTCGCGCCGGGCCGACTGCTGCCGCTCGGGGAGGCGGCGGACGGCGCGTGGCTGACGGAGCAGGCGGCGCGGGCGGTGCTGCTGCGGGCGGCGGCGGCCGTACGAGGGGTGGTGCCGGGGGCGCTCCGGGTGGGGCTCGTGGAGGCGGGCGGGGAGGAGCCGTTCCCTGTGCCGCCGGGCGGACTCCCCCCGGGGACCCTGGGGATCTCGGCCGGGTTCGCGGCGGAGTACGGGACGGAGGCCGGCAGGCCACTGCCGGCGCTCGCGGCGGAGGTGCGCGAGGCCCTGTTCACCTCGGCGGACCGGGAACTGGGCCTGGCAGTCGTCGAGGTGGACCTCCGCGTGACCGACCTCGCCGAGGACGCCTGGGAGGCCCCGGATTCGCCGGCCGCCACTCACCCACCCGGGCAAACCTCACTCATGCCGGAGGACCCGACGGCCCTCGCGGTGCTCGCGGTCGAGGGCGTCGCGACGCTGACCGGCACACTGGGCAACCCGCTGCATCGCGCCCCCGGCCTGCTCCGTGTGGAGCTGGCGGTGTCCGCCGGGCATCGTGCGCTGGACGTGGCACGCGCCGCCCGCACGGCGGCGACCGCCGCCGCCCCGGAGGCGACGGCGGTCACGGTGCTGGTCTCGGCGGTGGGCTGACGGCGCGGATCCGGGCGCGCAAGCGGCCGCCGACGGCCCGGGGTGTCAGTCGCCGAGGCCCGCGAGGTCGCGCAGACGGCGGGCCTGGGCGGCACGCTCGGCGGCGCGCTGCTGCTCGTAGGTGCGTCCGCAGACGCCCTGGAGCAGCGCCTTGGTCTCGATGACCGCGTCACGCGGCGCGGAGAGGAGTGCGGCGCTCAAGTCCCGTACGGCGGCTTCGAGTTCGTCACCGGGCACGGCGATGTTGGCGAGGCCGATGCGCTCGGCCTCCTCGGCATGGACGAAGCGGCCCGTGGCACAGATCTCCAGCGCACGGGCGTAGCCGACGAGGGAGACCAGCGGGTGCGTACCGGTCAGGTCCGGCACGAGGCCCAGGCTGGTCTCGCGCATGGCGAACTGCACGTCCTCGGCGACGACCCGCAGGTCGCAGGCGAGGGCGAGCTGGAACCCGGCACCGATGGCATGCCCCTGGACAGCCGCGATCGACACGATGTCGCTACGGCGCCACCAGGTGAACGCCTCCTGGTACTCGGCGATGACCGCGTCCAGGTCCTCGTCCGACCCGCGTGCCAGGTCGAGGAAGGACGGCTCTCCGTCGAAGCCCTCGGGCGTGAACGCCTGCCGGTCGAGCCCGGCGGAGAAGGACATGCCCTCGCCACGCAGGACCACGACCCGCACGCTGCCCGGCAGTGACCGTCCGGCTTCCGTCAACGCCCGCCACAGAGCGGGAGACTGAGCGTTGCGCTTCGCCGGGTTGGTCAGGGTCACCGTGGCAACGGCGTCCTCGACGGTGAGCCGTACACCGTCCTTGTCGAAAACGAGCACAGAGTCGAGCGAAGTCATGGGGCGCCTCCGGTTCCAGTGCAGCACTGACAGCAATACTGACGCGTAAGTGACTGCACAGTAACCACCCGGTCGACCGCACGGTCGACCGGGTGGCCACCATGAGAATCGGTGGACCCGACGAACCGCGCCCCGGTCAGGCCGAGGCGGCCTTCTTGCCCCGTGTCGCCCCGCCGCGTCCACGCAGCGTGACTCCGGACTCACTGAGCATCCGGTGGACGAATCCGTAGGAGCGACCGGTTTCCTCGGCCAGCGCCCGGATGCTCGCACCGGAGTCGTACTTCTTCTTCAGGTCTGCCGCGAGCTTGTCGCGCGCGGCGCCGGTCACCCGGCTGCCCTTCTTCAGAGTCTCGGCCACCCGTGCCTCCTCATGGGAAGTGCGCTCTGGACTTCTCATGATCACCCCTTCCGGACGTCCTGGCCACCCATTCGACAAGGTCCGTGCCACAAGGATTGCGGGAGCGGAAGGTGACGTCACGACCGGAATCTCTGATTCCGCTGCGCTCGGAGCACGGCCGGGAACCGCTCGGGGCGGGAAGTGCCAGGTCAGCGCCGCACCCGTGGGAAGAAGACGGCGCGGCCCCTGACGGAAGGATTCGTCAGGGGCCGCGCCGGGGGGTATGAGACGCACTCACTCAGATGAAGGATCACCCATGAGCCGAATGATCCATACCGAGATGATCAGGCGAGCGCCACCAGGTCCTTGTAGTCCGGACCCCACAGGTCCTCGACGCCGTCCGGAAGCAGGATGATCCGCTCCGGCTCGAGCGCGTCGACCGCGCCCTCGTCGTGGGTGACGAGGACGACCGCGCCCTTGTAGGTGCGCAGCGCGCCGAGGATCTCCTCGCGGCTGGCGGGGTCGAGGTTGTTGGTCGGCTCGTCCAGGAGCAGCACGTTCGCCGAGGAGACGACCAGGGTGGCCAGCGCCAGCCGGGTTTTCTCACCACCGGAGAGGACCCCGGCCGGCTTGTCGACGTCGTCGCCGGAGAAGAGGAAGGAACCGAGCGTCTTGCGCACCTCGACCAGGTCGAGGTCGGGCGCGGAGGAGCGCATGTTCTCCAGGACGGTGCGCTCCGGGTCGAGGGTCTCGTGCTCCTGGGCGTAGTAGCCGAGCTTGAGGCCGTGGCCCGGGGTCACCTCGCCGGTGTCGGGGTTCTCGGCCCCGGCGAGCAGGCGCAGCAGCGTGGTCTTGCCCGCGCCGTTGAGGCCGAGGATGACGACGCGCGAGCCCTTGTCGATGGCGAGGTTCACATCGGTGAAGATTTCGAGCGAGCCGTACGACTTGGACAGGCCCTCCGCCGTCAGCGGGGTCTTGCCGCAGGGCGCGGGCTCCGGGAAGCGGAGCTTGGCGACCTTGTCGTTGACCCGGACCGCCTCCAGGCCGGAGAGCAGACGCTCGGCACGCTTGGCCATGTTCTGGGCGGCGACGGTCTTGGTGGCCTTGGCGCGCATCTTGTCGGCCTGCGAGTTGAGGGCGGCGGCCTTCTTCTCGGCGTTCTGACGCTCGCGCTTGCGGCGCTTCTCGTCGGCCTCGCGCTGCTGCTGGTAGAGCTTCCAGCCCATGTTGTAGACGTCGATCGTGGAGCGGTTGGCATCCAGGTAGAAGACCTTGTTCACGACGGTCTCGACCAGGTCGACGTCGTGGGAGATGACGATGAAGCCACCGCGGTAGGTCTTGAGGTAGTCGCGCAGCCAGACGATGGAGTCGGCGTCGAGGTGGTTGGTGGGCTCGTCGAGGAGCAGGGTGTCGGCGTCGGAGAAGAGGATCCGGGCCAGCTCGACACGGCGGCGCTGACCACCGGAGAGGGTGTGCAACGGCTGGCCGAGGACCCGGTCCGGGAGCCCGAGGGCGGCGGCGATCGTGGACGCCTCGGCCTCGGCGGCGTACCCGCCCTTGGTGAGGAACTCGGTCTCCTGGCGCTCGTACTGCTTCATCGCCTTGTCGCGCGTGGCGCCGGAGCCGGTGGCGATGCGCTCCTCGTTCATCCGCATCTTGCGGATGAGGACGTCCAGGCCGCGGGCGGAGAGGATGCGGTCGCGGGCCAGCGTGTCGAGGTCACCGGTGCGCGGGTCCTGCGGGAGGTAGCCGACCTCGCCGGAGCGGGCGATCTGCCCGGCGGCGGGCATACCCTCGCCGGCGAGGCACTTGGTGAGGGTGGTCTTGCCCGCTCCGTTGCGGCCGACCAGGCCGATGCGGTCGCCCTTGGCGATACGGAAGGAAGCGGACTCGATGAGGATGCGGGCGCCGGCGCGCAGCTCGATGCCGGAAGCGGTGATCACGGACAGACTCCAGGGCGGGGGTGGACGGCGGAAGGGCTCTTGGGCGGTTCGACGCCGCTAGTGCACGAGGAGAATGGCCATACGGCCAGTCTAACGGGCCCCTGCAACTGCTTTTCGGCCACGGCCCGCACCGAGGCGCATCTCACGCCGTCCCGCCCATGCCCGACAAAAGGGGCGGGCCCTGTCGGATTCGCCGATACTCGGCCGCAGGGCGGCGGCCACTGCCGCGGCAGACATGGCAGAGGCGGTGGCCCATGCAGTTCGACGACGACGCCGATCTGGACACCTCCGAGGTGAAGGACGTCCGCGGCAGCCGCATCCCGGGCGGGAGGGCCACCGTCGGCGGCGGAATCGTCGGCTTCATCGCACTGATCCTGGGGCTGCTCTTCGGGGTGGGCCCCGAGCAGCTCGGACTCTCCTCCGGTGATCCCGAGCCTGCGGCGACCTCCTCCTCCGTCGCCCAGGTCGAGCGCACCTGCCGGACCGGCGCGGATGCGAACACCCGCGAGGACTGCCGGATCGTGGCGGTCGTCAACAGCGTGCAGGACTTCTGGCGGGCGGAGTACGCCCGGCGGGGCGGGCGTTACGGGGACGCGCGCACCGTGATGTTCACGAACCAGGTGGGCACCGCCTGCGGCTCGGCCACCTCGGCGGTCGGGCCCTTCTACTGCCCGGGGGACCGGCAGGTCTATCTGGACCTGGGGTTCTTCGACGAGCTGCGGACGAAGTTCGGCTCGACCGGTGGCCCCTTCGCTCAGGCGTACGTCGTGGCGCACGAGTACGGCCACCATGTGCAGAACATGATGGGCACCCTGGCCCGCTCCCAGGACGGGCGCGCGGGCGCCGACTCCAACGCCGTACGGGTGGAGCTGCAGGCGGACTGCTACGCCGGGGTCTGGGCGCACCACGCGACGACCACGCCGGACGAGAAGACGGGCCGGCCGCTGCTGACGAAGCTCACGGAGGCCGACATCCGCGACGGCATGGACGCGGCGGCCGCGGTGGGCGACGACCGGATCCAGGAGAGGTTCCAGGGCAGGGTGACACCGGAGAACTGGACGCACGGCTCGGCCGCGCAGCGTCAGCAGTGGTTCTACACCGGCTACACGACGGGCGACATGGCGCGGTGCAACACCTTCCGCTGAGACACGGCGTTGTCGGTGGCGAATGCCAGACTGAGACCCAGGTCACATTCCGGGCTTCCATGGCGCATCAGGCGAAAAGGAGTGATCGATATGGCTGAGGGACCCCACATCTGTCCGACCCTGACCTATGACGACGCGCACGCCGCGATCAAGCAGCTCACGGAGGGGTTCGGCTTCACCCGCCACGCGGTGTACGAGGAGGACGGCAAGGTCGTGCACGCCGAGCTGACGTACGGGAACGGCATGGTGATGCTCGGCAGCAAGGGGACGGGCAGCGAGTTCGACAAGCTGGTCGAGGCCGCCGGGCCCGCCGGGGTGTACGTCCACGTGGACGACGTGGACGCACACCACGCGCGGGCGGTGGAGCACGGCATCGAGATCGTGATGCCGCTCAAGGACCAGGAGTACGGCTCGCGGGACTACATCGCCCGCGACGCGGAGGGCAACATCTGGAGCTTCGGTACGTACCTCCCGGGAGGCGCGGAGTAGCGGGCCCTCACGCCTCCCTCACGATCCCCCGGTGTGGACCTGGAAGGCCGCCCGGCGGACGGCCTTGGCGAGGGCCGGGTCGGGGTGGGCGGCCGCGAGGGCGACCAGAACCTGGACCGTACGGGGGTGGCCGACGGCCCTGATCTCGTCGAGGAGGGCCGGGACGGTGCCCTGCACGGCGGAGTCGAGGTGGCGGACGAGCAGGACGCTCTCACCGTGGTCGGCGACGGCCGCTGCGGTGTCCACCCAGAGCCAGGTGGCCTCCTCGCGGGTGAGCACGTCCGGGGCGTCGTCGGGGTCGGCGCCGTCGTACTCGGCGAGCCAGAGCAGGGCGTAGGGGCGGAGCGAGGCCTCCGCGGCGGCGGCCCGGACCTCGGCCTCCGCGGGGGCTCCGACGACCCGGAGCGCCTCGAAGGCGAGACCGCGCAGCAGGGCGTCCTCTCCGCGGGCGACGGCGAGGAGCTCCGTGACCGCGCTGGAGAGGGTGCGGGCCGCGAGCCAGGCGCGGTACTCGTCGCGGGCGGGGCCGGGGGTGAGCCGGGCGCAGCCGCGGAGCATGTCCTCGGCCGACTGCTCGATGTTGCCGGCGGGGCTCTGGGCGGCGACGCAGATCTGCTCCAGCTTGACCCAGACCGCCCAGTTGCCCAGCGGGGTCAGGGTGGCGAGGCCGCCTTCGGCGCCCTCGCAACCGTCGCCGAGGGTCAGGGCACCCACGGCGGCGAGGCCCTCCAGTGCCCAGTCGAGCAGGGCGGAGAGCCCGTCGGGGTCGGCCGCGCACACGGCGTCGGTGTCGGTGCCCGCTCCGTCGACGGGGACCTCGCAGCGCTCCTCGCGCAGCTCCTCGACCCGTTGCTGGAGCAGGTCGAGCAGGGCGGGGACGAGCACGGGTCCGGCGGAGAGCTGGAGCAGCGAGAGCACCTGCGGGACGGCCTCGACGACCTCGGCCACGGCGCTGGGCGCCACGCCCTCGGGAGCGGGGTGGACCAGGGACCAGGCGTCGAACAGGGCGACCCAGCCGCGCAGCACCGCGGAGTCGTCGCGGTCCCAGGCGTGCAGCCGCCAGCCGGGGCGGGCGGTGTCGCCGTGGAGTTCGACGAGTCCCGCGAGCCGGGCCCGGTCCCATCCGGCACGGATCCGGTCGGGCGTCAGGTCCAGTGCGGCGGCGGCGCGTTCCTGGACGGGAACGGCCTCGGGGCCGGTCGGAGCGGCGCCACCGGCCCCGCGGTCGACGGCGGCCCAGCGGGCGATCCGTACGGCGTCGGCGAGGACGGTCCGTGCCTGGCGGGCCAGTTCCGCGCGGGGCGGAGTGCCCTCCGGCGGCCGCGGCGCCGGCCGGGTGCGCCGGGTCGTCACTGCCCGTCGGGCGGTGGCGAGTGCCCGCGGACGGACGAGTCGGAGTCTGGAGTTGCGCGCCAATTGCTCATCAGGCTTTCGAGACGTCACGGAGGCAGTCTTCCCGCTGACGGCCCGAAAGCCCAATCGGAATCGACAGCGCCGGTGGAACGCCGCCGGAGGAGGGGTCAGAGCAGGGGGGTGAGGAAGCGGCGCAGGGCCTCTTCGTAGGGGACCGGGTCGGCGTTCCACATCGAGGCGTGCGGGGCGCCGCGGACCGTGTGCAGCGTGACCAGTTCCGGGCGGCGGGCGGCCAGTTCCTGGGACGGCTCCCAGGGGGCGATGGTGTCGTCGGGGCCGTGGAAGACCAGCGTCGGCACGCGCAGACCGGCCGGGTCGGAGACCTTCTGGAGACGGTCGCCGCGCAGGCCCGTCCTGTCCTGTGCGGCGCGGACGGCGAGCGGGAGCAGGGGGCCGGGGACGCGGCGGGCGGAGGCGAGGTTGCGCAGGGTGGCCTCCTGGTCGAGGACCGGGGAGTCCAGGACGAGGCCGCGGATCACGTCCCGTACGCCGGAGTCGGCGGCGGCGTGCAGGGCCATCGTGGCGCCGGGCCCCCAGCCGTACAGGACGACGTGCTGGGCGCCCTTGCGGACGGCGTACCGGATGGCCGCGTCGACGTCGCGCCACTCGGAGTCGCCGAGATGGCCGAGGCCGTCCGGGGACGGGGGCGCGCCCTCGTCCCCGCGGTAGGCGAGACAGAGGACGGGGATCTGGCGCCGGGAGAGGAACGGGACGAGGTTGAGGGGATGCCGGCGGGTCGTGCCGATGCCGTGCAGGGCGATCACCCAGGTGGAGCGGGCACCGGGAACGAGCCAGGCGGGGAGGGTGCCGAGTTCGCCGGGGATCTCGACGTCCTCGTGGTCGAGGCCGAGCGCGGTGGTCGGGGTGCCGTGGTGCAGCTCGGGGGTGAAGCGGACCCGGGCGCCCGGTTCCAGGGTGCCGAGCTCGACCCGTTCCAGGCGGCGGACGACTGTGTCCGCGCTGTGCGGAACCCGGTCGAGCACGGGTCCGACGACGGCGTGGACGTCCGGGCCCTCGATCCCGTACGTACCGGAGCGCAGCGAGGCGAGGCTGCGGGTGAGGGTGACCTGGTCGGTGCCCGTGGCGTGCACGGTGAGCCGGGGGTCACGGGGCAGGGGCCGTCCGGCCGCCTTGAGGGCGGCGTCACTGGCGTACCGGCCGGCCGCGATCGCGGCCGCGCCGACACCGAGCAGGGTGGTGACGGCCGCTGCCGTCGCTGTAGCCGGGCGCACCATCCCAGTGTCGGCAGGGCGGGGGCGGGCTGCCACCGGACAGACCCGCACGGGGCCACCTTGGAGTGACGTGGGTCTCATCCGCGGGTCCCCCGGTCGGCTGACGCGGCCCACGGAGTGTCCGGCTGGTGACATGGGGCGAGTGGGGCGGAAGTGGGACACGTCCTGTCTGTCCGGCAACGGCACGGCTTACCCGGGGTTGCGGGGTGACCACATGGTGGACGGAACCACTCCCGGAGACGCTAAGCGGAATGTCTGGACACGGTTAGAGTCACCATGCAGCCTGACCCAGTTCACCTTCCGTTCACTCAGGTTGCCTACGTTCGTCCAGCCACTGACGTCAAACGATTGCCTGGGTAAATGGAACACATCACGCTGCTGCTCGCGATTGTGGTCGTGACAGCTCTCGTGTTCGATTTCACGAACGGTTTCCACGACACCGCCAACGCGATGGCGACGACCATCTCGACCGGTGCCCTCAAGCCCAAGACGGCGGTGGCCATGTCCGCCGTGCTCAACCTGGTCGGTGCGTTCCTGTCCGTCGAGGTCGCCAAGACGATCTCCGGCGGGATCATCAACGAACAGGGCATTCGTACCGAAGTGATCTTCGCGGCGCTCGTCGGCGCCATCCTCTGGAATCTGCTGACCTGGCTCATGGGTCTGCCGTCCAGCTCCTCCCACGCCCTCTTCGGCGGCCTCATCGGCGCGGCCGTGATGTCGGCCGGCTGGTCGGCGGTCAACGGCGGCACCATCGTCACCAAGGTGCTCATCCCCGCGATCGCCGCGCCGCTCGTCGCCGGCCTCGCCGCAATGGCGGCCACCCGGCTGACGTACAAGATCGCCTCCAGGACCGACACGAAGTCCACGGCGAAGGGCTACCGGGCCGGCCAGATCGCCTCCGCCGGTCTCGTCTCCCTCGCGCACGGCACCAACGACGCGCAGAAGACCATGGGCATCATCACCCTGGCCCTGGTCACCCAGGGTGTCGTCGCCCCCGGCTCCAACCCCCCGATGTGGGTCGTCGTCTCCGCCGGTGTCGCGATCGCGCTCGGCACCTACCTCGGCGGCTGGCGCATCATCCGCACCATGGGCAAGGGCCTCACCGACCTTCAGCCGCAGCAGGGCTTCGCCGCGCAGACCAGCGCCGCCACGGTCATCCTGGCCTCGTCCAACCTGGGCTTCTCCCTCTCCACCACTCAGTCCTGCTCCGGCGCCGTGATGGGCGCGGGTCTCGGCCGCAAGGGCGGTGTCGTCCGCTGGTCGACCGCGACCCGGATGTTCGTCGCCTGGGGTCTGACCCTGCCCGCCGCGGGTCTGGTCGGCGCCGGCGCCGAGTTCCTCACCAAGCAGGGCGGCTGGGGCGTCGCCACCGTCGCGGTGCTCCTCGTCACCGGCTCGGGCGTCATCTGGGCGCTGTCGCGCCGCAAGCCCGTCGACCACAACAACGTCACCGCGGACGACCTCGACGCCGAGCCCGCGGGTGTCGTCACCACCGCGATCGCGGCGGTCACCCCGCCGCCGGCCGGTTCCGTCGCCGCCGTCGCGGACGAGGACCTCAAGACCACCATCCCCTCGCCGGCCCCCACGGACCCGGCAGCCCCCACGGCCCCCGCGGCCGCGGTGTAAGGAACGAACGACATGAAGATCGACTGGGCAGCTCTCGGCTCCGTCTTCGGAGTCAGCCTCGTGGCGACCGTCGCCCTCGTGGGCCTGTTCACCCTCGGCATCGTCGGCCTCTCCAAGCAGGAGCAGGCCGCTTCCCAGGGAGGCTCCGCCGCCCTGGCGCGCACCGGCGCGTACGCCTGCTTCGCGCTGTGCGCGGCGGCCGTCGCGTACGGCATCTATCTGATCGTCGTCTGACGACGGTCCCGCTTCGCCGGACGGGCGGTCGCACCTCTGGGTGCGACCGCCCGTCCGGCGTTCCTGTGGTGCTTCGCACACTGTCCCGCCGCAGGTCAAACGTGAGTTGACGGTTGTTCGCACAGCGTGGTGGACTTCCGGGGCCATTACGGCGGCAACAGAGGAAGTCCGGTGCGAATCCGGCGCGGTCCCGCCACTGTGACCGGGGAGTCGATCCCCGGGAGCCAGGAACTCTCACCGCCGGTCACGTCGAGCCAGGGCGCGGACCCTGAGTGAGGACACAGCGCCATGCCCGGCCGCAGTGCAGCCACAGGTGTATTCGCGTACGGCGCCGCCGCCGGTCTGGCCGCGGACCTGATCATCGGCGACCCCCGCCGCGGCCATCCGGTCGCCGCGTTCGGGCGGGCCGCCGGCTCCGTCGAGAAACTTCTCCGGCGCGACCACCGCGGGTGGGGCGCGCTGCACACCGCCGTCTGCGCCGGCGGCGCCACGGCGATCGCTGCGCTGGCCGCGCGTGCCGTACGCGACCGCCCCGGAGCCGCCGCCGCCCTGACCGCCGCCTCCGTCTGGGCCGTCGTCGGCGGCACGACCCTGGGCCGGGAGGCCCGCGCCATCGGCGGGGCCCTGGCGGCCGGGGACCTGGAGGTGGCCCGCGAGCGGATGCCGCATCTGGTGGGGCGCGATCCGCAGTCCCTGGACGGTCCTGCGATGGCCCGGGCGGTGGTGGAGTCCGTCGCCGAGAACACCTCCGACGCCGTCGTGGGCGCCCTGGTCTGGGGCGCCGTCGCGGGCGTTCCCGGCCTGGTCGGCTTCCGCGCCGTGAACACCCTGGATGCGATGGTCGGCCACAAGTCCCCGACGTACCGGCGCTTCGGCTGGGCCTCGGCCCGGCTCGACGACGTGGCCGGCTGGCCGGGCGCCCGGCTGACGGCCGCGCTCGCGACGGTGGCGGGCGGCGACCCCAGGGGGGCGGCGAAGGCCTGGCGGCAGGACGCGGCCGGGCATCCGAGCCCCAACGCCGGTCCGGTGGAGGCGTCCTTCGCGGGGGCGCTCGGCGTACGGCTCGGCGGGACGCTCTCGTACGGCGGACGGGTCGAGCACCGGCCGGTGCTGAACGGGCAGGGCCGGGCCGTGGAGGTCGGGGACATCGAGCGGGCGGTGCGGCTCTCGCGCCGGGTGACCGCGCTGACGCTGGCGGTGTGTGTGGGTGGACGGATCGTGGCGGGCGCGATGAAGCGGAGGAAGGCATGAGAGGCGGGGGGCTGCTGGTCGCGGGGACCACGTCCGACGCGGGCAAGAGCGTCGTCACGGCCGGCATCTGCCGCTGGCTGGTCCGGCAGGGCGTGAAGGTCGCCCCGTTCAAGGGCCAGAACATGTCATTGAACTCCTTCGTGACGAGGGAGGGCGCGGAGATCGGCCGCGCGCAGGCCATGCAGGCACAGGCGGCGCGCGTGGAGCCGTCCGCGCTGATGAACCCCGTGCTGCTGAAGCCGGGCAGCGACCGCTCCAGCCAGGTCGTCCTGATGGGCAAGCCCGTGGGAGAGCTGAGCGCCAGGGGGTTCTTCGGGGGGTCTGGGGGGTCGTCCCCCGGGAAAGCGCTGCACGGCGGCCGGCAGAAGGAGCTCTTCGAGCCCGTCCTGGCGTGCCTGGAGGAGCTGCGGGGCACGTATGACGCCGTGATCTGCGAGGGGGCGGGCAGTCCGGCCGAGATCAACCTGCGGCGTACGGACATCGTGAACATGGGCGTCGCACGGGCGGCGCGGCTGCCGGTGCTGGTGGTCGGCGACATCGACAGGGGCGGAGTGTTCGCCCAGTTCTTCGGCACGACGGCGCTGCTCGCGCCGGAGGACCAGGAGCTGATCGCGGGCTATCTCGTGAACAAGTTCCGGGGTGACGTGACCCTGCTCGAGCCGGGCCTCGACATGCTGCTCGGGCTGACCGGGCGCCGCACCTTCGGTGTGCTGCCGTACGCGCACGGGCTCGGCATCGACGAGGAGGACGGCCTGCGGGTCTCGCTGCGGGGCACGGTCCGCGAATCGGTCGTCGCGCCGCCGGTCGGCGAGGACGTGCTGCGGGTCGCGGTCTGCGCCGTGCCGCTGATGTCCAACTTCACCGACGTGGACGCGCTGGCGGCCGAACCGGGCGTGGTCGTGCGGTTCGTGGACCGCGCCGAGGAGCTCGTCGACGCGGACCTGGTGGTCGTGCCGGGCACGCGCGGGACGGTCAAGGCGCTGGCCTGGCTGCGCGAGCGCGGCCTGGCGGACGCGATCGCCCGGCGGGCGGCGGAGGGCCGGCCGGTGCTCGGCATCTGCGGCGGCTTCCAGGCACTCGGCGAGCGGATCGAGGACGACGTCGAGTCGAAGGCCGGCACCGTCGACGGGCTCGGACTGCTGCCCGTACACGTCCGGTTCGCGCCCGGGAAGACCCTGGCGCGGCCGGTCGGCGCGGCGCTCGGCGAGCCCGTCGAGGGGTACGAGATCCACCACGGCGTCGCGGACGTGCGGGGCGGCGAACCGTTCCTGGACGGATGCCGGGTCGGCGCGGTGTGGGGCACGCACTGGCACGGCTCCCTGGAGAGCGACGGCTTCCGCCGGGCGTTCCTGCGGGAGGTGGCGGCGGCGTCCGGCCGGCGCTTCGTCCCGGCCCCCGACACGTCGTTCGGCGCGCTCCGCGAGGAGCAGCTGGACCGTCTCGGCGACCTGATCGAGGAACACGCGGACACGGACGCACTGCTGCGCCTGATCGAGAACGGCCCGCCGAACGGGCTGCCGTTCATCCCGCCGGGTGCACCGTGAGGCCGGACCCGCACATGAGCGAACGTCAGCGACTCGACCTTGAAGGAGTGACCACCCGATGAGCACCCGGTATCCGTTCACCGCCGTCGTCGGCATGGACGACCTGCGGCTTGCGCTGCTCCTGAACGCGGTGAGCCCGGCGGTGGGTGGTGTCCTCGTACGCGGCGAGAAGGGGACCGCCAAGTCGACCGCCGTGCGGGCGCTCGCGGACCTGCTGCCGTCGGTGGCGGTGGTCGCCGGGTGCCGGTTCAGCTGCGACCCGGGCGCGCCCGACCCGCAGTGCCCGGACGGGCCGCACACCGAGACGCCCGGCGCCGCCCGCCCCGCGCGGATGGTCGAGCTGCCCGTCGGTGCGTCCGAGGACCGGCTCGTCGGTGCGCTGGACATCGAGCGGGCGCTCGCCGAGGGCGTGAAGGCCTTCGAGCCCGGGCTCCTCGCGGACGCGCACCGGGGGATCCTCTACGTCGACGAGGTCAACCTCCTCCACGACCACCTGATCGACCTGCTCCTCGACGCCGCCGCCATGGGCTCCTCGTACGTCGAGCGCGAAGGCGTCTCCGTACGGCACGCGGCCCGCTTCCTGCTCGTCGGCACGATGAACCCCGAAGAGGGCGAACTGCGGCCGCAGTTGCTGGACCGCTTCGGTCTCACCGTCGAGGTCGCCGCCTCCCGCGAGCCCGAGCAGCGGGTCGAGGTCGTGCGCCGCCGGCTCGCGTTCGACGACGACCCGGCCGCCTTCGCCGCCCGCTGGGCCGACGAGGAGACCGCGCTGCGGGACCGCGTCGTCGCCGCGCGCGAGCTGCTGCCGAGCGTCGCGCTCGGCGACGCGGCCCTGCTCCAGATCGCCGCGACCTGCGCCGCGTTCGAGGTCGACGGAATGCGCGCGGACATCGTGATGGCCCGGACGGCGACGGCGCTCGCCGCATGGGCGGGACGCACGGAGGTGACCTCCGAGGACGTACGGCAGGCCGCGCTGCTCGCCCTCCCCCACCGCAGGCGGCGGAACCCCTTCGACGCGCCGGGGCTCGACGAGGACAAGCTCGACGAGACGCTGGAGCAGTTCAAGGGCGAGGACGGGGACGACGATCCCGACCCCGGTCCCGACGGCGGACCCGGGGGTCCGGGTGGCGGTGTACCGCCCCAGAGCGAAGGTCCCGACAACAGCACGCCCGAGGACACGGGTTCGGACGAGGCTCCCGCGCCCGCTCCGGGCGGAGCCGGCGGCGCCGGTGAGCGCGCCGCCGTCAAGGCCGCCGAACCCTTCCGTACGAAGATGCTCAGCGTGCCCGGACTCGGCGAGGGGGCGGCCGGGCGCCGCTCACGGGCCCGTACCGAGCACGGCAGGACCACCGGTTCCGTACGGCCCCGGGGCGCGCTGACCAAGCTCCACCTGGCCGCGACCGTGCACGCCGCCGCCCCGCACCAGAAGGCCCGCGGACGGACCGGCCCCGGCCTCGTGGTCCGCCGGGACGATCTGCGGCAGGCGACCCGCGAGGGCCGCGAGGGCAACCTCGTGCTCTTCGCCGTGGACGCCTCCGGCTCGATGGCGGCGCGGCAGCGGATGAGCGCCGTCAAGGGCGCCGTGCTCTCGCTGCTGCTCGACGCCTACCAGCGGCGCGACAAGGTCGGCCTGGTCACCTTCCGGGGGCGGGACGCCGAAGTGGCACTGCCGCCGACCTCGTCCGTGGACGCGGCCGCCGCGCGGCTGGAACAGCTCCCGACGGGCGGCCGCACGCCCCTGTCGGCGGGGCTCCTCAAGGCCCATGACGTACTGCGCGTCGAGCGGCTCCGCGACCCGTCGCGCCGCCCGCTGCTCGTCGTCGTGACCGACGGCCGGGCGACCGGCGGCGGCGCGGACCCGGTGGCGCTCGCCGCCCGCGCGGCGCGGCTGCACGCCTCCGAGGGCACCGCGGCCGTCGTCGTGGACTGCGAGACCGGGCCCGTACGGCTCGGGCTCGCCGGAGAGCTCGCCCGCGAACTGGGCGGCACCGCCGTGACCTTGGACGAGCTGCGCGCCGACTCGATCGCCGGGCTCGTCAGAGACGTACAGGCAGGACAGACAACCAGGAGGGCCGCGTAATGCCGCAGGGACAGCCGACCGTCGTTCCCGACGACGGTCTCACCACCCGTCAGCGCCGCAACCGTGCGCTGGTGATGGTGCACACGGGCGTCGGCAAGGGCAAGTCGACCGCAGCCTTCGGCATGGCGCTGCGCGCCTGGAACCAGGGCTGGCCGATCGGGGTGTTCCAGTTCGTCAAGTCCGCCAAGTGGAAGGTCGGCGAGGAGAACGCCCTCAAGGCGCTCGGTGAGACCGGCAAGGGCGGCACCGTCACCTGGAACAAGATGGGCGAGGGCTGGTCCTGGATCCAGCGCGAGGTCGCCGAGGGCGAGCAGTCCCACGAGGACAAGGCGCGCGAGGGCTGGGAGCAGGTCAAGCGCGACCTCGCCGAGGAGAAGTACAAGTTCTACGTCCTCGACGAGTTCGCCTACCTGCTGCACTGGGGCTGGATCGACACCAAGGAGGTCGTCGAGGTCCTGCGCGACCGGCCCGGGCACCAGCACGTCGTCATCACCGGCCGCAACGCGCCGCAGGAGCTGGTCGACTTCGCCGATCTCGTCACCGACATGTCCAAGGTCAAGCACCCGATGGACGCCGGTCAGAAGGGCCAGCGGGGCATCGAGTGGTAGCACGTCTCGTCATCGCCGCGCCGTCCTCCGGCGCGGGCAAGACCACGGTCGCGACCGGCCTGATGGCCGCGTTCGCCGGCCGTGGTCTCGCGGTCTCCCCGCACAAGGTCGGCCCGGACTACATCGACCCCGGCTACCACGCCCTTGCCACCGGCCGGCCGGGCCGCAACCTCGACGCGTACATGTGCGGTACGGGGCTGATCGCGCCGCTCTTCGAGCACGGGGCGCGCGGCTGCGACCTGGCGGTCGTCGAGGGCGTCATGGGTCTGTACGACGGGGCGGCCGACCAGGGCGAGCTGGCGTCCACGGCGCAGGTGGCCAAGCTGCTCAAGGCGCCGGTGGTGCTGGTCGTGGACGCCTCGTCGCAGTCGCGGTCGGTGGCGGCGCTGGTGCACGGGTTCGCGTCGTGGGATCCGGAGGTGCGGATCGGGGGCGTGATCCTCAACAAGGTCGCGACCGATCGGCACGAGCACCTGCTGAGGGAGGCTCTCGGGGAGTCCGGGGTGCCGGTGCTGGGTGTGCTGCGGCGGGCTCCGGCCGTCGCGACACCGTCGCGGCACCTGGGTCTCGTGCCGGTTGCCGAGCGGCAGGCGGCGGCGGTGGAGGCGGTTGCCGCGCAGGCGGAGCAGGTTCGCCAGGGGTGCGACCTGGAGGCGCTGCTCGCGCTGGCGCGGTCGGCGCCGCCGTTGCCTGGAGAGGTGTGGGACCCCGTGGAGGCCGTCCGGGTGCGGGCCGGTGGTGGGGTTGTGCCCGCCCTCCCCCGGACTTCGTCCGGGGGTGCCCCCACCGTCCTGCGGAACGCCTGCCCACAACCACGTATCGCCGTCGCCGGCGGGGCGGCCTTCACGTTCTCGTACGCCGAGCACACGGAGTTGCTCCAGGCCGCCGGCGCCGAGGTCGTCACGTTCGATCCGCTCCGGGACGAGGCCCTCCCCGAGGGCACGAGCGGGCTCGTCATAGGCGGCGGGTTCCCGGAGATGTACGGCGAGCAGCTGTCCGCCAACGAGCCCCTCCGCAAGGCCGTGGCCGAGCTGGCGGCAGCCGGCGCGCCGATCGCCGCCGAGTGCGCCGGGCTGCTGTATCTCGCGCGGTCGCTCGACGGGAGGCCGATGTGCGGGGTGCTCGACGCGGACGCGCGGATGTCGGAGCGGCTGACGCTCGGGTACCGGGACGCCGTGGCGGTGAGCGACAGTTCGCTCGCGGCGGCCGGGGCGCGGATGCGGGGTCACGAGTTCCACCGCACCGTGATCGAGCCGGGCGCCGGGGCGAACGCGGCCTGGGGGCTGCGGCAGCCGGTGGGGGTCTCCCCTGCTCGAGGGGCTCGGGGGAGCGTCGAGGGGTTCGTGCAGCAGGGAGTGCACGCGAGTTATGTGCACACCCACTGGGCGGGCGCCCCGGAGGCGGCCGTGCGCTTCGTGGAGCACTGTGCGAACGGCCCCGCCGCGTGAGATCAGCCGCCGGAGACGCCCACCACGAGCCAGATGAAGGCCACGCCCGCCACCGTGCACAACAGGGTGGAGCGGGCCCGGTGTTCGTGGTGGGCCTCGGGAAGGATCTCGGCGGCGGCGAGGTAGAGCAGCGCGCCGCCGAAGAATCCGAGATAGCTGCCGAGCAGTTCCTCCGGAAGGGTGAACAGCAGGGTGGACGCGGCACCGACGATGGGTGCGAGCGCGTCGAGGACGAGCATCGTGATCGCCTTGCGACGGGCGTTCCCGTACAGGCTGGTGATCGTGTACGTGTTGAACCCGTCGGCGAAGTCGTGGCTGATGACGGCGAGCGCGACGGCGGCGCCCATGCCTCCGCCGACCTGGAAGGCGGCGCCGAGCGCGATGCCGTCCATGAGGCTGTGGACCACCATCGCGGTGGCCGCGGTCAGTCCGACCTGGGGCACCCTCTCGTCGGCACCGACCCCGTGCGCGGCCTGACGGACCGCAAGGAGACGTTCCACGACGTGGGCGAGGAGGAAGCCGCCCACGAAGAGCAGCAGGGCCTGCGGCACACCGAAGACCTTCTCGCCCGAGGCCTCCATGGCCTCGGGCAGCAGGTCGAGGCCGACGACGCCCAGCATCAGGCCGCCGGCGAGGCCGAGGACGAGGTGACGCCGGTCGGTGACGCGCTGCGCGGTCCATCCGCCGAAGAGCGTCATGAGGAACGCGCCGAGCGCGACGAAAACGGCCATGCGCCCTTGCTATCGGATCGTGAGCGTCTCGCGCACATCACAAGGGCCGGCGTGGGGAGGCTGGTCGCGTGATCACGGTGATCGGGAGCAGTGCGGGAGCCGACGCGGGCTCCTGGGCGGGCGAGGCGGCCCTGGTGGTGGACGTGCGGGGCGACGAGTTGACGGACACGGAAATCGACCTGGTCGAGAAGCATGTGGCCGGGGGCGGGACACGGGTGGTCGTGCGAGTGCTGGGAGATCCCGGATTCTTCGGGGTCGTACGCACGTTGGAGGAGCGCTTCGGCGCCGCGGAGCTCGAGGTGCGGCCCGGGCCGACGGCGGTGGGGCTGGCGTTCGCGCGCCTCGGTCTGCCGTGGGACGACGCCTTCGTGGTGGACGGCGCGGAGGTGCGCGGCCATGCGCTGAACCGGGCCGTGAACGTGTGCCGGGCCCATCCCAAGGTGGCGGTGCTGCCCGGGCCCGGGGTGGGCCCGGCGGAGCTGGGCGCGGAGCTGGTGCACCGGGTGGCGTCGCGGACGCTGGTGGTGTTCTCGGCGCTGGGCGATCCGTTCCGTGAGCGGTTCGAGCGGGTGGAGCCGGCGGAGGCGATGTGCCGGAGCTGGGAGGGGGTGAGCCTGGTGCTGTGTCTCGACGAGTCGCGGGTGGAAGGGCCTCCTCCGGTGGTGACGGGGCCGCTGACGGGGCCGGGCCGCTGGGCGCTGCCGGATGAGGAGTTCGGGGCGGACGGCGTCGACGGCGGGTCCGTGCTGCCGTACGAGGCGCGGGCGCTGGCGCTCGCGCGGCTCGGGCCGCGGGCCGGGGATCTGATCTGGGACATCGGTACGGGCTGCGGCTCGGTCGCGGTCGAATGCGCCCGGCTCGGCGCGGCGGTGGTCGCGGTGGAGAAGACGGCGTCCGGTGTCGAACGGATCCGGGCGAACACGGCCGCGCACGGCGTGGAGGTGCGGGCGGTGCACGGCGCGGCGCCGACGGTGCTGTCCCATCTGGCGGATCCGGACGGGGTGTTCATCGGTGCCGCCGGCAGCGAGCTGAGGTCGATCGTGCTGACGGCGGCCCGGCGGGCTCGGCGGGCTGTGGTGGTGGCGGTGACGGCTCTGGAGCAGGTGGCCGCGGTCCGCTCGGCGCTGGCGTGCTGCGGTTTCGAGGCCGAGGGGGTGCTGCTGCAGTCCCAGCGGCTGCTCACACTGCCGGACGGCTCCTCGACGATGGCGCCGGCGGCGCCGGTGTTCCTGGTGTGGGGTACGCGGTGAGCGGGGCGACGGTGGGGGTCGGGGCCCGCTCGGGGGTGTCGGTGGACGAGATCCTCGATCTGGTCGCGGAGGCGCTGCGGGAGGCGGGTCTCGCGGGTTCGGACGTGACGGTGCTCGCCACGCTGGAGGCACGGGCTGCGGAGCCGGGGATCGTGGGCGCGGCCGGACGGCTCGGCGTGCCCCTGCGGGCGTACGGGGCGGAGGCGCTGGCCGCCGTGTCCGTACCGCATCCGTCCCGGGCTCCGCTGGCGGCGACGGGGACGGGGTCGGTGGCGGAGGCCGCGGCGTTGCTCGCGGCGGGTCCCGGGGCCGAACTCCTCGTGCCGAAGCGGAAATCGAGGCGCGTGACGTGCGCTATCGCCCGTTCTCTCCCGTTTCGCCCGAACGAAGATGCCTCCGCCGCACGGTTGTTGCCCCAGGGACAGGGGTACATCGCTGGTCAGACGGAGCCCCGTACACCCCCCACTCACCACCCGACGGCGGCCATGGATATCCACGCGCACACTGACGTCCACGATCTGCGTCACCACGGTGACGCAGAGGTACGGGACGAGAAGCTGATCGACCTCGCGGTCAACGTCCGCACGAACACGCCGCCGGAGTGGCTGCGCCGGCGGATCGCCGACTCCCTCACCGGCCTGGCGCACTATCCGGACGGGCGGGCGGCGCGGGCCGCCGTCGCCGAGCGCCACGATGTGCCGGCCGGGCGGGTGCTGCTCACGGCCGGGGCAGCGGAGGCGTTCGTCCTCCTCGCCCGGGCGCTGCCGGTGCGGCGGCCGGTCGTGGTGCATCCGCAGTTCACCGAGCCGGAGGCGGCGCTGCGGGACGCCGGGCACGAGGTGGGCCGGGTGCTGCTGCGGGAGGAGGAGGGCTTCCGGCTCGATCCCGCGGCCGTTCCGGACGACGCGGACCTGGTGGTGATCGGGAACCCGACGAACCCGACGTCGGTGCTGCACCCGGCGGAGACGATCGCTTCGCTGGCGCGCCCCGGCCGGACACTGGTGGTGGACGAGGCGTTCATGGACGCGGTGCCGGGCGAGCAGGAGTCGCTGGCCGGGCGGACGGACGTGCCGGGTCTGGTGGTGCTGCGGAGCCTCACGAAGACCTGGGGCCTCGCCGGCCTGCGGATCGGCTACGTACTCGCACAGCCGGAGACGATCGAGACCCTCGCCGCGGCGCAGCCGTTGTGGCCGGTGTCCACTCCGGCGCTGGTGGCCGCGGAGGCCTGCATGTCGCGGGCTGCGCTCGCGGAGGCGGAGTTCGCGGCGCACCGGATCGGGGTGGAGCGCGCGCATCTGCTGGCGGGGCTCGCGGAGTTCGACGAGGTCCGGGCGGTCGCCGCGGCGGAGGGCCCGTTCGTCCTGATCCGGGTCCATCGCGCGGACGAGGTGCGGGAGCGGCTGCGGGCCCTGGGCTTCGCGGCGCGGCGCGGCGACACCTTCCCGGGTCTGGACCGGAACTGGCTCCGGCTCGCGGTCCGGGACCGGGTCACGACGAACCGTTTCCTGCAGGCCCTGGACCAGGCTCTGCTGATCACGGGCTGAGCGCGCGGGGAGGGCGGTGTCGTCACCACCGCCCTCCGCACGCGTTCCCCCTGAGGCCCCCCTCGGGTCGGTCAGCCGCGGGCGCGGCTGCGTGCCAGGACGAAGGCGCCGGCGCCCAGGGCGAGCAGGACGACGGCGCCGCCCGCCAGGTACGGGGTCGTCGAGCTGCCACCGGTCGCGGCGAGGTTCTGACCGGCCGGGCCGGATCCGCCGTTCTGGGTCTTCACGCCAACGGCGTCGGTGGGCTCCGCCGAGGGCTCCTTGGAGGGCTGCTCGCTCGGCTGCTCCGTGGGCTTCTCGGTCGGCTTGTCGGTGGGCTCGTCGGTGGGCTTCGTGCCCTTCGGCGTCTCGCAGGTCGCCTCCGCGAGCGTCACCACGCCGTTGACCTCGGCCACCCCCAGCTTCAGCGGGTTGACCTCCACCTTCAGCTCCAGCGCCGTCGCGGCCGCGGTGCGCGAGGTGGTGGACGTACGGGACAGGTCGAGGGTCACGTCACCGACGCCCGGCACGGAGACCTTGGTCTGCCCGGCCGTCGACAGGGTGGTCTTCTTGCCGAAGACCGTCACGTGCCCGAGGACGTTGGCCTCGGCGACGGGCTTCTTGCCCGTCTCGCAGACGGCGTCGGCCGTGACCTTCTGGACCTCGATCAGGGAGAGCGCCCGGATGCCGGGGACATGGACCCGCGCCTTGACCAGGTTCACATGCCCCTCGGCCTTGTTCTTCTCCACCGTGGCCGTCGAGGTGGCGACGTCCGCCCGCAGGATGCTGATCGGCTTGCCGTTCTCGGCGCCCTCCACCTTCACGGTCAGCGCGGTCTTGTTCTCGCTCTCCGGCGCCTTGACCTCGTTGAGGGAGGTCCGCAGCGGCACGTCCACCGCCTTGTTGAGCAGGGAGACGTCGAGGCCGGCCCGCAGGACGACGGCGGTCGCGCGCCCTTCGCCGCCCGTGGCGTGCGCCGCGGGGGCCAGGAGGACCGCGGGCCCGACGGCCAGCGCGGCGACGGTCGCGGCGACCGCGGTACGGCGAACAGGCATGCGGAAGGTGTTGCTGTTCAAGATGGTGGAACCCCCACAAGAGACATGGCGTCGCCGGCCGCTCACCACGGGGACACGGGGTCGGCGCGGCGTCGGCGACTTGAGACACCGGAATCTTTACGCACTGAGAGTGAACCGACAGACACCTGACGTGAGTTCACTCCAAAGGGGGGTTTCCGCGCCCATATTCGATTCTTTCGGCACACGCGTTCCCGCGCGCCCCGCGCGTTGCACAGTGCGCGGGCGCGCGCAGCAAGTGCTTCAACGAGGTGCGCCGTCGCCGGGTAACGGATCGTCAACCCGACGCATCACCGGGGGCCTCGCTCAGGTGGCGCGCCAGTAGCCGAGTGAGTGCACCCGCTCCTTGGGGAGCGCGAGCTCTTTGCGTACGTACGTGGCGAGCGTGCGGGTGGTCGCCGTGTCACAGGCGATCCAGACGTACGGGTCGCTCCCGAGCAGCTCCGGCAGCTCGGCCCGCACGCGCTCGACGAGCGCCGCGCCGCCGCCCTGCCGCGGCACCCGGCGGACGTCGTGCCGGTCGGCGTCGAGGCGCAGCGGCAGTTCCTCGTCGGCGCCGTGGGAGGTCTCGAACCAGAGCGTGGCGGGAACGTCGGGCGACGAGTCGAGGAGGGAGTTGATGGCGGGCAGCGAGGCCGGGTCACCGATCACGAGCAGCCGCTCGGGGCGGGGCTCGGGGGCGGTGAACCCGGTGCCCTGCAGGGTCGCCTCGATGGTGTCGCCGGGGGCGCAGGCGCGGGCCCAGTCGCTGGCGGCGCCCTCATGGAGGGCGAACTCCAGACTGAAGGTTCCGGCCTCCGCGTCCGGGTCGACCAGGGTGTAGGCCCGCTGGTGCGGCTTGCCCGCGTTTTCGAACCAGAGCCGTACCCACATCGTCGGATGGACACCGGCCGCGGCGAGGAGTCCGCCGTCCGTCATGTGCACCCGGCGGTAGTGCTCGGTGACCTGCTCGGCCCCCGTCACCGTGAATGTGAAGTCCCGACCCCGGAACAGTTTGAGGACGACACCCTCCCAGCCATGCCCCACCGCACTCTCCTCCCCTGCGAAGCTGTAGATTAATTTAGGTCAGCCTAACCTAAGAAACACGGATGGGATCGGGATCGGATTGAGCGTCGAGGTCTACCGGGACAACTGGGGCATTCCACACCTGCGGGCCGCCGATCCCGACGAACTGTCCTTCGCCCAGGGGCGGGTGACCGCGGTGGACCGCGCCTGGCAGCTGGAGGTCGAGCGGCACCGGGCACAGGGCACCACGGCCTCGTTCCTCGGCACGGGTGAGACCGGCTGGGACACCTTCGTACGGCGGGCCCGGCTCGCCGACACCGCGCGCCGCTGCTTCGACCGGCTCGACGCCGCGACGGCGCGGTGGGTCCGGGCGTACGTGGACGGGGTCAACGCGGGCCTGCCGGAAGGCGCCGCCCGGGCACCCGAGTTCGCTCGGACGGGGCTCACGCCCGGGCGCTGGGAGCCCTGGACGCCCCTCGCGGTCTGGCTCGCCACCCACATCCTCTTCGCGGGGATGCCCACCAAGCTGTGGCGGGAGGAGGTCGCGCGCCGGCTCGGCGAGGAGTGGACCGAGCTGTTCGCCACGGACGGGCCGGGAACGGCCGGCTCCAACGGCTGGGTGGTGTCCGGCGACCGCACGGCGAGCGGCGCGGCGATCGTGGCGGGCGATCCGCACCGCTTCATCGAGGCGCCCGGGGTCTATCAGCAGATCCGGCTGGCCTGCCCCGAGTTCGACGTGGTGGGCTTCGCCGTACCGGGCGTCCCGGGCCTGCCCCACTTCGGGCACGCGGGGCGGGTGGCCTGGGCGATCACCAACGCGATGGCCGACTACCAGGACCTGTACCGGGAACGGCTGCGGCGGACCGCGGACGGCGGCGTCGAGGCCCTCGGCCCGGAGGGCTGGCGAACGGCGACGGCACACGTCGAGACGGTGGAGGTCGCGGGCGCGGAGCCGGTCGAGATCGAGGTGATCGAGACGGCACGCGGGCCGGTGATCATCGGCGCGGACGGCGGGAGCGGTGCGGGCGACGGGAGCGGTGCGGACTCGGACTCCGGCGCCGGCGGCTCGGGCTCCGACACCACCGGCTCCGGCCCCGGCTCCTGGGAGGCGATCAGTCTGCGGTACCCGCCGAGGGTGACCGGCGAGCTGGGCTTCGGCGTCCTGCCCGCGCTGCTCGCCGCCCGTACCGTCGCGGACGTGGACCGCGCGGTCGACGGCTGGATCGAGCCGGTCAACGTCCTCCAGGCGGCGGACGTGGACGGCGGCCTGCTGCACCGGGTCGCCGGGTACGTCCCCGTACGCGACCGCGCCAACTCCCTCCGGGTCGTCCCGGCCTGGGAGGCCGCCCACGCCTGGCAGGACGGCGAGCAGGCCCCGACGCCCCGCGCGGACGTCGAGGGCCACGCCGTCATGGCCAACGCGCGCGGGATCGCGGCCCCTCTGGGCGCGGAGTTCGCCCCGCGGCACCGGGCGGAGCGGATCGCCGCGCTGCTCGACGGCTCGAAGACCTGGACCCCGGAGGCGATGACCTCCGTCCACACGGACACCGACAATCCCTCGGCGGCGCGCCTGCTGGAGGCGGTACGCGCCGTGGGCTCCCCCGACGCCCCCGCGTCCGGTCCGCTCTCCCCCGACGCGCTCGCCGTCCGCGCGCGGCTGCTCGACTGGGACCGGCGGATGGACGCGGAGAGCGTCGACGCCGGGCTGTACGCCGCCGTGCGCGGGGCTGTGGTGCGGCGGGTCGCCGGGCACCCGGCGTTCACGGCGCTGCGGGAGCCCGCCGCGCATCCCGCGGTGTTCCAGCCGTGGCTCGCGCTCGGGCCGCGCGTGGCCTTCGCCCTGGAGACGCTCCTCGCCGCCGGGCCCGTACCGGCCGCGGACATCGCGGAGATCGTCCGGGCGGCCCTGGAAGAGGTCGCCTCCGGGGAGGAGCCGCCCGCCTGGGGCGTGACGCACCGGCTCGCGCCGTGGCAGGCGCTGCCCGACACCGACGCCGAGGCGGCCGACGCGCAGTGGCCGGGCCTCGGAGGCGACCACGACTGCGTGCTGTCCACGTCCAGCGTGCCCGGGTTCACCGACCGCAGCGGACGCGCCTCGGCCGCACGCTACGTCTGGGACCTCGCCGACCGCGACAACAGCCTCTGGGTCGTGCCGTTCGGCGCCTCCGGCGTCGCCGGTGAGGCCCACCACCGAGACCAACTCCCCCTGTGGCTCCGGGGCGAACTCGCCCCCGTCACCACCGACTGGCACCACCTCACCAAGGAGTTCCCCCGTGACGACCACTGAGTCCGGACAGCCCGTACAGTCCAGACAGCCGGCCCACCTCCAGACCGTCGAGGGCTTCGGCACCGTCCGGATCGACCCCGTCGACCCGGACGCCGACGCCGCCCTCGTCCACGGCTGGGTCAACGAGGACCGCGCCCGGTTCTGGGGCATGGGCGGGACGACCGTCGACCAGGTGCGGGACATCTACGCGCACCTCGACTCGCTCACCACGCACCACGGCTTCCTGGTCCGCCGCGACGGCGAGCCGGTGGCGCTCTTCCAGACGTACGAGCCCGAGGCCGACCGGGTCAGCGAGTGCTACGAGGTGCAGCCCGGCGACATCGGGGTGCACATCCTGATCGCCCCGGCCGCCACCCCCGAACCCGGCTTCTCCGCCAAGCTGTTCGTCGCGCTGAACGACTTCGCCATGACCGGCCGCACGCGCGCCGTCGCCGAGCCGGACGCCGACAACGAGAAGGCGATCGCCCGGCTGGTGCGCGCCGGGTTCGAGCTGGGCCCCGAGGTCGTCCTGCCGGAGGTGGACCTCCCGGAGGTCTTCATCCCGGAGAAGAAGGCGCGGCTCGCCTTCCTGACCCGCTGACGGAGTGGGTACGGGCCCGGTGCGACCGGCACCGGGCCCCACGTACACCCCCGCCTCAGCCGATCACGCGGCCGTTCACGACGACCCGCCGAGGCGCCGCGAGCACGCGGACGTCCGCCCTCGGATCCTGCTCGTAGACGACCAGGTCCGCCGGGGCGCCCTCCTCCAGGGAGGGGCGGCCCAGCCAGGCGCGCGCGCCCCAGGCCGTCGCCGAGAGGGCCTCCAGCGGGGGGATGCCGGCCTTCACCAGTTCCTCGACCTCGGCCGCGACCAGGCCGTGGGCCAGGGAGCCGCCGGCGTCCGTGCCGACGAAGACCGGGACGCCCGCGTCGTACGCCGAGCGGACCGTGTCGTACCGGCGCTCGTACAGCCGTCGCATATGCGCCGACCAGCGCGGGAACTTCTTCTCGCCGCCTTCCGCGAGCTTCGGGAACGTGGCGATGTTGACGAGCGTCGGGACGATCGCGACGCCCCGCTCGGCGAAGAGCGGGATCGTCTCCTCGGTGAGTCCGGTGGCGTGCTCGATGCAGTCGATGCCCGCCTCCACCAGGTCCCGCAGCGAGTCCTCCGCGAAACAGTGCGCGGTGACCCGTGCCCCGAGCCGGTGGGCCTCGGCGATCGCCGCCTCGACCTCGGCGCGGGGCCAGCAGGCACCCAGATCGCCCGCGTCCCGGTCGAGCCAGTCGCCGACGAGCTTGACCCAGCCGTCGCCGCGCCGGGCCTCCTGCGCCACGTACGCGACCAGCTCCGGGGGCTCGATCTCATGGGCGTAGTTGCGGATGTAGCGGCGGGTCCTGGCGATGTGGCGGCCCGCACGGATGATCTTCGGCAGGTCCTCGCGCTCGTCGATCCAGCGCGTGTCGGAGGGCGAGCCGGCGTCCCGGATCAGGAGCGTGCCCGCGTCGCGGTCGGTGAGCGCCTGCTTCTCGCTGGTGATGTCGTCGACCGGGCCGTGCTGGTCCAGGCCGACATGGCAGTGCGCGTCGACGAGCCCCGGCAGGGCCCAGCCCTCCACGGTCAGCGCGTCGCCGGACGGCCGGGTGTACGTGATCCGCCCGTCGACGGCCCACAGCTCGTCCCGTACGTCCTCCGGGCCGACGAGCACCCGCCCCTTCACATGCAGCACCACGTGATCGCTCATATCTGCACTCTACGAGGGGCGGGCGGCCGCTCGGACGGTGGTCGTTCGCCGATCGCCGCACCGAAGCGGACACGAGGGGCGGGAGGGCCGCTCGGTACCCTGAACCGACGCTCGGCCTTCCCCGGATCCGTCCGGAGGGCCCCGGCTCCACCAGCACCGAACCGATCCGAAGAAGGCACCGCCGTGACCGTGACACACCCGCTTCTGGACCTGGCCCCGCTGACCGCCGCGCACTTCGTGTCCATCGAGCGGCGGGTCGCCGCCCTCCTCTCGACCGAGCAGGACGTGGTGATCACCCAGGGCGAGGCGCTGCTGCCCCTGGAGGGGTGCATCCGCAGCGGGGCCCGGCCCGGCTCGACGGCGCTGAACATCGTCACCGGGCCGTACGGCCAGACCTTCGGCAACTGGCTGCGCGACTGCGGCGCCACGGTCGTGGACCTCGAGGTGCCCTTCCACACGGCGGTGACTGCCGCGCAGGTGGAGCAGGCGCTGGCGGAGCACCCGGAGATCGACTTCGTGTCCCTGGTCCACGCGGAGGCGGCGACGGGCAACACCAATCCGGTCGCCGAGATCGGCGCGGTCGTACGGGCGCACGGTGCCTTGTTCTATCTGGACGCGGTGGCGTCGATCGGCGCAGAGCCGGTGCTGCCGGACGCGTGGGGCGTCGACATGTGCATCATCGGCGCACAGAAGGCGATGGGCGGTCCGGCCGGGGTCTCGGCGGTCTCCGTCAGCGAGCGCGCGTGGGAGCGTTTCGCCGCCAACCCGCAGGCGCCGCGCCGTTCGTACCTCTCCCTCCTGGACTGGAAGGAGCGCTGGATCGATGGTGGCCGCAAGGCGCTGCTGCACGCTCCGGCGCAGCTGGAGATGCTGGCTCTGGAGGCGTGCGTGGAGCGGATCGAGGCCGAGGGCCTGGACGCGCTGATGGCCCGTCACTCCGCCGCGGCCGCCGCGACCCGCGCGGGCGCCTTGGCCCTGGGCGGCGGTCTCGAGCCGTACGTCCGTGACGCGAAGGACGCGGCCCCGGTCGCGACGACGCTGCGTTCCCCTGCGGGCGTCGACGCCTCGGAGCTGGTCGCGAAGGCGCTGGCGGCCGACCCGTCGCTGCCGCTGATCGCCGGCGGCGGGGCGCTGGCGAAGGAGATGATCCGGGTCAACCACTACGGCGTGGACGCGACGCCGGGCGCGGTCCAGTCCTCAGTGGCGGCGCTGGGCGCCGCCCTCGGCGAGACGGGCCGCCCGGTGGACCTGGAGGCCGCCCGCCGCGCGGTCACGGAGGCGTGGGGCACCCACTAGGACCCCGGGCCCCGGAGGGCCTGGGCGGTACGCGGAAGGCGGGCGGGGCCTACGGGCCCCGCCCGCTTTCGTATGCCCGCACCACCGCCCACACCATCAGCCCGCGAGGACCGCATTCCCGCGAATGCCACGGAAATACCGATACGAATTCCAGGGGAAGATTCTTCAAGCGAATTCCCGTATACCTTCCGCAGTTCTTCTGCCCGGATTCCCCGACCTCAAACGCCAAGATCTCATCAACATTCCTCCCACATTCCGGTCCTGTGATCGACTCCACATCGCGCCCGTTTTGCTCAGAAATATACGGGCAAAACGGCCGCAATTCGCGCCCGCGCGGATAACACACCCGGCAGCACCCGCACACCCCACTCGCACATGCAATCCACGAAATTGCTCGGTAAATTCCCTCGCTATGACCGCAGCACAAGCAGCCATGACCCTGTCTCTGGAAAGCCCACGCGTGGAGGACGGAGCGGCGATGTGGCGCATCGCCCGCGATTCCGAGGTCCTGGACCTGAACTCCCCGTACAGCTATCTGCTGTGGTGCCGTGACTTCGCCGCCACCTCGCTGGTCGCGCGCGCCGCCGACGGCGAGCCGGTCGCCTTCGTCACCGGATATCTGCGCCCGGACCGCCCGGGCACCCTCGTCGTCTGGCAGATCGCCGTCGACGCGGAGCACCGCGGCCGGGGCCTGGCCGGCGTGCTGCTCGACGCGCTCGCCTCGCGGGTCGCCCCCACCGCCGTCGAGACGACCGTCACCCCCGACAACACGGCCTCCGGCCGGCTCTTCACCGCCTTCGCCGTACGGCACGGGCTCCCCCTGGAGCGCGAGGTCCTCTTCGACGGGGGCCTGTTCCCCGACACGTCCGACGGTGCCGGCCATCTGCCCGAAGTACTGCACCGCATCGGCCCCTTCCCCCACACCGGAGCTTCGCTGTGACCATCACCCCGCCCGCCCTCAGTGTTTTCGAGACCCTGGAGTCGGAGGTGCGCAGCTACTGCCGCGGCTGGCCCACCGTCTTCGACCGCGCGCAGGGCGCGCGACTCACCGACGAGGACGGCCACACGTACCTGGACTTCTTCGCAGGCGCCGGCTCGCTCAACTACGGCCACAACAACCCCGTACTGAAACGGGCCCTGATCGACTATCTGGAACACGACGGGATCACCCACGGTCTCGACATGGCGACCACCGCCAAACGGACCTTCCTGGAGTCCTTCGAGGAAGTCGTGCTGCGACCGCGCTCGCTGCCGTACAAGGTGATGTTCCCGGGGCCGACCGGCACCAACGCCGTGGAGGCCGCGCTGAAACTGGCCCGGAAGGTCAAGGGCCGCGAGTCGGTCGTGTCCTTCACCAACGCGTTCCACGGAATGTCGCTGGGTTCGCTCGCCGTCACCGGTAACGCCTTCAAGCGGGCCGGTGCGGGCATTCCGCTGGTGCACGGCACTCCGATGCCGTTCGACCAGTACCTCGACGGTCAGCTGCCCGACTTCCTCTGGTTCGAGCGGCTGCTCGACGACCAGGGCTCCGGGTTGAACAAGCCCGCCGCCGTGATCGTGGAGACGGTGCAGGGCGAGGGCGGCATCAACGTGGCCCGGCCCGAGTGGCTGCGGGCGCTCGCCGACCTGTGCCGGCGGCAGGACATGCTGCTGATCGTCGACGACATCCAGATGGGCTGCGGCCGCACGGGCGCCTTCTTCTCCTTCGAGGAAGCCGGCATCACCCCGGACATCGTCACGCTGTCGAAGTCGATCAGCGGTTACGGGCTGCCCATGTCGCTGTGCCTGTTCCGGCCGGAGCTGGACGTGTGGGAGCCGGGCGAGCACAACGGCACCTTCCGCGGCAACAACCCGGCCTTCGTCACGGCGGCCGCCGCCCTCGACACGTACTGGGCCGACGGCCAGATGGAGAAGCAGACCCTCGCGCGGGGCGAACAGGTCGAGCAGGCGCTCCTCGCCCTCTGCGAGGAGAACTCCGCCGACGGCGCGCACTACCGCGGCCGAGGCCTGGTGTGGGGTCTGGAGTTCGCCGACCGGGCGCGGGCGTCGAAGGTCTGCGCGCGCGCCTTCGAGCTGGGGCTGCTGCTCGAGACCTCGGGCCCGGAGAGCCAGGTCGTGAAGCTCCTCCCGCCGCTGACCATCTCCCCCGAGGAGCTGGACGAGGGGCTGCGCACGCTGTCCCGAGCGGTCCGCGAGACCGTCTGAACCACCCGTACCACCCCTAGACGTAAGGGAGTTGCACCACCGTGATCGTCCGATCGTTCAAGGACATCGAGAACACCGAACGCCATGTGCGGGCCGCGTCCGGCACCTGGGAGAGCAAGCGGATCGTCCTCGCCAAGGAGCGCGTCGGTTTCTCGCTCCACGAGACCGTGCTGTACGCGGGCACCGAGACGTCCATGTGGTACGCGAACCACATCGAGGCCGTCCTGTGTGTCGAGGGCGAGGCCGAGCTGACGAACGACGAGACCGGCGAGGCGCACTGGATCGAGCCGGGCACGATGTATCTGCTCGACGGCCACGAGCGGCACACCCTGCGCCCCAAGACCGACTTCCGTTGTGTCTGCGTCTTCAACCCGCCGGTCACCGGCCGGGAGGACCACGACGAGAACGGGGTCTACCCCCTGCTGACGGAGGAGGGCTGAACCATGACCGACGTGCTGACGGGCACCGACCTGTACCCGACCCGCGGCGCCACCGAGGTGCTGACTCCCCGCCGTGACCCGGTGGTGTGGAGCGACGCGCCGGGCCTGGAGACCTTCGACCGCGACGGCTTCCTCGCCCAGCCCGATCTGCTGACCGACGACGAGGTCGCCGTGTACAAGCGGGAGCTGGACCGGCTGATCGCCGATCCGGCCGTACGGGCCGACCCGCGCGCGATCGTCGAGCCGAAGTCGGCCTCCGTACGGTCGGTCTTCGAGGTCCACCGGATCAGCGAGGTCTTCGCCCGGCTCGTGCGCGACGAGCGGGTGGTCGGCCGGGCCCGCGAGATCCTGGGGTCGGACGTGTACGTCCACCAGTCGCGGATCAATGTGAAGCCGGGCTTCGGCGCGTCCGGTTTCTACTGGCACTCGGACTTCGAGACCTGGCACGCGGAGGACGGGCTGCCGCGGATGCGGGCGGTGTCGGTGTCGATCGCGCTGACCGAGAACCACGACACCAACGGCGGCCTGATGATCATGCCGGGCTCGCACCGGACGTTCCTCGGCTGCGAGGGAGCCACCCCGAAGGACAACTACAAGCGCTCGCTTCAGATGCAGGACGCGGGCACCCCGTCGGACGAGGCGCTGACCTCGCTCGCGGACGCGCACGGCATCCGGCTCTTCACGGGCCGGGCCGGTTCGGCGACCTGGTTCGACTGCAACGCCATGCACGGTTCGGGCGACAACATCACGCCGTTCCCGCGCAGCAACGTCTTCATCGTCTTCAACAGCGTGGAGAACGCGGCGGTGGAGCCGTTCGCGGCGCCGGTGCGGCGGCCGGAGTTCGTCGGGGCGCGGGACTTCACACCGGTGCGGTGAACGCGGACGGGCTCAACGGTGCGGAGTGAGGACTGAGGGGTGCGGGGGCCCTGGCGGGCCCCCGCGGGTCCCTCACAGCGCCGGGTAGTCGGTGTAGCCGCGGTGGTCGCCGCCGAAGAAGGAGGCGCGGTCCGGAGTGTTGTACGGGCCGTCGTTCCTCAGCCGGGCCGGCAGGTCGGGGTTGGCGATGAAGAGCTGACCGTACGCGACCATGTCCGCGGTCCCGTCCTCGATCAGGGCCAGCGACTCGGCCCCTGTCGGGCCCTCGGTCGCCGGGTTGAGGACGAACGTGCCGGAGAACCGCTTGCGCAGGGTGAGCGTCAGCTCGCGGATGTCCGGGCCGGCCTCGGTGACGTGCAGATAGGCGATGCCGAGCGGATCGATCGCCTCGACCAGCGCGGTGTACGTCTCCTCCGACCCGGTCTCCGTGATGTCGTTGTAGGGGTTGGCCGGGGAGATCCGCAGGCCGGTGCGCTCGGGGCCGATCTCGGCGGCGACGGCCTCGACCACCTCGACGGCGAACCTGATCCGGTTCTCCACGGAGCCGCCCCACTCGTCGGTGCGGTGGTTGGAGCCGGTGGCGAGGAACTGGTGGACGAGGTAGCCGTTGGCCCCGTGGATCTCGACGCCGTCGAAGCCGGCGGCGACGGCGTTGCGCGCGGCGGACGCGAAATCGGCGACGGTGGCGCGCACCTGCTCGGCGGTCAGCTCGCGCGGGGTGACGAAGTCCTTGAAGCCGTCGAGCGTGTAGAGCTGTCCGTCGGGGCGGACGGCGGACGGGCCGACGGGGTGGAGTTCGCCGTCGAGGAGATCGGGGTGGCCGATCCGGCCGGAGTGCATGAGCTGGGCGAAGATCGTGCCGCCGCGGGCGTGGACGGCGTCGGTGACCTCGCGCCAGGCGGCCGTCTGCTCGGCGCTGTGCAGGCCGGGGGTGTTCGGGTAGCCCTGGCCGACGGCGGAGGGCTGCGTGCCTTCGGTGATGATCAGCCCCGCGGAGGCGCGCTGGGCGTAGTACTCGGCCACCAGTGCGGTCGGGGTCCGGCCCTCGTTGTGGGCGCGGCTGCGGGTCATCGGGGCCATCGCGATGCGGTTGGCGAGCCGAGCGCCGGCAAGGTCGATGGGATCGAAAGCGGTGGTCATGGCGGCCTCCGAGGCGTTTATGTGGTCGGCCAAGTATTTGGCCTGACGCCACTGTAACGCATTACTTGGCCGACCAAGGTAATCTGGGAAGCCTCCCCGCAGAAGCCCGCCGCAAGGAGCCAGCGATGCCCGAGTCCCCGTCCGCGCCGCCGTCGGACCCCGTCTGTAGCGGCCCGCTGCCGACCGCCGCACAGGGCGGACCGGTGAGCCACGCCCTCGCCCGGGTGGCCCGGCTGCACCGCATCGCCGCGGGCCGGCTGCTCAAGGAGGTCGGGCTCTTCCCGGGCCAGGAGTTCCTGATGATGTGCCTGTGGGACCGCGGGCCGGTCCGGCAGTCCGAGCTGATCAAGGCGATGGGACTCGACGCCTCGACGGTCACCAAGATGCTCCAGCGCCTGGAGCAGAGCGGGCATGTGCGGCGCAGCCCGGACCCCACCGACCGGCGCGCGGTGCTCGTCGCGGCCGCGGACGAGGGCGGCGCGCTGCGGTCGGGGGTCGCGGACGTCTGGACCGGCCTGGAGGAGTACGCCCTGGCCGGCCTCACCCCGGCCGAACGCGCCGACCTCGCCCGGCTCCTGAGCAAGGTCGAGGGAAACCTGTGCGCGGAGGCGGGCGTCGCCGAGCTGGGCGACTGCTCGGAGCCGAAGGCGGGACGCGGGGCGTAGGGGTGTCCGGGGCGTCCGGGGCGTCCGGGGCGTCCGGGGTGTCCGGGTGCCGGGGGCGTCCGCGGCGTCCGCGTGTCCGGCCCATCCGTGTGTCCGGCCCATCCGTGTGTCCGGGGTACCCGGGGTGCCCGGCCCATCCGCGTGTCCGGGGTCCCCGGGGCGTCCGGGGTGCCCGGCTAGCCGCCCATGCTCGGCCGGACGCCCCCTGGTCGCGGCGCGCCGGCCGTCAACCGGCCAGGACGTCCAGGGCGCGGTCCACGTCCGTCGCGCTGTTGTAGAGGTGGAAGGACGCCCGCAGGAAGCCCACGCGGGCGGACATCAGGACGCCGGCCGCCCGGAGCGCGGACTGGCGGTCGCCGAGGCCCGGCATGCCGACGACACCGGAGACGTCCGGAACGGGCTCGTGCCCCAGTTCCACGAGACCCGCCCGGAAGCGGGCCGCGAGCGCCTTGTTGTGGGCCTCGATCCGCTCGATGCCGATCTCTTCGAGCAGGGCGAGCGAGCGAGCGGCCCCGTGGTACGAGAGGAAGGCCGGCGGCTCGTCGAACCGTCGTGCCGACCGGGCCAGTTCGCGCACCGGTCCGTAGCTGTTGACCCACAGCTCCTCGCCCGTCACCCATCCCGCGTGGATCGGGACCAGGGTGTCCTGCGCCTCCTCGGTGACGGTGAGGAAGGACGCCCCGCGCGGGCAGAGCAGGAACTTGTAGCCGCCGGCCACCGTGTAGTCCCACTCCCCCGCCCGCAGCGGCAGCCAGCCCGCCGACTGCGTGGCGTCGACGAGCGTACGGGCGCCGTGCGCGGCCGCCGCGGCCCGTACCGCCGTGAAGTCGGCCGTCCGGCCGTCCGCGGACTGCACGGCGGAGAAGGCGACGAGATGGGTCTCGGGGCCGATGGACTCGGCGAGCCGCTCCAGCGGGACGAAGCGGGTCTTGAGGTCGCCGCGGACCACGAACGGCGTGATGACGGAGCTGAAGTCGCCCTCGGGGAAGAGGATCTCCGCCCCCGCCGGCATCGACTGGGCGATCATTCCGATGTGGACGGAGACCGAGCTGCCGACGGCCACCCGGTCCGGATGGACGGACATGAGCCGGGCGTACGTGGCGCGGGCCTCCGCGACGATTTCGAAGTCACCGGCGCCCGCCGGCCTCCCGTCCGCGGTCTCCTCGGCGAGCAGGGTGATCGCCTCGATGGTGCGGCGCGGCAGCAGCGCGCAGACGGAGGTGTTCAGATACGTCTGCTTCGGCGCGAACTCGGCTCCGCCGAGGGGTTCGATGGCATCCATGGCCCCAGCCTGGGGTCCCTCCGACCCGCCGTCAATTGCCTTTGATCATGGGGAGAAGCCAAGCCCCGCTTATGTGCGCAGGTCAGAAGCCTGTCGTGGCGCGGAGTCGGTGCACACGCCGCCGAAGACGACCGGAGGCCGACCGCATTCCCGTGCCCCCGGGAACGACTCTGCCCCGGACGGTCCGCGTCCGGGGCCGGGCTCCGAGGGAGGGCGGGGTCGGTCAGACCTCGCAGGTGCCGTCGGCGTCGCACGCGGCGGCGTCGCCACCGATCGGCTGCAGCGCCCTGCCCTGCCACGCCTGTTCCAGGGCCTGGGTGAAGACCTCGGCGGGCTGCCCGCCGGAGATGCCGTAGCGGCGGTCGAGGACGAAGAACGGCACGCCGTTCGCGCCGAGTTCGGCCGCCTCGCGCTCGTCCGCCCGTACCGCGTCCGCGTACGCGCTCTCGTCGGCGAGCACGGACCGGACCTCGGCCTCGTCCAGACCGGCCTCGACTCCGAGCCGTACGAGGGTCTCGGTGTCGAAGACGGAGCGCTCCTCGGCGAAGTTGGCGCGGTAGGCGAGGTCGAGCAGCTCGTTCTGCCGGCCGCGCTCCTTGGCGAGGTGGAGCAGGCGGTGGATGTCGAAGGTGTTGCCGTGGTCGCGGCCCTCGGTGCGGTACTCGAGCCCCTCGGAGTGCGCGTTGGAGGCGACATGGGCCTCCATGGCGCGGGCCTCGTCCAGGGTGCGGCCGTACTTCTTCGCCAGCATGTCGATCACCGGCGCGGTGTCACCCTTGGGCCGGTTCGGGTCGAGCTCGAAGGAGCGGTGCACCACCTCGATGTCGTCACGGTGGGCGAAGTCCGCGAGCCCCTTCTCGAAGCGGGCCTTGCCGATGTAGCACCACGGGCAGGCGATGTCGCTCCAGATCTCGACGCGCATGTTCTTGCTTCTCTCCGGGGTCGGGGGATGTTCCGTGGCGGGAACACCGCCGGGCGCCGGAATCATTCCGTCGCGGGGCCCACTGTGAGGCGGAGCACGAGGTGGTTGCCGGAGCGCGGGGCGTCGGCGTCCGGGGTCCAGCCGTGGGCGGCGTAGAAGGCCTGGGCCCGCTCGTTCCGCTCGAAGACCTCGAGCCGGGCGGTCTCGACCCCTGTGGACCGCCAGATCTCCAGGCAGGCGCGGTGGAGCGCGGTGCCGACCCCGGCGCGCCACCGCGTGGGCAGGACGTGGAGCTGGGTCAGTGTCATGACCCCGTCGACCCGGCCGTAGGCGGCGACGCCCACCATCCGGCCGTCACGTTCGGCACAGAGCACGGTGCCGCGCTCCACGGCCCGGCTCCAGCCCTCCCGGGAGCGGGCGAGCTCCTCCGGACCCTCGAACTCGATGTCGGGAATGTGGCCGCGGTAGTAGGTGGACCGGGCCTCCAGGTGCAGGGCGGCGATGGCGTCGAGGTCGTCGCGGGTCGCAGTTCTGATCATGACAATGGGGACGCGAGGGGCCGCACGGCGGTTGCCGCGGGGAGGCCGCCGGGGCCGACCGAAGCCGCTCCCGCTGGTCAGCGCCCGTCCCTTGGACGTTCCGCCGAGCGGAGCCGGCGCGCCTTGGTCGGTACGGCGCCTTGCGGACGGGTGGGCGGGAGCACTGGACTGCCAAGGTCGACACGGCGGCGTCGCCGGTAACAGGTCGCCGGTACAGAAGGAAGCGCATGACACCCCTGCCCGACGGCCGCACAGCCTGGCCCGAGGAGTTCGTCGATCGCTACTGGATGGCCGGGCACTGGCGTGGCAACACGCTGGACAACCTGCTGCGCGGCTGGGCTGCGCAGTACGGGCCGCGGACCGCGCTCGTGCACGGCGCCACCCGCGTCACCTACGGGCAGCTCAACCGGCGCGTCGACCGCATGGCCGCCGGTTTCCGGCTGCTCGACCTCCGGCCCGGGCAACGGGCCGTCGTGCAGCTCCCCAACGTTTCCGAGTTCGTCGTCACCGTGTTCGCGCTGATGCGCGCCGGGGTCGCCCCCGTGCTCTGCCCGGTCCGGTACCGCGCGGCCGAGGTGTCCCACCTCGTGCGGGTCACCGAGGCCGTCGGCTATGTCGGCCCGTCGACGTACGAGGGCTTCGACCACACGGCGATGGCCGTCGGCATCGCGGCCCAGGGACCCTTCCTGCGCAGGGTGTTCACGTACGAGGAGCCTGGTGCCGAGTCCCCGTACGGCGGCTTCACGACCGACCCGTCGGGCTGCCACTACTTCCCACTGGGCTCCGTCGACGCCCCGCCGGCACCGACGCACGCCCCGAGCGCCGACCAGGTGGCCTTCTTCCTGCTCTCCGGAGGACCCGACGGGACGCCCCGGCTCGTTCCACGCACCCACAACGACTACGCCTACCAGGCGCGGGCCGCCGCCGAGCTGGTGTCGCTCACCGAGGACGACGTGTATCTGGCCGCCCTGCCCACCGGGTCCGCCTTCGCCTTCGGCTGCCCCGGTGTCGTCGGCACCCTCTCCGCCGGCGGGACCGTCGTCCTGGCCGACGACCCGGACCCCGCCGTCTGCCTTCCGCTCGTCGAACGGGAGCGGGTCACCCTCACCTCGGTGGAGCCCGCCGTCGCCCGACGCTGGCTCGACGCGCTTCCCGCCGCTGGGGCCGACGTGCGCAGTCTGCGTCTTCTCCAGGTCGGCGGCGCCCCCCTGCCGCGGGCGGACGCCGACCGCGTGGGCCCCGAACTGGGCTGCCGTCTGCAGCAGGTCTTCACCCTGGCCGAGGGGCCGCTCACCCTCACCCGGCCCACCGATCCGGACGAGTCGGTACTCACCACACAGGGCCGCCCGCTCTCGCCCGACGACGAGATCCGCCTGGTCGACGCCGCGGGAGAGGACGTGCCCGACGGGGAGCCGGGCGAGCTCCTCGCCCGCGGCCCGTCCGTCCCGCGCGGCTACTTCCGTGCCCCCGACGACGACGCGCGCTCCTTCACCCGCGACGGCTGGTTCCGCACCGGAACCCTCGCGCGACGCACCCCGGACGGCGACCTGGTGGTGACCGGCGGGCTCCGGGAGGGCGCGGGCGGGAACGCCGCCTAGGACCCGCGAGCCGCATGCGAGCTACGGGCCTCTGCGGTACCGCCCCGGGGCCACCCCGTACTCCCGCTTGAACGCCTTGGCGAAGGCGAACTCCGAGGTGTAGCCAGCACGTTGGGCGACCGCACGGAGCGGGGTGTCGTCGGTGCGGAGCAGTCGTCCCGCCGTCGTCATGCGCCACCACGTCAGATACGCCAGCGGCGGCCGCCCCACCAGCGTGGTGAAGCGGCGCGCGAAGGCCGCGCGGGAGAGGCCGCCCTCGGCTCCGAGTTCCTCCACCGTCCACGCCCGGGCCGGGTCGGCGTGGATCGCACGGAGGGCGGCGGTCACGGCCGGGTCGCTCAGGGCGGCGGACCAGCCGGAGGTGCGGTCGGGGCGTTCGGTGAGCCACCAGGTGCGCAGCATCAGGACGAGCAGGGTGTCGAGCAGGGCGGGCACGAGCGCGTCGGATCCGGGCTGCGGGTCGGCGAGTTCGGCGCCGAGCAGGTCGACCGCGGCGCGCAGCCGGGGATGGGCGCCGGCCCGGGCGGGGATGTGCACGTACGGCGGCAGCTCGGTGAAGAGGGGGTGGGCCCTGGCCCTGCTCACCTGGTACGCGCCGCACAGCAGCAGGGTCTCGTCCGCCCGGGCGGGTGCCCGGTCGGGCGGGGTGGGCCAGGAGCCGTCGGGGGCCTGCACGGCGTCGACGAGCGGGGCGTCGGGCCGCCCGGCGAGCCCGTGGCCGGTGCCGTGGGCGAGCAGGACCACGTCACCGGGGCGGAGTTCGACGGGTCCGCCGTCGCCCGGCGGCATGAGCCAGGCCGTGCCCTGGACCACCACATGGAAGCCGGCGCCCTTGCTCGGCGGGAAACGGAAGCCCCAGGAGCCGGAGTTGACGGTACGGGAGGAGTGCGGGCGCCCGGTGCGCATGGCGGCGACGGCATCGCTCAGTACGTCCATGACCGCACCGTACCGCGAGACGGACGGACATGGTGGGGAGGTCCTGGGACATGGAACGTCTCGCCGCGCCTGCCTACGGTCGAGGACATGACGACCGACATCACGACTGGCGACATCCCGACCGACACGACGACCCGGCAGATGACACGCGCGGTTCTCTTCCACGAGCTCGGAGGACCCGAGGTGCTGACCGTGGAGGAGATTCCGCTCCCCGCGCCCGGCCCCGGCGAGGTGCTCCTCCGCGTCGAGGCGATCGGCCTCAACCGCGCCGAAGCCCTGTTCCGCGCGGGCACGTACTACTACCCGGCGACGCTCCCCGGCTCCCGGCTCGGCTACGAGGCGGCGGGGGTGGTCGAGGCGGTCGGCGCGAACGTCACGGCGTACGCCGTCGGCGATCCCGTCATGGCGGCCGCCAACTTCGACTTCGGGGTGCACGGGGTGTACGCGGAGCGGGTGGTGCTGCCCGAGGAGTACCTGGTGCGCAGGCCCGAGGGCGTGGACGCGGTGACCGCGGCCGCCTCGTGGCTGACGTACTCGACCGCGTACGGCGGCATGGTGGAGGCGGGCGGGCTGCGTCCGGGTGACCCGGTGGTGATCACGGGGGCGTCCAGCGGGGTGGGGACGGCCGCGATCCAGGTGGCGCTGCGGATCGGCGCGGTACCGATCGCCACGACGCGGGGCGAGGGGAAGCGGCAGAGACTGCTGGACCTGGGCGCGGCGCGGGTGATCACGACCGAGAGCGAGTCCGTGGTGGAGGAGGTGCGGCGGTTCACCGGGGGCCGGGGCGCGCGGCTGGTCTTCGACGCCATCGGCGGGCCGGGGTTCGCGGAGCTCGGGAACGCCCTGGAGCCGGGCGGCACGGCGGTGCTGTACGGCTGGCTCGATCCCCGGCCGGCCGCGATGCCGCTGAACTGGCCGCTCACCGTGCGGGGTTACGCCAACGGTGCGGTGGTGCGCGACGAGGAGGGGCGGTGCCGGATCGCCGGGTTCATCGGCTCCGGTCTGCGCGACGGCTCCCTGGCGCCGGTGATCGCCCGGACCTTCGAGGGACTGGAACGGATCACCGACGCCCATCGGCTGATGGAGTCGGACACGCACATCGGGAAGATCGTCGTGCGCGTCTGACCGTGCCGGGCCGGGTCAGCGGCGCGGCAGGCCGAGCGGGTTGTCGTCGCGTAGCTCCGGCGGAAGCAGGTGCTGGGGCGTCGACTGGTAGGCCACCGGGCGCAGCCAGCGTTCGATCGCGGTCGCCCCGACCGAGGTGGAGGTGGAGGTGGTGGCCGGGTAGGGCCCGCCGTGGTGCTGGGCGCCCGCCACCGCCACACCCGTCGGCCAGCCGTTGACGAGCACGCGGCCGGCCAGCGGGGTCAGTTCGGCGAGCAGAGGGGCGGCCTCCGGGTCCTCCTCGGCCATCTGGAGCGTGGCCGTGAGGTTGCCGGGGAGAAGGCCGAGGACCGCGGTGATCTCCTCCCGCGTGGTGTAGCGGGCGACCAGGGTCACGGGGCCGAAGTACTCGTTCAGGATCGCCCGGTGCTCGCCCTTGAGCAGGATCTCGGCGTCGAAGGTCAGGAAGCCCGCGTTGACGGTGTGCGGCCCACCGGGGCCGGGGTGTACGGGCGCGGTGACACCGGAGATCTGGGCGAGCTCGCGGGTTCCGGTGAGGAAGTGGTCCCGCATCCGGTGGTCGAGCATCACCCCGGGCTCGGACTCACTGAGGGCGTCCGTGAGGGCGGACACGAAGCGGTCGCCCGCCTCGCCCGTGGGCGCCAGGACGAAGCCGGGCTTGGTGCAGAACTGCCCCTGGCCCATGGTCACGGAGGCCGCGAGTCCGGCCCCGATCTCGGCGGCCCGCTCCTCCGCGGCGGCCTCGGTGATCACGACCGGGTTGATCGAGCCGAGTTCGCCGTGGAAGGGGATGGGGACGGGACGGGCCGCCGCCGCGTCGAACAGCGCCCGGCCACCCCGTACGGAACCGGTGAAGCCGGCCGCCGCGACCAGCGGGTGGCGCACCAGCTCGACGCCCGCATCGAAGCCGTGGACCAGCACGACCACGTCCTCGGGGAGCCCGACCTTGACCGCGGCCCGGCGCAGGATCGAGGCGCAGAGCTCGGAGGTGGCGGGGTGGTCGGGGTGGGCCTTGATCACGACGGGGCAGCCGGCCGCGAGGGCGCTGGCGGTGTCGCCGCCGGGTACGGAGAAGGCGAGCGGGAAGTTGGAGGCCGCGTAGACGGCGACCACCCCGAGCGGGATCTTCCAGCGGCGCAGGTCGGGTCGGGGCGGGGTCGTCGTCGGGTCGGGCAGGTCGATCCGTACGTCGAGGAAGGAGCCCTCGTCGACGACGTCGGCGAAGGACCGCAACTGGCCCGTGGTGCGGGCGAGTTCGCCGGTGAGGCGGACCGGGCCGAGTGCGGTCTCGGCGTCGGCGGCCTCGATGACGTTCGGGCCGGCCTCGTCGAGAAGGTCCGCGGCGGTACGGAGCAGTGCGGCCCGCGCCGTACGGTCGGCGAGGGCTTCGCGGGTGGCCGCCGCGGCGCGGACCGCCCGGTCGATCTCCTCCGCCGTGGCCTCCACCGCAACCTGTTCACGCGGCTTCCCCGTCCGGGGGTCCACACTCCACACTGGTTGAGCTGCCACCGCAACGCCCCTCGCTCGCACCCCGTTCGCTATTCTGAACAGAGTTCCTGTAGATGAATCAGGACTCTATTGACGGGCGTGCCGTCTCCACAAGAGGCACCAACAAGAGGGGCGAGGGCAATGTCGACAGCCGACACGGGTGGGGCCCAGGTCAAGTCCGCGGTGCGTACGGTGGAACTGCTGGAGTACTTCGCCGGGCGTCCCGGGATGCACTCGCTCGCCGCCGTCCAGGAGGCGGTCGGCTATCCCAAGTCCAGTCTGTACATGCTGCTGCGCACGCTGGTCGAGCTGGGCTGGGTGGAGACGGACGCGACGGGCACGCGGTACGGGATCGGCGTACGGGCCCTGCTGGTCGGCACCTCGTACATCGACGGCGACGAGGTCGTGGCCGCCGCCCGGCCCACCCTGGACCGGCTCTCCGACGACACCACCGAGACCATCCACCTGGCGCGGCTCGACGGCACCAACGTGGTCTATCTGGCCACCCGTCAGTCCCAGCACTATCTGCGGCCGTTCACCCGGGTCGGGCGCCGGCTGCCCGCCCACTCGACCTCGCTCGGCAAGGCGCTGCTCGCCACCCACAGCGACGAACAGGTCCGCAAGCTGCTCCCGGAGACGCTCCCGGCGCTGACCGAGCACACGATCACCGACCGCGAGAAGCTCATCGAGGAGCTGCATCTGATCCGCGAGCAGGGGTACGCGGTGGACCGCGAGGAGAACACCCTCGGGCTGCGCTGCTTCGGCATCGCGATCCCGTACCGGACCCCGGCGCGGGACGCGATCAGCTGCTCGGTCCCGGTCGCCCGGCTGACCCCCGGACACGAGCAGATGATCAAGGACGCGCTCTTCGACGCGCGCGACCGGCTGACGCTGGCGACCCGCCGCCTCTGATCAGGACCGCGCGGCGAGCGCCTGCTGCCACACCGGGCTGTCGACATAGTGGTTGTCGTACTTCTCGGAGGACTCCTTGATCTCCTCGAAGCTCGCCTCGCCGCGCATCACGCGCCCGAGCAGCCGCAGATAGTCGAAGCGGGCCATGCCCGGCGTGAAGACGAACAGGACGTCGGCCTCGGCGCCCGGTGCCGCGGCGAAGGCGTGCGGGGTGCGCGGCGGCACGAGCAGGAAGTCGCCCTGCTCCAGGACGGTCAACTCCTCGCCGAGCAGCACCTGGAGCGAGCCGCCGAGCACGAAGAACATCTCCGACGCCCTGGTGTGGAAGTGCGCCGGGGCTCCGACGGCACCCTTCGCGAAGGTCGAGCGGTAGCTGGTGAGCTGCCCGCCGGTGGTGTCGGAGTCGGCCAGGAGGGTCATCACGCTGCTCGGGTCGGCCGTGGTCTCGGCGGTGGCGGCGCGGGTGAGGAGCGGGGCGAAGGGCTGCGTCGTGTTCATGAAGATCACTCTATGGACTCCAGTGACCGGTCAAGGGGTGCATTCCTCCTCGAAAAACATGGGTCAATTCGAGCCTGAGGGCCGTCTCCCCCGCGCGGCGGAGGCGGTTCGTCGGCAGGAAGGAGGTGGCGGGACGGGCCCGCGCGGGAGCGTGAAGCCATGACACGGACCTCCGCCCTCCCCGCTCACGCGCCGGCCTCCCGACCGGGCGTCGCCCGCCGGATCCTGCGCGCCCTCGCCGTCGTGGCCTGCCTCCCGTACATCTCGCTCAAGATCGCCTGGGTCGCGGGCAGCGAGATCGGCATCCCGGCCGGCAGTGTGCTCCTGGAGCACCGGACGCTGCTGATCGTCGCCAACTCGGTCTCCGTGGTGATGGACTCCGTGGTGGTCGTCCTCGCCCTGCTGCTCACCCAGCCGTGGGGCCTGCGGGTGCGGGCCTGGCTGCTCGCCCTCCCGCTGTGGGCCGCGACCGGGCTGCTGGCCCCGATCATGGTCGGCTTCCCCGCGCAGATCGTGGTCTCCCTGCTCACCGGCCCGCAGCAGACCGGGTCCCGCGAGCCGTTCCTCGACGAATGGGTCTTCGGGGTCGTCTACGGCGGCTTCATCGTCCAGGGACTCGCGCTCGGCACGCTCTTCGTCCTCTACACACGGGACCGCTGGTCGCACGTCTGGCGCGGTGTCCTGGGCGAGCTGCCCGAACGGCTCTTCGGCACCGGCACGCGCGCCACGGCCGTCGTGGCCTCACTGCTCGCCCTGGCACCCGCCGCCGTCCATCTGATGTGGGGGCTCGGCTCGACCCGGGGTCTCTCGTCGGCGCAGATCGCCCGCCGCACCGGCGACTTCTACGTTTTGGAGTGGATGCGGGCCCTGTTCATCGCCGTCGCCGTCATCAGCGTGCTGCTGCTGGTCCTCCGGTGGGCCCGGTCGCTGTCGGTCCGTACGACCCTTGGCGTGGCCTGGGTCGGCTCGGGCGGAGTGGGGTGCTGGGGCGCGTACATGACCCTGGTGACGCTCATGCCGGACACCGATCCGGCCGATCCGTTCACCGGCCTTGCGCAGCTGACCTACGCTGGGGAAATGATCACCGGGTTCCTGCTGGCCGGCTGCCTGGCCGTCTTCCTGCGGCAGCGGAGTGCGAGCGCGTGAGGCGTCCGTTCGCGCTGCTCCTGGGGCAGCGGGCCAGGTTCCGCTGGGTCCATCTGATCCTGGGCGGCGCCGTGTTCATGCCGTACTGGCTGGTCGGTACCGTGGTCATGGGATGGCTCGTCGGCGGCGAGTCGATGTTCGCGGCGAGCCTGAGCGTGCAGTTCGGGGCGTACGCGATCGGTCTGCCGCTCGCCGCGGTCACCTCGCTCTTCCCGCTGACCCGGCCGATGTCGGTGGCGGGGGCGCGGGCGCTGTGCGGGATCCGGGCGGACCGGCTCGCGGACGGTCCGGCCCGCGGCCGGAGCGCGAAGGCGCGGACGACGGGCTGGTTCACGCTCCATCTGGGTGTCGGCGCGCTGATCAGCGGGGCGACGCTGGCGCTGCCGCCGTTCGCGGTCACGGTGATGGCGCTGCCGTTCTCGGCGTCGCTGCGGGAGTCGGAGCTGACCTCGCTCTGGGGCATGGACCGGCCGTGGGCACAGTGGTTCGGGCTCCCGGCAGGTCTCGCGATGCTCCTCGCGCTCGCCGCCGTAGTGGCGGCCGCCGGGGAGCTCCTGGCCCGGCAGGCGCCGAGGCTGCTCGGGCCGAGCCCGGCGGACCGGCTTGCGGCGGCCGAGCGGCGCGCGGCCGAGCTGGCCGTGCGCAACCGGCTCGCCCGGGAACTGCACGACTCGGTCGGCCATGCCCTGAGCGCGGTGACGCTCCAGGCGAGCGCGGCCCGGCGGGTGCTGGACAGCGATCCGGAGTTCGTGCGCGAGGCCCTCGCGGCGATCGAGGAGACGACCCGGCGCACGGTCGGCGAGCTGGATTCCGTCCTCGGGCTGCTGCGTCAGGGCGAGGACGACGGGGAGCTGCCGGGGCTGCCGCTCGACGCGCTGGACTCGCTCGTGAAGGGCGCGGGGCCACGGGTGGAGCTGTCGGTGACCGGGGAGCTCGACCGGGTGCCGGAGGCCGTGTCGAGGGAGGCGTACCGGATCGTCCAGGAGGGGCTGACGAACGCGGCCAGGCACGCGGGCGGCGGGCGCGTGACCGCGCGGCTCGCCCTGCACGACGACGAGTTGGAGATCACGATGGAGAACCCCCTGCCCGCCCGCGCGCCGGTGGCCCGCCCCGACGGCGGCCGCGGCCTCCTCGGCATCGCGGAGCGCGCCCGCCTTCTGGGCGGTACGTCGGAGGCCGGCCCGGTGGACGGCGCGTGGCACCTCGCGGTGCGCCTGCCGCTGGGAGGTGGCCGGTGATCAGTGTCGTGCTGGCGGACGACGAGCGGATGGTGCGGACCGCGCTGCGGGTGATCCTCGACGCGGAGCCCGACCTGGAGGTGGTGGGCGAGGCGTCGACGGGCGCCGAGGCGGTGTCGGTGGTGCGTGAGCGGCGGCCGGACGTGGTGCTGATGGACGTGCGGATGCCGGAGATCGACGGGATACGGGCGACCGAGCAGATCCTGGCGGGGATGGCGGAGCCACCGCGGATCGTGGTGGTGACGACCTTCGAGAACGATGCGTACGTGTACGACGCGCTGCGGGTGGGCGCGGCCGGGTTCCTGCTGAAGCGGGCGGCGGCCGAGGAGCTGGTGGACGCGGTCCGGCTGGTCGCGCGCAGCGACTCCCTGCTCTACCCGGCGGCGGTCCGAGGCCTCGCCGCCGAACACGCCCGCCGCCGTCCCCCGGCGGCGCCGCCCTGGGTGGCCCGGCTGACCGAGCGCGAGGCGGAGGTGCTGCGCCTGGTGGTGAAGGGCCTCACGAACGCGGAGATCGCCGGCCGGATGGGCGTGGGCCCGGCGACGGTGAAGACCCACGTGGCGGCGGTCCTGGCGAAGACGGGCGCCCGGGACCGCACCCAGGCGGTGATCCTGGCGTACGAGTCGGGATTCATCAGCCCCGGGTGACGACGGACCCCGGCCCGGTCGGCGGGGGTGCGACGTGGTGCCGACCGGCCCCTCGGGTCCACCCGCCGCTCTCGGTTCCGCCCGCGGCCGAGGAACGGGCGCCGGAACACCTTGCGGGCCGCCGTGGCACCCCGGCGCGCATGAACGTTTCCTGAGAAACGGGACACATGCGGAACGCCGCACCCCCTCCCGCTCGTCCCGCATATGGGATGAACAAGACGATCAGGCGCGCCTCGGTCTTCTCGCTGCTCCTGGTGCTCGCCCTGCTGGGGCGGGCGACCTGGGTGCAGGCGTACGAAGCCAAGGCCCTCGCGGACGACAAGAAGAACCGGCGGAACGTGATGGCGCAGTACGCGCAGCCGCTCGGGAACATCATCGTGGCCGGTTCGCCGGTCACCGGATCGAAGGAGACGGAGGGCAGCGATCTCGCGTACAAGCGCAGCTACACCGACGGCGAGCTCTACGCGGCCGTCACCGGCTACAGCTCGCAGGCCTACGGCGCCACCCAGCTGGAGGGCATCTACTCCGATGTCCTGGACGGCACCGACACCCGGCTGAAGAACCCGCTGGACGCCCTCACCGGCAAGCAGCAGGAGCCCGGTGATGTGCTCACGACCATCGATCCGGCCGTCCAGAAGGCCGCCTACGAGGCGCTCGGCGAGAAGAAGGGCGCGGCCGTCGCCATCGACCCGAAGACCGGGCGGATCCTGGGCATGGTCTCCACGCCCTCGTACGACCCCTCGAAGATCGCCGGCCTGACCGACGGCTCCACCTGGCAGGAGTTGACCACGGACAAGGACAAGCCGCTGGTCAACCGTGCCCTGCGGCAGCCGCTGCCGCCGGGCTCCACGTTCAAGCTGGTCGTCGCGGCGGCCGCGCTGGAGAACGGTCTCTACAGCTCCGTGGACACGAAGACCGACAGTCCGAACCCGTACAGACTTCCCGATTCCACCCGCTATCTGGAGAACGAGAACGCCTCCGCTCCCTGCGAGAACGCCACCATCCGCACCGCGCTCCAGTACTCCTGCAACAACGTCTTCGCCAAGATCGCCGTCGATCTCGGCCAGGACAAGGTGAAGGCGATGGCGGAGAAGTTCGGCTTCGACAACGCCGAGCAGGACGTGCCCGTCCGCGCCTACCCGAGCGTGTACCCGTCCGGCATGGACAGGCCGCAGACCGCGCTCACCGGTATCGGCCAGTTCGATGTGACGGCGACGCCGCTCCAGATCGCCATGGTGTCCGCGGCGATCGCCAACGACGGGGTCATGGCGAAGCCGCACATGGTCTCGAAGGTCGTCGACTCCGACGGCGACACCCTGGAGTCCTTCGAGGACGGGGACACCGAGCGGGTCGTCTCCTCCGCGACGGCGGAGCAGCTGCGCAGCGCGATGGTGACCGTGGTGGACAAGGGCACCGGCACGAACGCGGCCATCTCCGGCGCCGAGGTCGGCGGCAAGACGGGCACCGCCCAGCACGGCGAGAACAACAGCAAGACGCCGTACGCCTGGTTCACCTCCTACGCCAAGGACGCGGACACCGGCAAGGAGGTCGCGGTCGCCGTCCTGATCGAGGACTCCGGGGCCGCGCGCTCGGAGGTCAGCGGCAACAGGCTCGCGGCCCCGGTGGCACAGAAGATGATGAAGGCGGCGCTGAATTAGTGGCCTGACAGTCCCTACCGGTCCAAGGGCCTGGCCATGAACAGGGCGGTCTCGCCCTCGGACTCGGTACCGGTGTAGAGCGTGGTGTCCAGCCCGCAGAGCCGGAATCCCATGCGCCGGTAGGCCCGTACCGCCGGCACGTTGACGCTGGTGACCTCCAGCCAGGCGGTACGGGCCCCGCGCTCGCGGCCATGGGCCAGGGCGCGGCGCATCAGCTCGCCGCCGATGCCCCGGCCGCGGTGGGCGGGGTGGACGGTGACCTGGTGGACCACGAGTCGCCGGTTCCACTCCTCCACGCCGACCGCGATGAACCCGACCGGCGTCCCGTCCGCGTCGACGGCCACGATCTCGTGCACGTCCGCCGCCGCGCCGTCCTCGCCCGCGCCGTCCTCGTCCTCCACCGGGAAGACCTTGACCAGCGGCGGGTCGACGGCGACGAGTCGCAGCCCGAACCCGATGTCCCCGGAGGCGACTTCGTAGACATGCTCCGTGGTGAACGAGTCGTCGAGAGCGGCGAGGGCCGATTGGTCGTTCGGCCCCGCGACGCGGTATGCAAGGTCACTCATGAACCGAGCATAGTTTCGACCCCGCGGAGGACCGCCGTGCGACTGCCCCGTTCCCTGTCCGGCTGGACCATGGCCGTCTTCGGACTCCTCGCCGCGGTGCTGGGGGTGGTGGGTCTTGTGGCGCCCGACGCCCTGCTCACCACCATGGGCTTCGAACCCCTGCCGACGGGGAGCCGCGCGGACGGAGACCACACCCTCGTCTTCCTCACCGCGTCCTCGATGGCCGCGCTCAACATGGGCGTGTACTACGTCCTGGCCGCGCTCGCGGACTGGAAGCCGTTCTTCCGCTGGACGGTTCCCTTCCGGCTCCTCACCTGTGCCGTCTTCACCCTCGCCGTCGTCACCGGCCGCGCCCCGGCCGGCTTCCTCGGCGTCGGCCTGTGGGAGGGCATGGGCGCACTGGTGACGGGGGCGGCCCTGCGCTACGAGAACGGGGCCCGCAAGGGTGTGGTGGCATGAGCCCGCGCCCTTCCGACGATCTGACCGCGGCCTTCGCCCGACTCGGCGGCGAGGAGGACGACAAGGTCTGGAGCGAGCTGTGGGACGACCTGTGTCACCAGGGGTCCGTCTACGAGGACAGCTTCCCCGCCCTGCCGTTCCTGACGGCGATCGCAACGGGGCGCGGCGCCGGTGAGCCGACGGAGGCCGTGCTGATGGCGGGCCTGATCGTCTCGGCGGCGGACGAGGAGCACACGGATCGGTACGCGCGGGAGATCGCCGAACTCCTCCCCGTGTCCCGCGGCCTGCTCGACGCGACGGACGACGTCTCCGCCTTCGTGTACATGCTCCAGTGCGTGCTGGCCTTCGAGGGCGAGCGGGTGTGGAGCGCAGCGCGCCTGGAGGGGCTGATGGAGGAGGAGTACGAGGTGGACTGCCCGCACTGCTCCTCGGACCTCTTCATCGCCTTCGGCGAGCACGGCACCTTCGCCTCGGCCGGCGACTACGTGACGGCGGACCCGGTCACGTCCGCACTTCTGCCCACGGCCCCGGCCGACCTCGACGCGCTCCCCGCGCGCCTGCGCCACATGGCTCTGGAAGCGGGCCACGAGGACGTGGCGCGAGGACTGACCCATCTTTTCGGACGGGCCGTCTGCCCGGATTGCGAGGGCGAGTTCACTGTGTCGGACCAGGTCGAGGAGAGGTACTGATGCGCGATCCACTCGCGGGGCTCGACGCCATCGGCTGGGCGGGGCTGCGGCACGCATACGGATCGGCCGAGGACGTACCCGGAATGCTGCGGGACCTGTACCTGCCGGAGAAGGCCGCCCGGGCCTCCGACGACCTGCGCACCCACGTCCACCACCAGGGCGGCTGCGTCGTGACCTCCGCCGCGCCCGCCGTGCCGTACGTGCTCCGAGCCTCGGCCGACCCGGGCATCGGGCCGGCCGTCCGCCAGGAGTTGGTCGAACTGCTCGGGTCCCTCGCCCACTCGGGCAACACCGCCCAGGCCCGGTTCGTCGACCGGGCCTGGCCCGCCGCCTGGGACCTGGCGGTGACGGGACTTCTCTCTCTGCTCGACGCGCCGGAGGCCGCGATCCGCCAGGCGGCGGCGGACGCCCTCGCCGAGGCCCGTCACCGTGCTGACGAGGTGATCACGGCGCTGCGGGCCCGGTGGGCCGCGGAGCGGGACCCGGGCGTCCGGTACCAACTCGTCGACTCGATCGGCTCGTTGACGCCTCACGCCGACGAGCAGCGGGACGCGTCCCTCGCCTGGCTGCGCGGGCTGACGGACGGCGGGGAGCCGGCGGCCGTCCGCCTCGCCGCCGTGAAGGCGCTGCACACTGCCCAGCGGGGGCAGGCCGACGACGCGTACGCGAAGACCGTGTCCGAGGTCCTGCTGGGCAGCGATCCGGCCACCTGGCAGCCGCACGCCGCACACGCCGAGTGGACCGTGGCGCGCACCGTCGGCCTGCTCGACGCCGACCCGGCGGAGCAGATCACCACGATCCGCGGCCTGTTGGCCCATCCGGACGCGGCCGTGCGGACCGGTGCGCTGAAGGCGGCGGCCGACGCGATGGGCCGGCGGCGATCCGCCGTACCGGCGCTGCTGCCGGCCGTCGCCCCTCTGCTGTCCGACCCCGGGCCCGACCACCGCCTCTTCGCCGCCCGCGTCCTCGGCATGTGCGGGCACGCGGCCCGCCCCTGGGCCGACGCACTGGCGGTCATGGTCACGGACGAGGGCGAGCCCTACCCGCCTGCTCAGGACCACGCCGTCTGGGCGCTGTCCCGGCTCGGGGACGCCCGGTGCGTACCCCCGCTCGCACAGCGGCTCGCCGGGGAGCGGCTGGGGTTCGCGGACCACGGGACCCATGCCGACGGCTGGTGGACGTACGAGCTGAGCCTGGTCGAGACCGCCGGCGGTCTCTCCGCCCACGCGGACGTCCTGCTGCCGCCCCTGCGGTTCCGGCTCGCTGCCGCGTCGACCCTCGGCGAGCGGCGCGCGCTCTGCCAACTCCTGGAGCGCTGGGGTCCCGCGGCGGCTCCCGCCATCCCCGAGCTGCTGCCCCTCCTGGACACCGACTGCGCCGTGTGGGCGCTCGACGCCCTGGCCGCCATCGGTCCCGAGGCCGCGGAGGCCGTGCCCCGGGAGCGGCTGCGGGCCATGCTCCCGGCCCCTTCCGAGGGCTGGTCGTTCGCGGGACCCGCCCTCGCGCTCGCGTACGGACGGCTCACCGGCGACCGGGAGCCGGCGCTCGCACTGCTGCTACCCAAGCTGGGCGAACCGTACGGCCGGGACAACGCCGTCACGCTGCTCGGGGAACTGGGGCCCACGGCAGCGCCGTACGTCCCGCCGCTGCGCGCACTCCTCACCCGGCAGAGGACGAGCTGGCTACCTCTGCGGGTCGGCGAGGCGCTGTGGCGGATCACCGGAGAGACGGACGGGGTCGTCCCCGTTCTCGTCGGGGCGATCGAGCCCTTCGCCGGGGAGGGCGGGAAGGCCACCCGCGCCGTCACCGAGACCATCAGGCTCCTCGGCGAGATCGGCCCTCCCGCCGTCGCCGCCGTCCCGGTCCTGCGTCGCTTTCTCGACGTGGACGAGCGACCGATCAGGCACGGTACCTGGCGCTCGGTGCCGGAGGACGACGAGCTGCGCGACGCCTCCCGCGCCGCGCTGCTCGCCATCTCCCGTACAGATGAAGCTACTTGACGCCGAGCAGCTGCTCGATCGGGTCGATCGCGAAGTAGACGGCGAACAGCGCGGCCGTCCCCCACAGCAGCCAGTGCACCTCGCGCGCCTTGCCGAGGACGGCCTTGATGACGACGTAGGCGAGGAATCCGGCGCCGATGCCGTTGGTGATCGAGTACGTGAAGGGCATGACGGCGATGGTCAGGAAGGCCGGGATGGCGATCTCGTAGCTCGTCCAGTCGATGTGCCGGACCTGGGCCATCAACAGGAAGCCGACGGCGACCAGGGCGGGCGCGGCGGCCTGGGCGGGGACGACGGTGGCAAGCGGGGTGAGGAAGAGGGCCAGGGCGAACAGGCCACCGGTGACGACCGAGGCGAAGCCGGTGCGGGCGCCCTCGCCGACACCGGCCGCCGATTCGATGTAGGAGGTGTTCGAGGAGGCGGAGGCGGCGCCGCCCGCGACGGCGGCGACACCGTCGATGAGGAGGACCCTGCCGAGGTGCGGGACCTTGCCGTTCTCGTCGAGGAGGCCGGCCTCGCTGGAGACGCCGACGACGGTGCCCATGGTGTCGAAGAAGTCGCTGAGCAGCAGGGTGAAGACGAGCAGGACGAGGGTGACGACGCCGATCTGTTCGAAGGCGCCGAGCAGGCTGAAGGAGCCGACGAGCCCGAAGTCGGGCGCTGCGACGATGTCCTCGGGAACGGCCGGGACGGTCAGGCCCCAGGCGGTGGCCGGGATGTCGGCGATCTCGTTGATCACGATCGCGACGAGGGTCATGGCGACGATGGAGAGGAGGATCGCGCCCTTCACCTTGCGGGCCATGAGGGCGACGGTGAGCAGGACGCCGAGACAGAAGACGAGCATGGGCCAGCCGGAGAGGTGGCCGCCCGCGCCGAGTTGGACGGGGACGGTGCCGGTCTCTCCGGGGATGCGGGTCACGAAGCCGGCGTCGATGAAGCCGATGAAGGCGATGAAGAGGCCGATGCCGACGCTGATGGCCTGTTTGAGCGGTTGCGGGATGGCGTGCATGACGGCTTCGCGGAGCCCGGTGACGACCAGGACACAGATGAGGATGCCTTCGAGGACGACGAGCCCCATCGCGTCCTGCCAGCTCATGAGGGGTGCGAGCTGGAAGGCGACGACGGCGTTCAGTCCGAGTCCGGCGGCGACGGCGAGCGGAAGGTTCCCGCCGGCGCCCATCACGACGGTCATGACGGCGGCCACCAGGGCGGTGACGGTGGCCAGTTGGGCTCCACTGAGCGTGTTCCCGAACTTGTCCTCCGCGCTGCCCAGGATGATCGGGTTGAGCACGAGGATGTAGGCCATGGTGAAGAACGTGGCGAAGCCGCCGCGTATCTCCCGGCCGAAGGTCGACCCCCTGGCGCTGATCGCGAAGTACCGGTCGACGGGGTTGGTTCTGGTGTCGAACATGACTCTCCTCGGGACGGCTGGCTGGATTGTGCCCAGCAGCGGGCCCTTTCAGGTGTCCTCGGTGTTACGGAGCCGATCTCGGCGCCTCCTCTAGGGCATCTGCCCGATCCGCGCCCGCCACCTCAGAGGCCACGCTGCCGGGATGAGTGGAACAACGGGTGGGAGAGGAACGGCCGGTCTCTATCTGACCGGCGTCCTGGTCTCCGGCTTCGGCACGACGGCGATGTGGCTGGCGTCGGGGATCTGGGTCAAGTCCCTGACCGGCTCGGACAGTCTGGCGGCGCTGACCGTGTTCGCCCTGTGGGCGCCGGCGCTCGTCGGTCCGTTGCTCGGCACGGTCGCCGACCGGGTGAGGCGGCGACCGCTCATGGTGTGGACGAACCTGGCGATGGCGGCGCTGCTGCCGACGCTGCTGTGGGTCGACGGTGCGGACCAGGTGTGGCTGCTGTTCGCCGTGCTCGTGCTGTACGGGATCCAGGGCACCGTCCATGAGGCGGCGGAGGTCGCGCTGGCCGCGCGTGCGCTCGACAAACGGCTGCTCGGGGACTTCAACGGGCTGCGGATGACGGTGAACGAGAGCGTGAAGCTCATCGCCCCGCTCGCCGCGGCCGGACTCTTCGCCCGCTACGGCGGCGGCCCGGTGGCGCTGCTCGACGCGGCGACGTTCGCGCTGGCCGCGGGCGTGTTCGCGCTGATGCGGGTACGGGAGGAGAAGCCGGTGCGCCCGGTGGCCGCGCACTGGCTCCGCGACACGACCGAGGGCCTGCGCACGATCCTCGCCTCGCCCGTGCTGCGTCCACTCGTCCTGGCCGGCTCGTTCACGATGCTGCTCGCCGGGGTCAACGGGGCGGCGATCTACGCCGTCGTCGACCAGGGGCTCGGCCGTTCGCCCGCGTACGCGGGTGTGCTGTACGCCGTCCAGGGTGCGGGATCGGTCGTCGCGGGACTGGCGGCCGGACCGCTGCTGCGCCGGGTCCCCGAACGCCTGCTGTCCGCCGCCGGGCTTGCGCTGTTCGCGGTGGCCGCGGGCGCCAGGGCGGTCCCGCACGACGGGGTGGCGCTGGTGGCGAGCGCGCTGATCGGAATGGGCCTGCCCTGTGTCCTGGTCGCCGTGATGACGGCGGTGCAGCGGGAGGCCCCGGAGACCGCGGTGGGCCGCGCCGCGGCGACGGCCCACACCATGGTCTTCGTTCCGAACGCGATCGCCCTGGCGGCGGGCGCGGGCCTGGTGGCCCTTGTCGACATCCGGCTGCTGCTGCCGCTGCTGGCGGTCGCCGGGCCGGCCGGGGCGATCGTCCTGGCAACCCGAGGGGCGGCCGCCCGTGCCGACGCCCCGGCGAGGGTGGACGCCTGAGGCGTCCGCCCACCCCTCAGTCCAGCTTCCGCAGCGCCTCCCGTACCGCGGCCAGGTCGGCGTCGGAGGCCAGACCCGCGTGGTAGAGGCGGAGTTCGGTGGCGCCGTCCGCCGCCGCCCGCCGCGCGTCCTCGGCGAGCGTGGCGGGCGAGCCGCCCATGCCCGTCACCACGCCGAAGTTGGCCGCGAGGACGGTGTCCCGGTCCATGTGCGCCGCGAAGGGTGCCACGGTCGCGGACGGGGTGACGACACCGTCCGCGACCGTGAGGACATGGGCCGGGTCGGTGCCGGCGTTCGCGCCGCAGCGGTACGGGTGCGGGTCCGCGTGGAGCAGGACACGGAAGCCGGGCGGGGCGGCCGCCCGTACCGCGGCCACCGCGGACTCCTGGAGCGTGCGGGCGGTCCGTGTGCGCCGGGCGAGCACCGGGGCCTCGAAGCCGTCGAGCGGCCCGGCAGCGCCCCCGGTCCACACCGGCTCCAGCGCGCCCCGCACGGCGGTCGCGAGCGCGTCGGGGTCGACGCCCTCCTCCCCGTACCCCTTCCGGCAGGAAGGGCAGAAGCAGAGGGACATCAGGTACTGCTCACGGTCGCCGAGCGCGACCCCGGCGGTCTTGTCGTGGGCGTGCAGATGCGCGAAGCCGTACCAGCCGCAGGACTCCAGCTCGGTGCCGGCCGCGCCCGGCCGTACCGCCGCCTCCACCGCCAGCTCCACCAGGTGGGAATGTACGTCCGGTCGGGCGATGCAGGGCGCCCAGGGGTAGCGGTCGCCGTAGGCGTTGACCACCGAGGTCTCCGGATGCTCGGCCCCCAGGCGGGAGTTGTGGGCCAGGACCACCCAGCTGTGCACCTCCAGGCCCGCGTCCGCGAGCGCGCCCGCGGCCTCGCCGTAGGCGTCGCCGGGCGCCCAGTCCCCCGCCCCGTACGGCCGCAGCGAGTGCCCCGACCAGCGGGCCCCGTCGGGTGGGTAGAGCACGGCGGCGTGCTCGGCGGTGACGATCCGGTGCCCCGGATGCCGGGGGGTCAGGGCGCGCGTGGAGTGGTAGGCGGAGGCGAGCGTGACGCTCGCGACGCCGAGGTCCGCGAGGAGGCCCGGCGCGGCCGGGTCGCCGATGACGTCCCAGGGGTAGACGAAGGTCCCGGCCCTCACGTGTCGCTCCCCAGCAGTGCCCGGCCGTGCTCGATGATCACGGCGAGTTCCTTCAGATGCTCGGGCGCGGGCTCGCTCAGCGGCGGCCGTACCTCGCCGACGTCCAGTCCGCCCATGCGGACCGCGGCCTTGACGAGGGAGACCGCGTAGCCGCGTCCCTTCGCCCGCAGTTCGACGAGCGGGCGGTAGAAGCCGTCGATGAGCCGCTCCACGGTCGCGTCGTCGCCGGTCGTGAGGGCCCGGTGGAAGGCGAGGGCGATGTCGGGGGCGAAGCAGAAGACGGCGGAGGAGTAGAGCGTGACGCCGATGCCCCGGTAGGCGAGGCCGGTGAGTTCGGCGGTCGGCAGGCCGTTGAAGTAGAGCAGGTCGAGGCCTTCGGCTCGGACGGCACTGACGATCCGCTGCATCAGGTCGAGGTCGCCGAGGCCGTCCTTGAGGCCGATGATCCCCTCGGCGCGGGCGAGGGCCACGGCGGTCTCGGGGGTGAGGATCGCGTTGTCGCGCTGGTAGACGATGACGTCGAGCGAGGTGGCGGCGGCGAGTTCGGTGTAGTGGCGCAGCAGCCCCGCCTGGTCGGCGACGACGAGATACGGGGGCATGGCGAGGAGCCCGTCGGCGCCCGCCTCCTCGGCGAGCCGCGCGTACCGGATCGCGAGCGCGGTGCCGTAGCCGGCGCCGGCGAGGACGGGGACCCGGCCGGCGGACTCCTCCACGGCGGCGGCGACGCAGGCCTGGAACTCCTCGGGCGTGAGGGCGTGGAACTCACCGGTGCCGCAGCAGGCGAAGACCGCGGCCGCGCCCGCCTCGATGCCGTCGCGGACATGGGCGCGGAAGGTGTCGAGGTCGACGGTGCCGTCCGGTCCGAAGGCGGTGACGGGGAAGAACAGCAGGCCGTCCAGCCGGGCGGCGAGCGGGGCTGAGGTCACGGGCGCTCCCAGAGAAGTCCGTCGTGCACCGTCGTGCACAGTTCTGATTGTTGTCCATATTCTTGAACGACTTCACGCTAGAGCAGCCCCGAAGGGGCGGTCAAGGCGCAAACGCGTCTCCAGCGTTCACTCTTGACGGTCCGTGTGCACTCTTGACGCTCGACGAGCCCTCTCCCTACCGTGTCCACGTTTGTGAATCTGATCCACGGACGGAGACCTCTTCGATGCCCACACCCCGTACCGTCCTGCTCACCGGCGCCGCCGGGGGCGTCGGCACGCTGATGCGCGAGCTGCTGCCCGCGTACGGATACGAGCTCCGCCTGCTCGACCTGGCGCCCGTCGACGGCGCACCGGACGCGATCGTCGCCGATGTGACGGACCGCAAGGCGCTGCGCGAGGCCGTCCGAGGGGTCGACGCGATCATCCATCTCGCGGGCATCTCCCTGGAGTCGACCTTCGAGAAGATCCTCGCCGCGAACATCACCGGCCTGCACCACCTCTACGAGGCCGCGCGCGAGGACGGGGTGGGGCGGATCGTCTTCGCCTCCAGCAACCACGCCGTCGGCTTCACCCCGCACCCGCGCGGGGACGAGCCGGTGATCCCCGTCGACACCCCGCACCGGCCGGACACCTTCTACGGACTGTCCAAGTGCTTCGGCGAGGACCTCGCGCAGTTCTACTGGGACCTGCACGGCCTGGAGACCGTCTCCGTCCGGATCGGTTCGTGCTTCCCCGAGCCGACCTCGGTCCGGATGCTGTCGATGTGGCTGAGCCCCGGCGACTGCGCGCGCCTTCTCCACGCGGCGCTCACCGCCGAGAACGTGGGCCACACCGTGGTCTACGGATCGTCCGCCAACACCCGGCTGTGGTGGGACCTCTCCTCGGCCCGGGCGCTCGGTTACGAGCCGCGGGACGACTCGGAGCGGTTCGCCGAGCGGATCATCGCCGAGCAGGGGCTGCCCGTGGAGGGCGATCCGGCGGAGGTGAACCTGGGCGGGCACTTCTGCACCGACCCGCCGCGCTGGCCCTACTAGGGGGAGCGCACCGCGGACGATCTCAGGCCCGGCCGGACTTATGCGGGGGCGCCGGCCGGGGCCCGGGTCACGACGTGCGTTGGCACACGCGACAGAAGGAACGTTACGGCGGCGATACGGACCCCGCGATCCGCTCAGCGCGGCGAGTGTCCGCTCAGCGCGGCGAGCCGACCGCCGCCCTCCCGACGCAGGCCGTCACCCCTCCCGACTCAGGCCGTCCCCCTCCGGACGCGGAGCCGTCACCCCTCCGCGCGCAGGGTCTGCGAGGGCGTCTCGCCGAATCGGGTCCGGTACTGCGCCGCGAACCGCCCGTGATGGGCGAAGCCCCAGCGCCAGGCCACCTCGCTCACGCTCAGCTCGGCCGGCCCCGCGCCCCGCAGCTCCGCATGGACCCGCTCCAGCCGGACCTCGCGGACGTACGCCATCGGTGACATGCCCACGTACTCCCGGAACGACTCCTGGAGCCGGCGCACCCCGACGCGGGCCAGGGTGGCCAGTTCGGTGGTGGTGAATGGGTGCTCGGGACGGTCCCGTACGGCGTCCATCGCGCGCTTGACGGGCGCGGGCCGCAGTGGCTCCACGGGGCGGTCCAGCTCCTCGCGCCAGGAGTGCTCGGCGGCCAGCAGCAGTCCGTTCAGCAGCGCCTCCTGAAGGGGCGCCGCGACCAGCGCGTGATGGGCCAGGCTGTCCCCGGCGAGCGCCTCGCTCGCCACCTGCCGGGCGAAGCGAGCCCAGGCCAGCCCGGGGCCGCGCGAGATGTCCAGACGCGGCTCGAAGGCGAGGGCGCCCCGAGGCGGCCGCCCGAGGAGCCGCTCCAGCCGGTCGTGCAGCGCCGCCGCGCCGATCTTGACCGAGACGGTCCGGCAGTCCCCGCTCCAGCGGTCCAGGAACGTGTCTCCCGAAGGGTCGAGCACGAGCGCGTCGGTCGGCGTCGCGACCACCGGCGCGCCGCCGCCCTGGCGCATCTCCATCGTGCCGCTGAGCGGGGCGTTGACGTGGAACGCCCCGAGCTCGCCGAAGCGCATGCGCACATCCGCCCCGCAGGCCAGGTCACCGATGACCAGGTCCCCCAGGTCGACGGTGTCGAACCGGGCGGCGAAGGGACGCTCGCCCGGTTCGATGACGTCCATGAAGTTGGCGTAGTACCGCGCGTCGATCTCCTGCCGCGCCTCGTCCACGTCCCGCGTTCGAAAAGAGCTCCCACCCACGAGCGGAAAGGATACGAGCCGCTCGAATATTCACATGACGGACCTGCCCGGGAACGGCAGGATGCCCGCCATGCCACAGCCTCATGGATTCAGTTACGAACAGCGTGCCGACGCCACGGTCGTCATCACCCACCACGGGCGCACCGCCGCCACCCTGCGCGGGCCTCGCGCGGAGAAGTTCCTGGCGGAGGTGGTGTCGGGGGACGCCCAGCTCGTCATGGCCCGCTGGACGGGCTCGTACAAGTTCGGCAACGAGCGCATGGCCCGGAACCATCCCCGTAATCAGGGTGGCCGAAGGTAGCGAAGGTAAGGGAACGGCAAAGCGGTCTCGCTCGTTACCCCTGGCATGACCGCTATGACCCCCGGCTCGAACATCCCTCTCTCCGCCGCGCGCGTGGCGGTGGACGTGGCCGCCCCGGTGCGGCTCGACGTCTCGGGCCTCCTGCTCAGCGCCGACGGCAAGGTGCGCTCGGACGACGACTTCATCTTCTACAACCAGCCGTCCGGCCCCGGCGTGGCCTACCGCTCCGGCGGTGGCTCGGCGCCGGACGCGATCGTGGTGGACACCGGCGCGGTGCCGCCCGGCATCGAGAAGATCGTGGTCACCGCGAGCCCCGACGCCGCGGGCCAGACGTTCCAGGGCATCGAGCCCACCGCGACGATCCGCAACGCGGACGACGGCAGCGTCCTCGCCACGTTCACCCCGCCGCAGCTCGGCACGGAGACGGCGCTGGTGGTCGTGGAGATCTATCTCCGCAACGGCGCCTGGAAGGCTCGCGCCGTCGGCCAGGGGTACGCCAACGGGCTCGCCGGCATCGCCACCGACTTCGGCGTCTCGGTCGACGAGGAGCCCGCCGCCGCGGCGCCCCCGACGCCCGTCGCGCCCGTCGCGCCCCCGGTGGCCGCCCCCGTGGACCCGCGGATCGCCGCGCAGACGCCTCCCCCGCCGTCCGCCCCGCCCGCTCCCCCGGCCGCCGCCCCGGTCTCCACCGGGAAGATCAACCTGGACAAGGGCCGGGTCAGCCTCCAGAAGAACCAGACGGTGTCCCTGGTCAAGGGCGGCCGCCCGCTTCTCTCCCAGGTCAAGATGGGCCTCGGCTGGGAGCCCGCGTACCGCGGCAAGGACATCGACCTCGACGCCTCGGTCATCGCGTACGGCCCCCAGCGCAACCACCTGGACAGCTGCTACTTCGGCAAGCTGTCCATCCTGAACGGCGCCATCAAGCACTCCGGCGACAACCTGACCGGTGAGGGCGCGGGCGACGACGAGGTCATCGTGGTCGACCTCGGCCGCCTCCCCGCCGACGCCACGGGCCTGGTCTTCACGGTCAACTCCTTCTCCGGCCAGAAGTTCACCGAGGTCGCCAAGGCGTACTGCCGGCTGATGGACGCGGCTACCGGCGAGGAGCTGGTCCGCTTCGACCTCACCACCGCCGAGCCGCAGACCGGCGTGATGATGGCCAAGCTCATCAAGCAGTTCACCGGTGAGTGGGAGATGACGGCGATGGGCGACTTCGTGAAGTCACGGACGGTCCGCGGGATGGTGAAGCCGGCCGCTCAGGCCCTCTGAACCACCCACGGAGCACAATCCGTGGAAAGGGCCCGCCGGTCGTCCGGCGGGCCCTTCCTCGTACGCGTCGCGGTCAGCGGCGGGGCTGGCGGCGCCACGGGCCGGTGATGGCGACCATGATGCCCGGCTCCTGGATGTTGGCGTAGAGGGTGTCGCCGTCGGGCGAGAAGACGACGCCGGTGAACTCGCTGTCGTTCAGGTCGTTGCGCGCGATGGGGTACGTACGCCCGCGCTCGGTCGCGCCGAAGAGGTGCTGGACGCCCTCGCCGTCCTCGGCGATGACGAGGCCGCCGTACGGGGAGACGGTGATGTTGTCGGGGCCGTCGTAGGCACCGTCCTTGTCCGGGTCGGCGTTGACGCCGAGGAGGACCTGGAGGGTGAGGGTGCGGCGCTTGGGGTCGTAGAACCAGACCTGGCCGTCGTGCGGGGCGCCGGGGCTCTCCTCGCGGGCGTAGGAGGAGACGATGTAGGCGCCTCCGTCGGCCCACCACATGCCCTCCAGCTTGCGGGCGCGGGTGACCTCGTCGGGGCCGAACTGCTCGCGGACCTCGACCTCGCGGCCGTCGCGGTCGGGTACGTCCAGCCAGTCGACGCCATAGACCGTGCCGATCCGGGTGGCGCGGGAGAGGTCGTCGACGAACCGCCCGCCCGAGTCGATGCAGCGGGGTGCCTGGAGGACACCGGCGTCGTCGGCGAGGGTGCGGAGCTTGCCCCGGCCGTGCCGGAACCCCTGCGGCGGCACCCACCGGAAGAAGAGACCGTTGGGCTCGTCCGCGTCCTCGGTGAGGTACGCGTGGCCGCGCTTGGGGTCGATGACGACGGCCTCGTGGTCGTAGCGGCCGAACGCCTTGACGGGTTTGGGGTCGCGGTTGGCGCGGCGGTCGCGCGGGTCGACCTCGAAGACGTAGCCGTGGTCCTTGGTCATGCCGTTCTCGCCGGCGAGGTCGGAGTTCTCCTCGCAGGTGAGCCAGGTGCCCCAGGAGGTGCGGCCGCCCGCGCAGTTGGTGGAGGTGCCGGCGATGCCGACCCACTCGGCGACGGTGCCGTCGCGGTGGATCTCGACGACCGTGCAGCCCCCGGCCGCGGCGGGGTCGTAGACGAGGCCGTCGGTGAGCGGGACCGGGTGGTCCCAGTTGGAGCGGGGGCCCTTGAGCTCGTGGTTGTTCACCAGGAGCGTGGTGCCGCGGGGGCCCTCGAACGTGGCGGTGCCGTCGTGCTTCTCCGGCGTGAACTCGCCGGACTCCAGCTTGGTGCGGCCGCTGTGGGTGATGACGCGGTACGAGAACCCGGCGGGCAGGGCCAGGACGCCGGCGGGGTCCTCGACGAGGGGGCCGTAGCCGAGGCGGTGCCCGTGGCCCCAGGTCTCCAGCTCCTCCGAGGCCGCCAGCGCCTCGGGTGCGGTGGCCAGCGCGCCGACGGCGCCGGTCAGGACGAGCCCGGCGCCGGTGGCGGCGGACTTCTTGGCGAACTCTCTGCGGTCGAGCGGCATGGCGATTCGTCTCCCTGCGGTCACCCGGTGTCGGGGCACACGTTCTCGCCCGCGTATAAACGAGAGTTGAACAGAGAGGCTGTCTTCCATGAACCTGCCGACCGCCGGACGGCGCGTCCTTGTCAGCGGTGCCTCCCGGGGGCTCGGCCGCGCGGTCGCCCAGGCGTTCGCCGCCAACGGCGACCGGGTCGCCGTCCATTACGGCACCCGGGCCGACGAGGCCCGCGAGACCCTGGACTCCCTTGACGGCACCGGCCATGTCCTGACCGGCGGCGACCTCGCGGATCCGGCGGGAGCAGCGGCCGTGGCGGACGCCGCGGCGGACGCGCTGGGTGGGATCGACGTGCTGGTGAACAACGCGGCGGTGAACGTCCGCCACCCGCTCGCGGAGACGCCGTACGAGGAGTGGGTCGCCGTCTGGCAGCGGCATGTGGCCGTGAACCTGCTCGCCACCGCGAATCTGAGCCATCTGGCGGCACGGCGGATGATCGAGCAGGGCGGCGGCGGAAGGATCGTCAACATCGGGTCGCGCGGAGCGTTCCGCGGCGAGCCGGACCACCCGGCCTACGGGGCGACGAAGGCCGCCGTCCATGCGCTGGGCCAGTCGCTGGCGGTCTCCCTGGCCCCGCACGGCATCGGGGTGGCCTCCGTCGCCCCCGGCTTCTTCGCCACCGAACGTGTGGCGCCCCGTCTCACGGGCCCCGAGGGCGACGCGATCCGCGCCCAGAGCCCGTTCGGGCGGGTGGCCGGCCCCGAGGAGATCGCGAACGCGGTCCTCTGGCTCGCCTCCCCGGAGGCCGAATGGTCCTCGGGCACGATCCTGGACCTCAACGGCGCGTCGTACCTGCGTACGTGAGACCGCCGGGCGGCGGAGCCGAGGCCCCGCCGCCCGCGGCGGTCTCGGAGCCGGTGCCCGCGGCGGTCTCGGAGCCGGTGCCCCCGCGTGTCAGTTCCCCGACCGCGACCTCGCCTTGAACGCCGCCTTGCGGGCCTCCTTCGCCGCGCCCTTGTCGCGGTGCAGACGGCCCATCGCCTCCAGGACCTCCGCGGTCGCCGGGTGCTCGACCCGCCACGCCGCGTCGAAGAAGCCGCCGTGCCGGCCCGTCAGGCCCTCGATCAGGTCCCGGAGCTCCTCCAGGTCACCGGCCGCGTCGAGCTGCGCCGCGATCGTGTCGATCGCCAGCCAGAAGATCATCGACTCCGGCGGCGCCGGAACGTCCGACGCACCACGCTCCGCCAGCCAGACCCGGGCGAGCCCGCCCAGTTCCGCGTCGTCCAGCACCTCTCGCACCGCGGGCTCCGCCGCCACGCCCACCAGGGAGAGCGCCTGCTGGCAGTGGAGGCGGCGCAGTGGCGAGCCGGCGTCGACGCCGCGCGCCGCACCGAGCAGCTCGCGTGCGGCGGTCACCTCGTCCCGCCCGGCCAGCCAGCCCACCGTCTCGGCGCGCGCCGCGGCCTCGGGGTAGACGGCGAGCCCGTCGAGGAGCACGTCCGCGCCCTTGTCGGCCAGTTCACCGACGGCCGGCGCGTCCACGCCCGCCTCCAGCATCCGGGCCCGTACGCCGTAGAGTCCGAGCGGGGTCAGCCTGACCATCCCGTACCGGGTGACGTCCTCGTCGTCGACCTCGTCGATCTGCGGGGCGGGCTCCTCGCCCTCCTCGACCATCAGCGCCTCGTCGACGGGCTGGTACTCGACGAGCCCGATCGGCTCCAGGAGACGGAACTGGTCGTCGAGGCGCATCATCGCCTCGGAGACCTGCTCCAGTACGTCGTCGGTCGGCTCGCCCATGTCGTCCGGGACGATCATCGACGCGGCGAGTGCCGGCAGGGGTACCGCGCCCTCGCCCGGGCCGCCCTCGCCGACCGTCAGCAGGTACAGGTTGCCGAGCACGCCCTCCAGGAACTCGGCCTCCTCCTCCGGGTTCCAGTCGAGGAGCTCGAAGTCGATCTCGCCGTCCTCGCCGATGACCTCGGCGAGGTCGTCGAGCACGGGCGCGGTGGCGTCGGCGAACACCACGTCCAGACCGTCGAGCCAGATCCCGAGGATGTCGAGGGGCGCACCGCCGGTGAGGACGGCGAGGTTCGCTCCGGTGCTGACGGTGCCGGGGGTGTCGTCGTCGCCGTCCTCGACGTCCACGAGTCCCGTGTCGACGGCCAGCCGCCACGCCTCGCTCGCGTACGCGGCGCCGTCCTCGTCCGCTTCGAGCCCCAGCACCCCGGCGGCGGCGGGCAGTTGTTCGTCGACGAGCTCCCCGCCCGCGTCGACCAGGGTCTCCGGGCCCGCCCAGCGGGCGAGGCGTGCCGCCCGGGCCAGGAGGGGGGCGGCCAGAGCGGCCCGTGCCAGCTCCGCGTCCGAGTGCAGCTGAACGGGGGGCAGAGTGGGACGGTCCGGTGCCATCTGGGGTCTTCTCCTCGAAGGGCGCGTCGGGGGCGACGGTGCTGGCGAACGGCCTTCAGGGTAGACGCATTTCCCGGGTGGGCCTCCGGTTCACGGAGCCGTCAGCCTTCGTACACCCGTCGACCCTTGACAAGTCCCCCGCTCAGCCAAGAGATTGACGCGCGTAGATACATCGACCGTTTCTCCAAGCGTCTCCGGAGCTCCTTGATGCCTTCCTCCATACCGAGATCCGCGGCTGTGGCCGCCGTCGTATCGGCCGCGCTCGCGGCCGGACTCCTCGCGGGCTCCTCCGCCTCGGCGGAGACCACGGCGGACACAGCCGCCGTCCGCGTCCACGACATCCAGGGCACGACCCGGGTCTCGCCCCTCGTCGGCCAGCAGGTCACCGGCGTCACGGGCATCGTGACCGGTGTCCGGACGTACGGTTCGCGCGGATTCTGGATCCAGGACCCGCAGGCCGACGACAACCCGGCCACCAGCGAGGGCCTCTTCGTCTTCACGAGCTCGGTGCCGACCGTCGCCGTCGGCGACGCGGTCAGCGTGAACGGCACGGTCGGCGAGTACGTCCCCGGCGGCCTGAACTCCGGCAACCAGTCGCTGACGCAGCTCTCCAAGCCCACCGTCACCGTGGTCTCCTCCGGCAACCCGGTCCCGGCTCCCGTGACGATCTCGGCCTGGTCCGTCCCGTCCGCGTACACCCCGGAGGGCGACCCGGCGGCCGGCGGTTCCATCAACGGCCTCACCCTGCAGCCGCAGCGGTACGCCCTGGACTACTACGAGTCGCTGGAGGGCACCAACGTCCGTGTCGGCACCTCGCGCGTGGTGGGCGCCACCGACCCGTACTCCGAGCTGTGGGTCACGGTGAAGCCGTGGGAGAACCGCAACTGGCGCGGCGGCACGGTGTACGGCTCGTACACCTCGCAGAACACCGGCCGGCTCCAGATCCAGTCGCTGACGCCGATCGCGCAGCAGCCCTTCCCCAAGGCGAACGTCGGCGACGTGCTCTCCGGCACGACCGAGGGCCCGCTGGACTTCAACCAGTTCGGCGGCTACACGCTGACCGCGCGCACCCTGGGCACGGTCGTCGACCGCGGCCTGGAGCGCGAGAGCACGGACAGGCAGCACAAGAACGAGCTGGCGGTCGCGACGTACAACGTCGAGAACCTCGACCCGTCCGACCCGCAGGAGAAGTTCGACGCGCTGGCCGCGGCCGTGGTGGACAACCTCGCCTCGCCCGACATCCTCGCCCTGGAGGAGATCCAGGACAACAACGGTGCCAAGAACGACGGTACGGTCGCGGCCGACCAGACGCTGAAGAAGTTCACGGACGCGATCGTGGCCGCGGGCGGCCCGGCGTACGAGTGGCGCTCGGTCGACCCGGAGAACAACAAGGACGGCGGCGAGCCCGGCGGCAACATCCGCCAGGTCTTCCTCTTCAACCCGGAGCGGGTCTCCTTCACCGACCGCACGGGTGGCGACGCGGCGACGGCGACCGGCGTGGTCCGCGGCGCGAAGGGCCGTGCCGCGCTGACCCTCTCCCCCGGCCGGATCGACCCGGCGAACACCGCGTGGGAGAACAGCCGCAAGCCGCTGGCGGGCGAGTTCACCTTCCGTGGCCGTACGGTCTTCGTGATCGCCAACCACTTCGGCTCCAAGGGCGGTGACGAGTCGCTGGTCGCGCACCGCCAGCCGCCGAACCGTTCCTCCGAGGCCAAGCGCCTCCTGCAGGCGCAGTCCGTCAACGCCTTCGTCAAGGACGTCCTCGCGATCGAGAAGAACGCCGATGTCCTGGTCCTCGGCGACATCAACGACTTCGAGTTCTCGGAGACGACGAAGGCGCTGACGGCCGACGGGGCGCTCTACCCGGCCGTGAAGTCGCTGCCGCGCAGCGAGCGCTACTCGTACGTCTTCCAGGGCAACAGCCAGGTTCTCGACCAGATCCTGACGAGCCCGGGAATCGGCCACTTCGAGTACGACAGCGTCCACATCAACGCGGAGTTCGCGGACCAGAACAGCGACCACGACCCGCAGGTGCTGCGCTTCCGCCCGTAGCACCCCCCACCGCACGCCCGCGCCGAGCCTCGGCGCGGGCGTGTTCCGCGTGGTCGGGCGAGCACCCGCCACCCACCGGACGCCCGATGGCCCGTGGAAGACTGCCCCGTGTGATCCTTCGCCCCGCCACCCGCGCCGAACTGCCCGCCGTCCTCGCGCTTCTCGCCGACGAGGAGACGGCCGTGGACCCCGCCTCGGTCGTCGTCACGCCGGCGTACGAGCGGGCCTTCGCGGACATCGAGGGCGACCCCCGCAACGAATTGCTGGTGCTCGTCGACGGGGAACTGGTCGTGGGGTGTCTGCAGGCGACGTACATTCCCGGTCTCGGGAAGGGCGGGGCCGAGCGGGCGCTGATCGAGGCCGTGCGGGTCCGGGCGGACCGGCGTGGCGGTGGGCTCGGCCGGGAGCTGATGGGGCGCGCGGTGGAGCGGGCTCGCGCACGGGGCTGCGCGCTCGTCCAGCTGACCAGCAACAAGGAACGGACCGAGGCCCACCGTTTCTACGCCTCGCTGGGCTTCGCGCGCAGCCACGACGGCTTCAAGCTCGCGCTCCAGGGCCTGACCGACCCTCATTCGCCGGACAGGCCCTAGCCGAGCGGGTGGCCTCCGCCGTCGACGAGCAGGACCTCGCCGGTGATGTACGAGGCGTTGGTGAGGTCGAAGACGGCGCGAGCGATGTCCTCGGGCTCTCCCACCCGCCGTAGCGGCACCGCACCCGCCACATGGGCCTTGGCCTCGTCCGCGCCCTCGACCCCGTCGAACCAGGGGGTGTCGATGAAGCCCGGGGCGACCGCGTTGACCCGGACGTCCGGGCCGAGCGTCTTGGCGAGCAGCTTCGTCATGTGGTTGACGGCCGCCTTGGAGACCGCGTACGGGATGGAGCTGCCGCCGGGGCGGACGCCGGCCTGCGAGGAGATGGTCACTACGCTGCCCGCGCCGTTCGCCCGAAGGTGGGGGACGGCGGCGGTGATGGTCTGCCAGACCCCGATGACGTTGACGTCGTAGAGGTGCCGCCAGACGTCGGGCGAGGCCGCGTCGAGGTCGTCGTGCGGGATGAACCTCGTGGTGCCCGCGCAGTTGACCAGGATGTCCAGCCGCCCGTACGCCTCCACCGCGGCAGCGACGAGAGCCGTCGCCTGGGCCTCGTCGGAGACGTCGGCCTGGACGTAGACGGCGTCGGGCAGTTCGGCTGCGAGGGCCTTGCCGGCGTCCACGGACCGCGCGGAGTTGACGACGACCCGGATCCCCGAGTCGGCGAGGCGACGGGCGACGGAGGCGCCGATGCCCGAGGACGAGCCGGTGACCAGGGCGACACGTTGTTCGCTCATGATGTTCTCTCTCCATGTCCTCCTGTCGCGCAGGGAGATCATGTCAGAGACCCATCCTTCAGGGATGCTTACCCCTCACCCCAAGAAGAACTAAGTGGACCTTCAGCATCGCGCCCCGCAGAATCTCTTGATGAGCACTGAACGCCCCTTCGGCCGGGCCCTCTGCGCGATGATCACGCCCTTCACCGCCTCCGGCGAGCTGGATCTCGACGTCGCCCGCGAGCACGCCGCCCATCTGGTGTCCGAGGGCTGCGACGGTCTCGTCCTCAACGGCACCACCGGTGAGTCCCCCACCACCACGGACGCCGAGAAGGCGACCCTGATCCAGGCCGTCCGCGAGGCCGTCGGCCCCGGCCCTTCGGTCCTCGCGGGCGTCGGCACCTCCGACACCCGGCACACGGTCGAGCTGGCGCGCCAGGCCGAGAAGGCGGGCGCGGACGGACTCCTGGTCGTCACCCCGTACTACAGCCGCCCTCCGCAGGACGCCGTCGAGGCGCACTTCCTCAGGGTCGCGGACGCGACCGATCTGCCGGTCATGCTCTACGACATCCCCGGCCGCACCGGCACCCGGATCGAGCCGGAGACGATGTTGCGGCTGGCCGCCCACCCGAGGATCGTCGCGGTCAAGGACTGCGCCTACGACCTGCTCGGCTCCACCAAGGTGATTGCCCGGACGTCCCTCGCGTACTACTCCGGCTCCGAGGAGCTCAACCTCCCGCTGTACGCGGTGGGCGGCGCCGGCTACGTCAGCACGGTGGCCAATGTCGCGCCGCGTCAGATGCGAGCCGTCCTCGACGCCTTCGACGCGGGGGACACGGCCGGAGCGACCCGGCTCAACGCGCTCACCATGCCGCTCTCCGAGCTGATGATGGCCTCCGGCCTGCCGGGCACGGTGACGGCGAAGGCGCTCCTCGGCGACTTCGTCCGGGAACCGCTGCAGCCCGCCGACCTGGAGACGGTCGACGGGCTGCGGGCGGCGTACGAGGATCTGGTTCAGTCGAACACGTAGGTGGTGCCGAAGAGCGCCGCGTGCTCGAGGACGTCCTCCAGCGGGTCGTCGATCTGACCGGTGTGGAGGGTGAGGCTGGGCCCGTTCGAGACGTACGGGCCGTTGTGCGTCCGCGTGTGCGTCTCGTCCGCGGAGGCGGCCGCGGCCGGAAGGAGCACCGCCGCCACGGTCAGCGCTCCGACGATGGTGGGCCTCGTCCTCATGTCGACTCCTCGCCTTGTCTGCTCGTGTGACTCAACGTCGTACCGTTAACGCAGCGTCACACGAGCAGGTCACGACTCAGTTGTGACTGTGGAGGATCTCGTTGAGCCCTCCCCACACCGCGTTGTTCGGGCGGGCCTCGACGGCTCCGGTCACCGAGTTGCGGCGGAAGAGGATGTTGTCGCCCCCGGAGAGCTCACGGGCCTTGACGATCGCGCCGTCCGGCATCGTGACGCGCGTACCGGCGGTGACGTACAGACCGGCCTCGACGACGCACTCGTCGCCGAGCGCGATGCCGACGCCCGCCTCGGCGCCGATCAGGCAGCGCTCGCCGATGGAGATGATGACGTTGCCGCCGCCGGAGAGGGTGCCCATGGTGGAGGCGCCGCCACCGATGTCGGACCCGTCACCGACCACGACGCCCGCGGAGATGCGGCCCTCGACCATCGAGGTGCCCAGCGTGCCGGCGTTGAAGTTGACGAATCCCTCGTGCATGACGGTCGTACCGGCGGCGAGGTGCGCGCCGAGGCGGACGCGGTCGGCGTCGGCGATGCGGACGCCGGCGGGGACGACGTAGTCGGTCATCCGCGGGAACTTGTCGATGGAGGTCACCTGGAGGTGCAGGCCCTCCGCGCGCGCGTTGAGACGGACCTTCTCGATGTCGTCGACGGCGACCGGGCCGAGCGAGGTCCAGGCGACGTTGGCGAGCAGGCCGAAGACGCCGTCGAGGCTCTGGCCGTGCGGCTTGACGAGCCGGTGGCTCAGCAGGTGCAGGCGCAGGTACGCGTCGTGGGCGTCGAGCGGCTTGTCGTCGAGCGAGGAGATGACGGTGCGGACGGCGACCACCTCGACGCCACGGCGGGCGTCCACGCCGAGGGCCTTGGCGGCGCCCTCACCGAGGGCGTTGACGGCGGCGTCGGGGGTGAGCCGCTCGGTTCCGGCGGGCCCGGGCGCGTCGGTCAGCTCGGGGGCGGGGAACCAGGTGTCGAGAACGGTGCCGTCACCGGCGATGGTGGCGAGGCCGGCGGCGACGGCGCCGGTGGTGCGAGGAGCAGTGGTCATGCGGAAAACCTAACGTTCGGGGCCCCGCGCGGGCCAACCGGTCTCAGGTGTCGGTCGAGCCGCCTGGCGGAACCGACAACCCCTGCGCCACGCCCCTCGTCGGATCACCCGGCCGCGGTCGGAGACCACGCCCCGCCGAAACCGGCCGGGACCGGCCACGCCGAGTGGCGGATCACCCCGCCCCCCGCCGCTCGGCCCGAGGGGGCCGGCCGGCCCCCTCGGCGCCGCCTCCGGGCGCGGCGCCCTTCTCCCGCCCCTCCGGCAGGAGGCGCGCCAGCATCTCGCGCGCATACCCCTCGTCGTACGTCCCGTTCGTCAGCAGGACCTGGAGGCAGATGCCGTCCATGAGGGCGACCAGGGCGCGGGCGGTCACCGGGTCCGTCCGCCGGGAGAGGACCTCGGCGACGGCGTCCGTCCACTCCGCCGCGACCGGTCGCAGCGCGGGGCGGCGCAGGGCGGCGAGGTAGAGCTCGTACTCCAGCTCCACCCCGGCCCGTTCCCCGGCGATCCACTCCCCCATGTGCCGGGCGAGCTCGCCCGCGAGGTCGGTCCCGGGGTCGGCCAGCGCGCCGCTCTCGCGCAGTTCCCGCCCGAACCCCTCGTTGGCCTGCCGGAGCGCGGCGACGAGCAGTTCGTCGAGGGAGGCGAAGTGGTACGTCGTGGAGCCGAGCGGGACGTCGGCCTCCGCGGCGACCGTACGGTGGCTCAGCCCCTCGATGCCACGGGCGCCGACCACCCGCAACGCGGCGTCGACGATCCGCTGCCGCCGCTCGGGATCGTGACGGCGGGGGCGGGCCATCAGTGCGCTCCGCCCATGTTGAGCACGAGGACCCCCGCGATGATCAGGAGCACTCCGGCGACCTTGGCGACGCTGAGGGTCTCGTTCATGAAGAGGATGCCGATGACGGCGACCGCCGCGGTGCCCACGCCGGACCAGATCGCGTACGCGGTGCCGACCTGGAGGGTCTTGAGCGCCTGGGCGAGCAGCGCGAAGGCGATCACATAGCCCGTCGCCGTGACGATCGAGGGCCAGATCTTCGAGAAGCCCTCGCTGTACTTCATGGAGACCGTGGCGACGATCTCCGCGGTGATGGCTCCCGCCAGCAGTCCGTATCCCATGCGTACGAGTGTACATAACGATATGTACGGGCGTACACAACCGCTCCGGCTACGGTGTGCGCATGACATACGCCCCGGGGCCGTACGACTACGGCTACGCTCCCCCGCCGCCTCCGCCGCAGCCCGGCGTGATACCCCTCGCGCCGCTGAGTCTCAGCCAGCTCCTGACCGGCGCCTTCACCACCATCGGGCGTTACTGGAAGCAGCTGTTCGGTGTCGCCGCGGTCGCGTACGGCGGGGCCCTGCTGCTGGCCGCCGCGGCCCTCGGCATCGGGTTCGCCCTGGTCTCCGACCATCTGCCCGGGATCTTCGATCTGCCGCGCGGACAGGACCCCAGCTGGGAGGACGGCCGGCCGCTGCTGATCGCCTTCGGCTGTGTGTGGCTGATCGCCATGGTCGCGATGCTGGTCGCGAGCGCCGTCGTCTACGCGGCGTGCCCGGCGGTCCTCCAGGAGGCGGTCCTCGGCCGTCGCACGACCTTCGGCACGGTCTGGCGCCGCGCGTGGTCGCGGATGCCCGCGGTGGTGGGCACGGTCATCCTGACCACGCTGATCATCATGGTCCCCATCGCCCTCTTCATGCTGGCCATGGTCGGCTTCATGGTGGCCCTCTTCTCGGCCGCGTCGAACGCGAGCACCGGTTCGGGCTCGACGGACATCTCGCCCGGCCTGAGCGTCGTCGCCTTCCTCGTCGCCCTGGCGGTCATGCCGCTGGCCACCTGGATCTGGGTGAAGCTCAGCCTGGCGCCCTCCGTCGCGGTCTTCGAGGGGCAGGGCGCGGTGGCCTCGATGCGCCGCTCCAGCCGGCTGGTCAGCGGTTCGTGGTGGCGGATCTTCGGCGCGCTGCTGGTCGCGGGCATCCTGGCCGCGGTGGCGAACTGGCTGATCCAGCAGGTCCTCGGCCTGCTGGTCACTCTCCCCGGCACGTTCACGGAGCCGTCCGGCGCGGACTCCGCCAGCGAGGTACTGCTGGCCTTCGTACCGGTCCTGGTGATCGTCGTCCTCGGCTCGATGGTGGCGCAGGCCGTCTGCTCGGTCTTCCCGCCCCTGGTCACCGGTCTCGTCTACGTCGACCAGCGCATCCGCAAGGAGAACCTCGCCCCGGCCCTCGTCGAGGCGGCGGCCGAGCCGCCTCCGTTCAGTCGGTGAGGGATTTCTTCGGGCGCAGCACGCAGAACTCGTTCCCCTCGGGGTCGGCGAGGACGACCCAGGTGACGTCCTCACCCTGACCGACGTCGACGCGCCGGGCCCCGAGGCCGAGGATCCTCTCGACCTCGGCGTCCCGGTCGTCGGGCGTCAGGTCGATGTGCAGCCGGTTCTTGACGGACTTGGTCTCGGACACGGGAACGAAGCACATCCCCGGCATGGCGGTGGCGTCGGCACCGATGACGATCTCGTCCTCTGCCTCGAAGAGGATCTGCCAGTCCAGCACCTGCGACCAGAACCGGGCCTGGGCGGGCAGGTCGTGGGAGTCGACGGTGAGTTGATACATGCGAACGGCCATGCCCGCCAGTCTGCCTGGCGGGCATGGCCGTTCGAAAGCGCGAAACGGTCAGACGTTGAAGCCGAGCGCGCGCAGCTGCTCGCGACCGTCGTCCGTGATCTTGTCCGGACCCCACGGCGGCATCCAGACCCAGTTGATCTTCAGCTCGCTGGCGATGCCGTCGGTGGCGGCCTTCGCCTGGTCCTCGATCACATCGGTCAGCGGACAGGCCGCCGACGTCAGGGTCATGTCCAGCGTGACGACGTTGGAGTCGTCGATGTGGATGCCGTAGATCAGGCCGAGGTTGACGACGTCGATGCCCAGCTCGGGGTCGACGACGTCGTACAGCGCCTCGCGGATCTCTTCTTCGGAGGCCGGCTTCATCGTGGCCTCGGCGTTCTCGGTCATGCCGACTTCCTCTCCGCGTCACCCAGAGCCTGGGCCGTCGCGTCCTTCCACGCCATCCAGCTGAGCAGCGCGCACTTCACCCGGGCCGGGTACTTGGAGACACCCGCGAACGCGACCGCGTCCTCGAGGATCTCCTCCATCGCGTCGTCCGGCTCGATCTGACCCTTGGACTGCATCAGCTCCAGGAACGTGCCCTGGATCTTCTGCGCGTCGGCCAGCTCCTTGCCGACGAGCAGCTCGTTCAGGACCGAGGCCGAAGCCTGGCTGATCGAGCAGCCCTGACCCTCGTAACTGACGTCCTCGATGCGCGAGCCGTCGTACTTCACCCGGAGCGTGATCTCGTCGCCGCACGTCGGGTTCACGTGGTGCACCTCGGCGTCGCCGTCCCGAAGACCGCGCCCATGCGGGTGCTTGTAATGGTCCAGGATGACGTCCTGGTACATCGAATCCAGCTTCACGACCAGCCCCTACCCGAAGAAGTTCCGTACGTGCTCAAGTCCCTCGACCAGGGCGTCGACCTCGGCCGGGGTGGAGTACAGATAGAACGACGCTCGCGTGGTCGCAGGAATTCCGTACCGCAGGCAGACCGGCCGCGCGCAGTGGTGGCCGACGCGCACCGCGATGCCCTGCTCGTCGAGAACCTGGCCCACGTCGTGCGGGTGGATGTCGCCGAGCACGAAGGAGATCGCCGCGCCGCGGTCCTCGGCCGTGGTGGGGCCGATGATCCGCAAGTCCGGAACCTCCTGGAGGCGACGGACGGCGTACTCGGTGATCGCGTGCTCGTGGCGCGCGATGTTCTCCATGCCGATCGCCGACAGGTAGTCCACGGCCGCGCCGAGGCCGACGGCCTGGGCGATCGGGGGCGTACCCGCCTCGAACTTGTGCGGAGCCGGCGCGTACGTCGACGAGTGCATCGAGACGGTCTCGATCATCTCGCCGCCGCCGAGGAACGGAGGCAGGTCCTCCAGGAGCTCCTGCCGTCCCCACAGCACGCCGATACCGGTCGGCCCGACCATCTTGTGGCCGGTGAAGGCCACGAAGTCGGCCTGCAGCGCCTGCACGTCGAGCACCATGTGCGGGGCCGCCTGCGAGGCGTCGATGCAGACCAGCGCACCGACCTCCTGCGCACGCCGGATGATCGTCTCGACCGGGTTGATCGTGCCCAGCAGGTTCGAGACCAGCGTGAACGAGACGATCTTGGTCTTCTCGGTGATGACCTCTTCGATGTTCGAGAGGTCGAGACGACCGTCGTCGGTGAGGCCGAACCACTTCAGCTTCGCGCCGGTGCGCTGCGAGAGCAGCTGCCACGGCACGATGTTGGAGTGGTGCTCCATCTCCGTGATGGCGATCTCGGTCTCGTGGTCCACGCGGTAGGGCTCGTCGGCCCAGCCCAGCATGTTGGCCACGAGGTTGAGCGACTCGGAGGCGTTCTTGGTGAAGATCACCTCGTCGCGGCTCGGCGCGTTGATGAACGCCGCGACCTTGTCACGGGCGCCCTCGTACAGCGCCGTCGCCTCCTCGGCGACCGTGTAGACGCCGCGGTGGACATTGGCGTTGTGGCGCTCGTAGTAGGTGTTGAGCGCGTCGAGCACCTGGCGCGGCTTCTGCGAGGTCGCCGCGGAGTCCAGGTACACGATCTTCTTGCCGTCGTGGACCACGCGATCCAGGAGCGGGAAGTCCTTGCGGATCGCCTCGGTGTCGAGGAGGCCGGAGAGCCCCTGATGGGCAGATGTCACGCGGATGCGCCACCCTTCACGTACTTGTCGTAGCCCTCGGCCTCCAGCTGGTCGGCGAGCTCGGCGCCGCCGGACTCGGCGATGCGGCCGTTCGCGAAAACGTGCACGAAGTCGGGCTTGATGTAGCGCAGGATGCGCGTGTAGTGGGTGATCAGCAGGGTGCCGACCTCGCCGGTCTCACGGACGCGGTTGACGCCCTCGGAGACGATACGGAGCGCGTCGACGTCCAGGCCGGAGTCGGTCTCGTCGAGGATCGCGATCTTCGGCTTGAGGAGCTCCAGCTGAAGGATCTCGTGGCGCTTCTTCTCACCGCCGGAGAAGCCCTCGTTGACGTTGCGCTCGGCGAAGGCCGGGTCCATCTGGAGCTTCTCCATGGCCTCCTTGACCTCCTTCACCCAGGTACGCAGCTTGGGGGCCTCGCCGCGGACGGCGGTGGCGGAGGTGCGCAGGAAGTTGGAGACCGAGACACCGGGGACCTCGACCGGGTACTGCATGGCCAGGAAGACGCCGGCGCGGGCGCGCTCGTCGACCGACATCTCCAGGACGTCTTCGCCGTCCAGGGTCACGGTGCCACCGGTGATCGTGTACTTCGGGTGGCCGGCGAGGGAGTACGCCAGGGTCGACTTGCCGGAGCCGTTGGGGCCCATGATGGCGTGGGTCTCGCCCTGCTTCACGGTCAGGTCGACGCCCTTGAGGATCTCACGGGGGCCGTTCTCGGCCTCGACGGAGACGTGCAGGTCGCGGATTTCAAGCGTTGCCATGGGTGACTCAGGACTCCTGGGTGACGGAGACGAGCACATCGTCCCCTTCGATCTTTACGGGGTATACGGGGACGGGGCGCGTCGCGGGAAGGCCGGACGGCTTGCCGGTGCGGAGGTCGAAGCTGGAGCCGTGCAGCCAGCACTCGATGGAGCAGTCCTCGACCTCGCCCTCCGAGAGGGAGACGTTGGCGTGCGAGCAGATGTCGTTGATCGCGAACACCTCGCCCTCGGTGTGCACGACCGACACCGGCGTGCCGTCGACCTCGACCCGCTTCGGGGTGTCGGTCTCCAGCTCGCTCAGCGCGCAGACTCGGACGAAGGCCATCAGACGGACGCCTCCAGCTCGGCCTCGATCTTGGCGATGAGGCGCTCCTGGACGTCCGGCAGACCGATCTGCTGGACCAGCTCGGCGAAGAACCCGCGGACGACGAGGCGGCGGGCCTCGGTCTCGGGGATGCCGCGGGCCATCAGGTAGAAGAGCTGCTCGTCGTCGAAGCGGCCGGTGGCCGAGGCGTGACCGGCGCCGGCGATCTCGCCGGTCTCGATCTCCAGGTTCGGCACGGAGTCGACGCGGGCGCCGTCCGTCAGGACCAGGTTCCGGTTGAGCTCGTACGTGTCGGTGCCCTCGGCGGCGGCCTGGATGAGGACGTCGCCGATCCAGACGGCGTGGGCGTCCTGACCCTGCAGCGCGCCCTTGTAGGCCACGTTGGACTTGCAGTGCGGCGTGTTGTGGTCCACCAGGAGGCGGTGCTCCTGGTGCTGGCCGGCGTCGGTGAAGTAGAGGCCGAAGAGCTCGGCCTCGCCGCCCGGGGCCGCGTACCGCACGCGCGGGTGGATGCGGACGACGTCGCCGCCGAAGGTCACCACGACCGACTTGAAGGAGGCGTCGCGGCCGACCAGCGCGTTGTGCTGGGCGACGTGGACGGCCTTCTCGTCCCAGTCCTGGACGGAGACGATGGTGAGCTTGGCGCCGTCCCCGAGGATGTAGTCCACGTTGGCGGCGAGCACCGCGTCACCGGTGTGGTCGATGACCACGACGGCCTCGGCGAACGCGCCGAGCTCGATCACCTGGTGGCCGAAGGCGACGCCGCCCTCGCCGTGCACGGCGATCCGGATCGGCTCGTCGAGGACGGCCTCCTTGGCGACGGTGACGACCGAGGCCTTCTCGAAGGAGGAGTACGCCTGGGCGGCGACCCGGTCGACGGGCGTGCCGGCCTTGCCGAGCCGCGCGTCGTCACGGCCGACGGTCTCCACGGTGACGCCCTCGGGGGCCTCGATCACGACCTTGACGCCCTCGCCGGACGCGACCGCCGTGCCGTCGTGCAGACCGCGCAGACGCTCCAGCGGCGTGAACCGCCACTCCTCCTCGCGACCGTGCGGGACGGGGAAGTCCGCGACGTCGAAGGACGGGGGCGCGCTCATGCGCGTGGCGACGGTGGACTCGGCGGCCACCGCGATCGAGCCGGCGGTGGTGGAGCCCGCCGGGATGTTCTGAGCCTCAGCCATGGCTGTCGTCTTGCTCTCTTCCTGCCTCGTCGTGCTTGCCCGCCTGTGCCGGGCGGCCGGCGGCGGTGCTGCCTGGGGCACCGTCCGCGGCCGCGCCGCCCAGCGGCGTGCTCGCGGGGCTCAGCGGCTGAGCCCGGGGGTCGTCGTTTGCCGGTCCGTGTCCGGACGGGTCGTCCGGACGGGGCCGATCCGGCCGGGACGCGCCCGGCCGGTCCGCGGGGTGCCTCAGCCCACCGCGCCTTCCATCTGCAGCTCGATCAGCCGGTTGAGCTCGAGGGCGTACTCCATCGGCAGCTCCTTGGCGATGGGCTCGACGAAGCCGCGCACGATCATCGCCATCGCCTCGAACTCGGTCATGCCGCGGCTCATCAGGTAGAAGAGCTGGTCCTCGGAGACCTTGGAGACGGTGGCCTCGTGGCCCATGGAGACGTCGTCCTCGCGGACGTCCACGTAGGGGTACGTGTCCGAGCGGGAGATCGTGTCGACGAGCAGCGCGTCGCAGAGCACGTTCGACTTGGCGCCCGGGGCACCCTCGCCGATCTCGATGAGACCGCGGTAGGAGGTGCGGCCGCCGCCTCGCGCCACCGACTTGGAGACGATGTTGGAGGAGGTGTTCGGGGCCATGTGGACCATCTTGGCGCCGGCGTCCTGGTGCTGGCCCTCGCCCGCGAAGGCGATGGACAGGGTCTCGCCCTTGGCGTGCTCGCCCATCAGGTAGACGGCCGGGTACTTCATGGTGACCTTGGAGCCGATGTTGCCGTCGACCCATTCCATGGTCGCGCCCTCGTAGGCCACGGCGCGCTTGGTGACCAGGTTGTAGACGTTGTTCGACCAGTTCTGGATCGTCGTGTAGCGGCAGCGGCCGCCCTTCTTCACGATGATCTCGACGACCGCGGAGTGCAGCGAGTCGGAGGAGTAGATCGGGGCGGTGCAGCCCTCGACGTAGTGGACGTAGGCGTCCTCGTCGACGATGATCAGCGTCCGCTCGAACTGGCCCATGTTCTCCGTGTTGATACGGAAGTAGGCCTGCAGCGGGATCTCGACGTGCACGCCCTTCGGCACGTAGATGAACGATCCGCCGGACCAGACGGCCGTGTTCAGCGAGGCGAACTTGTTGTCGCCGACCGGGATGACCGTGCCGAAGTACTCGCGGAAGAGCTCCTCGTGCTCCTTCAGCGCGGTGTCGGTGTCGACGAAGATGACGCCCTGCTCCTCCAGGTCCTCACGGATCTGGTGGTAGACGACCTCGGACTCGTACTGGGCCGCGACACCGGCGACGAGACGCTGCTTCTCCGCCTCGGGGATGCCGAGCTTGTCGTACGTGTTCTTGATGTCCTCCGGCAGGTCCTCCCAGGACTCGGCCTGCTTCTCGGTGGACCGGACGAAGTACTTGATGTTGTCGAAGTCGATGCCCGACAGGTCGGAGCCCCAGCTCGGCATGGGCTTCTTGTCGAAGAGGCGCAGACCCTTGAGCCGCAGCTTCAGCATCCAATCGGGCTCGTTCTTCTTCGAGGAGATGTCGCGGACGACGTCCTCGTTCAGACCGCGCTTGGCGGTGGCACCGGCGGCGTCGGAGTCGGCCCAGCCGTACTCGTACCGACCCAGGCCCTCGAGCTCGGGGTGGCTGATCTCGGTGGTCATGCGGGGTTCCTCCCGGCCGTGCTTGCGGATGCTTCTGATGGGGTGGTCTGTGGGGCGCTGTGCGGGATGAACGTCGTACAGACGCCGTCACCATGCGCGATGGTGGCGAGACGCTGGACGTGCGTTCCCAGGAGGCGGGAGAAGATCTCCGTCTCCGCCTCGCACAGCTGCGGGTACTGCTCGGCGACATGGGCGACCGGGCAGTGGTGCTGGCAGAGCTGCTCGCCGACCGGCGCGTTCCGCGCAGTGGCAGCGTACCCGTCCGCGCTCAGCGCCCTGGCAAGTGCCTCGGTGCGCTGGTCGGGCTCCGCCGACTCGACGGCCTCGCGGTACGCCTCCGCCTGGTGCTCGAGACGGTCGCGGGCGAAGGCGGCCACGGCGGCCTCTCCCCCGGCGTTCTTCTCGATCCAGCGCAGGGCGTCGACGGCCAGCGAGTCGTACGACTGGTCGAAGGCGTCCCGACCGCAGTCGGTCAGCGCGAAGACCTTGGCGGGGCGGCCGCGGGTGCGGGCTCCGTACACGCGCTTCTCGCGGGCCTCGACGACATTGTCCGCGACGAGGGAATCGAGATGGCGGCGCACGGCCGCCTGGGTGAGGCGGAGGCGCTGCGCGAGGTCGGAGACCGTCGACGGTCCGTGATCCAGGATGGACCGCGCGACCCGGTTGCGTGTGGAGCGCTCACCGGTCGCGAGTTCCTCCACGGGAGCCGCGTCGACGTTTTTCACAACGCCATTGTTGCGTAATTCCTTCGGCAGTGACAAGCGCCGTCCGAGCGGACGACGGTGCCGTGCATCACTCAGGTAAGGCTTACCTGACCTGCGGAGATGATCATTCATAGGACGAATTGGAGCGGGATTCGGGCCCCGCGCCGGATCCACCCCGGCGACCTCTCTAGACTTCCCGGCATGCGAAACGAGTCCGTCGTCCAGGTCCGCGGCCTGGTCAAGCGGTACGGGACGAAGACCGCCGTCGACGGCCTCGACCTCGACGTCCGGGTCGGCACCGTGACCGCCGTCCTCGGCCCCAACGGGGCCGGGAAGACCACCACGATCGAGACCTGCGAGGGCTACCGGAAGGCCGACGCGGGCACCGTCCGCGTCCTCGGCCTCGACCCGGTCGCCGACGCGGGCCTGCTGCGTCCCCGGATAGGCGTAATGCTCCAGTCGGGTGGCGTCTACTCCGGCGCCCGCGCCGACGAGATGCTCCGCCACATGGCGAAGCTGCATGCGCACCCGCTGGACGTGGACGCCCTGATCGAGCGCCTCGGGCTCGGCTCCTGCGGCCGGACCACCTACCGTCGGCTCTCCGGCGGACAGCAGCAGCGCCTCGCGCTCGCCATGGCCGTCGTCGGCCGCCCCGAGCTGGTCTTCCTCGACGAGCCGACCGCCGGACTCGACCCGCAGGCCCGCCACGCCACCTGGGACCTCGTCCGCGAGCTGCGTACCGACGGAGCCACCGTCGTCCTCACCACGCACTTCATGAACGAGGCCGAGGAGCTGGCGGACGACGTCGCGATCATCGACGGCGGCCGGGTCGCCGCCCAGGGCAGCCCCGAGCAGCTCTGCCGCGGCGGCGCCGAGAACACCCTGCGCTTCACCGGGCGCCCCGGTCTCGACCTCGGCTCGCTGCTCAAGGCCCTGCCGGACGGCACGGCCGCCGCGGAGCTCACCCCGGGCGCGTACCGGATCAGCGGCGAGGTGGGCCCGCAGCTGCTCGCCACCGTCACCAGCTGGTGCGCCCAGCACGGTGTGATGCCGGACGGCATCGCGGTGGAGCGCCACACCCTCGAAGACGTCTTTCTCGAGCTCACGGGCAAGGAGCTGCGCGCATGAGCACCGGTACGAGTGCGGGGACGTACACCCCGAGGCCGGGAGCCGCCCCCGTCGGCCGGATGATCGCGGCGCAGACCGTCCTGGAGACGAAGATGCTGCTCCGCAACGGCGAGCAGCTGCTCCTGACAGTGATCATCCCGTCCCTGCTGCTCGTGCTGTTCTCGACCGTCGACATCGTCGACACGGGGACGGACAAGGCCGTCGACTTCCTCGCACCCGGTGTCCTCGCGCTCGCCGTGATGTCCACCGCCTTCACCGGCCAGGCCATCGCGACCGGCTTCGAGCGCCGCTACGGGGTGCTCAAACGGCTCGGCGCCTCCCCGCTGCCCCGCTGGGCGCTGATGACCGCCAAGACGCTCTCCGTCCTGGTCACCGAGGTGCTCCAGGTCGCGCTCCTGACGGCGATCGCGCTGGGGCTCGGCTGGTCGCCCCAGGGCGACCCGTTCTCCGTCCTGCTGCTGCTCGTCCTCGGCACGGCCGCCTTCTCGGGCCTCGGCCTGCTGATGGCCGGCACGCTGCGGGCGGAGGCGACGCTGGCCGCCGCGAACCTGGTCTTCCTGCTGCTCCTGGTGGGCGGCGGAGTGATCGTGCCGCTGGACAGGTTCCCGGACGCGGCCCGCGCCGTACTGGAACTGCTGCCGATCTCGGCGCTCTCGGACGGACTGCGGGACGTGCTCCAGGGCGGCGCCGCGATGCCGTGGGGACAGGCGCTGATCCTCGCCGTGTGGGCGGTGCTCGGGCTCGGCGCGGCGGCGAAGTTCTTCCGCTGGGAGTAGCCGAGGGGTGACGTTCCGGGGTGACTTCACCCGTAACGCACCCCTCGTGAAAGCGTGCACAAGCCCCGTCCTACGATAGGGCCCGTGCTGACCCCCCTCGCCTTCATCGCCAGGCGCTGGACCCCGTCCCCCCGGACGCTCCGGCGCGCCGCGCTCTCCGCCGTCGTGATGAGCGTGCTCATCATCGTCACGGGAGGGGCGGTCCGGCTCACCGGCTCCGGTCTCGGCTGCGACACCTGGCCCAAGTGCACGGACGACAGCCTCATCGTGACGCCCGAGCAGGGCTACCGCGGCGCGATCGAGTTCGGCAACCGGATGCTCACGTACGTCCTGTCGGCCGCGGTCGGCTGGGCGATCATCGCCGCGCGGTCCACCAAGCCCTGGCGCCGCGGTCTGACCCGGCTCGGCTGGCTGCAGTTCTGGATCGTCGCGAGCAACGCGGTCCTGGGCGGCATCACCGTGTGGATGGGCCTCAACCCGTGGACGGTCGCCGGCCACTTCATCGCCGCGAACGCGCTCCTCACCGTCGCCGTGATCACCTGGCAGCGCGCCGGCGAGGGCGACACGACACCCCGGCCGCGCGTCCCGGGCCCGGTCCGCAAGCTGTCCTGGGCCATCATCGCCGCCTCGGCGCTGCTGATCGTCCTCGGCACCGGAGTGACCGGGTCGGGCAAGCACGCGGGTGACAGCAGCGACGTCCCGCGGATGCCGTGGGACTGGACCGCCGCCGCCCATCTCCACGCCATCGCCGCCTGGGTCGTCTGCGCGCTGGGGCTCGCCATGTGGCTGGTGCTGCGGGTGGTGGACGCTCCCGACGACACCCGGGCCCGCGCCCGCGACCTGCTGATCGTGCTGCTGGCGCAGGGCGGGATCGGGTACGTCCAGTACTTCACCGGCGTTCCCGAGCTCCTGGTCGGCGCGCACATGCTCGGCTCCGCGCTGATGTGGATCGCCGTCCTGCGCCTCGCCCTGAGCCTGCGCGAGCGCCCGGTGTCCGCCCCGGAGATCCCGGCCCAGGCCGACTCCGCGCTGGCCACGGCGTAGGGCTGCCCGGAACGGATCCACGCGATATCCGAAATCGGGTACGCGCTCAGATGAGCTTGTAGACCCGCTGCGCATTGCCCGCCGCGATCATCGTGGCGACGCGCTGCGCGTCGCCGAGGGACCAGGCGCCGTCGCCCACCCATTCGCCCAGCACCCGGCTCAGCGCGCCGCGGAAGACGCTGGCCGCGACGACGTGCAGCTCGGGCAGGGCGTGGGCGCCGCTGGAGAAGAGCAGCTTGCCGAAGGGGGCCAGCTCCAGGAGTTCGGCGAGGACGGCCGCGGCCCGGGCACCGGTCCTGCCGAGGACGGAGCCGAGGTCGGCGTACACATGCGGGAAGACACCGGTCAGCTGGGCCGTCTGCCGGTGGTACGGGTATCCGTGCAGGAGTACGAGGTCGGCGCCGAGCCCGCTGGTGGCGGCGGCGAAGCCGGCGACTCCGTCCGGGTCCTCGGTCCCCACGTGCAGCTGGAGCGGCCGCCCGGAGGCGACGGCGATCCACAGCAGATGGCGCAGCAGGACGGGGTCGGTGAGCCGGCCGCCCGCCGTGCGCCCGGCCAGCCAGCGGCCCGCCGCCCCGCGCACCTCGCCGGGGCCCGGTGGTTCGGGCGCGTACGCGAGCCCCCGGGACACCGTCGCCACGGAGGTGAAGGCGACGGCGGTCGCGGCGGCGCCGTGGACGGCCTCCGCGAGGTTGGCCAGGAGACCCTCGACCGTCCCCGAGGTGTCGGCGACCTGCTCGGCGAGCGGCTCCAGCCGGATGATCTCGTGGGCGTCGGCGGCCCCGGCGGAGGCGATCTCGGCGGGCCCCGTCAGATCGCCTGGCAGTCCGGTGTCCACCAGATAGGTGGAGATTCCGGAGGCCCGCAGCAGCCTGCGTCCGGACTCCAGGACGCCCAGTTCGCGCCGGCGGGCGAGATAGCGGGCCGGTGGGCAGTGCGGTTCCAGGCCGAGCAGCGGCGGGCACCAACGGCGTACCGCGAAGCCGGTCTGGGTGTCGAAGAAGGTGGTGCCGGGCGCGGGCGGCGCGCCGGTCCTGCCGAGGTGTGCCTCGAAGGTGCCGAGGCCGAGCTCCTTGCGGAGCACCCCGTGGCAGTACTGGTCCACCAGGCTCGGGGTCTCGATCATTCGGGGGGCTCCCTGCGTGGACGTGTTTCCACCCGTCCTAACGGGTGAGCCCCACCCGAGGTTGTTGCCTCAGCCGTTCGACGGGCCGCCGAGCTGGATACCGGCCATCCGGGTCCACTCGTACGGGCCGGTCACGACCTTGGCGGCGAACTCGCCGTCGAACTCGTCGTGCAGGGTCAGCCCGGCCTTCTCGGCGGCCTGCCGGGCGACGGGGAACGTGGGGGCCACCAGGTCGCCCCAGCCGCCGTCCTCGCCGACGAGGACGATGCGGGTGCCCATCTGACCGATGTAGGCGAGCTGCCCCTCGGCGCCGCCGTGCTTCTTGGAGAACGCCTGGATCTGCTTGGCGAGCTTGGCCGCCTTGCGCTCCGCCTTGGTGTCCGCCTGCTTGGTGTCTGCCATAGCAAGGATGCTACTGACAGGTAGATCGACTGGCGACGGCCGGGGTACGTGGTCTTGCCCACGTACCCCGGCCGTCGATCAGGTCCGAGTGACTACCTCAGGAAGGGGTCGACCGCGACCGCCACGAAGAGCAGCGAGACATAGGTGATCGACCAGTGGAAGAGGCGCATCTCCTTGAGCTTCGCGCCGGTCGCGCCGTTCTTCGCGCGGTGGAGCAGCGCGTGCGCCTCCCAGAGCCACCAGCCGCCGGTGAGCAGCGCCACGGCGGTGTAGAACCAGCCGGTGTAGCCGAGCGGGGTCAGCAGCAGCGAGACGGCGACCATCACCCAGCTGTACGCGACGATCTGCTTCGCGACGACCTTGTTGGAGGCGAGGACCGGCAGCATGGGGACGCCCGCGCGGGCGTAGTCGTCCTTCACCTTCATCGACAGCGGCCAGTAGTGCGGCGGCGTCCAGAAGAAGATGACCATGAAGAGGATGATCGCGGCCCAGGACATCGAGTTGGTGACAGCCGACCAGCCGATCAGCACGGGCAGACAGCCGGCGATGCCGCCCCAGACGATGTTCTGCGCGGTCCGCCGCTTGAGGATCATCGTGTAGACCACGACGTAGAAGAGGAGCGCGCCGAGCGAGAGTGCGGCGGAGAGCCAGTTGACCAGGAGGCCGAACCAGAGCGTGGAGACCACGGCGAGGGTGAGGCCGAAGATCAGACCCTCACGCGGGGTGAGCGCTCCGGTGACCAGCGGGCGCTGGGAGGTGCGGTCCATCAGGGCGTCGATGTCGCGGTCGATGTACATGTTCAGCGCGTTCGCGCCGCCCGCCGACAGATAGCCGCCGAAGCAAGTGGCGAGTACCAGCCACATGTTCGGCACGCCCTGCTCGGCGAGGAACATCACCGGAACGGTCGTGATGAGCAGAAGCTCGATGATCCGCGGCTTCGTCAGCGCCACGTATGCCTTGACGCGGGCCCCGAACGGCCGATGGCCCCCCGGGCTGGGAGTCAAGACGACCCCTGCGGGTCGGGACTCGACGGCCGTCACGCACACCCCTGACAGAGAATTCCCAGCAAGCTCCCCGGATGAAGACGGGGTGAAGACTTGCGCGTACCACGCCACTGTAGACGTTGCCCATACGCCGATCTTCGCGGGGGTGGGGTCGTGTTGAGGAGGCTTGTCCCAAGGGTTGGACGGCGCTCGGGAGGCGAAGTGACACAGTGACCGGCACTCTTGCCGTATCCGCTCATATGAGGCCCGCGCACTCGAAAGGATGGGCGTGTTGTCGGGGGTAGGCTCGACACCGCCGGTACACCCTCAGTCACCGGCTTTCCAGTACATGTGGAGAGGAGCCCTGACTCAGGGTGAGCACTAAGCCGACCACCACAGACCTCGAGTGGACCGAATTGGACCAGCGGGCCGTTGACACCGCCCGCGTCCTGGCCGCGGACGCCGTACAGAAGGTCGGCAACGGCCATCCCGGTACGGCCATGAGCCTGGCGCCCGCCGCGTACACCCTCTTCCAGAAGGCGATGCGGCACGACCCGGCCGATCCGGAGTGGGTGGGGCGCGACCGTTTCGTGCTCTCCGCCGGCCACTCGTCCCTCACCCTCTACACCCAGCTGTACCTGGGTGGCTTCGGGCTCGAGCTGGACGACCTGAAGGCCTTCCGCACCTGGGGCTCGAAGACCCCGGGTCACCCGGAGTACGGACACACCGCGGGTGTGGAGACGACGACCGGCCCGCTGGGCCAGGGTGTCGCCAACGCCGTGGGCATGGCGATGGCCGCCCGCTACGAGCGCGGCCTGTTCGACCCGGAGGCGGCCCCCGGCACCTCCCCGTTCGACCACAACATCTACGTGATCGCGGGTGACGGCTGCCTCCAGGAGGGCATCTCCGCCGAGGCGTCCTCGCTGGCCGGTCACCAGAAGCTCGGCAACCTGGTCCTGCTGTGGGACGACAACCACATCTCGATCGAGGGCGACACCGAGACCGCCGTGTCCGAGGACACGATGAAGCGGTACGAGGCCTACGGCTGGCACGTCCAGCGTGTCGAGCCGCAGGCCAACGGCGACCTGGACCCGGCCGCCCTGTTCGCGGCGATCAAGGCCGCCGAGGCCGAGACCGAGCGTCCGTCGTTCATCGCGATGCGCTCGATCATCGCCTGGCCCGCCCCGAACGCCCAGAACACCGAGGCCGCGCACGGCTCGGCGCTGGGCGACGAGGAGATCGCGGCCACCAAGCGTGTCCTCGGCTTCGACCCGGAGCAGACCTTCGAGGTCACCGACGAGGTCATCGGCCACACGCGCGCCCTGGGCGACCGCGGCCGTGAGGCCCGCGCCGCGTGGGAGAAGTCGCTCGCCGAGTGGCGCACGGCCAACCCGGAGCGTGCCGCGGAGTTCGACCGCATCCAGGCGAACGAGCTGCCCGAGGGCTGGGAGTCGAAGCTCCCGGTGTTCGAGGCGGGCGGGGGCATCGCGACCCGCGCCGCGTCCGGCAAGGTCCTGCAGTCGCTCGGCGCGGTCATCCCCGAGCTGTGGGGCGGCTCGGCCGACCTCGCCGGCTCGAACAACACGACGATCGACAAGACCTCGTCGTTCCTGCCCGAGGGCAACCCGCTGCCGGAGGCCGACAAGTACGGCCGCACGATCCACTTCGGCATCCGCGAGCACTCCATGGCCGCGGAGATGAACGGCATCGCGCTGCACGGCAACACCCGCGTCTACGGCGGCACCTTCCTGGTGTTCTCCGACTACATGCGCAACGCGGTCCGCCTGTCGGCCCTGATGCACCTGCCGGTGACGTACGTCTGGACCCACGACTCGATCGGTCTGGGCGAGGACGGTCCGACCCACCAGCCGGTGGAGCACCTGGCGTCGCTGCGCGCGATCCCCGGTCTGAACGTCGTCCGCCCCGCGGACGCCAACGAGACCTCCATCGCCTGGCGCGAGATCGTCAAGCGTCACACCCGCGAGTTCGGGAAGGGCGCCCCGCACGGTCTCGCCCTGACCCGTCAGGGTGTGCCGACGTACGACTGGAACGAGGACGCCGCCAAGGGTGGCTACGTTCTGGCCGACGCCGAAGGGCCCTCCGGGCAGAACGCAGACGCCCAGGTCGTGCTGATCGGCACGGGCTCCGAGGTGCACCTGGCCGTCGAGGCCCGCGAGCAGCTCCAGGCCGCCGGTGTCCCGACCCGCGTGGTCTCGATGCCGTCCGTCGAGTGGTTCGAGGAGCAGGACCAGGCGTACAAGGACTCGGTCCTGCCGCCGTCGGTGAAGGCTCGTGTCGCGGTCGAGGCCGGTATCGGTCTGACCTGGCACAAGTACGTCGGCGACGCCGGCCGGATCGTGTCGCTGGAGCACTTCGGCGCCTCGGCCGACGCGAAGGTCCTCTTCCGCGAGTTCGGCTTCACGCCGGAAGCCGTCGCCGCCGCCGCGCGGGAATCTCTCGCCGCCGCCGCGCGCTGACGCCCTTAGACACGACTTTTGGAGAACCTCTCATGACAGACGCTCTCAAGCGCCTCTCCGACGAAGGCGTCGCGATCTGGCTGGACGACCTCTCGCGTCAGCGGATCACGTCCGGAAACCTGGCCGAGCTGATCGACCAGCAGCACGTGGTCGGTGTCACCACCAACCCGTCCATCTTCCAGAAGGCGATCTCGGAGGGCCACGGTTACGACCAGCAGCTCGCCGACCTCGCCGCTCGCAAGGTCACTGTGGACGAGGCCATCCGCATGATCACGACGGCGGACGTGAGGGACGCCGCCGACATCCTGCGCCCCGTCTTCGACGCGACCGACGGCCAGGACGGCCGGGTCTCCATCGAGGTCGACCCCCGTCTGGCCCACAACACGGCGGCCACGATCGCCGAGGCCAAGCAGCTGGCCTGGCTGGTGGACCGTCCCAACACGCTCATCAAGATCCCGGCCACCAAGGCGGGTCTGCCGGCGATCACCGAGGTCATCGGCCTCGGCATCAGCGTCAATGTGACGCTGATCTTCTCGCTGGAGCGCTACCGCGCGGTCATGGACGCCTACCTGGCGGGTCTGGAGAAGGCCCGCGAGCGCGGCCTGGACATCTCCCTGATCCACTCCGTGGCCTCCTTCTTCGTCTCCCGTGTGGACTCGGAGATCGACAAGCGCCTGACCGCCCTCGGCACCGACGAGGCCAAGGCGCTCAAGGGCAAGGCCGCCCTCGCCAACGCCCGTCTCGCCTACGAGGCGTACGAGGAGGTCTTCTCCTCGGACCGCTGGGCCGCCCTCGACAAGGCGCAGGCCAACAAGCAGCGTCCGCTGTGGGCCTCGACGGGCGTGAAGGACCCGGCGTACAAGGACACCCTGTACGTCGTGGACCTGGTCGCCCCCGGCACGGTCAACACCATGCCGGAGGCCACCCTGGAGGCCACCGCCGACCACGGCGAGGTCTCCGGTGACACCGTGCGTGGCACCTACGAGCAGTCCCGCGCCGAACTGGACGCCGTCGAGAAGCTCGGCATCTCGTACGACGACGTCGTGCAGGTGCTCGAGGACGAGGGCGTCGAGAAGTTCGAGGCGTCCTGGAACGACCTGCTCAAGTCGACCGAGGCGGAGCTTGAGCGCCTCGCACCTTCGGAGGCGTAACCACCTTGAGCGCAGTCCACGGAGCCAACCCGCTCCGTGACGCCGCAGACCGACGGCTCCCGCGTATCGCGGGGCCGTCGGGTCTGGTGATCTTCGGTGTCACGGGCGATTTGTCCCGAAAGAAGCTGATGCCTGCCGTCTACGACCTGGCCAACCGCGGCCTGCTGCCGCCGGGCTTCTCGCTCATCGGCTTCGCCCGCCGCGAGTGGCAGGACGAGGACTTCGCGCAGGAGGTCTACGAGGCCGTCAAGCAGCACGCCCGCACCCCGTTCCGCGAGGAGGTGTGGCAGCAGCTGATCCAGGGGATGCGCTTCGTCCAGGGCGACTTCGACGACGACGACGCCTTCGACCAGCTGAAGACCACCATCGAGGAGCTGGACAAGGCACAGGGCACGGGCGGCAACTTCGCCTTCTACCTCTCCGTACCGCCGAAGTTCTTCCCGCTCGTCGTCCAGCAGCTGAAGAAGCACGGCCTGGCCGACCAGAAGAACGGCTCCTGGCGCCGCGCCGTCATCGAGAAGCCCTTCGGCCACGACCTGGCGTCCGCCAAGGATCTCAACGAGGTCGTCCACGAGGTCTTCCCGCCCGACGCGGTCTTCCGGATCGACCACTACCTGGGCAAGGAGACCGTCCAGAACATCCTGGCGCTCCGCTTCGCCAACACCCTCTTCGAGCCGATCTGGAACCGGTCGTACGTCGACCATGTGCAGATCACCATGGCCGAGGACATCGGCATCGGCGGCCGTGCCGGCTACTACGACGGCATCGGCGCCGCCCGTGACGTCATCCAGAACCACCTCCTCCAGCTGCTCGCGCTGACCGCGATGGAGGAGCCCGCCTCCTTCGACGCCGACGCGCTCGCGGCCGAGAAGACCAAGGTGCTCGGCGCTGTGAAGCTGCCGAAGGACCTGGGCGCCTCGACCGTGCGCGGCCAGTACGCGCCGGGATGGCAGGGCGGCGCCAAGGCCGTCGGCTATCTGCAGGAGGACGGGATCGACCCCAAGTCGAAGACCGACACCTACGCGGCCATCAAGGTGGAGATCGACAACCGCCGCTGGGCGGGTGTCCCCTTCTACCTCCGCACCGGCAAGCGCCTCGGCCGCCGCGTCACCGAGATCGCGGTCGTCTTCCAGCGCGCCCCGCACTCCCCCTTCGATCACACCGCGACCGAGGAGCTCGGCCGCAACGCCATCGTGATCCGGGTCCAGCCGGACGAGGGCGTGACGGTGCGGTTCGGCTCCAAGGTGCCGGGCACGCAGATGGAGATCCGGGACGTGTCGATGGACTTCGCCTACGGCGAGTCCTTCACGGAGTCCAGCCCCGAGGCGTACGAGCGGCTCATCCTCGACGTCCTCCTCGGCGACTCGAACCTCTTCCCGCGGGTCGAGGAGGTCGAGCTGTCCTGGAAGATCCTCGACCCGATCGAGCAGTACTGGGACAAGCACGGCAAGCCCGCGCAGTACCAGTCCGGGACCTGGGGTCCGGTCGAGGCGGACGAAATGCTCGCACGAGACGGACGGAGCTGGCGCCGGCCATGAAGACCGACCTGACGGACACCACGTCCAGCAAGATCAACAAGGCGCTGGTGCTCGGGCGGCGGGCCATCGGCACGCCTGCCGTCGGCATGGTGCTCACCCTCGTCATCGTCACCGACGAGGAGAACGCCTACGACGCGCTCAAGGCGGCCAACGACGCGTCCCGCGAGCACCCCTCGCGGACGCTGGTGGTCATCAAGCGGGTCTCACGCTCGCCGCGCGACCGCGCCAAGGCGCGGCTCGACGCCGAGGTCCGCCTCGGCGCCGACGCCAGCACCGGGGAGACGGTGGTCCTCCGGCTGTACGGCGAGGTCGTCGACCATGCCCAGTCGGTGGTCCTTCCGCTGCTGCTGCCGGACGCGCCCGTCGTCGTCTGGTGGCCGGTCAACGCGCCGGCCGACCCGGCGAACGATCCGCTGGGCGCGCTCGCCCAGCGCCGGGTGACCGACACGTACGCCTCGGAGCAGCCGATCCACGAGCTGACCGGACGCGCGGACAACTACACCCCGGGCGACACGGATCTGGCCTGGACCCGGATCACCCCGTGGCGTTCGATGCTGGCCGCCGCGCTCGACCAGGTCGTGTGCGAGGTCACCTCCGCCGAGGTCGAGGGCGAGGAGTTCAACCCGAGCGTCGAACTGCTGGCCATGTGGCTGGCGGACCGGCTGAAGATTCCGGTCCGGCGCGGCAGGTCGGCGGGCCCCGGGCTCACGTCCGTACGGATGGAGTCCACCTGCGGGCCGATCGTGCTCGACCGGCCCGACGGCTCGCTGGCGACGCTCTCCATCCAGGGGCAGCCGGACCGTGCCGTGGCGCTCAAGCGCCGCGAGACGGCCGAGCTGATCGCGGAGGAGCTGCGCCGGCTCGACCCGGACGACACCTATGCCTCGGCGCTGAAGTTCGGCCTGGAGCGGCTGGACGAGGAGGCGGCGACCACCGCTCCCGTGACGCCCGAGGACGCGCCCGAGGCCGGGGACGCTTCGGCTCCGGCGAAGAAGGCCACTACTGCGGCGAAGAAGGCCCCGGCCAAGAAGGCGGCGGCCAAGTGAGTGCTCCGCAGCTCGTCGTCCACCGCGACAAGGAGCTGATGGCCCAGGCCGCGGCGGCCCGGCTGATCACGCGGATCGTGGACGCCCAGGCCGCGCGCGGCTCGGCGTCCGTGGTCCTCACGGGCGGCCGCAACGGCAACGGTCTGCTGGCGGCGCTCAGTTCGGCCCCCGCTCGGGACGCGATCGACTGGTCGCGGCTCGATCTGTGGTGGGGCGACGAGCGCTATCTGCCGGACGGGGACCCGGAGCGCAATGTGACCCAGGCCCGCGAGGCGCTGCTCGACAGCGTCCCGCTGGACCCGGCGCGGGTGCACGCGATGCCGGCCTCGGACGGGCCGTTCGGCAGTGATGTCGAGGCCGCGGCCGACTCCTACGCGGCCGAACTGGCCGCGGCCGCGGGTCCGGAGGACCATGCGTCGGTGCCGAGCTTCGACGTCCTGATGCTGGGTGTCGGGCCCGACACCCATGTCGCCTCGCTGTTCCCGGAGCTCCCGGCGGTCCGCGAGACCGAGCGGACGGTGGTGGGCGTGCACGGCGCGCCGAAGCCGCCGCCGACCCGGATCTCGCTGACGCTGCCCGCGATCCGTGCCGCGCGCGAGGTCTGGCTGCTCGCGGCCGGTGAGGACAAGGCGAAGGCCGCGGCGATCGCGCTGTCGGGCGCGGGCGCGGTCCAGGCCCCGGCCGCGGGTGCCTACGGCCGCTCGCGCACGCTGTGGCTGCTCGACGCGGCGGCCGCCTCGGAGCTGCCGCGCAGTCTCTATCCGCCGGCCTCGGCCTGACGGACGGTCACTCGGGCCCGGTTCACCGCACGGTGGACCGGGCCTTCGGCGTTTCCCGTACGGGTTCCAGGAAGGGGGCGAGCAGCTCCGGCACCGCTTCGGCGGCGAAGGCCAGGCCCTCGCTCTCCCCGGCGTCGTGGATGTCGTACGCGCCCGCGCCCGCCGCGGTCGTCGCGGTCAGGGTCAGCACCCCGGCCCGGCGCTGGAAGTACGACTGCTTGACGGTCCACCCGATGACGCCGCCGCGCTGGAGGGCGACGGTGGTCCTACGGATGGTGCCGGAGCGGGCCACCAGATAGCCGCCGGTGATGCCGTGCCCGAGATTGCGGTAGGCGTCGAGCGCGAGCAGTACGGCGAGCGGGGTCGGCACAAGGGCGCAGGCAGCCGCGATGTACAGCAGGACGGGGGTGAGTACGGCTCCGAGGAGGGCGAGGACCGCGGCCGGGACGAGCGCGCTCGCGAGGGCCCAGCGCAGTCGCCGGGTGCGGGCGGCGCGGGGATGGACGGTGAGCGGGGCGCTCGTCGGGGGCTCGGGCTCGCGCAGGACCTGGGCGGCGACCCGGTCTGCGACGGCCCGGGGCGACGGCGGCAGCAGGGTCTTGTGGTCGGCGTGCTCGTCCTCCTCGTTCTCCACGAGGCCGGTGGCGACGGCGTCGACGCGGGCGGCGCGGCACATCCGTACGCCCAGCGGCTCGACCAGTTCGACGCCCCGCAGCCGGCGTTCCTCGACAGAGATCGAGCGGGCGGTGAAGAGTCCGCGGCGGACCCTGAGGGTGCCGCCGGGCTCGCGCTCCAGACGGTAGTTCCACCACATCTCGACCCAGAGGCCGAGAGCGCCGACGGTGCCGACGAGGGTGGCGAGCAGGACGAGGACAAGGATCATCGAGAGGACCGAGGTGTCCTCGAAGCGGTCCCCTATCCAGTTGATGACCTTGGCCTGGGCTCCGAACCACTCGCTGACCTGCATGACGGCTCCGGCCGCCGCGCCGCCGAGGAGCGGGGCGACGAAGGAGACCGGGGCGTAGCGGATCCAGCGGCGGTCGAGCTCGGCCAGTGCGCCGTCGTGGGTCGTGTCCTCGGCGGCGGAGACCGTACGGGCGAGCAGTTCGCGGCGGAGTCGTTCGCCCTCGGCCCGGGCGACCGGGTCGAGTTCGAGGGTGGACTCGCCGCCGCCGGTGCTCTCACCGGTGCCGATGCGGACCTTGACCAGGCCGAGGACGCGCAGGAGCGGGTTGGCCGTCAGGTCGACGGTGCGGATGCGTTCGCGGGCCAGCGAGCGGCGCTTGACCAGGAGGAGCCCGGTGTGGAGTTCGGCGCGCTCGGCACCGATGCGATAGCGGGTGCGGCGCCAGCGGACGTGGTCGGCGGCCGCGCCCGCGCCGATGAGGAGGGCGGCCCCGGCGCCGATCCAGCCGAGGGCCTTCCAGGCGGACATGGAGCCGGTGAGGCCGAAGAAGACGGGCAGGGCGGCGCCGCCGGCGACACCGGCGAGGACCGCGGCGGTGACCAGGACCGTACGGCGGTCGAGGCGCCGCCAGTCCTCCGTCATGTCGCGTCCCCGGAGGTGGCCTGGGTGATGGCGGTCAGCCGCTCGGCGAGATCGGCGGCCAGTTCGTGGTCGAGCCCCTCGATCCGGAGCGCGCCCTTGGAGGAGGCGGTGGTGACGGTCACCGTGGCGAGCTTGAAGGCCTGCTCCAGCGGTCCGCGTACGGTGTCGACGGTCTGAATCCGGGACATCGGCGCGATCCGCCACTCCTGCCAGAAGGCCCCGGTGCGGACGTAGACGGCGTCCTCGGTGACCTCCCAGCGGTGCACCTTGAACCACCAGTGGGGGAGGAACGCGGTGCAGGCGAGGCCGACGACCGCCACGGCACCGGCCACGAGCAGCAGCCAGAACCGGGCGGGCGCGATCAGTGCGCCGAGCACGCCGAGGACGCCCACCGGTGTGGCGGTCGTCAGCAGCCACTGCGTGCGCCACCAGCCGACGGCCCGTTCGTTCAGCGTGTTGTTCGGCGGCCTGAGCCTTATCTCGCCTGGCACCGCGTTCTCCCCCGTCATGGCTTCTACCGTCCGCGCAGCGAGCGGTAGGTGGCGACGAGACCGGCCGTCGAGCCGTCGAGTTCGCCGGCGCCCTTGCCCTCGGTCAGCACCGGCTCGATCTTCTTGGCGAGGACCTTGCCGAGCTCGACTCCCCACTGGTCGAAGGAGTCGATGTTCCAGATCGCACCCTGGACGAACACCTTGTGCTCGTAGAGCGCGATGAGCTGGCCGAGGACGGAGGGCGTGAGCTCCTTGGCCAGGATGGTGGTCGTGGGGTGGTTGCCCTTGAAGGTCTTGTGCGGGACGAGCTCCTCGGCCACGCCCTCGGCCCGTACCTCCTCGGGTGTCTTGCCGAAGGCCAGCGCCTGCGTCTGGGCGAAGAAGTTGGCCATCAGCAGGTCGTGCTGGGCGACGAGGCCCGGGAGCAGATCGGCGACGGGCTCGGCGAAGCCGATGAAGTCGGCCGGGATGACCTTGGTGCCCTGGTGGATCAACTGGTAGTACGCGTGCTGGCCGTTGGTGCCGGGCGTGCCCCAGACAACCGGTCCGGTCTGCCACTCGACGGGGTTGCCGTCCCGGTCGACGGACTTGCCGTTGGACTCCATGTCGAGCTGCTGGAGGTAGGCGGTGAACTTCGACAGGTAGTGCGAGTACGGCAGGACGGCGTGCGCCTGGGCGTCGAAGAAGGCGCCGTACCAGACGCCGAGAAGGCCGAGGAGCAGCGGCGCGTTCTCCTCCGCCGGGGCGGTGCGGAAGTGCTCGTCGACGAGGTGGAAGCCGGCGAGCATCTCGCGGAAGCGGTCCGGACCGATGGCGATCATCAGGGAGAGGCCGATGGCGGAGTCGTACGAGTAGCGTCCGCCGACCCAGTCCCAGAACTCGAACATGTTGGCCGTGTCGATGCCGAAGTCCTCGACCTTCTCGGCATTGGTCGACAGGGCGACGAAGTGCTTGGCGACGGCATCCTGGCCGGCCCGCAGCCCGGTGAGGAGCCAGTCGCGCGCGGAGGTGGCGTTGGTGATCGTCTCGATGGTGGTGAAGGTCTTCGAGGCGACGATGAAGAGCGTCTCGGCCGGGTCGAGGTCGCGGACCGCCTCGTGGAGGTCGGCGCCGTCGACGTTGGAGACGAAACGGAACGTCAGATCCCGCTGGGTGTAGGAGCGCAGGACCTCGTACGCCATGGCAGGTCCGAGGTCGGAGCCGCCGATGCCGATGTTCACGATGTTCTTGATCGGCTTGCCGGTGTGACCGGTCCACTCGCCCGCGCGGACCTTGTCGGCGAAGGCGGCCATCTTGTCGAGGACGGCGTGGACGCCCGGGACGACGTTCTCGCCGTCGACCTCGACGACGGCCCCGCGCGGGGCTCGCAGCGCGGTGTGCAGGACCGCGCGGTCCTCGGTGGTGTTGATCTTCTCGCCACGGAACATGGCGTCGCGCAGCTCGGCCACGCCCGTCGCGGCGGCCAGCTCGCGCAGCAGCGCGAGGGTCTCGTCGGTCACCAGGTGCTTGGAGTAGTCCAGATACAGGTCACCGACCCGGAGCGCGTAACCGGTGCCCCGGTCCGGGTCGGCGGCGAACAGCTCGCGCAGGTGCGTGTCGCCCAACTGCTCCCGGTGCTTCCCGAGGGCGGTCCACTCCGGAAGCCGGTTGAGCTTCGTGCGTCCTTCTGCGTTCATCTCGGACATCGCCTACTTCTTCTCTTCCTGCCTGCTTGCCCCGCTGCGACTCCAACCTAATTGATCGCGGGGACGGACGGCGCGCGACGACTCAGTGGCCGCCGCGATGCAACCTGCCCTTGTAGCGGGCTTCGAGGACGGCGTTGCGCTCGTGGCCGCCCGGCAGGTTCGCGGAGACGTAGACCGGCGGCTCGTGCCCGTCGGCGAGGAGGAGGGCGACCGACTCGGCGACCACCATCTGCACGAGCAGCGCGGAGGTGAGGGTGGAGATGCCGCAGAGCGCCCCGCCGTCCGGGAGGGGCAGCAGGGCGTCGCCGGTGGGGGCGCAGTTGTCGAGGACGGCGTCGGCGAGGTCGGCGAGTCGCCTGCCGCTGGGGTGCAGGGCGGGGACGGCGTGGGTGTGTTCCAGGGAGGTGAGGGCGACGAGCCGGTGACCGGCGTCGGTGACCTTCAGCGCCAGGTCGACGATCGAGTTGTTGACGCCGGAGTTGGAGATGATGACGAAGAGGTCCTGCGGGCGGGGTGTGGCGAGGGCGTAGAGCCGGTCGGCGAGGCCCGGGGAGCGTTCCAGGAGCGGATCGGCGAGTACGGAGGGGTCCTCGCCGCCGCGCAGCACCAGGTCGGCGAGCGCGATCCGGCTGGTGGGGACGAGCCCGCCGGCCCGGCCCGCGATCTCCAGGGCGGTGGCCTGCGAGTGTCCGGTGCCGAAGGCGTGGATCACCCCGTCGACGGCGACGCAGTCGGCGAAGAGCCGGGCAGCCGCGGCGACCGCGTCCTTGTTGGCCGCGACGGCCCGCTCGAAGGCCTCGCGGGCATGGTCGGCGAACAGGGCGGCGCCGAGGGTGGGTTGGGGCATGGTGAAGCCTCCATTGGTTCGTTGAACCGAAATTGGGCGAGCGTTCCGATTCAATGAACCAGCCCGTCGGACCTCCGTCAAGGCCCCGAGAACGCCGACGGGGCGGCGTACACCGACGCGATGCCGGGAGTACACCGCCCTCGGGCCGGACGCGTTGCGGACGACGGCCCGTGTACGGGGCCGTGGCGTTCGGCCCTGTCTACCGAGCCGGCTCGGCCGACCCGGCCTGCCCGCCGAACACCTCCTTGACGAGCGCCTTCTGCACGTCCTGGAACGCCGCGGCCGTGGCGGCGAAGTCGAGCTCGGCGTCCCCGCTGGTCAGCGAGGCGGTCAGGGTCCTGCTGCCGTCGGGCGTGCTGTACATCAGCGCCGCCCAACCGAAGAAGCCGCCGTTGTGGTGGAGGACGGTGCCGCCGCCGTCCAACTCCTCCACGAACACCCCCAGGCCGTAGCCCAGCTTGGGGTGCGGCGTGCGCATCTCGGCCAGCAGCGACTCCGGCAGGAGCTTGCCGCTCATCAGCGCGGAGAAGAAGGTGTGGAGATCCTCGGTGGTCGAGATCATGTCGCCGGCGGCGGAGACCCAGGAGACGTTGAAGCGGGTGACGTCGACGACGTTCCACCGGCCGGCGTGCTCGTACCGGTAGTAGCCGTGAGCGTGCGGCTCGGGGATCTCCGGCGAGGTGCCCGGCACCACGGTGCCCGACAGCCCCAGCGGCCGCAGGATCAGCCGCTCCATCTCCTCGGCCAGCGTGCGGCCGGTGACCTCCTCGATCAGCAACTTGGCCAGCACGTAGTTGGTGTTGGAGTAGCTCCAGTCCGCCCCCGGCTCGAACCGCGCCGGCTTGGACAGGGAGAGCCGTACCAACTCCTCCGGATCGTAGGTGTGGAACCGGCGGTCCACGTACTCCTGGCCCTGCCAGGGAATCCCCGGCGCGACCGTCCCGTCCTCGTAGTACTCGCCGGTGTGACTGAACAGCCCACTGGTGTGCTGGAGCAGCATCCGCACCGTGATCCGCCGGTCGAGGCCGAACCGGGGCAGGTAGTCGTCGGCCGGACTGTCCAGCCCGATCCTGCCCTCGGCCACCAGCTGCAGCACCACGGTCGCGGTGAAGGTCTTGGTGGTGCTGCCGATCCGGAACCGCCCGTCGGTGGCCGGCTTGGCGCTCTCGCCGAGCTTGCGCACCCCGGCGCTGCCGACCCATTCGCCCCGCTCGTCGTGCACGCGCAGTTGCACGCCGGCGAATCCGGAATCGACGATCTGCTGGATGGCCTTCTGCAGCTCCGGGCGATCCTGCTCGGCAGGGGTGAGGGACATGATGGTGTGCTCCTTTTCGGCTGTCATGAACGTCGGTCGGGCGTACGGATGGTGCGACGGGGCCCTGTCGGCACCCGGGTATCCGCTGGCGATGGCGCCTCTAGAGACTGCGGGCGGTGATGTCGCCGTAGGCGGTGGTGGCGTGGATGTTCAGGCCGGGGGTGCCGTCGCTGTTCTGGAGGGCGTTGTGGATCCGGCCGTATGCGGTGCCGGCGTCCAGGGAGGCGGAGACGCCGTGGGCGGCGCCGACCGAGATCCCGCCGGATTCGGTGTGCAGGGTGACGGTGCCGCGCACGGCCTCGGTGACCTTCAGGTCGCCCTTCCGGGTGCGGATCTCCGCGTCGGCGCCCAGGCGGCCGACCGCGATGTCACCGGCCTGGAGGGTCAGGCGGGCGCTCGCGGCCTCGTCGAGCTCGACCGTGCCCTGCGCGGCCTCGAAGGCGACGTCACCGAGCCGTCCGGTGCTGCGGAGTTCGGCGTCGGCGCCCTTGGCCTCGACGCGGGAGCCGGCCGGCAGCTGGACGGTGACCTCGACGTATCCGGAGCCGCCGAGGACCTGGTTCTTCGCCTCCGGGGCCTGGATCCGCAGGACACCGCCGGTGAACTCGACCGTGGTCTGCTCCGCCGCCGTCACGTCACGGCTCCTGGAGGCGTCGGCGGGCAGGACCTCGACGGTGACGTCGGCCCGGTCGGCGGCGACGAACCGGACGCGCCCGGCGGGGATGTCCAGGACGGCGGAGATCGCGGCGGTGGTGGCGAACTTCTGCATGGTGCTCTCCTCGTGTCAGCAGCGTGCACTCCGTCGGCCCGCTGTTTCTGATGATGGAAAGCTACGTTGCGTTCATAGACTTGGCAACAGACTCGTTGCGCAGGATTGCCATCACTGCAGGTAGATGCAGAGAAATCGTTGCAACGGATACAAATCTAACGCAACGTTCGCTATGCCGTTCGTTGCAATGAATGAAAGGTGAACGCTATAGTCGAGGTCTCTACGACCGCGAAGGAGACCGCGATGCCCGGAGGTAGGCTCACCCAGCCCGAACGCCAGCAGATCGCGCTGGGGCTGGCCGACGGCCTGGCCTACGCCGAGATCGCCAGGCGCCTCGAACGCCCGACCTCGACGATCACGCGCGAGGTGATGCGCAACGGCGGCCCCACCGCCTACCGCGCGGACCTGGCCCACCGCGCCACGGAACGCCGCACCCACCGGCGCAGGCAGGCCGCGCCGTCGGAGGCGCCTCCGCTCGCCCACGGACGCGACGCCGAGGCCGTGCGCGAGTACGAGGAGGTGTTCACCACCGTCATGATGCAGTCGGGCATGCCCAAGATGATGTCCCGGGTGATGGCCTGCCTCTGCCTCGCCGACTCGGGCAGCCTCACCGCGTCCGAACTCGCCGGACGCCTCCAGGTCAGCCCGGCGTCCGTGTCCAAGGCGATCACGTTCCTCGAAGGCCAGGGCATGGTCCGCCGGGAGCGCGACGAACGCCGCCGCGAGCGCTACGTCGTCGACGACGACGTCTGGTACCAGTCGATGATGGCCAGCGCCCGCTCCACCGCCCACATAAGCGAGATCGCACGCCAGGGCGTCGGCGTCCACGGCACCGCCACCCCGGTCGGCACCCGCCTCGAGAACATCGCCCGCTTCCTCGACTTCGTCTCCGAGAGCACCGCCCGCGCCGCGGAGCAGGCCCGCGCGATCCTCCACACGAAGCCCGAATCAGCCTCGGACAGCACCACCTGAACCGCGTTCGGACCGTCAGCGCGGGAGCCGGGCCAGTGCGACGGCGCCGGCCAGTCCGTCCGGCACCGGGGACGGGACCAGGCCCACCGCGCCCACCCGCTCGGCGAGTCGGGGCAGCAGCGGGCCGCCGGGGCCGATCAGGCCACCCGTGGAGACCAGAGGCTCCCCCGGGCGTGGCGTCAACGCGCCCACGGTGGCGGCCAGTTCGTCCGCCGCTCGGTCGAGGAGCGAACGGGCCACCTCGTCCCCGGCCCGTTCCGCCTCCACCACGAGCGGGCTGAGGGCCGCGAGCCGGACCGGGTGGCCACCGAATCCGTACCCGACGACGCGCTCCTTGGTCAGGCCGCCGCACACCTCTCCCACCGGCCCGGCGAGGGCGGTGGCCGGGCCACGGCCGTCCAGGGAGCGCAGGACCGCCCGCAGCGCCTCTCGCCCCAGCCAGAAGCCACTGCCCGAGTCGCCCAGCAGCCAGCCGTCGCCGTCCACGGCCCCCACCGCCCTGCGCCGCTCCACCCGCGCGCCGGCGGCGCCCGTGCCGGCGATCAGCACGAGCCCCTCCGCCGGAGTGCCGGGCCCCGAGGCGAAGGCGATGTCCGCGTCCCCCATGACCTCGACCCGAGCGGGGGACGCGCCGACCTCGGCCAGCGCCGCGGCGAGCGCCGAACGGGCCTTCTCGACGCCTCCGCCCGGCCCGCCGCCCGCGAAACCGGCCACCACGGAGACCAGCGCACCCGCCCGATCCCGCGGCACGGCGCCCCGCAGCGCACCGCTCAGATTCCGTACGAGATCGGCGTGCGGCACGCTCAGCGCGTTGCCAGGGCCGCCCGTACCCTCCGCGAGCACCGCGCCCGTCGCCGCGTCGGAGAGCCGCGCCCTGCTCCGCGTACCGCCGGCGTCGATGCCGAGCACGCACATCTGAATCCCGGATTCGTTCATCAGCTCGCATGGTGGTTGATAGATTCACCGCTCGACAAGACCCGCGCACCAGGCAGGTCAGGAGGGAACACCACCGTGATCACCGCTCTGATCCGCTCCGAACTGCCCCGCATGTCCGGTTCCTTGCGCAAGGTCGGCGTCTGGGTCCTCGACGATCCGGGCCGGGTCTCCGGAGTCTCCGCCGCGGAGCTGGGCCGGCGCACCGGTACGTCCCAGGCCACCGTGACCCGCTTCTGCCACGCCCTCGGCCTCGGCTCGTACCAGGAGCTGCTCCTCGCCCTCGCGCAGGAGCGCGGAGAGAACGAACGCAGCGGCGAGGAACGGCCCCTCGGACCGGACATCGGGCCCGACGATCCGCTCGACCAGGTCGTCGCCGCCGTCGCCCAGGCCGACCTGCTGGCCCTGCGCAGGACGGCCGAGCATCTGGACCTCGACGCCCTGGAGCGGGCCGCGCAGCTCCTCGCCAAGGCCCGTCGCATCGACGTCTACGGCGTCGGCGCCTCCGGCGTGGTGGCCCTGGAGACCGAGGCCCGGCTCTTCACCATCGGCTGCGACGCCCGTGGTTGGACGGAGGTGCACGCCGCGGAGACCTCGGCGGCGCTGCTCACGCCCGCGGACGCGGTCGTGGCGCTCTCCCACTCCGGGGCGACCCGCGAAGTCCTCTCCCCGCTGCGGCTCGCGGCCGACCGGGGCGCACGGACGATCGCGGTGACCGGCGACCCCCGCTCCCCTGTCGCCCGGGCCGCCACCACCCATCTGACGGCGACCTCGGCCGAGACCAGCTTCCGGCGCGGCGGTTTCGGGACCCGGCACTCGGTGCTGCTGATCCTGGACTGCCTCTACGCGCGCGTGGCACAACTGACGTACGCACGGGCGACCGCCACGATGGCGCTCACCGCGCACATTCCGGACAACCACCGCTAGAGCGGGCGTACGCGAACGGGCCCTGCCCACGAACCGAGTTCGCGGGCAGGGCCCGTTCGTCACACTGTCACACCACGCTCAGATCTCGCCGCGCAGTTTGGCGAGCGCCTCCGCGAGGATCGCCTCGCCGTCCGCGTCGCTGCGCCGCTCACGTACGTACGCGAGATGCGTCTTGTACGGCTCGGTGCGCGGCGGGTCCGGCGGGTTGTCCCGGTCCTGACCGGCCGGGAAGCCGCAGCGCGGGCAGTCCCACGTCTCCGGAACCTGTGCGTCACTGGCGAAGCTCGGCTGCGTCTCGTGCCCGTTCGAGCACCAGAAGGAGATGCGGAGGCGCGGCGCCGACTCGCCCCGCTCGGCCTCCCCCATCGGCCCCGCTCCGACCCGGCTTCCCCGGATCGCGTTGCCACTTGCCACGGTCGTAACTCCCTGCGTGATGGTGCTCGAAGATGCCCCAGTCTACGTAAGGCCCAACGCGCGTCCAGTGATTGGAGTTACACGTCCAACTTCATCAGAAGCGCAAGTACGACAATGCACGCGAACCACAGCAGACCGACCACGATGGTGATGCGGTCCAGGTTGCGCTCGGCGACCGAGGAACCACCGACGGACGACTGCATACCGCCACCGAACATGTCGGAGAGGCCGCCGCCCTTCCCCTTGTGCATGAGCACCAGCAGCATCAGCAGGCCGCTGAAGACGATCAGGGCGATCGAGAACCCCATAACCACGGCTGGACCAACTTCCTCGGATCTCATACGGACGGGGGTCGGGCAGGTCCTGCCCGACCCCCGCAAGGGTACGACGGATCGTCGCTACCGCCTACTCGCTGATCACATCACTGGTCGCGGAAGCGGACGATCTTGACGAACTCGTCGGAGTCCAGCGCCGCGCCGCCGACCAGGGCGCCGTCGACATCGGGCTGCGCCATGATCGCGGCCACGTTTCCGGCCTTGACGGAGCCGCCGTACTGGATGCGGACCTTGTCGGCCAGCTCCTGCGAGTAGAGCTCCGCGAGACGGCCGCGGATCGCTCCGCAGACCTCCTGCGCGTCCTCGGGGGTGGCGACCTCGCCGGTGCCGATGGCCCACACCGGCTCGTAGGCGATCACGATGGACTCGGCCTGCTCGGCCGGGAGGTCCTTCAGGCCGCCGTCGAGCTGCTTCAGGGTGTACTCGACCTGCTGGCCGGCCTTGCGGACGTCCAGGCCCTCGCCGACGCAGAGGATCGGGGTGATCCCGTGCTTGTAGGCGGCCTTGACCTTGGCGTTGCAGATCTCGTCCGTCTCGGCGTGGTACTGCCGGCGCTCGGAGTGGCCCACGGCGACGTAGGCGCACTTCAGCTTGGACAGCATGACGCCCGAGATCTCGCCGGTGTACGCACCGGAGTCGTGCGCCGAGATGTCCTGGGCGCCGTACTTGATCTTGAGCTTGTCGCCGTCGATCAGGGTCTGGACGGACCGCAGGTCCGTGAAGGGCGGCAGGACCGCGACCTCGACGGCGTCGTGGTCCTTGTCGGTCAGCGCGAAGGCGAGCTTCTGGACGTGGGCGATGGCCTCGAGGTGGTTGAGGTTCATCTTCCAGTTGCCCGCCATCAGCGGGGTGCGGGTGCTGCTCACAGGTGTTCAGTCCTCCAGTGCGGCGAGGCCGGGGAGCGTCTTGCCCTCGAGGTACTCGAGGGAGGCGCCGCCGCCGGTCGAAATGTGGCCGAAGGCATTCTCGTCGAAGCCCAGGATGCGGACCGCGGCGGCACTGTCGCCGCCGCCGACGACGGTGAAGCCGGGGCTGTCGAGCAGGGCCTGCGCGATGGCCTTGGTTCCGTTGGCGTAGTCGGGGTGCTCGAAGACGCCCAGCGGGCCGTTCCAGAACACCGTCTCGGCGTCGGCGAGCTTCGACGCGTACAGCTCACGCGTCTTCGGGCCGATGTCCAGGCCCTCCTTCGTCGACGGGATCTTGTCGGCGTCGACGGTCTCGAAGTCGGCCGGGGCCTTGGTCTTCAGGTCCGGGAACTCCGAGGAGACGAGGACGTCGACCGGGAGGACCAGCTCGACGCCGTTCTCCTCGGCACGCTTCATGTACTCCTTGACGACCTCCACCTGGTCCTTCTGGAGCAGGGAGATGCCGACCTCGTAGCCCTTGGCGTAGAGGAAGGTGTACGCCATGCCGCCGCCGATCAGGAGGCGGTCGGCCTTGCCGAGCAGCTCGTCGATGACGGCGAGCTTGTCGGAGACCTTGGCGCCGCCCAGGACGACCACGTAAGGGCGCTTGACCTCGGCGGTCAGCTTCTTCAGGACGCCGACCTCGGTGGCGATGAGGTAGCCGGCGGCGTGCGGCAGCCGGGCCGGGAGGTCGAAGACCGAGGCGTGCTTGCGGTGCACGGCGCCGAAGCCGTCGCCGACGTAGACGTCGGCGAGGGCGGCGAGCTGGTCCGCGAACGCGCCGCGCTCGGCGTCGTCCTTGGAGGTCTCGCCGGCGTTGAAGCGGAGGTTCTCGATGACGGCGACCTGGCCGTCGGCGAGGCCCGCGACGGTCGCCCGGGCGGACTCGCCGACCGTGTCGGTCGCGAAGGCCACGTCGGCGCCGAGCAGTTCACCGAGGCGCGCGGCGGCAGGGGCGAGGGAGAACGCCGGGTCCGGGGAGCCCTTCGGGCGGCCCAGGTGCGAGGCGACGACGACACGGGCGCCGGCGTCGGCGAGCGCCTTGACCGTGGGTGCGACGGCGCGGATGCGGCCGTCGTCGGTGATGGTGGTGCCGTCCAGCGGCACGTTGAGGTCGGCGCGGACGAATACGCGCTTGCCGGCGACGCCTTCGGCGAGAAGCTCGTCGATGGTCTTCATCTTCTACTGACTCCTTGGTACGCGGTGAAGCACACGAGACAGGGCTCGTACAGCGCATCATCGCGCTGTCCGAGCCCTGTGCTCACATCGAGGTGCCGGTTCCGGAGGCTTTAGAGCTGGTTGCCGACGAAGACGGTGAGGTCGACGAGACGGTTGGAGTAGCCCCACTCGTTGTCGTACCAGCCGAGGATCTTGACCGACTTGCCCTCCTGGACCATGGTCAGCGAGGAGTCGAAGGTGCACGACGCCGGGTCGCCGACGATGTCCGAGGAGACGATCGCGTCCTCGGTGTAGTAGAGGATGCCCTTCAGGTCGCCGTCGTCGGCGGCCTTCTTGAAGGCGGCGTTGACCTCGTCCTTGGTGACCTCGCGCTGCAGCTCCACGACCAGGTCGGTGGCCGAGCCGGTCGGGACCGGGACGCGCATGGCGATGCCGTCCAGCTTGCCCTTGAGCTGCGGGAGGACCAGGGCGGTGGCCTTGGCGGCACCCGTCGTGGTCGGAATGATGTTCTCCGCGGCGGCGCGGGCGCGGCGCAGGTCGGAGTGCGGGAAGTCCAGGATGCGCTGGTCGTTGGTGTACGCGTGGACCGTCGTCATCAGGCCCTTGACGATGCCGAAGTTCTCGTCGAGAACCTTGGCCATCGGCGCCACACAGTTGGTGGTGCAGGAGGCGTTCGAGATGACGTGGTGGTTCGCCGGCTCGTACTTGTCCTGGTTGACGCCCATGACGATGGTGATGTCCTCGTCCTTGGCCGGAGCCGAGATGAGGACCTTCTTCGCGCCACCGGCGATGTGCTTCTCGGCGTCGGCCTTCTTGGTGAAGATGCCGGTCGACTCGATGACGATGTCGACGCCCAGGTCGCCCCAGGGGATGTCGGCCGGGTTGCGCTCGGAGAGCACCTTGATGGTGTGGCCGTCGACGGTGATGGTGTCGGCGGTGTGGGTGACCTCGGCCTTGAGGCGTCCCAGGATCGTGTCGTACTTCAGCAGGTGAGCAGTGGTCGCGGTGTCACCCAGGTCGTTGACAGCCACGATCTCGATGTCGGCACCCTGCTCAAGGAGCGCGCGGAAGTAGTTGCGACCGATGCGGCCAAAGCCGTTGATGCCTACGCGGATCGTCACGAACCGATCTCCTCGTTAGGTACGCCGGGTTTCGACGCCGGCGAGATTCTTTTAGGGATGTCCCCGACCGCTTACGACCCTACCTCTCCCATCGGCTCAGAGTGACATCGCGTGCAGTCGGAATACCGCGAGAAAGCACTGTGGCCCGTTATTACCGACGGGTTCGAGCCACAGTGCCCAATTCGTCCCGATCACTGACTGTGATCAAAAGGGCGGGTGCCCGCTCAGCCGTGCACCGCTCCGAGCGCCCTTCGAATGAGTGACGTTCGCTGCGCCGCGCTCGTGACGTGCTCCAGGCCGAAGCCGAGGAGGACGGTGTCGCGAGTGGTGACCGCGGCCTGGGAGTGGAAGAGTCCCGGCGAGCGGGTCCACTCGGTGCCGTTCCCGGGGCTGCCGGCCGGCGGGCCGGGTACGGACCAGGCGCCCAGCGAGGTCTCGAACCCCTCGCTCCGGCCCGGAGTGCCACCGACGACGAGCGCGGTGTCGTCGACGAAGGCACCCGTCTCGCCGGTCCCGGGGTCGGAGATGTACGAGATCGACAGCTCGACCTGCTTGCCCGCGTAGGCGCTGAGGTCGATCGACGCCTGCTGCCAGCCGTTGGAGGGGCCGGTGAAGGCGTTCCAGGAGCCGGTGGTGCCACTGGTGGCGCAGCCGTCCTCGCCGACGGTCAGGTAGCGGGCGAGGAAGGGGTGGCCCTGGACGTAGTAGCCCTCGCCGCAGTCGGCGGGGGCGGCGGTGGAGGTGCCGCCGTTGGCGTCGGGCAGCGTGGTCCAGTCGTCCTGGCCGACGGTGTGGGCCTCGACGACGAGGTTGTCGTAGCCGGGCTCGGTGTCGTAACTGACCTGGAAGCGCAGGCTCGGCCTGTCCGCGGCGGCGACTGCGGTGAGGTCGACGGTGCGGCTGAGGCGCGTCCAGGTGTTGTCGGAGTGCCGGACGGCCGCGAAGGACGTGCCCTCGTAGGGCTCGAAGGGGGTGCGGACGCCCGGGTAGTCGCCGGCGGACCTGCTGCTGCCGAACTGCGGGAAGCTGCGCGGCTCGAGGGTGTCCGAGGTGACGGTGTACGCGCCGGCGTTGTCCAGCGGGTTGTCGCCCGTGCCGCCGAGGCCGGTCGTGAGTCCGCCGAATCCGCGGGATCCGGCGTAGGCGGGCGGGTTCTTCAGTCCGGCCCGGTGGTAGGCGCCGAGGAAGTACTGGGCGAAGTCGTTGGACGTCGCCCGGCCGATGTCGACGAGTCCGCCGGACTTCTCTCCGGCGTTGATGAGCTTGCCGCCCTCGTTGAGGTAGTCACGCACGGCCAGCATGACCGGCCCGGAGGGCTGCTCGGCACCGGTGTACCAGACGACCGTACGGAAGTGGCTCAGCACGCCGAGCGCGTCCGGGGTCCCCTGGGTGGCGACGTCCCAGACGGCGGCCTTGCGGCCGCTGTCGGCGAGCGCCTTCACATAGGCGGCGGTGTGCCGAGCGGGGTCGGTGCCGCCCTCCTCGGCGAGGACGAGCACGTCGCCGCGGGCCCGGTCGGCCACCGTGTACGTGAACGGCGTGGACGAGGTCGCCTTGCCCTCGCGGGTGCGGCCGGTGAACCAGACCTGGACGGTGTCGCCCGGCTCCGCGTCCTCGACCTCGGCCCGGTACTGGTCGAACCAGAGGTTGTCCTCGCCTCCGTAGGTCTCGCCGCCCTTCCACGCCTCCAGGCGTTCGCTGTGTGTCCGGCCGCCGTTGACGCGGTACTTGAGCTCCTTGGAGCGCAGCGACTTGCGGGCGGTCACGGCGACCTCCTGGTCGCCGCCGCGGGCGTAGGAGGTGGTGAAGGTGTCCGGGGTGAAGTCGGGCGCGTCCAGACCGGTGACGGAGACGGGACGGTCCGGGTGGGCCGAGGTCTCGGCGACGGCGAGCGCGAACGGGATGTTCTTCGCGAACTCCGCCTGGATCAGCTTCTCGTCGTCGGGGAAGGTGAAGACGGAGGCGCAGTCGGCGGGCTCCCAGGCGTCTTTCGGGTCGACGCGGGAGGCGGTGGCGCAGGTCGACATCTCCGGGGTGAACATCTGCATCCCGTTGACGTTGGCCGCGTGCCCGTCCGCCTCGCCGTTGGTGGTGTAGAGCTCGGAGGAGACCTGCGGGCGGTAGCCGGGGACGGCGGACTTCTCCGGGGTGCCGGCGAGCGACTTGAGGGCCACGTCGTCGGGGGTGTCGGTGGCGACCTGCCAGCCGACTCCGTAGAGCAGCAGCTGGGCGGCGGAGTGGTAGTTGATGCCGTACTGGAAGCCGATGCGCTTCTGGAAGGCGTCGACGGCCTTGGTCTCGGGCTCGGACATCGGGCCGGTCCCGCGGAAGGTCTCGTCGGCCGGGTCGGGCGACGAACCCTCGTTGTCGTATCCCCACTTGTAGGCGAAGTTACGGTTGAGGTCGACGCCGTCGCCGGACTCGATCCGCCCGTCGCCGTCGTTGTCGCGGAGGTTCTTGCGCCACTGGCGGTTCTCGGGGTCGGCGTGGGTGAAGTCGTAGCCGTCCGGGTTGGCGGAGAGCACGAACCACAGCTCGGTGGAGTCGACGATCTTCGTGACCCGCTGGTCCTTGCCGTAACTGTCGAGGTAGTGGTGCATCAGCCGCCGCGTCATCTCGGGGGTGATCCACTCCCGGGCGTGCTGGTTGGACATGTACAGCGTGGCGGGCCGGGTGCCGTCCTTGGCCTTCTTTGCGCCCTTGGTGACCTTGAGGGCGAGGATGTCCTGGCCCTTCACGGTCTTGCCGATGGAGACGACCTTGGTGAGGTCCGGGTGGGCCTGGGAGGTGGCCAGGATCTCCTGCTTGAGCCCGTTCGCGCCGCCGTACGGACGGAAGACGCCGTCCCCGGCTCCGGCGACCCGCTTCTCGGCCTGGATGGAGAGGGTGTGCTCGGCGAGTTCGACGCCCTTGCCGCGCAGCTGTCCGGCCTGCTTGTCGGTGAGGTAGAGCTCGAGGGTGGCGGAGCCCTTCTCCGGTACCTGCTCGGTCAGTTCGTGACCGTCGGCGCCGGCCTCGAGGAGCAGGGGTACCTGCTCCTTGCTGACCTGCGCACGCCATACGGAGAGGGCGTCGCCGCCGTCGCCGTTCGGTTCCGCTCCGGCGACGGGTGCCGCCGCCAGTCCCGCGATCAGCAGTGAAGCCGCTGCGAGGATCGATCTCGCTCTGCGTCTCATAAGCCCCCCTTGCTGTTGTCTGCCACGAAAGAGAACAGACGCCAGGCTGATCACCGTTCATGATCATGTCAAGGGCGCGTGCGGTCGCGTCGAAGATCACCCCCGATCGGACCAGAACGCCGCTGCCGGTGCCTCAGAAAGGCACCGGCAGCGGCGAGTTGAGCGGAGTACGGGCGTCCGGGGTCGGCCGACTCCCGGCGGCGGGTCAGCCGACCAGGCTGTCGTCCAGCTCCTCCGTCAGGTTGGACTCGGTCCCCGGGATGCCCAGGTCCTGCGCGCGCTTGTCCGCCATGGCCAGCAGACGGCGGATGCGGCCCGCGACCGCGTCCTTGGTCAGCGGCGGGTCGGCGAGCGCGCCGAGCTCCTCCAGGGAGGCCTGCTTGTGCTCCATGCGCAGCCGGCCCGCGGCGGCGAGGTGCTCGGGCACCTCCTCGCCGAGGATCTCCAGCGCACGCTGCACCCGTGCGCCGGCGGCCACGGCCGCCCGCGCCGAGCGGCGCAGGTTGGCGTCGTCGAAGTTCGCCAGCCGGTTCGCGGTCGCGCGGACCTCGCGGCGCATCCGCCGCTCCTCCCAGGCCAGCACCGACTCGTGCGCGCCCAGCCGGGTCAGCAGGGCGCCGATGGCGTCCCCGTCCCGGACGACGACCCGGTCCACGCCCCGTACCTCACGGGCCTTCGCGGCGATGCTCAGCCGACGCGCAGCACCCACCAGGGCGAGAGCGGCCTCCGGACCGGGGCAGGTCACCTCCAGGGAGGAGGAGCGCCCGGGCTCGGTCAGCGAGCCGTGCGCCAGGAACGCGCCGCGCCAGGCCGCCTCGGCGTCGCAGGTGGCACCCGAGACGACCTGCGGGGGCAGCCCCCGGATCGGGCGGCCCCGGCCGTCGACCAGACCGGTCTGCCTGGCCAGCTGGTCGCCGCCCGCCACCACCCGGACGACGAAGCGGGAGCCGCGCCGCAGCCCGCCGGGGGCCATCACGATCAGCTCGGAGCTGTGCCCGAAGATCTCCAGGATGTCCCGCTTGAGCCGACGCGCCGCCATCGCGGTGTCCAGCTCCGCCTCGATCACGATCCGCCCGCTCACCAGGTGCAGACCGCCGGCGAACCGCAGGATCGACGAGACCTCTGCCTTCCTGCAGCAGGTCCGGGTGACGGGAAGCCGGGAGATCTCGTCCTTCACCGCTGCCGTCATCGCCATGGGCCGATCCTTCCATGCATCCGAAAAATACGGTCGTACGCGGCGGCCAACAGCTCCGGATCATGCTTCGGGAGACCGTCGGCACGGGCCACCGGCGCCAGCTCGACCGCGGCGCCGAGCCGCTTGGCGGCGTAGGCGAGAGACTCGCGATCGGGCACGGCGGCCTCGTCGGCCAGCACCACGTCCAGGGCGAGTTTAGGGGCGTGTCGTCCCAAAACCTCCAAATGACGCTGCGGAGAGAACCCCTCGGTTTCTCCCGGCTGCGGCGCGAGGTTGAGCGAGAGGACCTTGCGGGCCTTGGTCTCGGTGAGCGCGTCGAGCAGCTCGGGCACGAGGAGGTGCGGGATCACCGAAGAGAACCAGGAGCCGGGCCCGAGCACCACCCAGTCCGCGTCGCGGACCGCGGCGACGGCCTCGGGGACGGCGGGCGGGTCGTTCGGTACGAGGTGCACGGACTGCACCTCACCGGGCGTGAGCGCCACCGTGGCCTGGCCACGGACCGTGTCGACATCGTCCGGGCGCGCCGGATCGTGCCCCTTGACCAGGGCCTGGAGCTCCAGCGGCACGGCGGACATCGGCAGCACCCGGCCGTGCGCTCCCAGCAGCTTGCCGACCAGGTCCAGGGCGAGGACGTGGTCGCCGAGCTGCTCCCAGAGGGCGACGATCAGCAGATTGCCGACCGCGTGCTCGTGCAGATCGCCCTTGGACTGGAAGCGGTGCTGGATGACCCGGGCCCAGGTCTGGCCCCAGTCGTCGTCCCCGCACAGCGCGGCGAGCGCCTTGCGCAGGTCGCCGGGTGGCAGCACGCCCAGCTCCTCCCGGAGCCGGCCGCTGGAGCCGCCGTCGTCGGCGACGGTGACGACGGCGGTGAGGTCACCGGTGATCCGGCGCAGGGCGGCGAGGGAGGCCGACAGACCCATGCCCCCGCCGAGCGCGACGACCTTGGGCTGGGCGCCGCGCCTGCGGAGCGTACGTACCGAGAGCGTGGACGTACGCCGGCGGTACGGCTTCACTCGCGCCCCATGTCCCGGTGGACGACGACGGTCTCGACCCCTTCCGCTGCAAGGCGGGCGGCGAGCTTCTCGGACGTGGCGACCGAGCGGTGCTTGCCGCCGGTGCAGCCGACGGCGATGGTCACGTACCGCTTGCCCTCGCGGCGGTAGCCCGCGGCGATCAGCTGGAGCAGCTCGGTGTAGCGGTCGAGGAACTCCTTGGCCCCGGGCTGGTTGAAGACATACGCCGAGACCTCCTCGTTCAGCCCGGTGAAGGGCCGCAGCTCGGGGACCCAGTGCGGGTTCGGCAGGAAGCGCATGTCGACGACGAGGTCGGCGTCGACGGGGAGCCCGTACTTGAATCCGAACGACATGACGGTGGCCCGCAGCTCCGGCTCCTCGTCGCCGGCGAACTGGGCGTCCATCTTGGCGCGCAGCTCGTGGACGTTGAGGCTGGAGGTGTCGATCACCAGGTCGGCGTCGCCGCGCAGCTCGCGCAGCAGGTCCCGCTCGGCGGCGATGCCGTCGGTGATACGGCCGTCGCCCTGGAGCGGGTGCGGCCTGCGGACCGACTCGAACCGCCTGACCAGGGCCTCGTCGGAGGACTCCAGGAAGACGATCCGGCGGGTGACCTGCTGGGCGTCGAGTGCGGCGAGGGACTCCCGCAGGGCGTCGAAGAACTGCCGGCCGCGGACGTCGACGACGACGGCGATCCGGGCCACGTTGCCCTGGGAGCGGGCGCCGAGCTCCACCATGGTGGGGATCAGCGCGGGCGGCAGATTGTCGACGACGAACCAGCCGAGGTCCTCCAGGCACTTCGCCGCGGTGGACCGGCCGGCGCCGGACATGCCGGAGATGATCACCAGCTCGGGGATGGCCGCCGAGTCGGCGGTCTCCCCGGCCTCCTTCGTGCCCGTACTCACGTGTCCTGCTCCGTCTTCTCGCTGCTTCTCTTGCTCATCGTGCTGGTCGTGCCCGTCGTGCGCGGTCATGCTGTGCTGCCCCCGTCGTCTTCAATGATCTCTCCTGTTGCCGTATTCACGGCGGGTGCGGCCGGAGCCGCCTGCGCGAGGGCCACTGCCACGGCCTCGGCCGTCTTGCGGCCCATGCCGGGGACCTCGCAGATCTGCTCGATTGTCGCCTGTCGCAACCGCTTCACCGAGCCGAAATGCTTGATCAACGCCTGTTTGCGGGTATCGCCGAGGCCGGGGACGGCGTCCAGGGGGCTGGTCCTGACGCGCTTGTTCCGCTTCGAGCGCTGGTAGCGGATGGCGAAGTCGTGAGCCGTGTCACGCACCCGCTGAAGGAGGTACAGGCCCTCGCTGGAGCGGGGCAGCACGACGGGGTCGTCGTCGCCGGGCAGCCAGACCTCCTCCAGGCGCTTGGCGAGGCCGCAGACGGCGATGTCGTCGATCCCCAGCTCGTCGAGCGCCCGCCGGGCGGCGGCGACCTGGGGCTGCCCGCCGTCGACGACGACGAGCTGGGGCGGGTACGCGAAGCGCTTGGGTCGCCCGTCGTCGACGGGCACCTCGCCGGAGGCGGGTCCTGAGCCGTTGGCACGGCGGGGTCCTCCGATGCCGGGGCCGGGTCCCGCCTGCACGCCGTCCGCCGCCCCCGGGCCGTCCACCGCGCCGTCCGCCACGCCGACGGCGCCCACGGCGTCCACCGCGTCGCCCTCGGCATCCACGGCCACGCCCTCCTGGTCCCACTCCCCCGTCTTCTCCTTCTCGGCGAGGTAGCGCTTGAAGCGGCGGCTGATCACCTCGTGCATCGAGCGGACGTCGTCCTGGCCCTCGAAGCCCTTGATCTGGAAGCGGCGGTACTCGCTCTTGCGCGGCAGCCCGTCCTCGAAGACGACCATGGACGCCACGACGTCGTCGCCCTGGAGGTGCGAGATGTCGAAGCACTCGATCCGCAGCGGCGCGGAGTCGAGGTCCAGGGCCTCCGCGATCTCCTCCAGGGCCCGGGAGCGGGTCGTCAGGTCGCTGGCGCGCTTGGTCTTGTGCAGCACGAGCGCCTGCTGCGCGTTGCGCGCGACCGTCTCCATCAGGTCCTTCTTGTCGCCGCGCTGGGGCACCCGGAGGGAGACCTGGGAGCCCCGGCGTCCGCTCAGCCACAGGGTGACGGCCTCGGCGTCCTCGGGCACGGCCGGGACGAGGACCTCCTTGGGGACGGCGTCGCCGCTCTCCTCCCCGTACAGCTGCTGGAGCGCGTGCTCGACGAGGCCGGCCGTGGAGACGGCCTCGACCTTGTCGGTGACCCAGCCACGCTGGCCGCGCACCCGTCCCCCGCGGACATGGAAGATCTGGACCGCGGCCTCCAGCTCGTCCTCGGCGAGCGCGATCAGATCGGCGTCGGTGGCGTCGGCGAGGACGACGGCGTTCTTCTCCATCGCGCGCCGCAGCGCCTCTATGTCGTCGCGGAGCCGGGCCGCCTTCTCGTACTCCATCTCCTCGGCCGCCGCCATCATCTGCTTCTCCAGACGGCGGATGTACGCGCCGGTGCGGCCGGCCATGAAGTCGCTGAACTCCTCTGCCAGTTCGCGGTGTTCGTCGGGGGTGACCCGGCCCACGCAGGGGGCGGAGCACTTGCCGATGTAGCCGAGGAGGCAGGGGCGGCCGGCGGAGGCGGCGTTACGGAAGACACCGGCGGAGCACGTACGGACGGGGAAGACCCGGAGCATCAGGTCGACCGTCTCGCGGATGGCCCACGCGTGCGCGTACGGACCGAAGTAGCGCACGCCCTTCTTCTTGTGGCCGCGCATGACCTGGACGCGCGGGAACTCCTCGTTCAGGGTCACCGCGAGGTAGGGATAGCTCTTGTCGTCCCGGTACTTGACGTTGAACCGGGGGTCGAACTCCTTGATCCAGGAGTACTCCAGCTGGAGCGCCTCGACCTCGGTCGAGACGACGGTCCACTCCACGGAGGCGGCCGTGGTGACCATCGTGGCCGTGCGCGGGTGCAGGCTCACGAGCGGCTGGAAGTAGTTGGCCAGCCGCTGGCGCAGGGACTTCGCCTTCCCGACGTAGATCACCCGGCGGTGCTCGTCGCGGAACTTGTAGACCCCGGGTGTGTCGGGAATCTGTCCCGGCTCGGGGCGGTAGCTGGAGGGGTCGGCCATGCCACCCACCCTACTGGCGGCGACCGACACTCAGACCGCGTGCGCTCGTTGGCCGGACATGGCGAACGAGGCGACAGGACGGCTTGCGGGCCGGGTGTGCGTGATCACCGGGGCGGCGAGCGGGATCGGGCGGGCGACGGCGGTGCTCTTCGCCCGGGAGGGGGCGCGGGTGGTGGCCGCCGACGTGGACGAGGAGCGGCTGGCGACCCTCGACGAGGGCATGGTGGCGGTGGTCGGCGACGTCTCGCGGGACGAGGACGCCCGGCGGATGATCACGACGGCGGTGGAGCGGTTCGGCCGGCTGGACGTCCTGGTGGCGAACGCGGGGGTCATCCCGCTCTCCGACGTCACGGAGGCGACCGGGGAGGACTGGGACCGGGTCATGGCCGTGGACGGCAGGGGCATGTTCCTGACCTGCAAGTACGCGATCGAGGCGATGGCCGGGCAGGACGGCGGCGGGGCGATCGTGTGCACCTCGTCGATCTCCGGGGTGGCGGGCCAGGCCCGCCAGGCGGTCTACGGCCCGGCCAAGTTCGTGGCCTCGGGCCTGACGAAGCACCTGGCGGTGGAGTGGGCGGACCGCGGAATCCGGGTCAACGCGGTGGCCCCGGGCACGATCGAGACGGAACGTGTCGCAGCGGCCCGTACGGAACCGGGCGGCCCGGAATACCTGTCGCACATCGTCCGCGCCCACCCCATGGCCCGCTTCGGCACCCCGGAGGAGGTCGCGGCGGCGATCCTCTTCCTGGCCTCGGCGGAGGCATCCTTCATCACGGGGGTGGTCCTGCCGGTGGACGGGGGGTACCTGGCGCAGTGAGGGGCGGGGGTGGGGCGAGAGGTCGAGCCCCACCCCCGCCCCTCCCGGTGGGGGGTTGCCCGGTGGTGGGCACGACCCCACCACCGGGCCGCACGGTCCGCGCGGCGGGAAGGCGTCAGGCCGGGTGCCGGCGGCGCCGGGCCCGTGCCCCGATCAGGCCCAGGGCCAGTACCGCGCCCCCGCCCGCTGTGGCGGCGACGGCCGTGACGAGAGGCTCCTCGTGGGCGGGAGCCTCCGTCGCGTAACCACCGGCCGCGCCCTTCCGGGCGTAGGCGGACGCCGGCAGCTTGTCCCCGTACGCCTTCACGACCCGGTCCCGGTACGCCGCCAGACTCGTCCCGTTCTTCCCGACCGCGCGTATCGCGTCCTCGTCCAGCGGAAGCACCTTCGCGCCCTTCTGGACGTACCAGGCGTCGATCTGCGGCTCGCGGAACACGACCCCGCCCGGCAGCGCCCGCGCACCCTGCGCCGCGTAGCGGATCTCGTCGTCGCCGGTGGCGATGTTCACCACCTGCCAGCCACCGGCCTGCCGCACCGTCCACAGCGAGGCCGTCTGTCCGTCCGAGGCGACCGCCTTGCTGGCATGGAACTCGACGCGGGCGACGGGAGCTCCCGTCTTCCCCGCCACGAAGTCCGGGGACAGCACCCGCACCGGTACGGAAGCGCCCTCGATCCGGGGCTGCGCCGCCGAGCGGGCGACGGCGCCGTCGCGGGCGAAGAACCGGGAGAGCGTGTCCAGCGTCGCGGGCGCGGAGGCCGCCTTCTCCGGGGTCGCCGCGGAAGGCGGCGCATCGGCCGCGGCGGCCGGTACGGCACCGAGGCCGCCGAGGGCGACGGCGGACAGAATCCCGGCGCGGATCGCGCGTGCGCGTACGTTCATCGTCGTCACGCCCCTATCCGGTAGAGCGAGTGCGTCCAGGAGAACGAGCCGTTGTCGACGTACCAGGCGTGCGAGGCCCAGTTGTAGCGGTCGCTGGAGGGCCAGGGATCGCCCCAGTAGACCCAGCTGTTCGCGTCGTCGTACCCGTAGATCACATGCATGTGTCCACCGCCGCTCGACCACTGGATCCGTGTCTCGATGGGGCGGTCGGCGTCGATCTCGCTCTGCACGGTCGACCAGCGCAGCCAGCCCGTCACGTACGAGCCGGGGTTGATGCCCGCCCAGCGCAGGCCTGTCTGCACATTGCCGAGGGTGGCCTGGTTGTTGGGGCAGTCGTAGCCCTGCTGACGGTTGAAGGCGGCGTTGCAGAACTGGTTCTGGCTGTAGTTCCTGCCGAACCATGTCGCGATGGTGTTGCTGGCGGCGGCCCAGCACCAGTTGGTCTTCTGCTGCGCCTGCATGGTGATGTTCAGTCGCTTGTACGCGAGGGTCGCCTGGGTCCCTTGGGCGGCTTGGGTGGAGACGTCCTCGCTCGTCGGCGCGGCGGTCGCCGACGACATGGGGAGCAGGAAGAGGGCGGCAGCGGCGAGTGCCGCCATGGACAGCTTTCTACTGCGCATCGCGTTCCTCCCGAGGTGGGGGGTGGGGATGTGGGGAGTCGGAGGACCGCGTCCGGACGCTTGTCAGGAGCATCGAGCGTTGTCCGGAACGGGTCAACACGCTTCAATGCGGGGTGACGGCGGCCTGTGAACGGTGTGACCCCGGATGTGAACACGCGCCTCCCCGTCACCTGCGGCCCTGCCCCCGGCGGCGCGGTGGCCCGCCCCCTTCGTCGTGAACGTTCACTGAGGAGTCCCCGTGGGGCACACCGAGGCCGATCTGGCGCAATTGCTGCACACCGGACCGTTCCATCTGGCGCTCCGCACGGCGTTCGCGGTGCGGGGTCTGCCGCTCCAGCGGGTGCAGCACCATCTCGCCCATCGGGGGATCAAGGTCGGGGTGACCAGCCTCAGTTACTGGCAGCAGGGCGCCCGCCGCCCGCAGCGGCCCGAGTCGTTGAAGGCCGTGCGCGCGCTGGAGGAGGTCCTTCAGCTGCCGGGCAACTCACTGGTCCGGCTGCTGACCGAGGACGCCGGGGCGCGCGGTGACGTGGAGCGGCCGACGGGCCGCTCGTACCGCTCGCTGGTGGAGGCGTCGGGGGCCGTGGAGGCGCTGCTCACCGAGCTGGAGTCGCCGGTGGACGGCGGGCTGCACACGGTCGGCCACCACGAGCGGGTACGGATCGGGGCGGGGAGGGAGCTGGTGGGGCGCGACTCCCAGCATGTGGTGCGGGCCCACCGGGACGGGATCGACCGCTATCTCGCCATCCACCACGGCGATCCGGGCTGCGATCCCTCGCGGGTGGTGGTGCGGGCGACCGACAACTGCCGCACGGGGCGGGTGCGGTGGCACCGGGAGACGGGGGTGCTGGTCGCGGAGCTGCTCTTCGACGCGCGGCTGCGGGCCGGGGACACGTACCTCTTCGGGTACGGCTTCGAGGACGGGACGGGCGGTCCGAGCGGGGAGTACGTCCGGGGGTTCAGCTTCGCCGGCGGGCAGTACGTGCTTCAGGTGCGGTTCGACGAGGCCGCGCTGCCGGTGCGGTGCCGGCGCTTCGCGCAGGTCTCGGCCGGTGCGCCGCGCGGTGGCCGGTCGGAGCTGACGCTGACCGGGCGGCACCGCACGGTGCATCTGGTGGAGCAGGGGGTACGGCCGGGGATCCTGGGGATCGACTGGGACTGGACGTAGGCGGCGGGGCCTCAGGCCTCGGGGCCCGCCACCAGCTTGCCGCCCTCGACGCGGACCGGGACCTCGGGGAGCGGGACCGTCGCCGGGCCCTGGAGGGCCTTGCCGGTGGTCACGTCGAAGCGGCTGCCGTGGCAGGGGCAGTTGCCCTCGTTGTTCTCGATCTTGTCGAGGACGCAGCCGGCGTGGGTGCACTGGGCGCTGAACGCCTTGTACTGGCCCTTGGCCGGGCAGCTCACCAGGACCCGCTGCTCGCGGTAGAGCTTGGCGCCGCCGACGGGCACCTCGTCGGGCGCTCCGAGGGTGACCGGTGCGGTCGGGGTCGGGACCTGGGCGTGCCCGAGCTTGGAATCCGTGGAGCAGGCGGCGACACCCAGCCCGGCGGCCCCGGCGAGCGCGGCACCCTTCAGTACGGTGCGGCGGGTGGACTGGCCGGGCATGAGCGCTCCACGGTGGGATCGGGGCAAGGGGTGACCGAACCGACGATACCGGCGGATCCCTGCGCCCCTTCGCGGGGGTTGTCGTGGCCTGTGGGGCATGGGTTACGTTCACGGCGTGATCGTCGTCGCCGGTGAGTCCCTGATCGATCTGGTCCCCGAGGGGTCCGCCGTCACTGCGCTGTCCGCGCTGACGCCCAGGCCGGGCGGGGGCCCGTACAACACGGCCGTGGCGCTCGGCAGGCTGGGCGCGGAGGTGACGTTCTGCTCGCGCGTCTCCACGGACGCCTTCGGGGAGGCCCTGGTGGACGGGTTGCGGGCGGCGGGGGTCTCGGACCGGCTGGTGCAGCGCGGCCCGGAGCCGACGACGCTCGCGGTCGCCTCGGTGGGCGCGGACGGCTCGGCGGAGTACGGCTTCTATGTCGAGGGAACGGCCGACCGGCTCTTCGCCGTGCCGGAGCGGCTTCCCGAGGGGGTGCGGGCGGTGGCGTTCGGCACCTGTTCACTGGCCCTGGAGCCGGGTGCGAGCGCGTACGAGGCGCTGCTGCGGCGGGAGGCGGAGCGCGGCGCCCTGACGCTCCTCGACCCCAACATCCGCCCGGGCCTGATCCCGGACGCCGCCGCGTACCGTGAGCGCTTCGCGGGCTGGCTGCCGTACGTCTCGCTTCTGAAGCTCTCGGAGGAGGATGCCGCCTGGCTGGGCGGCTCGCCGGCCGAGTGGCTGGACCGGGGACCGTCGGCGGTGGTCGTGACCCGTGGCGGGGCGGGGCTGACGGTCTTCACCCCGTCGTCCGAGGTGTCGGTTCCGGCGGTCCGTGTGAAGGTCGCGGACACGATCGGCGCGGGTGACACGGTGAACGCGGCCCTGCTCCACGGCCTGGGAGACCGCCCGGTCCACTCCCTGGACGCGGACGCCTGGTCCGCCCTCCTGTCGTACGCGGCGAGGGCGGCGGCCCTGACCTGCACCCGCCCGGGCGCGGAGCCGCCGTACGCGAGCGAGCTGACGGACTGACGGCAGGGCGGCGACGGGGGCGGTCGTGCACGGCGTGGACCGGACGACCGGCCCTTGGACGGAGTCGTACCCGTACGGGCCGGTGGGCCGGGGCAGCCTCAGCGACCCCGGCCCCACTGCGTCATGCCTTGCGTGCCCGCGCCACCGTCTTCTTGGCGGGCGCCTTCTTGACCGTGGCCGCGGACGTCTTCGCGGTGGCCTTCTTGGCAGGTGCCTTCTTCGCCGAGCCGGACGCCTTCCGCGCCGCGGGCACCGTCGCGTCGCTGACGCGGTCCGCGCCGAGGATCTCCCGGAGGAACTTGCCGGTGTGGCTCGTCGAGACCGACGCGACCTCCTCCGGCGTGCCCTCGGCGATCACCAGACCACCGCCGCTGCCGCCCTCCGGGCCCATGTCGATGACCCAGTCCGCGGTCTTGATGACATCGAGGTTGTGCTCGATGACGATCACCGAGTTGCCCTTGTCGACGAGGCCCGACAGGACCGTGATCAGCTTCGAGATGTCCTCGAAGTGCAGACCGGTGGTCGGCTCGTCCAGGACGTACACCGTGCGGCCGGTCGATCGCTTCTGGAGCTCGGAGGCGAGCTTCACGCGCTGCGCCTCACCGCCCGAGAGCGTCGGCGCGGACTGGCCGAGCCTTACGTACCCGAGACCGACCTCGTTGAGCGTGCGCAGATGGCGCGCGATCGTCGGGACGGCCTCGAAGAAGTCCAGGGCCTCCTCGATCGGCATGTCCAGGACCTCGGCGATGGACTTGCCCTTGTAGTGGACCTCCAGGGTCTCCCGGTTGTACCGGGCGCCGTGGCAGACCTCGCACGGGACGTAGACGTCCGGGAGGAAGTTCATCTCGATCTTGATCGTGCCGTCGCCGGAGCAGTTCTCGCAGCGGCCGCCCTTGACGTTGAAGGAGAACCGGCCCGGCAGATAGCCGCGGACCTTCGCCTCCATCGTCTCGGCGAAGAGCTTGCGTACGTGGTCGAAGACTCCGGTGTAGGTCGCCGGGTTCGACCGCGGGGTGCGGCCGATCGGTGACTGGTCGACGTGCACGACCTTGTCGACGAGGTCGTCGCCGTCCACGCGCGTGTGCCGCCCGGGCACCGACTTGGCGCCGTTCAGCTCACGTGCCAGGTGGGTGTACAGGATGTCGTTGACCAGCGTCGACTTGCCCGAGCCGGAGACGCCGGTGACGGCGGTGAGCACGCCAAGCGGGAAGGAGACGTCGATGTCCCGGAGGTTGTTCTCGCGGGCGCCGTGCACGGTGAGCCGGCGCGAGGGGTCCACGGGGCGGCGGATGTCCGGCATCCCGATGGCCCTGCGGCCCGAGAGGTACTGCCCGGTCATCGACTCCTTGTTGGTGAGCAGCTCGGCGAGGGGACCGGAGTGGACGACCTTGCCGCCGTGCTCGCCGGCGCCGGGGCCGATGTCGACGACCCAGTCGGCGACCTTGATGGTGTCCTCGTCGTGCTCGACGACGATGAGCGTGTTGCCCATGTCCCGCAGCCGGACCAGCGTCTCGATGAGACGGTGGTTGTCGCGCTGGTGCAGGCCGATGGACGGCTCGTCCAGGACGTACAGCACGCCGACCAGACCGGAGCCGATCTGCGTGGCGAGCCGGATGCGCTGGGCCTCACCGCCCGAGAGCGTGCCGGCGGCACGGTTGAGCGAGAGGTAGTCGAGGCCGACGTCGACGAGGAACCTCAGCCGCTCGTTGACCTCCTTGAGGACCCGCTCGGCGATCTTCTTGTCGCGGGCGTTGAGCTTCAGACGGCCCAGGAACTCGGCGCACTCGCTGATCGACATCGCCGAGACCTCGGCGATGGACCGCTCCATGACCGTGACCGCGAGGACGATCGGCTTCAGACGGGTGCCCTCGCACGTGGGGCAGGGCACCTCGCGCATATAGCCCTCGAAGCGCTCGCGGCTGGAGTCGCTCTCGGCCTCGCTGTGCCGCCGCTTGACGAAGGAGACGGCACCCTCGAAGGCCGGGGTGGTGTACGCCCGCTCGCGTCCGTACCGGTTGCGGTAGCGGACCTCGACCTGGGTCTTGTGGCCGTGCATCAGGGCCTTCTTGGCCCGTGCCGGGAGGCCGGCGTACGGCATGTCCGTACGGAAGCCGAGCGCCTGGGAGAGTCCGCCGATGAGCCGGCCGAAGTACTCCTTGGTGTGGCCGTGCGACCAGGGGTGGATCGCACCCTCGTCGAGGGACTTGTCCTCGTCGGGGACGATCAGCTCGGGGTCGACCTCCATGCGGGTGCCGATGCCGGTGCAGTCCGGGCAGGCGCCGAAGGGCGAGTTGAAGGAGAAGGAACGGGGCTCCAGCTCCTCGAAGGACAGGTCGTCGTACGGGCAGTAGAGGTGCTCCGAGTACATCCGCTCGCGCTCGGGGTCGTCCTCGGCGAGGTCGACGAAGTCGAGCACGACCATGCCGCCGGAGAGCCCGAGGGCCGTCTCGACGGAGTCGGTGAGCCGGCGCTTGGCGCTGTCCTTCACGGTGAGGCGGTCGACGACCACCTCGATCGTGTGCTTCTCCTGCTTCTTCAGGGTCGGCGGTTCGCTGAGCTGGATGGTCTGCCCGTCCACCCGCGCCCGGCTGTAGCCCTTGGTCTGGAGGTCGGCGAAGAGATCGACGAACTCGCCCTTGCGCTCGCGCACCAGCGGCGAGAGGACCTGGAAGCGGCTCCCCTCGGGGAGCTCCAGGACCTTGTCGACGATGGCCTGCGGCGACTGGCGGGAGATCGGGCGGCGGCACTCGGGACAGTGCGGCTTGCCGATGCGGGCGAAGAGCAGGCGGAGGTAGTCGTAGACCTCGGTGATCGTGCCGACCGTCGAGCGCGGGTTGCGCGAGGTCGACTTCTGGTCGATGGAGACGGCGGGCGAGAGACCCTCGATGAAGTCGACGTCCGGCTTGTCCATCTGGCCGAGGAACTGCCGGGCGTACGACGAGAGCGACTCGACGTACCGGCGCTGTCCCTCGGCGAAGATCGTGTCGAACGCGAGGGAGGACTTGCCCGACCCGGACAGCCCGGTGAAGACGATGAGGGAGTCACGCGGGAGGTCGAGCGAGACGTTCTTGAGGTTGTGCTCGCGAGCGCCACGAACGATGAGACGGTCGGCCACGCCGGTCCGCACCTTTCTTGAGAGAGCGGAGGCACAGGGAGTGCGGGTCGCAGATATGCCTGAATGTGCCTGAGTACCCAACAACCAAGGATGCCGGATACTTCCGTCGAGCCTATAGCACGCACATTCGATTTCCGGCCTCGGTCTCACCGCTTCACCCGATCGAGTGGCGGCGCTAGGGTCGGCGCCATGATCGACCATGTGCGTGACCTGGCCTCTGTACGCGAAGCGACCGAGCGACTCCTCGACGCAGCCGCCTCCCTGGACAACGCGGCGCTGGCCGAGCCGTCACGGCTTCCCGGCTGGACCCGTGGCCATGTTCTGGCCCACATCGCCCGCAACGCCGACGCCCTGGTGAACGTTCTCCAGGGCCGGCCCATGTACGCGGACGGCGCGACCCGCGACGCCGACATCGAGCGCGACGCCCCGCGCCCGCTCGACGTCCAGCTCGCCGACGTGCGCGACAGCGCCGAGCGCTTCCAGGCCGTGGGCGCCGAGCCCGCCGACTGGGAGCGCACCGTGGAGCTGCGCAATGGCGTCACGGACCGGGCGGCCCGCATCCCCTTCCGCCGCTGGGTCGAGGTGGCCCTGCACCATGTCGACCTCGGCATCGGCTACGAGCTGGCGGACCTGCCGGAGGAGTTCGTCCTGCGGGAGATCGACTTCCTCGCCGACCGCTGGTCGGGACGGACCGAGGTCCCGCCGGTGACGCTCCGCCTCGGGTACGACGACGAGAGCCCCAGCTGGCGGACCGGCGGCGACAAGGGCGACCCCGTCGTCCTCGGGGGCGGGCGTGCCGAACTCCTCGGCTGGCTGTCCGGCCGCGGCGACAAGGGTGCCCACCTCGCCGTCCTCACGGGCGACCACCTCCCGGAGCTTCCGCCGTTGTAGTCCCGGCTGTTGGGCCTCCACCTGTCGATGCCCGGAGATAGGCTGAGCCCATGACGTACAGCGGAGCGGTGAAGGTCGGCGGGCCCGCCGATGTGCACGAGCTGACGGACCTGATGATCTCCAAGGTCGCGGTCGGTCCGATGGACAACAACGCGTATCTGCTGCGCTGCCGGGCGACCGGCGAGCAGCTGCTGATCGACGCGGCCAACGACGCCGACACGCTCCTCACGCTGATCGGTGACGACGGCATCGCGTCCGTCGTCACCACCCATCAGCACGGCGACCACTGGCAGGCGCTCGCCGAGGTGGTCGCCGCGACCGGGGCGCGCACGTACGCCGGGGCGTACGACGCCGAGGGCATTCCCGTGCCGACCGACGTACCGGTGCAGGACGGCGACACGATCAAGGTCGGCCGGGTCGAGATGACCGCCCGCCATCTGGTCGGACACACGCCGGGCTCGATCGCGCTGATCTACGACGACCCGCACGGCCACCCGCACGTCTTCACCGGCGACTGCCTCTTCCCCGGCGGGGTGGGCAACACCTGGAAGGACCCGAAGGCCTTCGCGAGCCTGATCCACGACGTGGAGACCAAGCTCTTCGCGGTCCTCCCGGACGAGAGCTGGATCTATCCCGGCCACGGCAAGGACACCACGCTCGGTGACGAGCGCCCGCAGCTCCCGACCTGGCACGCGCGCGGCTGGTGACGCGCCCCGGACGGCCCTGACCGGCGGAGGCGCGCGGTCCACGACCGTGTGCTTCCGCACGCCCCCGTAACTCGGGCGGACGCCGGGTAGTTGGCGCGACATGCGCCCCAGTCACTCTCCGCGTCCGTCGTCGGTCCCGGACGCCACGGCCCGCACGGATTCCCCGGATTCCGCAGCTCGTCCGAGCCCCTCAGGCCCCTCGGACTCTCCGGCCTCTTCGGCATCCCCGGACTCCCCGGATTCCCCGGACTCTCCGGGTCCGCCGGCCCCCCGGGGCTCCTCGGACGCGCCGGCTCCCCCTGGTTCCCCGGCTCGCCCCGCCGCCCCGTCGATGGGGCGGCTCGCTGCCGCGTCGCTCGTCGGGACGGCCATCGAGTTCTTCGACTTCTTCGTCTACGGGACCGCCGCCGCGCTCGTCCTCGGGCCGCTCTTCTTCCCGACGTTCTCCCCTGCCGCGGGGACCCTGGCCGCGTTCGGCACCTTCGCCGTCGGGTTCGTCTCGCGCCCACTCGGCTCGGCACTCTTCGGGCACGTCGGCGACCGCTACGGACGGCGCCCGGTCATGTTCGCCTCGCTGGTGCTCACCGGCTGCGCGACGGTGGCGGTCGGCCTTGTCCCGACGTACGCGAGCATCGGCATCACCGCACCCGTACTCCTCCTCGTGCTGCGCTTTCTGCAGGGACTCGGGCTGGGCGGCGAGTGGGGCGGGGCCGTCCTGCTCACCGCCGAGCACGCGCCGGAGCGGCGTCGGGCGCTGTGGGCGAGCTTCCCGCAGATCGGCCCGTCGGTCGGCTTCCTGCTCGCGAACGGCGTGATGCTGGCGCTCTCCGCCGCCCTGACCGACGCGCAGTTCCGCGAGTGGGGGTGGCGCGTTCCGTTCTGGGCGGCCGGGCTGTTGGCCGTGGGCGGACTTCTGCTGCGTTCGTCCCTCGCGGAGACGCCACAGTTCCAGGAACTCAGCGCGACCGGGCAGCGGGCGAACGCCCCGCTCGCCGAGGTGATGCGCGACCACTGGCGGCTGGTCCTGCTCACCGCAGGCGCGCTCGCCGTCGGCTACGCGGTGTTCTACACGGTCTCCACCTGGGCCCTGGCCTACGGCACCGAGCGCCTCGGGGTCGCCCGTACGACCATGCTGGTCTGCATCATGGCGGCGGTGGCGATCAAGGGGGCCACGACACCGCTGGCGGCGATGCTGGGCGACCGGTACGGCCGCCGTCCGCTCTGCCTGGCCGGCTGCGCGGCCTCCGCGCTGTGGATGTTCCCGATGGTCGCGTTACTGCACACGGCGCGGCCGGTGTTGATGTTCCTGGGCTTCCTGGGCGCTCTGCTCGCCTTCATCGCGATGTTCGCGGTGGTCGCCGCGTACCTCCCCGAGCTCTACGAGCCGAGGGTGCGGTGCACGGGAGCGGCGGTCGGCTACAACCTGGCGGGCGTCCTGGGCGGGGCGCTGACCCCGATCCTGGCGACGACCCTGGCCGGGGGTTCGGGGCCGCCCTGGGGTGTGGCGGCGTATCTGACGGTGGTGGCGCTGGTGAGCCTGGGGTGCTTCGCGCTGCTCCCGGAGACATTGCCGACCCGGGCGGAGGCGCCGGAGAAGGTTCCGGCGTAGAAACGCACCGCGGCCGGTGCGGGCGGTGGTGTGCCGCCCGCACCGGCCACGGTGCGTTCTGGTGCCGAGGCCCGGTCAGGCGTCGACGCTGTCCTTCTCGGCCTCGCCGGACTTCACGGCCGGGGCCTCGGACGCCGCCTCGGCGGCCTCGCGCTCGGCCTGCTTCTTCGAGGCGATGAGGCTGGTGATCGTGGTGACGATCAGGACGCCACCGATGACCGCGAGCGAGACCGGGATGGAGATCTCGGGGACGTGCACCCCGGACTCGTGCAGTGCGTGCAGCACCAGCTTCACACCGATGAAGCCGAGGATCACCGACAGGCCGTAGCTGAGGTGGACCAGCTTCTTGAGCAGGCCACCGATCAGGAAGTACAGCTGACGCAGACCCATCAGGGCGAAGGCGTTGGCGGTGAAGACGATGTACGGGTCCTGGGTCAGGCCGAAGATCGCCGGGATCGAGTCGAGGGCGAAGAGCACGTCGGTCGTGCCGATGGCGAGCATGACGACCATCAGCGGCGTCAGCACCCGCTTGCCGTTGACCTTGATGAAGAGCTTCGTGCCGTGGTACTTGTCCGCGACGCCGAACTTCTTCTCGACCGACTTGAGGAGACGGTTCTCCTCCCAGTCGTCCTCGTCCTCGCCGGCGCGCGCCTCCTTGATGAGCTTCCAGGCGGTGTAGATCAGGAACGCGCCGAAGATGTAGAAGACCCAGGAGAAGCTGGCGATGATCGTGGCGCCGGCGGCGATGAAGATCGCTCGCAGGACCAGGGCGATCAGTACACCGACGAGCAGCACGCGCTGCTGGAGGTGGGAGGGCACCGAGAACTTCGCCATGATCAGGACGAAGACGAAGAGATTGTCGACACTGAGCGACTTCTCGGTGATGAAGCCGGCGAAGAACTCACCCGACGCCTGGCCGTTGCCGAAGATCGCCAGCCCCAGGCCGAAGAGCGCGGCCAGGACGATCCAGACGATTGTCCAGATTCCGGCTTCCTTGACCGACACGTCATGAGGCTTGCGCCCGATGAAGAAGTCGATCGCGATGAGGGCGGACAGACCGAGAATGGTCAGCACCCAGAGAGTCGTCGAAACGTCCACTGCGCCTCCGGCGTCGTACGGCTACTTGATCAGCGTCGTCGCTGCCGGAGGTCTCTTCCACCCGGGCCGTCTGCGACGGGCCGGGCCGACGCCCCGGGATCGGACCACTCGAGGTCCGTCCGTATTGACGGGAACGCCGCGCTTGGGGAGTACTCCCCTCCGCGCCGAGAAGACTACCCGAAGAACCAAGAGAAGGTAAAGGGCAGGGTAAAGAGGTCCCAAGAAGGCAGGTCAACGACCCCATTGGCGACGGCCGTCGGCCACCTGGGCGAGGACCTGACGGAGCACTGCGCTGCCGGGCGGGAAGCGGGGCGGCTCGTACGTCCAGGCATGGCCGACCCACGGGTCGGCGAGGTGGTCGTCGGCCACGGGCGTGATCCGCAGCAGGGAACGCCACAGCGGGTCGAGCACCGGCCCGTACGCGGAGGCGTCCTCGCGGTCCGCCACCAGCATGAGATGGACGCCGACGGCCGGGCCCTCGTCCGCGAGGTAGCGGAGCTGGGTGACCGCCCGGTCGTCGAAGCCGTGCGGGAAGTCGTGGACGATCAGGAGCTGCTCGGCGGTGTCCATGCCGGGTGGCAGCGCGTCGGGCGCTCCCGCCCGCAGCGCCATCTGGACCAGGTCGACGCGCTCGGTCAGCCGTGCGAGGACGGCGGAGACCCCGGCCGCCCCGGCGGCGGGCGGCCCGGCCAGGACACCCGCCTCGACGAGCGGGGCGAGCGCGGCGGCTCCGGAGCCCGCCGGGTCGACGACATGGACGGCGAACTCTCCGGACGGATACACGGCGAGGAGCCGGGCGGCGTGCGCGACCGCCGTGTCCAGGGCGAGCCGGCGCAGCTCGGCCCCGTCGAGGAGTCCGGCCGCCTCGGAGTGACCGCGCCCCGAGTCCACCCAGAGACCGCGCTCCAGCGGGAGCCGGACGAGCATCGGGATGCGCAGGTCGGTCCGCTCGGGCAGATGGAGGTCGCCCAGGCGCAACGCCATCGGCGCCTCCATGGGGACGCGGTACGCCTGCCAGACGGGGTTGTCCCAGCGGGCGTAGGCGGCGGGCAGCGCCGGTTCGACGACCTCGGACTCGGCGACGAGCTGGGCGAGGTCCCGGTCGAGGGCCTCCTGGGCGCGGGCGGTGAGCTCGTCGTGCTTGGCGCGGGCTGCCTCGCGGGCGGCGTCCCCCGCTCCGCCGATGCGGCTGCGCGGGTCCGAGAGCGCGCGGTCGAGCTCCTGGTCGAGGCGGGACTCCGCGAAGTCGCAGGCGCTGCGGTACGCGGCGGTGCTGCGTGCCAGGTCCTCGAACATGCCCCACACCTGGTTGTAGAGCCGCTCGTCCATGGACCAGCCGCTGGCGTCCCCCGCGACGGGGACGGGCGGGGTCCGCTGCGGTTCGGGGTCCGGCGTCGCACGGCGGGGGTGGGCGTAGCTGATCGGGCCGCCGGCGCCCGTGGTGGGGGCGGGCGGCGGGGTCACCGGCACGGTCGGCGCGGGGTCGGTCGCGCGCGTCGGGTCGGGTCCGCGCGTCGGGTCCGACCCGGGCATCGTGTCCGACCCGGTCGTGGGCGCGGCGTGGCGCACGCGCTCCGCCTCGGGGACGCGCGGGGGCGGGGCCGAGACCGAGCGGGCCAGGCCCCGGGCCACGGCCTCCAGGATCGACGCGGCCAGGTCGGCGGGGCGCTCCAGACCCTGGTCGCCGAGCATCGCGGCCAGGCCGCCCTCGTAACCCTGGCCCATGGCGCGGACCTTCCAGACGCCCTGGCGGCGGTACAGCTCCAGGGCGACGACGGCGGATTCGCGGTCGAGGCCGGTGATCGTGTAGGTGGCGATCTCCGTGCCGTCGAGGCCGGTGACGGCGACGAAGGGGGCCGCGACGGTGCCGAAGCGGGCCGGGCCGCCGACGCCGACGGGGAGCGCCAGAAGGACGGAGACGCGGTGCACGGCGGCCGGCAGCGCCTCCAGGTCCACGGCGAGGCGGTGGTCGGCGGCGGCCTGCTGGGAGACCTCCACTCCGGGCAGCGAGGGCGAGCCCGGGTGGGCGATCCACTCGACGCCGGGGACCGTGCCCCGCTCGTCGCCGAGGGTGGCGCCGGCGACGACCGGATGGCCGGCCGAGACCCGGATCTCCAGTCGGGTGTCGGGCAGGGGGTGGTTCTGCCCCCGGACCAGCTCGGCCGTCATCGACTCTGTCCCCTCGGCTTGCTTCGTTCTGTGCGGACTACGGGCGGATCATGGCGGATCATGTGGGACAGCTCCCGGTGGCCTGCCGCCTCCGGGAGCTGTGGGTGCGCCTGCGGTGCCTGCTACAGGTGCGGCAGGATCGCGGGCATGAGGTCCTGGAACGTCCGGCCGTTGGCCGGGTTGCCCAGGGCGGTCATCTGCCAGCCGGAGCCGGCCCGGTGCACCTTCGCCATGATCTGCGCGGTGTACTGGCCGCCGCCGTCCAGGGTGTAGCGCGCGAGCTCCTGGCCGTTCGTCTCGTCGACGATCCGGCAGAACGCGTTCTGCACCTCCTGGAACGTCTGGCCGGTGAACGAGTTCACCGTGAAGACGATCTGGTCGATGTGGACGGGGACGCGCTGGAGGTCGACCAGGATCGACTCGTCGTCGCCGCCCTGGCCGGCGCCGCCCACCAGGTTGTCACCGGTGTGCCGGACCGAACCGTCGTCACTCACGAGGTGGCGGAAGAAGACCACGTCCACGGGCTGCTTGTCGGCGAAGAGCACCGCGGAGGCGTCCAGGTCGACCTCGCGGGTCCGCGAGCCGAACAGACCGCGACGGGGCGCCGCCTGCCAGCCGAGCCCCATCCGTACGGACGACAGGCTGCCTCCGCCCTGCTTCTCCAGGCTGATGGCCTGACCCTTGGTCATGTTGACCGTCACGCGCTGTCCCCTCTCCTAGCGATCCCCGCGGCCGCCCTTTGTTGTGCGTGCGGTTGTCCAGCACCCTACGCAGGGGCAGTGACAACGCAGCAGACGCGGTCGCGTTTTGTGTCGGTCTTGCAACACACCGGAGGCTCAAGGCCCCCGGGCGTCAGGCCAGCCCCGCCTCCCTCATCTGGCGCAACTCCTTCTTCAACTCGCCCACCTCGTCACGCAACCGCGCGGCCACCTCGAACTGCAGCTCCGCCGCCGCAGCCCGCATCCGATCGGTCATCTCCTCGATGATCGCGGCCAGTTCGGTGGCCGGCCGGTCGCCGAGCTGGACCGTCGAGCCCGCTGCGCCCGCCTTGCCACCCTTGCCCCTGGCCTTGGTGGAGTGCGCGGCGAGCGAGGGAACGGGCGCCTTGGCACCCTTGGCGTCCTTCTCGTGGCGGTAGCCGGTGCCGAGCAGCTCCTCGGTGTCGACCTCCTCGCGCGCGATCGTGGCGACGATGTCGTTGATCTTCTTGCGCAGCGGCTGCGGGTCGATTCCGTTGGCCGTGTTGTACGCGATCTGCTTCTCGCGCCGTCGGTTGGTCTCGTCGATGGCCTTCTCCATCGCCGGCGTGATCGTGTCCGCGTACATGTGGACCTGGCCGGAGACATTGCGCGCCGCGCGGCCGATGGTCTGGATCAGCGAGGTGCCGGAGCGCAGGAAGCCCTGCTTGTCCGCGTCGAGGATGGCGACGAGCGAGACCTCGGGCAGGTCGAGTCCCTCACGGAGCAGGTTGATGCCGACCAGGACGTCGTACTCACCGGCGCGCAGCTCGCGCAGCAGCTCGATACGGCGCAGGGTGTCGACGTCGCTGTGCAGATAGCGGACCTGGATGCCGAGCTCCAGGAAGTAGTCGGTGAGGTCCTCGGACATCTTCTTGGTGAGCGTGGTGACGAGCACCCGCTCGTCCTTCTCGGTGCGCAGCCGGATCTCGTGGACCAGGTCGTCGATCTGCCCCTCGGTGGGCTTGACGACGACCTGGGGGTCGACCAGGCCGGTGGGGCGGATGATCTGCTCGACGAAGCCGTCGCCGCGCGACAGCTCGTACGTGCCGGGGGTGGCCGAGAGGTAGACCGTCTGGCCGATCCGCTTCTGGAACTCCTCCCACTTCAGCGGGCGGTTGTCGAGCGCGGAGGGCAGCCGGAAGCCGTGGTCCACCAGGGTGCGCTTGCGGGAGGCGTCGCCCTCGTACATGGCACCGATCTGCGGAACGGTGACGTGCGACTCGTCGATGACGAGGAGGAAGTCCTCGGGGAAGTAGTCGAGGAGCGTGTTGGGCGCGGAGCCGGGCTCGCGGTCGTCGAAGTGCATCGAGTAGTTCTCGATGCCGGAGCAGGAGCCGATCTGGCGCATCATCTCGATGTCGTACGTGGTGCGCATCCGCAGGCGCTGGGACTCCAGCATCTTGCCCTGCTTGTCCAGCTCGGCGAGCCGGCTCTCGAGCTCGCGCTCGATGCCGTTGACCGCCTTCTCCATGCGCTCCGGTCCCGCCACGTAGTGACTGGCGGGGAAGACGTACAGCTCGCGGTCCTCGCTGATGACCTCGCCGGTGAGGGGGTGGAGCGTGGAGAGCGCCTCGATCTCGTCGCCGAACATCTCGATGCGGACCGCGAGCTCCTCGTAGACCGGGAAGATCTCGATGGTGTCGCCGCGGACCCGGAAGGTGCCCCGGGCGAACGCCACGTCGTTGCGGGTGTACTGGATGTCGACGAAGCGGCGCAGCAGCTGGTCGCGGTCGATCTCCTCGCCGACCTTGAGCGGGACCATCCGGTCCACGTACTCCTGGGGCGTGCCGAGGCCGTAGATGCAGGAGACGGAGGCGACCACGACGACGTCGCGGCGGGTGAGGAGGGAGTTCGTCGCGGAGTGGCGCAGCCGCTCGACCTCCTCGTTGATCGAGGAGTCCTTCTCGATGTAGGTGTCCGACTGCGGGACGTACGCCTCGGGCTGGTAGTAGTCGTAGTACGAGACGAAGTACTCGACCGCGTTGTTCGGCAGGAGCTCGCGGAATTCGTTCGCCAGCTGGGCGGCCAGTGTCTTGTTCGGTGCCATCACCAGCGTGGGGCGCTGGAGCTTCTCGATCATCCAGGCGGTGGTCGCCGACTTGCCGGTGCCGGTGGCTCCGAGGAGGACGACGTCCTTCTCGCCCGCGCGGATGCGCCGCTCGAGGTCGGCGATGGCCGTCGGCTGATCGCCACTGGGCTGGTAGGGGCTGACGACCTCGAAAGGCGCCAGCGTACGTTCGATCTGGGAAACGGGCCGCATGTCACCACCGTACGACCCCCCACTGACAGTCGGACCGTGAACGGCTCGGCGGCCGGCCGGCGGTCCGTTCCTCACCAGTCCTGGGAGCTGTGGCCGCCGCGGCCCGAACCCTTGCGGCCGCCCCGGCCGGAGGGCTGTCGGGCCGACCAGTTCGCGGGCTCGCCGTAGCCGGAGGCCCGGCGCGGGGCGGGGAGTCCGGGACGGTGCGGGCTCTGGGTGGAGGGGCGCTGCCAGTCCGGGTCGCCCATCACGAGCAGCGGGTCGAACATGACGACGACCGCGGCCAGGAGCAGGAAGACGGCGGGGCCGATCAACATCGGCAGGAGGAGCGAGGTGGCGGTGTCGCCGGTTCCGGTGACGGGGCCGCCGTGCAGATGGACGTTGACGGCCGCCATGGCGGTGTAGTGCATACCGCTGACGGCCAGGCCCATCACCAGGCTCGCACCGAGGCTGGCCAGAAATCCGTGCACCGAGACGGCCGCCCAGAGGGCGGTGGTGGCCGCGACGACGGCGATGACGACGGAGAGCGCGACGGTGAGGGTGTCGTACTCGATGCGCCCCTGGAGACGCATCCCCGCCATGCCGAGGTAGTGCATGGTGGCGATGCCGAGGCCGGTGATGGTGCCGCCGGTGACCAGGGCGAGCGGGGTGGCCCCGCGGTATCCGACGATGAAGATGCCGATGCCGACCATCACGACGGCGACGGCCAGGCTGGCGAATGTGATGGGCCGGTCGTAGCTGATGGGGGCCTGCTGGACGGAGAAGCCCATCATCGCGATGAAGTGCATCGTCCAGATGCCGGTGCCGATCGAGGTCGCCCCGAGGGCCAGCCAGCCGGCCTTGAAGGTGTCCCGGTGGCGCAGCGATCTGATGGTGCAGCGCAGGCCGAGGGCCCCACCGAGGCAGGCCATGAGATAGGCGGCGACCGGCGTCACGAGGCCGTAGCTGAATCCGTCGACCGTGCCCTGCATGAGCGTGTGCCCTCCACCCGTCGTGCAACGTCGTCCGAAAACAGTCGGTACCGCTGAGTAGTCCTGTCGGGGCGAGATTATGGCGCGCTGGGCGCCGCACGACCATGTGGTCCGGGATTTGGCTGGGGTGAGACCGAGAAGAGACCGGGGCGTGACGGCGGCGATGTCGGTGGGCGGTCGTACCGTGATCTCCATGGACACCACGGTGGAATGGACGGTCGTGGCGAGCGACATCGGCCCGCTGCTGCTGGCGGCGACCGACCGCGGCCTGGTGAGCGTGGTCTTCCACGCCGACGAGGCGGTGCGGGACGCAGCGCTCGAGCGGCTGACCGGTCAGCTCGGCGCGGAGCCGGTAGGGAGCGGGTCGGGGCGGCTCGCCGAGCCGATACGGCAGCTTGGGGAGTACTTCGCGGGCGGGCGTCGGGACTTCGATCTCGCCCTCGACTGGACCCTGACGACCGGCTTCAACCGCCAGGTGCTGCGCGAGCTGGCGGAGGGCGTGCCGTTCGGGACGGTCGTGGGGTACGGAGACCTGGCCAGGCGGGTAGGTCAGCCGGGCGCGGCCCAGGCGGTGGGGGCGGCCATGGGCGCCAATCCGCTGCCGGTGGTCGTGCCGTGCCACCGGGTGGTGGAGAGCGACGGCGGGATCGGCGGATTCGGCGGCGGACTGGAGACGAAGCGGACGCTGCTGGCGCTGGAGGGCGTGCTGCCGCAGCCGCTGTTCTGACCCGCCACCCGGATACCCCTCGGGGGTGTCCAGGGGGTGGCGTTCCCATCGGCCGGGATGGCTGGCACACTCCCGTAAGTGACCCACACCCCCAACGCCCCTGACGCCGCCGACGCGGCGGATATATCCGCCCCTGCCGCGGCCGACGCACTGCCGACGCTCCGCCGGCGCATCCAGGCCGTGCTGATCGCCAGCCAGATCCTCGGCGGACTCGGCATCGCCATCGGCGTCGCCCTCGCGGCGGTCCTGGCCAAGGAGGTCAGCGGTACGGAGGCGCTGTCGGGTCTCGCCTCGACGGCCACGGTCGCCGGTCCCGCGCTGCTCGCCATGCCCCTCGCCTCCCTCATGGGCTCGCGCGGGCGGCGGCCGGGGCTGGTGCTCGCCTATCTGGTGGGAGCGCTGGGCGCCGGGGTCGTGGTCCTCGGAGCGGTCGTCGACAGCTTCCCACTCCTCCTCGCGGGCCTGGTCGGCTTCGGCGCCGGCTCCTCGGCCAACCTCGCCGCCCGGTTCGCGGCCGCGGACCTGGCCGAACCGGACCGCCGGGGCCGGGCCATCTCGACGGTGGTGTGGGCGACGACGATCGGCGCGGTCCTCGGGCCCAATGTCGCCGCTCCGGCCGGGGAGAGCGTGGCGGGTCTCGGCATCCCCGCGACGGCCGGGCCGTTCGTCTGGGCGGCCGGGGTGTTCCTGGTCGCCGCCGTCATGGTGGCGCTGCTGCTGCGTCCCGACCCGCTGCTGACGGCCCGCGCCCTGTCGGGCGCGGAGGAGAACGGGGCAGCGGCCGAGGGGCGCTCGCTCAAGGCGGGGATGCGAGCGGTACGGGAATCCTCGCGGGCCCGTCTCGCGCTGGTGACCGTGGCCGTGTCCCACACCGCGATGGTCTCGATCATGTCGATGACCCCGGTGGCGCTGAGCCATCACGGCGCGGGCATCCAGCTCATCGGCCTGGTCATCAGCGGGCACATCGCGGGCATGTACGCCTTCTCCCCGGTGATGGGGTGGCTGTCGGACCGACTGGGACGGCTCACGGTGATCGGCCTGGCGGTCGGACTGCTGTCGGTCGCGGCGCTGCTCGCGGGCACTGCGGGGCCGAGCCACGGACAGACGGCGGCCGGCCTCTTCGTGCTGGGGCTCGGCTGGTCGGCGGGCCTGGTGTCGGGCTCCGCCCTGCTCACGGACTCGGTTCCGCAGGCCGCCCGGGCGGCCGTCCAGGGCCTGTCGGACTTCACCATGAACACCGCCGCCGGCGTGGGCGGGCTCGCGGCGGGGCTGATCGTCGCCCGGGCGGGCTACGGCTGGCTGAACCTGGTGGGCGCGTGCCTGCTGCTGCCGATGGCGGCGCTGGCGGTGCGGGGAGTGGTGCGGCGGCCCGCCTGACGGATATCGGATATCGGATCCAACCTCTGATCCCATACCCGACCCGACGCGGCGAGCAAAGGCCGGGATCGAGCACCGACTCCCGGCCCTCCAACGCCCCGTCCCCTAGAGGCTGATGTGGTACGCCTTGCGCAGCGTCTCATGGACCGTCCAGGTGGTCCGATCCCCCTCGCGCAGCACGCACGCGTCGCCCGGCCCGATCTCCAGCGTCGCGCCGCCCTCGACCGCAACGGTGGCGCGACCGCTGACGACGACGAAGAGCTCGTTGGCCTCGGTGTCGGTCACCACTCCGGGGGTGATCTGCCAGATGCCGCGCACCTGCCTGCCGTCGGCGGACTCCCAGAGGACCTTGCCGGTCACCTCGGGGGTGCCCGAGACGATCTGTTCGGGGTCGAGCGGCTCCGGCTCCAGTTCCGCATCGGGGATGTGGACGGCGAAGGAGGGGTGGTCGTGTGTCGTCATGGGCGGTGACTGTAGCGGGGACTGGGGATCGCCCCACCGCCGGGACCGGAGGGAAGCACGGCCTCCGTTTCGCCTCCGACCTGGAGACTTCCTCGATTTCGGCGGCTGCGACGAAATCCGAAGTACGGCCGCGGGAACAGCGCACGGGAGGTCACGCGGCACGGCCGGCCCGCGCCGGAGGCGGCCCGGACGGCCGGACCGGGCAGCGGGGCACCGAATCCGCAGACACGTTCGAGGCTTGCCCCCAGTCGGCGTAATCAGGTCGTCCCCGACCACGAGACCGTCGTAGAAGTGACGAATGGACACCTTGGCCCCTTCGGGGGCGAAATCGCTCATACGCGCACTCCGCGAGACAGGGCGTCACGGCGCCATACGGCCGAAAACCGGGCCCAGGGGGTGGCTCGCCGGCAGATGTCCCCGCTGGTCACGAGAGGCGCCTTTGGTGCGCCCAATGTTGGTCGGGGGCAATCCTCCGAGCCCCCTGTCCCGCCTGGCGTGCGCGCGTCAAACTCCCCCTGGACTCGTCCCCCACCTCCGACAGGAGAGTGCGATGCCCGCGTCAGCCTTCCTCCCCCGCAGCGCCGCCCTGACCACGACCGCCCTGACAGCCGCCGCGCTGATCGCGGTCACCGTGGCCGCCCCCGCCGCCCTCGCGGCCGACCCGGTGGCCCCCGGCGCCTCCTACAAGGCCGCGTACGACACCCTCGGCCCGCAGCGCCTCACCCCCGCCCAGCAGAGACTCAGCGCAGCCAAGCAGGCCGAGGCGTCGAGAGCGTACGACGGAGTACGCCCCCGGGCGGCGCTGGCCGGGTACAAGCTCTCCGGGGGCCTCCACCAGTCGCAGAAGACGTCCTACTGGTGCGGACCGGCCACCCTCGTGATCACCCAGTCCGCGGCCGACGAGGTCGCGGGCCGCTCGCAGCAGGACGCGGCGACCCTCCTCAAGACCAACTCCAGCGGCACCGCCTGGTACGGCATCAACATCAACGTCCCCAGCCCTACGGGCTATCCGATGGCCGACGCACTGAACTACCGCCTGCCCGGCGCCGGTTACGTTCCCAAGGCACTGCCCTACACCCCGACCGCCACCGACAAGGCGAACTTCAAGCAGCACATCACGCACAACACCGACCACGACTACGCGATAGCCGGCAACGCCTGGGAGGTCCCGGGCGGGCCGCATCTCGTCGGCCACCCCAACATCGAGATATTCCACTGGGTCTCGATAGACGGCTACAACACGGACTCCGCCGCCGGGCAGGTCAACTACCTGGATCCGGTGGGTGGAGTGAGCACGAGCGTGATCTCCTGGGCGGGATCCGTCCCCAAGTCGGCGCACATCTCGTCCGACACCATCACCACCATCATGGGCGGCCGTGGGTACGTCTGGTAACACCCTTTCCCCGGTCGGCGTCCGAGCGGCGCCGGCCCTGCTGCTGGCGGGCATCCTGATGGCAGGATGCTCGTCGGCGCAGCCCGATCCGACTCCCCGCGAGTCGTCGGCCCCGGCGCCACGGCCGACCGCGCTCGCCGCCGCGTGCGAGGTACGGCTGCCCGCCAGCTGGAGCTCCGCTCTCGCGGCGGGCGAGCTGCGGACACCGGCCGGCGAGCGGGCGGTGCTCACCGACACCGGGCCCGGCTGGACCGCCGTCCAACTCACCGGCGCCGGACAACGCCGGGCCGCCCTGCTGCGCGGCACCGGCGCGCCCCGCACCCTGCTCACCCTCGCCGACCCCGTCGAACACCAGCTGCTCGCGGCCGACTTCGACGGCCGGCGGTGGGCCGCGTTCGCGGTCCTGGAGGGGCGGACCCTGGACAGCCCATGGAGCCTGTACGTCTGGGACGCCACCACGGGCACGTCCCGGCGGCTCGCCCGGGCGGACCGGCCGGGCCCGCTGCCCCAGCCCGTCGTCCGCGACGGCACCGTCCACTGGGCGCAGGGAGTCGGCGACGGCAAGGCCACCGTGTACGCGGCGGCGGCCACGGGCGGCGCTCCGCGCGCCCTGCGCACGGGGGTGATGGACGCCCCCTTCGTCGCCGGCGACCTGCTGGTGTGGCGTGAGTCGGTGGGCTCGGGGACACGGCTGGCCGCCGTCTCCCGTACCGGCGCGCGGGCCGCCGCACTGCCCGACGCCCTGGCCGCGCTCCGGGACGTCCGGTCCGTGGTCACCGACGGCAGGACCTGGGCCTGGGTGGAAGGCGAGGCCGAACCGCGGCTGATGGTGTGGCGAACGGGAGACGCGCGGCCGACGGCGGTCGTGACGACCTCCCCCGCCGTCGACGGCATGGACCAGCTGCGGATCAGCGGCCGCCTGGTCACCTGGCGCACGCCTGAGACGTCCTACGCCCTGGACCTCGACTCCGGTTCGTACGCGCGGATCACCCCTGCGTACGGGTACGCGCAGGCCAGGGGTGGTGCGCTGGCCGTGGCGTACAGCGTCGGCAACGCCAAGACGTCCGGTTCCCGGCCGGTGATCCAGGTGGTGGACGCCGGCCGGCTGCCCGGCCTGCCGCGGTGTGGCTGATCGTCGCCATCGAGGTTTGAGTGGTTCACGGTTGCGCCAGAGATGGGACATGTCCACACAGGTGTCCGAGGAGGTACGGGAGGCTCTCCACGAGGGCCGTCCCGTCGTCGCGCTCGAATCCACGATTATCGCCCACGGTCTGCCACGCCCGCGCAATCTGGCCGTGGCGCGCGAGCTGGAGGCGCTGGTACGGGCCGGCGGCGCCGTGCCCGCCACGATCGCCGTGATCGACGGCACGGCCCGTATCGGCCTCGACCAGGACGGGTTGACCCGCATCGCGGAGGATCCGTCCGTACGGAAGCTGGGCCACCGCGACCTGGCGCCCGCGCTCGCCACCGGGGCGACGGGTGCGACGACGGTCTCGGCGACGGCGTGGCTGGCGGACTCCGTCGGCATACGGGTCTTCGCGACCGGCGGGCTCGGCGGGGTGCACCGCGAGTGGAGCGAGACGCAGGACGAGTCGGCCGACCTGCGGCTCTTGTCCAGGGTCGGGGTGACGGTGGTGTGCGCGGGGGTCAAGTCGATCCTCGACGTCCCGGCGACGCTGCAACGGCTCGAAACACTCGGCGTGACGGTGGTGGGGTACGGGACGGAGCACTTCCCCGGGTTCTACCTGACCTCGTCCGGAGAGCCCGTCGACTGGACTCTGAGGACACCCGAGGCGGTGGCGGACGTCATACGGGCCCAGGACGACCTGGGCGAGCCGTACGCGGCGCTGATCGTCGCCAACCCTGTGCCGGTGACGGACCAGTTGGATCCGGCGCTGCACGACCGGATCCTCGCGCAGGGCCTCGCGGAGGCGAAGGAGAAGGGGATCTCGGGGCAGGCCGTGACGCCCTTCCTGCTGGAGTACCTGACCGTGCACACCGAAGGTGCCTCGCTGGAGGCGAACCTCGCAGCGGTACGGGGCAATGTGCGGCTCGCGGCGCGGATCGCCACGGCGTACGCCGAAGGCGGCGCGTGAGCGGCCTGCTGGTCGTCGGCGACGTGGTCACCGATGTGGTGGCCCGGCACGGCACACCACTGGCGCCCGCCACCGACACCGCGGCCGCCATCCGCACGCTGCCGGGCGGCGCCGGGGCCAACGCGGCCTGCTGGGCGGTGCGTTCGGGCTGGGGTGACGTGCGGCTGCTCGGTCGTGTCGGGACCGAGGCGGCCGACTGGCACGAGAGGGCCCTGCGCGTGGCCGGTGTGCGGCCGATGCTGGTCACGGACGCGGACGCCGCCACGGCGACGGTGATCGCGCTGGTCGACGCGAGCACCGAGCGCACGTTCCTGACCGACAGCGGGGCGGCGCTGCGTCTCTCCCCCACCGACTGGACCGACGCGTTCCTCGACGGTGTGACCCATCTGCATCTGTCCGGATACCTCTTCTTCGCCGCGTCCAGTCGCGCGACCGTGCTGCGGGCTCTGCGGGCGGCGCGGGAGGCCGGAGTGCCGGTGAGTGTCGACCCGGCCTCCACGGGGTTCCTGGAGCGGCTGGGCGTGGATCGGTTCCTGACCGCGGCGCGCGGCGCGGAGGTGCTGTTCCCGAACGCCGACGAGGCCCGCCTGCTGGCCGGGTGCGCCGAACCGGAGCAGGCGGCCGAGGTGTTGAGCCGTACGTTCCCGCTGGTCGTGGTCACCCTGGGAGCGGCGGGCGCGCTGGTGGCGGAGGCGGGCTCGGTGACGAGCCGGGTCATGGCACCCGAGGTGCGGGCGGTGGACTCGACGGGAGCGGGCGACGCGTTCACGGGGGCGTTCCTGGCGGCCCGGCTCGCGGGCGCGGACCCGACGACGGCGGCCGCGGCGGGATGCCGGGCGGGCGCGGAGGCCGTGACGGTGGTGGGCGGCCGACCCACGGGGGACGCCCCAGGTCGCGCCCCCGGCGCCTAGCCCCGGCATCCCTGGGCAGTCCCTGAGCCCCAGAGTTCGTAGGCAGTCCCTGAGTGCCTGGCAGTCCCTGAGTCGCTAGCCCTTGAAGCCTGTCCAGGCCGGGTGGCGCGGGTCGTCGGTGCGGACGACGACGTCCGCGGCATCGGAGGGGGCGACCTCGTTCTCGTACCGTGCGAAGGCGGGCAGGGTCCAGGGCTCCTCGGTGCGGCGCGCGAGGGCACCGGGCGAGAGCCTCAGATGGACGGTCAGGTCGAACGGGAACCAGTGCCCGAGCAGGAACGGGCCGTGCACCACGAGCACGCCCCCGGGCGGCAGTTCCACGTACGGGCTGCGGGTGGCCCGGTCGCGTACCGGGTCCCAGAGATCGGGCAGCACGCGCCCGCTCCCTCCCTCCTCCAGCGGCCCGAACACCTCGCGCCACAGCGCCCCGGTGTCGTACCAGCCGCTGTAGTACGAGTCGGGGTCCTGCTTCCCGTACTCGAAGCGGAGCGACGCGGGCCGCAGAAACCCTTCGGTGCCGACGACGAGCACGGACCGGCCGAGCAGCCGGAGCGCCTCGGCGATCCGCTCGGCGGTCTCCCCGGTCGGTGCCGCGGGCGGGCCGTCGACGGCGATCTTGAGTCGACCACCGCCGTCGCCGGGCGCCATCGCGTCGACGTGCCCGGCCAGGGCATCGGACAGCCGCTCCCAGGTGATCGCTTCGACTCGCACGGGCGTGACCTTGCTCTGGGCGTCAGGGTTCGAGCACCGATTCTACGAACAGGGCCTAGGAGAGGCGGAGCGCGCAGTCCGGGGCGTCCGTCGCTATCGAGAGCGGCGCGTCCTGGGGCAGCAGGCAGGTCAAGTGGAGCACGACCGGCTCGGAGCCGAAGTTGTACCCGATGTGCCGGTTCCCGAGGCCCGCGTGTTCGACGAACGCGTCCCCCGCGGAGGTCGTCTCCACCGAGCAGTCGTGCAGGATCCGGGTCAGCGTGCCGGACTCGACGACCGCGATGATCTGGCCGGGGTGGTGGTGCCAGCCGGTGGAGTCGCCCGGGGCGAGCGTGACGGTACGGAAGACGACGTCCGTTCGGCCCTTGGGCGGCCTGATCCGGAGCGTACCGCTGGAAGTGCCCTTGGCCACCAGGGTCCCAGCGGGGTGCGTGCCCCGGTCGGCGCAGACGTCGATCCCCATGGAGCAGCCCTCCCGCTTCCCCCCGCGACCCTTCGGTTCAAGGCCGCCAAACAGTCATACGTTACTCGTAAGGGGGATGACCCGGACGGGGATTGACGATCACTGCACCGGTAGGGCCGCGAGCCGCGCCGGCAGTTCACCGGCCGGCCGAACCTCGCCCTCCACCTCGACCCGACCGTCCCGTAGCGCCTGGCCGAGAGTCGACTGTCCGCTCGCCAGCGCCCGACAGGTCGCGGAATCCGTCCGCAGCCGTACGTCGGCGGCGTCGGCCGGCGGCCCGTCCCCGTACTCCGGCGGCTGCCCGTCGACCCCGGCCCGTAGATGGAACTCACCCTCATCCAGGGTCACATGCACCACTCCCGCCACAGCGCCCTCCAGGGCGGACAGCAGGGGGATCGCGAACCAGTGCGCGCGCACGGCGTCGGTCGGCCGCGGCTCCTCCAGGGCGGGCGTGCCCCACTCCGCCAGGGCCCGCAGGACCGGCAGCAGCTCGCGGCCCCGGCGGGTGAGTTCGTACACGTACGCCGAGGCGGGCGGCGGGAGCCGCCGGCGTGTGACGAGTTCGGCGCCCTCCATGTCCTTGAGGCGGCCGGCCAGCATGTCCGTGCTGACGCCGGGGAGATCGGCGTGCAGATCCGTGTAGCGGCGCGGCCCGGCGAGGAGTTCACGGACGATCAGCAGCGTCCAGCGGTCGCCGACGGCGTCGAGGGCGCGGGCGGCGGGGCAGTACTGGTCATAGCTTCGGCGGCGAGGCATACGGCGCAGTCTAGACAAGTTGTTGGACTTTCCAAGCTCGAACTTGGTAAAACCAAGTATCAATCCTTCTGGGGAGGTCGTCGCATGGAGTTCCGGCAGTCGAGCAAGCTGAGCGAGGTCTGCTACGAGATTCGCGGCCCGGTCATCGAGCACGCCAACGCCCTGGAGGAAGCGGGCCACAGCGTCCTGCGCCTCAACACCGGGAACCCCGCGCTCTTCGGCTTCGAGGCGCCGGAGGAGATCGTCCAGGACATGATCCGGATGCTCCCGAAGGCCCACGGCTACACCGACTCCCGCGGCATCCTCTCCGCCCGCCGCGCCGTCGCCCAGCGCTACCAGGCCATGGGCCTGCCTGACGTCGACGTCGACGACGTGTTTCTCGGCAACGGCGTCTCCGAGCTGGTCTCCATGGCCGTCCAGGCGCTCCTGGAGGACGGCGACGAGGTCCTGATCCCCGCCCCCGACTTCCCCCTGTGGACGGCGGTGACCACCCTCGCGGGCGGCAAGGCCGTGCACTATCTGTGCGACGAGTCGGCCGACTGGTACCCGGATCTCGACGACATGGCCGCGAAGATCACCGACCGCACCCGTGCCGTCGTCATCATCAACCCCAACAACCCCACGGGCGCGGTCTATCCGCGGGAGATCGTCGAGGGCATCCTCGACCTCGCCCGCCGCCACGGCCTGATGGTCTTCGCCGACGAGATCTACGACCAGATCGTCTACGACGAGGCCGTCCACTACCCGGCCGCCTCCCTCGCCCCCGACCTGGTCGTCCTCACCTTCGGCGGACTGTCGAAGACGTACCGGGTGGCGGGCTTCCGTTCCGGCTGGCTGGTCGTCAGCGGCCCGCAGCAGCACGCGAAGAGCTACCTGGAGGGCCTGACCATGCTGGCCTCCATGCGGCTGTGTCCGAATGCCCCCGCCCAGTACGCCATCCAGGCCGCCCTCGGCGGCCGGCAGTCGATCCACGAGCTCACCGCCCCGGGCGGCAGGCTCCACGAGCAGCGCGACAAGGCCTGGGAGAAGCTCAACGAGATCCCCGGCGTCTCCTGTGTGAAGCCGAAGGGCGCGCTCTACGCCTTCCCGCGTCTGGACCCCAAGGTGCACAACATCCACGACGACGAGAAGTTCGTCCTCGACCTGCTGCTGCGCGAGAAGATCCAGGTGGTGCAGGGCACGGGATTCAACTGGCCGCGACCGGACCACTTCCGCATCCTGACGCTGCCGTACGCCGACGACCTGGACGCGGCGATCAGCCGCATCGGACGCTTCCTGAGCGGCTACCGGCAGTAGGGCGGCGCGCCCCCTAGTCTGGCTCGTGACGTGGGCCTCCGCGGACGGATGGGAGTTGGGGCCGTGGAGTTCGGGAAGTCGTCCGGCGGATCCACGCCCTCTCCCGAGCCCTCACCGGAGCCGTCACAGGAGCCGGAGCGACGATCCTGGGCGCCGCTGCTGGCGGTGTGCGCCGGGTACTTCATGGTGATCCTGGACGTGACGATCCTCAACGTCGCCGTGCCGGTGATCGGCCGCGAGCTGTCGGCCTCGCTCACCGGCATCCAGTGGATCACCGACGGGTACACCCTGGTCTTCGCCGGATTCCTGCTGACCGGTGGCGCGCTGGGCGACCGGCTCGGCAACCGCCGGGTCTTCTGCGCGGGTGTCGTCGTGTTCATCGTGTCCTCGGCCGCGTGCGCGGCCGCCCCCAGCACCCCCTTCCTGGTGACGGCCCGCCTGGTGGAGGGGCTCGGCGCCGCGCTGATCGTGCCCGGCTCCCTCGCCCTGCTCCAGCAGGCCTACCCGGCACCGGCCGCACGATCGCGGGCCTTCGGACTGTGGGGTTCGATGGCGGGCATCGCCGCCTCCGCCGGGCCGCTCCTGGGCGGGCTGCTCGTCTCCACCGTGGGTTGGCGCTGGGTCTTCCTCATCAACCTGCCCGTCGGCGCGGCCTGTCTCATGCTGACCCTGCGACACGTGGGACGCTCGCCGCGGCGATCCACCCGGGCCCTGGACTGGCCCGCGCAGTGCGCGGTCGTCGCGGGGGTGGCGCTGCTGACGGGGGCGCTGAACGAGGCCGGACGGCGAGGCTGGTCCGATCCGCTCGTTCTCGGCGGGCTGGGCCTGGCCGTGCTGGCCGCCGTCGCGTTCGTGGTGCGCGAGCGACTGGCCCGGTCCCCCGCCCTCCCGCTGGACCTGTTGCGTTCCCGGGCGATGGGCGGCGGAGCCGCCATCGGCCTGCTGTTCAACTTCGGCTTCTACGGCATGGTGTTCACCGCCAGCCTGGACTTTCAGCAGAACCGCGGCTTCAGCGCCCTCGAAACGGGTCTTGCGCTGTTTCCGGCCGTGGCGATGACCATGTTCGCGTCCGTCCTGTCCGGGCGGCTGGCCCGCCGCACCGGTGACCGTCCACTGGTGGTCTCCGGCATGCTCCTGGCCGCCCTGGGGCTGGCCGGCTGGGCCGCCGCGGGCGCCGACCCCGCCTACGCCCTGCTGGTGGCCCCGATGATGGCCGCGGGGTTCGGAACCTCCTTCGCCCTCACCGGCTCGACCGCCACGGTGATGGGTGCCGCGCCGGCGGCGTACTCGGGAACCGCGTCCGCCCTGTTCAACACCACGCGACAGATCGGGAGCGCCACCGGGGTCGCGCTCGGTGGCAGCCTGCTCGCCACGGCCGCCGCCGGCACCGGACTGCGCGTCAGCATGGCCGCCGGCGCGCTCGCCTATCTGACGGCCGCCGTCCTCGCCCGGCTGTGCGTACCGGCGAAAACCGCCGGGGCGTAGGGCTTCGGCGCCGGGAAAAGGAGCGGGTCCGAGGGCGTAGCCGGCCCCCGGACCCTGTCGATGCCGCTCACATCACACGCCGGCACGCTTGAGGGCTCGGGTCAGTCGTCATTGCGTCGCGTCCTGCCATTGGACCACCGCCGATCGAGCTCGGCGGACCAGATTCGAACTGGCATTTCGACGCATCAGGGCCCGTGCCCGGTCGATCCGGCGATGAGCGGCGAATGCTGAGTCTGGAGCAATAGTCTGAGATTGATCGCGGTCTGCCTCTGCCTGGTTGGGCCACCCCGGCACGGAAGAGCGCCGGGGGGAGGACTCGAACCTCCACTGGAACCGCGGATGTCACGACAAGGCTCAGTTTCAGCTTTGCGCTCCTCGCGCACCCCGGCCGTGCTCTGTGGCCGGGGAGTTCATGGGTGTCCCCGCTACCCGAAGAGGTAGCCGAAGACGGCGTCGCCGACGCGCTCGTCGGTGACCTCGGCGCTGTTCGCCTCCTCACGGGCGAACTTCACCGCCTGCTGGAGCTTCTCCACCCGCTCCAGCAGCTCGTTCACCCGCCGCGCCGGCAGGGCGCCGGAGAACTTCACGGTGGTCCAGTAGCCCACCGGCACGTCCTCGTAGTACACCTCGACCTGCGCCGGATGCTTGTCCGTCGCCTCCGCCTTGACGTGGTTGCGTGGCACCTTCTTCGTCCGGACCGTGCGGACGACATCGGTCTTCCACGCGTCGGTCGACGGGTCCTGTGTCCACGACTCGGCCGCGTCCAGGACGGGCAGCTTGCGGACGAAGGTGTTGATGTCCGTCAGCTGCTTCTCCAGGAAGAGGAGGTACGCGACGGGCACCCGGCTCACCAGCACGCGTCCGTCGACGGTGATGTCGGCACGCGCCTCGCAGTTGGCCCAGTCCTTGGTGGCGGTGACATCGAACAGCCGCGTCAACGCCCGTGCGGTGTCGCGCAGTACGTCCTCGGCCTTCACCTGTACCAGCGTGGACTCGGGCGGCAGCTGCTCGCCCTCCTCGTCCTTCGGCTGGTACGTACGGGAGATGCCGGCGAGCAGTGCGGGCTTCTGCAGCCCGTGGTGCGCCGCGGTGAGGTCCTGATGCGCCCTGGACTTGACGCCCTTCTCCACTGCGATGATCTGATTGAGTTTCGTTGCCACGTGACGGACCCTAGCCGCGGCCGGGGCGCCGAATCGAACGAATATTGACGCCACTTGAGCCCGCTGAGGAGTAACCGGTCATGGAGACGGCGCTGATCGCCGTGGTGGGAACCCTGCTGGGTGTCGTCGCCACACACTGGTTCCAGGGCCGAGCCACCGAACGTACGGCGATACTGGCCCGCGACGAGCAGCTCCGCCAGGAGCGGATCGCTGCCTACAGCGCCTTCGCCGGCGCGGTCGTCGACTACCGGCGCAGTCAGAACGACCGCTGGTTCCGGGCAGCCCACGACGCGGGCTCCGAGGAGGCCGAGGAGTCGCGCTACGCCTCGTACCGGCAGCGCACCGCCACCCGCCAGGCTCTCTTCCGTGTCCAGTTGGTGTGCGACGACGCCGACACCCGCCGACTGGCCGAATCGGCGTTCGAGATGACCAACTGCATGCACGAGGCGACCGGCGAGGAGGACCGGGCGCACCGCTCCCACCGGGCGAAGGAGATCCTCGACCAGTTCATCGCCGCGGCCGCGCCCGGCGTGCGCTGAGGGAGCCGCCATGGACCTGGTCGCACCCGTCGTCGTCGAACCGCTCAAGCGCCGCCGCTGCTCCGAGTGCCGACAGGGCCCGCTGGAGCGGATGATCGTCGAGTTCAACGCACCCGTCTGCCTGGACTGCGCCGACCTGGGCCATCTGGTGTTCCTGCGCCGTGGGGACACCGCGCTCACCCGCCGGGCGCGCGAGGGCAGTTCGCTCTGGGCGGTGGTCGTACGGCACAACAGGCGCCGTACGCGCTACGAGCGTCAGGGGCTGCTCGTCGAGGAGGCCGCTCTCGCCCGGGCGGAGGCCGCCTGTCTGGCGGACACGGAGGCGCGGGCCCGGCGCCGGGCCCGTGACGCCGCGCGCCGCGCGGATCGGGACGCCGAGGTCACGGCGGCGCTGAAGGCCGAGATCCTGCGGCTCTTTCCCTACTGCCCGGCCGATCGGGCCGCGGAGATCGCGGGCCACGCCGCGCAGAAGGGCAGCGGCCGGGTGGGGCGTACGGCGGCCGGGCGGGCACTGGACCGGGGTGCGGTCACAGCTGCCGTGCGGGCGGCCGTACGCCATGTCGACACCGAGTACGACACGCTGCTCATGCGGGGCGTGCCCCGCCACCAGGCCCGGATGAGGGTCGCACCGACCATCGAGGCGGTACTCCGGGCCTGGCGCCCTGCGTGAGGACCCGTGCGGGCCTCAGACCTGCGCGCCCATGCGACGAGCCCGGCGGTAGACCAGGGCGCCGCCGAGCAGGAGCGCGGCGCCGGCCGCGGCCGCGGAGCCGACCAGCTCCGAACCGGTGCTGGCGAGCGCGACCGAGCTGGTCTGCGGGCTGGGAGCCGGAGCCTCCGGCTCGGTCTCGCTGACCGGAACGGGCTGCGGCTTGGGGGGCACGTTCCGGTTCGGCTCCTCGCCGGGTCCCTCGCCGGGCTCTTCGGGCTGGGAGGGGCCGTTGACCGCGGTGTTGCCGAAGGCCGGGTTGCCGATGCCGACGACGTTGACCGAGTTGCCCGCGACGTTCACGGGCAGGTCGATCGGCAGCTGGAGTCCGTTGCCGGAGAGCACGCCGGGGGAACCCTTGGCGTGGCCCTCGGCGAGGGCGCCACCGCCGTTGGAGGAGTTGCCCCCACTGTGTCCGGCACCCTGACCGCCGCCGTGTCCGCCGCCGTGTCCGGCACCCTGACCGCCGCCGTGTCCGCCGCCGTGTCCGGCACCCTGACCGCCGCCGTGTCCGCCGTGGCTCCCACCGCCGGGTGCGCCGGCGCGCGGGGAGGCGGGCATGTCCTTGTGCGTCCGTCCGCCGCCGTCCGCGTCCGAGCCGTATCCGCCGGACTTGCTGACGTTCGCGCAGCGGTTGCCCGCGGCGGGGTTGAGCAGTCCGATGACATTGACGGTGTTCCCGCAGACATTGACCGGGGCGTGCACCGGCAGCTGAACCGTGTTGCCGGAGATCACACCCGGGGAACCGACCGCGGCGCCCTGTGCGCCGGAGTCGGCGTGGGCGGCGCCCGCCGAGAGCGCCAGCGCGCCACCCGTGACCATCAGTGTGGCCAGACCACTTCGGCGAATCTGCCTCATGGCTTCCTGCCTTCCGGAGGTTTTCACGGGCATTCTCGCCCGCACCGCACTTAACGCGATCCTGACCCGGCTGGATCAGGCCGTTGGCGCGATTCACTCCATCGAGTGGGTGTGACTTCGAACGTATGGGGAACTGCCGACTCCGCTCAGAGGCGATTATCGTCACGCGGCGAAGGGCGCGACGGGTGAACGCCTGCGGGCGGGGAGTTCGCACGGCGCCGGCCGGGTCGACGCCTTCAGCCGGCCTGTCGGTCAGTGGCCGAGCAGATCGGTGAGTGCGCCGACGGGGTCGGGGTCGGGGGTGCCGCGCGGCCACCAGTCCTCGCGGTCGGCATCCGACTCGTACCCGTACCAGAGTCCGTCGCGGCCGAAGCGGAGCTGGAGGGATCGCGTCGACAGCCGGTTGCGCCATGGGCGGAAGGCCGGGAAGTCCGAGGCCAGCAGGGCGGGTCGGGCCCGGTCGAACGGGCCGGCGGGCGGGTCCCAGGGCTCTTCGAGGACGGCGAGCCCGGCGAGGCCGCCCTGGCGCCAGGCGGCGACGGCGCGGGCCAGGTCGCTGGGTGTGCGGTCGAGGGCGTAGGCGAGGTCTCGGTACAGCGCACGGGTGGAGGCGGTGAGTCCGGAACCGGGGTGTGCGGCGGCCAGCCGCACGGCGTCCTGCCAGGCGGTGAGCGCGGCGACGGGGTCGTGTCCGGTCACCAGGAAGGCGTGGGCGCGGGCGGCGGCCTCCGTGGCGAGCAGGTCCAGGGCGAGGGGGTCCGGGGCGTCGGCGTCCGGGGGGTAGGCCGGAGGCCGGCCGGGTTGCGCGGGGGCCGGCAGCGGCGGGGGCAGCGGCGGCAGGGCGTGACCGGGGTCCGGGGCGAGGGCGGCGCGGGCCGGGACGGTGGCCATCGGCGGTACGGACGCCGTCTGCTCGGCGGCGGAGCGGGCCGCGTTGCGCTGGGTGAGGGCGGCGAGGAGCTCCTGCTCGCCGCGGCCCCGCATGAGGAAGAGGACGAACGGGTCCTCGTCGAGGAGCCGGGCCGACTGGTAGCAGAGGGCGGCGGCGTGCTTGCAGGGGAAGCCGTCGTCCGGGCAGGAGCAGTCGGGGATGAGGTCCCCGGGCGCGGGCAGCAGCCCGGTGACGGCCTCGACGGCGTGCGGGATGTCCTTGTCGAGGAGGGCGGCGATGTGGTCGGGCCGCGCGGCGATCTCGTCCAGGAAGCGCTCCCAGCCGTCGTCGCCGAGCGTGCGCAGCCGGATCTCGGTGCGGTACGGGCGAGGGCGGGTGCCGTGGACGTAGGCGACGACACGGCCGGGGGTGACCGTGATCGCGTCGACGTGACCGCGCCCGGCGTACGCCTTGCCGCGGGCGAGGCGGGCGGGGTCGAGGGCGGTGCCCTCCAGGGCGTCCACCCAGGCGTTGCCCCACCAGGTGGCGGCGAAGCGGCCGTCCGCGAGAGTCCCCGCCTGCCCCTGGGCGTCCGGTGCCCCTCGCGGGGCCAGCGCCGGGAACGTCCGGCGCCGGTCGTCGTGGCGCGGGCCGGCGAACCGGGCGGCCGGGGGTCGGCGCGGGATCATGACGGCCTCCTCAGCGAGACCAGGTCCGCCAGCTCGCGGTCGGTCAGTTCGGTCAGCGCGGCCTCTCCGGAGCCGAGGACGGCGTCGGCGAGGGCCCGCTTGGCCCGCAGCATCTCGGCGATGCGGTCCTCCACGGTGCCCTCGGCGATCAGCCGGTGGACCTGGACCGGCTGGGTCTGTCCGATGCGGTAGGCCCGGTCGGTGGCCTGCTCCTCGACGGCCGGGTTCCACCAGCGGTCGAAGTGGACGACGTGTCCGGCCCGGGTGAGATTGAGCCCGGTGCCGGCCGCCTTCAGCGACAGCAGGAAGACGGGCACGTCGCCGGATTGGAAGCGGTCCACCATCCGCTCGCGCTCGGCCACGGGCGTACCCCCGTGCAGCAGTTGGGCCGGGATCGCCCGCGCGGCCAGGTGGTCGGCGAGGAGCCGGGCCATGGTCACGTACTGGGTGAAGACGAGGACGGCGCCGTCCTCGGCGAGGATCGTGTCGAGGAGTTCGTCGAGCAGGGCGAGCTTGCCCGAGCGGCCGGCGAGCCGGGCCGTTCCGCCCCCCTTGGCCGTCTGCTCCTTGAGGTACTGGGCGGGATGGTTGCAGATCTGTTTGAGCGAGGTGAGCAGCTTCATCACGAGTCCGCGGCGGGCGATGCCCTCGGCGCCCTCGATCTGCGCCATGGTCTCGCGGACCACCGCCTCGTAGAGCGACGCCTGTTCGCGGGTGAGCGCCACAGGGTGGTCGGACTCGGTCTTGGGCGGCAGCTCGGGGACGATGCCGGGGTCGGACTTGCGGCGGCGCAGCAGGAAGGGCCTGACGAGGCGGGCGAGGCGCTCGACGGCCTCCTCGTTCTCGATCTCCTCGCTGTTCTCCACGGCGCGGGCGTGGCGGGAGCGGAAGGCCTTGAGAGGGCCGAGGAGGCCGGGGGTGGTCCAGTCGAGCAGGGCCCACAGCTCGGAGAGGTTGTTCTCCACGGGGGTGCCGGTGAGGGCGACCCTGGCAGGCGTCGGGATCGTGCGCAGCGCCTTGGCCGTCGCGGAGAAGGGGTTCTTGACGTGCTGGGCCTCGTCGGCGACGACCATCCCCCATGTCTGCCCGGCCAGTTGGGGGGCGCTGGTGCGCAGGGTGCCGTAGGTGGTGAGGACGAATCCGCCGGTGCCGGGGCCCTCGTCGAGGCCGTCAAGGGAGCGGTCGGCGCCGTGGAAGCGGCGCACGTCGACGCCGGGGGCGAAGCGCCGGATCTCCCGCTGCCAGTTGCCGAGCAGGGAGGCGGGGCAGACGACCAGGGTGGGGGCGCGGCGGGCGCGGCGCAGATGGAGGGCGATGAGCGTGACCGTCTTGCCGAGGCCCATGTCGTCGGCGAGGCAGCCGCCGAGCCCGAGCGACGTCATCAGGTCCAGCCAGGCGAGACCGCGCAGCTGGTAGTCGCGCAGGGTGGCGTCCAGACCGGCGGGCGCGGTGATGGACTCGGGTCCTGCGACGAGCCGGTCCCGCAGGGTGGCGAGGGCTCCTACGGGCACGGCCTGGACGGTCTCGCCGTCCACCTCCGCCGTGCCGCTGAGGGCGACGGCGAGGGCGTCGACCGGCTCCAGGAGGCCCAGTTCCCGCTTGCGGGCCTTGCGGACGAGGTCGGGGTCGACGACCACCCACTGGTCGCGCAGCCGCACGATGGGCCGGTGGGACTCGGCGAGGGTGTCCATTTCCCGTTCGGTGAGCGGGTCTCCGTCGAGGGCGAGCTGCCAGTTGAAGCGGAGCAGCTCCTCGCTGTCGAAGAACGTGGTGCCGTCGGTGGCGGAGCCGGGGGCGGAGAGCGCAGGCCGCACCACGGCGGAGGCGCTGAGCGAGCGGGCCAGCTCGCGGGGCCAGTGGACGGCGACCCCGGCGTCGGCGAGACGGGCTGCGGCGGGGCCGAGGAGCTCGTACAGCTCGTCCTCGGTCAGGGCGAGGACGTCGGGGACGTCCCGCTCCAGGAGCCTGCCGAGCGGAGGCCAGACGCGGGCGGCGCGGCGGAGCGCGAGAACGGCGTCGATCCGGGCGCGCGGTCCGAAGAGCTCGTCTCCACCACCCTCCCAAAGGGCGGCGGCGTCGATGACGAGGGTGGGGTCGGCGAGGCTGTGGATCTGGAGCAGGGCCGCGGCGGCCCGCCGCTCGTCGCCGCCCTCCTCGGCGATGTCGAAGAGTTCGTATCCGGCGAGGTCGAGGCGGAGCGAGACCCGGACCCCGGCGTCCATGCCGGCGGCGGCCTCGGTCGCCCAGGCACGCGCGCGAGGCAGGTGCTGTGCGGTACGCGCGGCGAACGGCGCGCCGGCCGCGTGGACCGCGGCGGGGGTACGGGGCAGGGTGTCGGCGACGGCGTCGAGGAAGGCCCGCACCAGGGCCTCGGGATCGGGCAGCTGGAGCGGGCTGAGGCCGGGGGCGGGGACGGCGTGGCCTTCGGGAGGCATGGCGGCGGCGACGGCCCGCAGGTGGGCGATGTCGTCCGCGTCCAGCGGACCGGCCCGCCAGGCGTCGAGATCGTCGGCCGTGAGCCCGGGCAGCAGACGCCCCCGCGCGACGAGCTGCAAGGCGTGCAGGGCGGCGGCGCCCCAGCAGGCGGTGGCGGGGTGGGCGGCCGGGTGGTGACGCGCGGCGACCAGATGGGGCAGGGCCTCGGTGACACCGAGGATCACGGCGGGAACCTTGCGGCTGCGGACTCCGGCGCCGTGTCGCCGTACGACGGTGAGCTCGCCGACCCGAGGGCCGGGGTCTCCGGCGTCGGGCGTGCCGGCGCCTTCGGCCTCGGACTTCCGCGCGCCCGAGGGTGTCACCGGGCTTCCGTCGGCGGTCGTCGCCACGGGCAGCTCGTCGCCGTCCGGGGCCCAGAAGGCGACCCGGCCGTCGCGCGGCAGGGCGGCGGGCAGAAAGACGGCGGCACTGGTCTGCCAGGTGTGGGGCACTGCTCTGCTCACCTCCCGTTCCGCGACGGAGTCCGACTGGATTTCCGACCTTACGGGTGGGGTCTGACAACGGGCTCTCGTGCCGCTTCGCCCGGGCGGCCCAGCACCGGATGACAGCCCGTCCGGCAGGCGGCAGGGTGACGGAGAACAGGGCTTCTGCCGCCTTCGCCCGACAGACGAGGAACCGCCATGTCCGTTCACCGGCGTCTCGGCACCGCCGCCGGGGCCGCGCTCCTGATGCTCTCCGTCGCGGGCTGCTCCGGACTCGGCCGCACCGCGGTCGGCACCCTCACCTACGAGACCGAGCGCGAGGTCGTGATCACCGTGACCAGCCCGTCCGTCACCGGCTGCCACCGGCTCGCGCCCCACGGCGTGACACGGGTCGAGAACCGGACGCTGAACGACATCTGGCTGTACCGGACCCGTGACTGCACGGGCGAGACGCCCATCTACGTCGCCACGACCCTGTCCGACTCGATCGCGCCCGACACGCTCCCCTGGCGGAGTTACAGCGTCGTCCACTAGGACGCTCCACGCGACTGCGCGCCACGCCCGGACCCCCGTCCCGGGCGTGGCGCGCCGTCGTTCGCGGGGCCCGACGGGTCCGAACGGCCCCGACGGGTCTCCACGGCCCTACCGGAGCAGGAACTCCGTGGCCGCTCGTGCTCCCGCGTCGCTGCGGCTCTGTGTGGAGTGACCGGCGCCTTCGAGGACGACCAGTTCGGCCCGGGGAGTCACCGCGGCCACCTCGCGGGCCCACTTGACCGGCGTGGACAGGTCCCGGTCCCCCGACAGGAGCAGGACCGGCATGGTCAGCGTCCGTCCTGGCGCCGCCCGGTTGGGGCGGGAGGCCGGCCAGGGGAGGCAGGTCTGCGGGATGCCCTGGCCGCCCGCGGTATCCCGTTGGAACGGCCAGACGTCGGCCGGGCTGATCCGGTGCACGGCCCGCTTCAGGGCGCGCTCCCGGCCCGCGACGGGTGCGGCGGCGTCGCCCCAGGGCCACCGTGAGTCCGCGCAGAGCGTGGCGGCGTGGAGACCGGAGCTGAAGTCGGCCGGGGTCTCCCCGGACGGTTCGGAGAAGCCGGCGACGAGCGCGTCGAGCCGCGCGCGGTCGCCGCCCGCGGAGGCGTGGAGGGCGTGCAGAATGCCGAAGCGCGGGTCCTCGAGCTTCGGGTCGATGATGCTGGCGATGACCAGCAGGTTGAAGACGCCGACTCCGTTGCCGTCGCGGCGCACCACCGTCGCCAGGTCACGCGCCGGGTCGAAGCCGCAGCGCTGTTCACGGCAGGCGGCGCGGAGCACCTGCGCGGAGTGACCGAGCGAGTCCTCGTACAGCACTCCACCGCCGTCGAGCGGAACGACGGAGTCCAGGACGAGCCGGCGCACCCGGTGGGGGTGGGTGAGGGCGTACTGGGCACCGGTGAACGTCCCGTACGACACTCCGTCGACCGTCCAGGACGGTACGCGCAGGGCTCGGCGCAGCTCCTCCAGATCGGCCACGGTGTCGGCGGTGGTGTAGAAGTTCCGGTTCCGGCCGAGGCTGTCGGCGCAGGCGGTGACGGCTCCGCGCGTGGGGGCGACGGTGTCGCTGCTGCCGACCTCCTTCTGGAGCGCGGGGCAGTCGATGGCCGCCTCGCCGGTCCCCCGCTGGTCGATCATGACCAGCCGGTACTCGGCGAGCACCTCGGGGAGGCGGGAGCGGATCCTCGCGACGAAGGGGACGCCCGGTTGGCCGGGGCCGCCTGTGAGGAAGAGGAGCGTCCCGCGCGGTGCGTCGGCCTTGCCGAGAACAGCGGTCCGGAGCTTCAGGGTGCCGGGCACGGCCCCGCCGCGGTCCAGGGGCACGGTGAGGTCGGCGCAGGTCACATCGGGCTGCCCTGGGCAGGGCCGGTGGCCGGTGAGACCGGGCGCGCCCGCGGCCGATGCGGCCGCGGGCGATGCGGCCGCGGGTTCGGCGCCGGCGGCGCTGCCCGGGGCGGAGCCCACGCACGCGGCGGCCGTCAGGACGGCCGCCATGGTCATGCCGGCTCTGGCCAGTAACGTCATCGTCGTTCCCCCGCTGAGAAGCCTCGGTGCCGCCGTGTCGCGGCACCGGCCGGGATTCCGGCCTCGGCCATCCTGCGGGCCCCGCCCTCCAGGGGCGTTGAAGATTCATGCTCGATCCGTGAGAAGGCTCCGTACGGCGCTGGGCACCTGGCCCGTGTGGCTGCGGCACATCCGGGTCAGATGTGCCTGGTCGGCGAAGCCGTAGGCGTACGAGAGGGTCCGCAGGCTGTCCTCGCCCTCCTCCAGGGCGTGCAGGACGCCCCGGACGCGCAGTTGGTTGCGGTAGCGCGTGAGGGTCGTTCCGGTGACCGCGTGGAAGACGCGGCTCAGATGGTGCGGGGAGACGCCGACGACGCGGGCCAGTTCCTCGAGGGAGAGCCGGAGCGCCGGGGTGCCGGTGGCCAGGGCGGCACAGGTGTCGCGGACCAGGTCGCCGTGCACGCGCGCGGTGGAGGGGCGGGCGGTGGTGTCGGTGCGCCAATGGCCGGCGGAGGCGGCGATCAGGTCCAGTAACCGGTGGAGCCGTTCGGCCAGTTCGAAGGGGTCGGCGCCGCGCCGGGCGGCGGCCAGGAGGGCGCGGTGGTGCAGGTCGGTGGCGCCGGAGACGGTGAACCTGCGGGTGCCTGGACGCCCGTCGAAGCGGTCCGCGAAGAGCTGCTCACCGATACGGATGTCCGTGGAGCGGTCTCCGGGGCCCACCGGATGGGCCACCCGGTGTTCGTCGCCGGGACGGGTCAGATAGCCGCCGGTGGGGTCGACGAAGAACTCCTCGCCCGAGATCCTTCGCAGATACCCGCCGGAACGGGTGAGGACCACGGTGTGCCGGTCCTCGTACCCGGGCCCGACGAAGGCCGTCCGGTCCTCGCAGCAGAGGATGTCGTGGACGGTGATCCCGGCGGTCTCGATCCGTCGGCAGAGCGCTCCGCGCCGTTCGCGTACGGTCTCGTCGCGGAGCAACTCGTCGATGCCGTGGACTTCCTGGTCCATCGCCGCCCCCGCTCAGCCGGACTTCGGGCGAGCCCTGACCCATGTGCCGTCGTCCGTCAGATCAGCGTCCACCTCGAGCCCCGCCTCGCCCAGACACCGCTCGAAGTCCTCCTTGCTCAGAGGCCGCGCGAGGAAGGTCTGGGTCCAGCGCAGATCCGGGAAGAGGTACTCGGCGACGACCGAGTTGACGCCGTCTCCGACCGGGTCCGCCGACACGATCCGTACCGTGCAGCCGCCCGGGTCCTCGCGTTCCCGCGGTACCTCCAGGTGCCAGCGCTCGCCCTCGCGCTGGATCAGGACGTGGCCGTCGTCCCGGACATGCCGTCTGCAGGTCTCCAGAAAGGCCTGCCTGGTGTGGTGTTCCGCCGTGTGCACCAGGTACGAGGCGAGCATCACCACGTCGAACCGGCGGTCCAGCCGCAGCGATTCGATCGGGCTCAGCACCGTCTCCGCACCGGGCACGCGTCCCCGGGCCGCTTCGAGCATCTCGGCCGACTCGTCCACCGCCGTGACGGCGAAGCCCCGCTCGACCAGAGGCCCCGTCACCCGACCCGCCCCGCAGCCGAGTTCGAGCAGCGTGGCGCCGGTCGGCACGGCGGCCTCGATCACATCGGGCTCGTTGCCGACCCCCAGACGCAGGTAGACCTCGACCGCGCATCCGTCCGGGGTGATGGCTCCGGGCCCTGTCCCTTGGTGTCCCTCACGCATCCGTCCGCTCATGCCCCGGAGAACGACGGGGGCCCTGCGGCCGTTCCCGGGGCCGGGCCCGTTCACCCCTCCGCTTCGCGGGTAGACCTTCAGTAGGGCCTCGGGAGTTATTGCTGGGAGATGCGACCGCGATGCGTACGGGGAGTGAGCCCAGGACCGCACGCAGTGCCCTTCGGATGCGGTTCTGGCTGAGTCTGTGGGGTCTGCTCTGGGCCGCCTTCGGCACGACGGTGTTCGCCCTGGTCGGCAGGCCGGGGTGGGCCGCGGCCTGCGGGGTGCTGTTCCTGGTGGCCGCGGTCGACATGTCGATGGTGCTGCGCCACATCCGCCAGGGGCCGCACTGGCAGCCGGGGCGGGACATCCCGCCGTACGAGCCCGATCATGGCGGCACGGGCCGCCACTGACGCGCGGGCACCCGCTCGCCCACCACCCGGGTGGGGTCAGTCCTCCGTGCCGAAGCGGGCCGCCTGGAGGTACTCCGGCTTGGGGTCGAGCGCGGCCGCCAGCCGGAAGTGCCGTGTCGCCTGGTCCGGGCGGCCGGAGCGCTGGAAGGTGCGCCCCAGTGCGAAGTGCGCGAACGCGTTGTCCGGCTCGCGCTCCAGGACGAGTTCGAACTCGAGCTCCGCCGGCCGCAGCTGCGCCGCGGCGAAGAAGGCCCGGGCGCGCAGCAGTCGTGCCGCGGTGTTCTCGGGATGGGCGGCGATCACCGAGTCGAGCAGCTTCACGGCACCGCGAGGATCCCGCGCGGCCAGCAGCTGCTCGGCGGCGCGGAAGTCGATGACGTGGGTTTCCGGGTTCCTCTCGGCCACGGTGGCATCCTTCCCTTGCTCCGGCGGTTCAACATCGCTTACGGCAGCGGTATTCCGTACCGGAATACGATCCGGCCACCGCCTCCGCGATCCCTACCCATCCGGCGCGTGGGTGATCGGCGCGCACCCCGGCACTTCCCCGGATTACCTACAGCCCCTTGTCGGCCGCCCGCTGCGTCAGCTCCGTCCAGACCTTCCGCACCTGCGGTTCCAGCGCCTCCAGCGGCCCGTCGTTGTCGATGACAAGGTCCCCTACCGCCCGCCGCTCCTCGCGTGTGGCCTGGGCGGCCATCCGGGCCCGTGCCTCGGACTCGGCCATTCCGCGCAGGCGTACCAGTCGGTCGAGCTGGGTCTCGGGGGAGGCATCCACGACGACGACCAGGTCGTAGAGCGGGGCGAGGCGGTTCTCGGTAAGGAGGGGCACATCGTGGACGACGACGTCGTCCGACCCCGCGGCGCTCTCCAGCTCGGCGGAGCGGGCGCCGACGAGGGGATGGACGATGGCGTTCAGGGTGGCGAGCCGGTCGGCGTCGGCGAAGACGATCGAACCGAGCTTCGGCCGGTCCAGGGTGCCCTCGTCGGTCAGGATCTCGGGCCCGAACGCCTCCACGACGGCCGCGAGCCCGGGCGTCCCGGGCTCGACGACCTCGCGAGCGATCTTGTCGGCGTCGATCAGTACGGCCCCGTACGAGACGAGCAGCCGCGACACTTCACTCTTGCCGGCGCCGATACCGCCGGTCAGGCCCACCTTCAGCATGAGCGGCAGCTTAGGGCCCCTGGGCCTCCCCCGGCCCGCCGGGTCTATGCGTCGCCTTCCCGCTCCGCGAGGAAGCGCTCGAACTCGCGACCCAGCTCGTCCGCGGACGGCAGGTCCACGGGCTCCGCGACCAGGCTGCCCCGGGTCTCGGCGCCGGCCGCCGCGTCGTACTGGTGCTCAAGGCCCTGGACCAGGGCCGTCAGCTCCTCGTCGCCCTCGCCGATCTGGCGCTCGATCTCGGTCTGCGTCCGTCGGGCCTCCGTGCGCAGCGAGTGCGCGACACCGGGCAGCACGAGCCCGGTGGCGGCCGTGATGGCCTCCAGGGCGGTCAGTGCGGCGTCCGGGTAGGACGAGCGGGCGACGTAGTGCGGGACATGGGCCGCGACACCGAGCGTGTCGTGTCCGGTCTCCGTGAGCCGGAACTCGACGAGCGACTCGGCGCTGCCGGGCACCTGGGCCTCGTCGAAGGGGCTGCGGTGGCCGGGCATGAGGTCCGTGCGGCTGCCGTGCGGGGTGAGGCCGACGGGGCGGGTGTGCGGTACCCCCATGGGGATGCCGTGGAAGTTGACGGACAGACGCACGCCGAGCCGCTCGACGATCTGGCGGACGGCGGTCGAGAAGCGCTCCCACTCCACGTCCGGCTCGGGGCCGGAGAGCAGCAGGAAGGGCGCGCCGGTGGCGTCCTGGACGAGCCGGACGTCGATGGAGGGCGTCTCGTACGCCGTCCAGCGGTCCCGGCGGAAGGTGAGCAGCGGCCGACGGGCGCGGTAGTCGACGAGCCGGTCGTGGTCGAAGCGGGCCACGACCTGATGCGGCAGCGTGTCCAGCAGGCGTTCGACGATCTGATCGCCGGTCTCGCCCGCGTCGATGTAGCCGTCGAAGTGGTACAGCATGACCAACCCGGCCGACTCCTGCGCCAGGGCCATGTCCACGACGGCCAGGCCCTTCTGGTCCCATTCGTACAAATCCTGGGGATCAAGCACGATTACCGCTCCTCCTCGCGTTCGTAGAAAAGAACGCCCTGCGACGCACGGTCATTCCCCCGGCACCGGGTTTCGTGAACGGAGTGTCAGCGGGCGGGCACGCGCGCGTGGGGCGAGGCGGACCCGGGAACGACTGAGGCCCGCTCCCCCGAAGGGGAGCGGGCCTCGATCGTTGGCTAGCTAGTGCCTAGCAGCAGAGCCGATTCAGCTCTGGCCGCCGGCCAGCTTCTCGCGCAGGGCAGCCAGGGCCTCGTCCGACGCCAGGGCGCCGGAGTTGTCGTCCGACTCCGAGGAGTACGAACCACCCGAGACGCCCGCCGGGGCACCGGCCGGAGCGGCGGCGCCACCCTCGGCAGCGGCGGCCTCGTCGGCCTCGCGGGACTTGATGACCTGAGCCTGGTGCTGCTCGAAGCGCTGCTGCGCCTCGGCGTACTGGGTCTCCCAGGCCTCGCGCTGGGTCTCGTAGCCCTCGAGCCAGTCGTTGGTCTCGGGGTCGAAGCCCTCGGGGTAGATGTAGTTGCCCTGGTCGTCGTAGGACGCGGCCATGCCGTACAGGGTCGGGTCGAACTCGACCGACGCCGGGTCGGCACCGAAGGACTCGTTGGCCTGCTTCAGGGACAGCGAGATCCGGCGACGCTCGAGGTCGATGTCGATGACCTTGACGAAGATCTCGTCGTTGACCTGGACGACCTGCTCCGGGATCTCCACGTGGCGCTCGGCCAGCTCGGAGATGTGGACCAGACCCTCGATGCCCTCGTCCACGCGGACGAACGCACCGAACGGAACCAGCTTGGTGACCTTACCCGGGACGACCTGACCGATCTGGTGCGTGCGGGCGAACTGCTGCCACGGGTCCTCCTGCGTCGCCTTCAGCGACAGGGAGACACGCTCGCGGTCCATGTCCACGTCGAGAACCTCGACGGTGACCTCCTGGCCGACCTCGACAACCTCGGACGGGTGGTCGATGTGCTTCCAGGACAGCTCGGAGACGTGCACCAGGCCGTCGACGCCACCCAGGTCCACGAAGGCACCGAAGTTGACGATCGAGGACACGACGCCGGAGCGGACCTGACCCTTCTGGAGGGTCGTGAGGAAGGTCTGGCGAACCTCGGACTGGGTCTGCTCCAGCCAGGCACGGCGGGACAGGACCACGTTGTTGCGGTTCTTGTCCAGCTCGATGATCTTCGCCTCGAGCTCCTTGCCCACGTAGGGCTGGAGGTCGCGGACGCGACGCATCTCGACCAGGGAGGCCGGGAGGAAGCCGCGGAGGCCGATGTCGAGGATGAGACCACCCTTGACGACCTCGATGACGGTACCGGTGACGATGCCGTCCTCTTCCTTGATCTTCTCGATGGTGCCCCAGGCGCGCTCGTACTGGGCACGCTTCTTCGAGAGGATCAGGCGGCCTTCCTTGTCCTCCTTCTGGAGGACCAGGGCCTCGATCTCGTCGCCGACCTTGACGACCTCGTTCGGGTCGACGTCGTGCTTGATCGAGAGCTCGCGGCTCGGGATGACACCTTCGGTCTTGTAACCGATGTCGAGCAGGACCTCGTCCCGGTCGACCTTCACGATGACGCCGTCGACGATGTCGCCGTCGTTGAAGTACTTGATCGTTTCGTCGATCGCGGCGAGGAAGGCTTCCTCGTTACCGATGTCGTTGACCGCAACCTGCGGGGTGGTGGCGGTGGTCTCGGTGCTGCTCGTCATGTGGGAAAGGGCTCCGGTTACGGACAGAAAGTCGTAGGTACTGCTACGCCGAGAGCCCGTATCGCACCGAAGAAGCCGGACAGCCAATGAAGCGCCTTCCCGACTGAACGGTGGGGCGCCTCGAGAACCGAGGGGACATACAACCGTGCGAGCGCGGCCTGCTCCGTCTGAGGCGCGCAGGCCCGCAGCGCAACCTTTAGCATACGGGGGCAGCCGGACAGGGTCAATGCGCGAAGCGCGCACCCGGGGCAGATCGCCGCATAACCGGCACAACTCGTGTCCCCCCAGGCCACCCGGCCGGGGGTAGCGCAGCCGCGCTGAGCGCAAACTACATCGACGGGCGAGATGAACCAAGAGTACGAACAGGAAGACGGAGTCGACGAGGAGCCGGAGGCGACCCGGCGTGACGCCGACGATGCGGAGAGCAGCCGGGCGAGTCGCGGGTGGTGGGACCGGAACGCGGACGAGTACCAGAACGACCACGGAGCCTTCCTCGGGGACGACCGGTTCGTCTGGGGTCCCGAGGGTCTCGACGAGGCCGACGCCGGACTGCTCGGACCGGCCGGCGCGCTGAAGGGGCTGGACGTCCTGGAGATCGGCGCGGGAGCCGCGCAGTGCTCGCGCTGGCTGGCGGCACAGGGGGCGCGTCCGGTGGCGCTCGACCTCTCCCACCGACAGCTCCAGCACGCGCTGCGGATCGGGGAGGACGTTCCCCTGGTCGAGGCGGACGCGGGAGCGCTCCCCTTCCTCGACGGCTCCTTCGACCTCGCGTGCTCGGCGTACGGCGCGGTGCCGTTCGTGGCCGATCCGGTGAAGGTGTTCCGCGAGGTGCGCCGGGTGCTGCGGCCGGGCGGCCGGTGGGTCTTCTCCGTGACGCATCCGATCCGCTGGGCGTTCCCGGACGAGCCCGGCCCGGAAGGGCTGTCGGTGGCCTCCTCCTATTTCGACCGCACTCCCTATGTGGAGCAGGACGAGCAGGGGCGCGCCGTCTACGTGGAGCACCACCGCACGATCGGCGATCGGGTACGCGACGTGGTGGCCGGCGGTTTCCGGCTGGTGGATCTCGTCGAGCCGGAGTGGCCGGTGTGGAACAACCAGGAGTGGGGTGGCTGGTCCCCGCTGCGGGGGAATCTGATCCCGGGCACGGCGATCTTCGTGTGCGAAAGGGACTGACGGGCGCAAGCGCCCCAGCGGCCCCGTGAACCCCACTTGTCATATGAGAGGACGGGGGCCTGTGGACAGCCGGGCACGGCGTCGGCCACGACGTACGAAACTGAGTGCGTGATCCGACACGACGCACTCGACCGTCTCCCCGTCCGCCATGCCGTCCCCGAGCTGCTCACCGCACTCGAGGAGCGCGGCACGGCGGTGCTGTACGCGCCTCCCGGCACCGGCAAGACCACGCTGGTGCCCCTCGCGCTCGCGGGTCTTCTAGGGGACGGGCCGCGGCGGCGGGTGCTGGTGGCCGAGCCGCGCCGGATGGCGGTGCGGGCGGCGGCCCGGCGGATGGCGTGGCTGCTGGGCCAGGAGGTCGGCGAGGCCGTCGGCTTCTCGGTGCGCGGCGAGCGCAGGGCCGGGCCCGCGACCCGCGTCGAGGTGGTGACGACGGGTGTCCTCCTCCAGCGCCTCCAGCGCGATCCGGAGCTGGCGGGCGTGGACGTGGTGCTGCTCGACGAATGCCACGAACGCCATCTGGACGCGGACACGGCGATGGCGTTCCTGGTGGACGTGCGCGCCACGCTGCGGCCCGAGCTGAAGCTGATCGCCGCCTCGGCCACCAGCGACGCCGAGGCGTGGGCCCAGCTCCTGACGGTCCTGGACGGCACCGGTCCGGCGCCGATCGTGTGGGGAAAGGGAGAGGGGCACGGGTACCGCGTCCACTTCGCCGCACCGCCCGCCGGGATCCGGCCGGCGCACGGCACCTGGGTGGATCCAGCCCTTCTGCGCCATGTGGCGGCGATGGTCCGGCTCGCCTGCGAGCGCCACGAGGGCGACGTCCTCTGCTTCCTGCCCGGCACGGGAGAGATCGCGCGCACGGCGGCGATGCTGGCGGACCTCGACGCCGACGTGCTCCAGCTGCACGGCCGGGCCCCGGCGGCGGTCCAGGACACGGTGCTGCGCGGGGCGGAGCCGGGTGGGCGGCGGCGGGTGATCCTCGCGACCTCCGTGGCGGAGTCGAGCCTCACCGTGCCCGGGGTGCGGATCGTCGTGGACTCGGGTCTGGCGCGGGAGCCGCGGATGGACCACGCCCGGGGCCTCGGGTCGCTGGCCACGGTTCCGGTGTCGATCGCGGGTGCGACTCAGCGCTCGGGCCGCTCCGGCCGGGAGGGCTTCGGCATGGTGTACCGCTGCTGGGCGGAGGCGGACGACGGACGGCGAGCACGCTTCCCCTCCCCGGAGATCGAGATCGCGGACCTGGCCTCGTTCGCCCTGCGGACGGCGTGCTGGGGTGATCCCACGGCGGCAGGGCTCGCACTCCTTGACGCCCCGCCGGCGGGTGCGATGACGGCGGCCCGCGCCGCGCTGACGGCCGCCGGGGCTGTGGACGACGAGGGCAGGGCCACGGAGCGGGGTCTGAGGATGTCGCGGCTGGGCCTGCACCCCCGGCTGGCGAGGGCCCTCCTGGACGGCGCGCCCGAGGTGGGCGTCCGGCGGGCGGCAGAGGTGGTCGCGCTGCTCAGCGAGGAGCCGCCCCGGGAGTACGGCGACGATCTGGCGGCCGCCTGGCGTGCGGCGCGGCGCGGCGGTGACGCGTACGGAGCGCGGTGGAAGGCGGAGGCGCGCCGCCTGGAGCGGTCGGCCGCCGAGGCGGGATCCGGTGGGCCCGGGGACGGGGACGGCGCGCGGGCCGGGTCCCGTGCGGGCGGGACGGAGTCGGCCGGGTCCGTCCCGCCCGGTGCGCCTGGGGGCGACGGCGCACGGGTCGGAGCGGACGGCACGGATCCTGCCGGGTCCTCGTCGCGGCCGGTTGGTTCCGGGGGCACCGGGCCCGTGGCGGCCGGGGGCGCCAGGCCGGGGGCGGGCGGGGGCGACGACGCGGTGGCCGGGCTGGTGACGGCGCTGGCGTTTCCCGAGCGGGTGGCCAGGGCCCGGGAGGGCGGCGGGTTCCTGATGGTGTCGGGGACGGGCGCCGAGCTCGCCGAGGCCTCGGGGCTCCGCAGCGCCCCCTGGCTGGCCGTGGCCGTGGCGGACCGGCCGGTGCGGAGCGCCACGGCCCGGGTGCGGCTGGCGGCCGTGGTGGACGAGGGTGTGGCGCGGGCCGCCGCCGGGCACCTGCTCCGGGCCGGCGAGGAGGTCCACTGGGAGGAAGGGGACGTGGTCGCCCGGTCCGTGTCCCGGCTGGGCGCCGTGGAGCTCGCCACGCGTCCCCTCAGGGACGGAGCCGATCCTGCGCTCGTACGGTCGGCCCTGCTCGACGGATTGCGGCGGGAGGGGCTCGGGCTGCTGCGGTGGAGCCGCGAGTCGGAGGAGCTGAGACAGCGGCTCGGCTTTCTGCACCGGGTCCTGGGCGAGCCCTGGCCGGAGGTGGCGGAGGAGTCGCTGCTCGACCGGGCCGAGGCGTGGCTGGAGCCCGAGTTGTCCCGGGCGCGGCGACGGGCCGATCTGGGCCGGATCGACGCGGGGCAGGCGCTCCAGCGGCTGCTGCCGTGGGCGACGGGTGAGGCCGGCCGGCTCGGGGAGCTCGCGCCCGAGCGGATCGAGGTCCCGAGCGGATCGCGGATACGGGTCGACTACAGCGGCGAACAGCCGGTCCTCGCGGTGAAGTTGCAGGAGATGTTCGGCCTGGCCGAGACGCCGAAGGTCGCGGGGACGCCGGTCGTGGTCCATCTCCTCTCCCCCGCCGGTCGCCCGGCGGCCGTCACCGCCGATCTGGCCTCGTTCTGGCGGGAGGGGTACCGCTCGGTCCGGGCGGAGCTGCGCGGGCGCTACCCCAAGCACCCGTGGCCGGAGGACCCCGCAGCGGCGGAGCCGACCCGGCACACCAGCGCGCGGCTCAGGAGGGAGCGGTAGCGGGCGCCCGGGCGGGTCGCCGGCCGCGGGCCTCCAGCCAGAGCGCGAGGGCGAGCAGGGCGAGAGACAGGGTGACGAAGGTCCATGGCAGATAGGAGGTGACGAGAAGGACGACAGTACGGTTGGTCTTGACGAGTTCGACGGTCGACCGGATGTAGTCCTCGCGCATCTTCACATGGCCGGAGAAGGCGGTGACCTTCCACGCGGTCTTGTCGTTGCGGAGCTCCTCCTCGTGGATCTCCTCGCCGTTGACGGGGGCGCCGGTGACGGGATCGACCCAGAACATCCGCTTGGTGGTGTACCAGATGGTCATGCCCGACTGGGCGATCATCTCCGGGGTGATGCCCTTGACGGGCATCGTCTTGGGCATGGGGACCTTGGTCCAGGGGATGGTCTGCTCGAAGTAGTAGACCTCCATGCCGCGGAAGGTCTGGGTGCCCTTGTAGTGGATGGGGGCCGTGGTGCGGGACCGGGCGTCGTAGTACTGGTAGTCCCGCTTCTCGGTGAGGAAGGGCCACTTGAACTCGATGCCCTCGCGCCGGACGGCGTCGCCGTCGACCATCGCGCCGGTGGCGTTGACCGGATCCTGGGTGTGGGCGTCGAAGATGTAGCGCTCGGGGATCTGGGAGACCATCTTGCCGTCGGGGCCGGTGATGTAGGTGAGGGCGTCCCATACGACGACGTCGCGGCCGGCGTCGCGCTCGATCCGCTTCGACTCCTCCACGTTCCCCTTGAGGGTCTGGATGATCGTGAGCTTCTCGACCTCCTTGGCCGTGAGGGTCGAGTAGTCGACGAGGGTGGCGGGCTTCGACTCCAGGACGATCTCTTGGTACTGGTTCGGCGGGATCTTCACCACGCGGGGGAAGACGTACCACCGCAGGGTGGGGGCCATCGCGGCGAAGAACACGGCGAAGGAGAGCAGGACGAGGCTGGCTCGGCGGCGCATGGAGTGGCTCCTCCTACTTCTTGGGGCCGGGGTCGGCGGTGAGGAGGGGCTGGGGCGAGGTGGGTCCGTCGGGCGGGAGGTCCACCACCGAGACGAGGAGGATGACGAGGAGGACTGGGACCAGCCCGATGGCGGCGGCTACGAGGGCGCGCATGGTCGGCCTCCCGGTGCTCGATCTGATGCGGCGTCAGGGCTGGGGCACCGTAGCAACGCGGCCGCGAGATGAGAACACGTTGCACTCAGAACACAGAGCGCCGCCCCTCCGTCCGGGCGGACGGAGGGGCGGCGGGGTCATGCGGGGCCGTACGGGATCGGCGGCCGGGCCCGGTCGGGTCAGGGCGTCGGCGTCGCCTCGGTCGAGCCGCTCGGCGACGGAGTCGGGGTCGGCTCGGGCGCCGGGGCGGTGACCTTGAGTTCGATGGTCACGGTGCCGCCGCCGGGTGCGGTCAGACGCAGCAGGAAGGTGCCGGCCTCCCCGTCCGCGTAGATGTCGGGGAGCGTGAGCAGACCGTTCTCGTCCGTCTTCAGGCCCGTGAGCGTACGCAGCGGGTTGCCGTCGGCGTCCTTGAAGTACGGGCCCCTGGTATTCGTCTGCGGGTCGTCGCCCGAGGTGATCATGGTGGCGGTGAGCGCGACCGACGAGGCGACGGCACCGTCGAGGGTGGCCTTCACCAGGACTCGGTCGGCGAACCGCTCGCCGGTGGTGGCGGTCACCTCCTCGGCGTCGCCGCGCACCAGGGTGTCGGCCGTCCGCTCGGTGACCGTCGCGGAGAACTCGACGGGCGCGAGCGTCCGGCCCACGACCGTGGCCCGGACGAGGAACGTGCCCGGCTTCTCGCCCGCCCGGACGGGCGGCGCGACGGCCTTGCCCGCGGAGTCGGTGTTCACCGTCACGCTCTTGGCCACACCGCCGAGGTTGGCGTCGGTGGAGCCGACGATCTCGAACCGCACGCCCAGCCCCGCGACCGGCCTGCCCGCCGCGTCGAGAGCGAGGACGGCCGGACGGCCGGCGAAGACGCCGCCGGCGGTGGCCGTCAGGGCGCCCGTGCCGGCGTCCTTGATCCGCGACACCTTCGCGGCGGCGGGCGGGTCGACGGGCGGCTTGGTCGGGGGCGTGGTGCCGGGCGTGGAGGGGTTCGGCTTGGGCGTGCCCGTCGAAGGGGACGGTGCGGGGGTGGCCGGGGTGGTCGGCGTCTGCGTCGGCCCCGGCGTGGTGGTGCGGGGGGTGTCGCTGCGGTCCACCGGGAGCTGACCGGTGCCGTCCGGCACCTGGTGGGTGCCGCGCTTGTAGTACTCGAACCAGGAGAGCACCGTGTGCAGGTACTCGGTCGAGCGGTTGTAGCTGAGGATCGCCCGGTCCAGGTCGGCCTTGACCGCGAGGTCGCGGTTGTTGGCGCAGAGGTAGAGACCGGCGGCCTGGGCGGCGTCGTAGATGTTGTTGGGGTCCTTGCGGCCGTCGCCGTTGGCGTCCTGACCCCAGGTCGCCCAGGTGGAGGGGATGAACTGCATCGGGCCGACCGCGCGGTCGTGCGTCGCGTCGCCGTCGAAGGCCCCGTTGTCGGTGTCCGAGATGTTGGCGAAGCCGACACCGTTGAGGACCGGGCCGAGAATCGGCGAGTGCGTGGTGCCGTTGGCGTCGACACGGCCGCCGCGTGCCTGCCCGGACTCGACCTTTCCGATGCCGGCGAGCAGCTGCCACGGAAGGTTGCACGCGGGGTCGCTGGCCCGTATCGACTGCTCCGCCCGCTTGTAGGCGGCGAGGACGGACGCGGGTATGCCCGCCTCGGCGGGGCCGGTGACGATGGGCAGGTCTATGGAGGTGCCGGGCTTGTTGGGCGTGTTCAGCGGCGGCAGGTCGGTGTAGTACGGGGAGTCACCGGTCGCCGTGCCGTCGGGCGACGGCGGTGTGTCACCGACGCCGGCGGGCCGGTCGCCGCTCGCGTTGTCCGAGGGCGGCGGGGTCACGCCGGGCGCCTGCGAGGCGGCCAGTGCCGCCACCGCCGCGGCCACGACGGCACCGCTGGTGGCTCCCCTGCGCAGCCGGCGGCCGAATTGCGCTGCCATACGTATGGTCCCTCCCCCTCGACTGCACCCGCGCTCCCCGCGCGTGAACACGGGAGACCCTATGACACCTACGAGCCCCGGGACACCGCGGGCTGACCGTGTTTCACGCTTTCGCCACCTCTTGGCCGCTCGCCGTCCCTTCACGATCGCTCCCGCATACTGGGCGTGATCGCCGACCCTCGGTCGCAGGGGAACTCCGTTGGTCGGCGCGGATCCTGAGGGGGACGTTCCGATGCCGTTCACGCTGAGTCATGCCGCCGCGGTGCTGCCGGGCATCCGCCGCGACGGCACCGCACGCGGACCACTGGTCGCCTCCGCACTGGTGGCGGGTTCGTTCTCGCCCGACATGACCTATTTCGCGGCCACGGCGATCCCGGAGGCGATGGTCTTCGGCGATGTCACGCACTCCGCCCTGGGCGTCGTCACCGTCGATGTGCTGATCACCGCGGCTCTGGTGGCGGCGTGGCTGATGGTGCGTGAGCCGCTGGTGGCCCTGCTGCCGGCGCGGTGGCGGGGGCGGGTGTACGGATTCGTCCGCGGCCGCTCCTGGCGGGGGCGGCAGAGGGTGCCGCTGGCCGGCTGGTTCGTACTGTCGGCGGCGCTGGGCGCCACGACCCATGTGGTGTGGGACGCGTTCACCCATCTCGACCGCTGGGGTACGCGGGCGATCCCGTTCCTCGGCGAGATCGTGGCCGGCTTCCCCGTCTATCTCTATCTCCAGTACGGGGGGTCGGCGCTCGCGCTCGTCCTGCTGGGCTGGTTCACGGTACGGGCGCTGCGCACGACCGCCGGGGACATCGCGCCGCCCGCGGCCGTCCCGGTCCTCGGCCGGCGGGAGCGCCGGCTGGCGGGCGGGCTGATCGGTCTGTGCCTCCTGGCCGGAGTGGTGCACCGCTGCCTGCGCTGGTACGCGTACTGGGGCCGGATCGAGACGCCCCTGGACATCATTCCGACGGCCTGCTTCGGGGCCGGCGCGGGCCTCGCCGTCGGGCTTGTGCTGTACGGGGCGTGGATGCGCCTGCGGAGGACACCTCCGGCGCCGTCCCTCGAGGCGGCACACGCCGGGGACGACGAGCCGGCGTGCTCCCACCCGGGGCGATGACCAGCGCGACTGCGTCGTACGGGCCCCCACGGCCGTGACCGTGGGGGCCCGTCGCGTCAGTGCGCCGCGGACTCCCAGTCCGGGCCCACGCCGACCGAGACGTCGAGGGGGGCGCGGAGGGTGACCGCCGAGGACATCTCCCGGCGGACCAGCGACTCGACCTGCTCGCGCTCGCCGGGCGCCAGCTCCAGCACGATTTCGTCGTGGACCTGAAGGAGCATCCGGGAGGCGAGACCCGCCTCCGTCAGCGCCCGGTCGACGTTGAGCATGGCGACCTTCACGATGTCCGCCGCGGTGCCCTGGATCGGGGCGTTGAGCGCCATCCGCTCGGCGGCCTCGCGGCGCTGGCGGTTGTCGCTGTTCAGGTCCGGGAGGTAGCGGCGGCGGCCCAGCATCGTCTCGGTGTACCCCGTGGCGCGCGCCTCGTCGACGACCCGGCGCAGATAGTCGCGCACTCCGCCGAAGCGCTCGAAGTACGTGTCCATCAGGGCACGCGCCTCGCCGGCCTCGATGTTCAGCTGCTGGGAGAGGCCGAAGGCCGAGAGGCCGTACGCCAGGCCGTACGACATGGCCTTGATCTTGCGCCGCATCTCGGCGTCGACCGCGGACCGGTCGACGCCGAAGACCTGCGAGGCGACCGTGGTGTGCAGGTCCTCGCCGGAGGCGAACGCCTCGATGAGGCCCTCGTCCTCGGACAGATGGGCCATGACCCGCAGCTCGATCTGGCTGTAGTCCGCCGTCATCAGGGCCTCGAAGCCCTCGCCCACGACGAAGCCGTGCCGGATCGCCCGCCCCTCGTCGGTGCGCACCGGCACGTTCTGCAGGTTCGGGTCGGTGGAGGACAGCCGTCCGGTCGCGGCCACCGTCTGGCTGAAGGTGGTGTGGATGCGGCCGTCCGCGGCGATGGTCTTGATCAGGCCCTCGACCGTGGAGCGCAGCCGGGCCTGCTCGCGGTGGCGGAGCATGATCACCGGCAGCTCGTGCTCGGTCTGGGCGGCCAGCCAGGCCAGCGCGTCCGCGTCCGTCGTGTACCCGGTCTTGGTCTTCTTCGTCTTCGGCAGGTTCAGCTCGCCGAAGAACACCTCCTGGAGCTGCTTGGGTGAGCCGAGGTTGAACTCGTGCCCGACCGAGGCGTGCGCCTCCTTCACCGCCTGCTGGACGGCACCGGCGAACTGCTGCTCCATGGCCTCCAGATGGGCCCGGTCGGCGGCGATGCCGTGCCGCTCAAGACGGGCCAGGAGGAGCGAGGTGGGCAGCTCGACCTCGTGCAGAAGCTCCCGCGCGCCGACCTCGCCGAGCTTCTCCTCGAAGGCCGCGCCCAGGTCGAGAACGGCACGGGCCTGGGTCATCAGGGCCTCGGCCTCGGCGGTGTCGTCGGCGCCGAAGGCGAGCTGTCCGTCGGCGGCGGCCGCCGGGGCGAGCTCACGGTGCAGGTACTCGACGGAGAGCGCGTCGAGCGCGAAGGAGCGGCGGCCCGGCTTGACCAGATAGGCGGCGAGCGCGGTGTCCATGGTGATGCCCGCGATGCTCCAGCCGTGCTCGGGGAATACCCGCAGCGCGCCCTTGGCGTTGTGCAGGACCTTGGGTCGCTCCGGGTCCGCGAGCCAGCCGGCGAAGGCCTTCTCGTCGGCCTCGTCGAGCTGGGTGGTGTCGAACCAGGCCGCGGCACCTCCGGCGGCGGCCAGCGCGATCTCGGTGACGCTGCCGGTGCCCAGCGCCCAGCTGTCGACCGTGGCCATGCCCAGCGGCTCGGCGCCGTGCTCGGCGAGCCAGGGCGCGAGCTCACCGGCGCCGAGAACGGTGCCGTCCAGCTCCACGCCCGCGGCGGGGGCGGCGGGCTGCGCCTCGCCGGCGCCCGGGTCGACGGCGAGGAGCCGCTCGCGCAGCGAGGGGTTACGGATCTCCAGGGTGTCCAGGACCAGCGCGACGGCCGCGCGGTCGTACGGCGCGCGCTCGAGGTCCTGGACGGTCCGCGGCAGCTCGACGTCCCGCACCATCTCGGTGAGGACGCGGTTGAGCTTGACCGACTCCAGGTGGTCGCGCAGGTTCTGTCCGGCCTTGCCCTTGACCTCGTCCACCCGCTCCACCAGCTCGGCGAACGAACCGAACTGGTTGATCCACTTCGCCGCGGTCTTCTCGCCGACGCCGGGGATGCCGGGCAGGTTGTCCGACGGGTCCCCGCGCAGCGCGGCGAAGTCCGGGTACTGCTGCGGGGTGAGGCCGTACTTCTCCTCGACCTTCTCGGGCGTGAAGCGGGTCAGCTCGGAGACGCCCTTGGTCGGGTACAGCACGGTCACGTGGTCCGTGATCAGCTGGAAGGAGTCACGGTCACCTGTGACGATCAGGACCTCGAAGCCCTCGGCCTCGGCCTGGGTGGCGAGCGTGGCGATGACGTCGTCGGCCTCGAAGCCGTCGATCGCGAACCGCTGCGCGTGCATCGCGTCCAGCAGCTCGCCGATCAGCTCGACCTGCCCCTTGAACTCGTCCGGGGTCTTGGAACGGTTCGCCTTGTACTCCGGGAACTCCTCGGAGCGCCAGGTCTTGCGGGACACGTCGAAGGCGACGGCGAAGTGCGTGGGCGCCTCATCGCGGAGCGTGTTCGCCAGCATCGACGCGAAGCCGTAGATGGCGTTGGTCGGCTGACCGGTCGCCGTGGTGAAATTCTCCGCCGGCAGCGCGAAGAACGCCCGGTACGCGAGTGAGTGCCCGTCCATGAGGAGCAGGCGCGGACGGTTGTCTTGGGTCTTCGATGCTGTCTCAGCCACGGGGACGATCCTGCCACGGACCACTGACATTCCCGCCCCCGTCGACCGACGGGCACGGGCTGCCCGTGGCGCGTGACAGGATCGGGTACGTACGCCACACGATGACCGCTCAAGGGAGAGCGCGATGGTCAGCAAGCCCCCCGCCGGCGACCCGGTCCAGGACGCGCCGCAGGTCGCGCCGCCCCAGCACGCCGCTGCCGGGCTTCCCGCCGTCGCCCACACCCTCAAGATCGCCCAGGCGCAGATGGGGGTGCGGCGCACCGCGCGGACCCTGCTCAAGGTCAATCAGAAAGACGGCTTCGACTGCCCGGGCTGCGCCTGGCCGGAGGCCGACAAGCGACATGTGGCGGAGTTCTGCGAGAACGGCGCGAAGGCGGTCGCCGAGGAGGCGACGCTGCGCCGGGTCACGCCCGACTTCTTCGCCGCCCACCCGGTGGCGGACCTGGCGACCCGCAGTGGGTACTGGCTGGGACAGCAGGGCCGGCTCACGCAGCCGATGTATCTGCCCGAGGGCGCGGAGCGGTACGAGGCGGTGACCTGGGAACGGGCGTTCTCGATCATCGCGGAGGAGCTGACCGCCCTCTCCTCCCCCGACGAGGCGCTCTTCTACACCTCGGGCCGGACGAGCAACGAGGCCGCGTTCCTGCTTCAGCTCTTCGCCCGCGAGTTCGGCACGAACAATCTGCCGGACTGTTCCAACATGTGCCACGAGTCGTCCGGGTCGGCGCTCAACGAGACGATCGGGATCGGCAAGGGCAGCGTCTCGCTGGAGGATCTGCACCAGGCCGACCTGATCGTCGTCGCCGGGCAGAATCCGGGGACGAACCACCCGCGGATGCTCTCCGCCCTGGAGAAGGCGAAGGCCGGGGGCGCGCGGATCATCTCGGTGAACCCGCTGCCGGAGGCCGGTCTCGAGCGGTTCAAGAACCCGCAGACCCCGCAGGGCATGTTCAAGGGCGCCGCGCTCAACGATCTCTTCCTCCAGATCCGTATCGGCGGCGACCAGGCCCTGTTCCGGCTGCTCAACAAGCTGATCCTGGAGACTCCGGGCGCCGTCGACGAGGAGTTCGTCCGCGAGCACACCCATGGGTACGAGGAGTTCACCGCGGCCGCGGGCGCGGCGGACTGGGACGAGACCCTCGCCGCGACCGGTCTCACCCGCGCCGAGATCGAGCGGACCCTGGAGATGGTCCTCGCCTCCGAGCGGACCATCGTCTGCTGGGCGATGGGCCTCACCCAGCACAAGCACTCCGTGCCGACCATTCGCGAAGTGGTCAACTTCCTTCTGCTGCGTGGCAACATCGGCCGGCCGGGCGCGGGCGTCTGCCCGGTCCGCGGCCATTCGAACGTGCAGGGCGACCGCACGATGGGCATCTTCGAGCGACCCGCTCCGGCCTTCCTCGACGCCCTGGACAAGGAGTTCGGGATCGTCTCGCCGCGCCACCACGGCTTCGACGTGGTCCGCTCGATCCAGGCGCTGCGCGACGGCGAGGCGAAGGTCTTCTTCGCCATGGGCGGCAACTTCGTCGGGGCCACCCCCGACACGGAGGTCACCGAGGCCGCGATGCGCAGGGCCCGGCTGACGGTCCACGTCTCGACGAAGCTGAACCGCTCGCACGCGGTCACGGGCACGCGCGCGTTGATCCTCCCGACGCTCGGCCGCACCGACAAGGACGTCCAGGCGAGCGGCAAGCAGTTCGTGACGGTCGAGGACTCGATGGGCCTCGTGCACGCCTCGCGCGGCAACCTCCCGCCCGCGAGCCCGCATCTGCTGTCCGAGCCGGCGATCGTCGCCCGGATGGCGCGGGCGGTGCTCGGCGCCGCCTCGGCCACACCGTGGGAGGAGTTCGAGAAGGACTACGCCACGGTCCGCGACCGCATCGCGCGCGTGGTGCCCGGCTTCGAGGACTTCAATGCCCGCCTCGCCGCCGACCCGGGCGGTTTCGCGCTCCCGCACGCCCCGCGCGACGAGCGCCGCTTCCCCACCGCCACCAGCAAGGCCAACTTCACGGCCGCGCCCGTCGAGTACCCCGCGGTGCCGGAGGGCCGGCTGCTGCTGCAGACCCTGCGCTCGCACGACCAGTACAACACCACCATCTACGGTCTCGACGACCGCTACCGCGGCATCAAGGGCGGCCGCCGGGTCGTCCTGGTCAACCCCGAGGACGCGGCGGCGCTCGGGCTGGCGGACGGGTCGTACACCGATCTGGTCAGCGAATGGAAGGACGGCAGCGAGCGGCGGGCGCCCGGCTTCCGGGTGGTGCACTATCCGACGGCCAGGGGCTGCGCGGCCGCGTACTACCCGGAGACGAACGTCCTGGTGCCCCTGGAGTCCACCGCGGACATCAGCAACACCCCCGCCAGCAAGTCCGTCATCGTGCGTCTGGAACAATCACACTCCGCCTAAGCGTTTGCTCAGGCGGATCAGGGTTCAGCGGATCAATGGATCAGCAGCCGTACGAAGACGAACGGAGCCGGGCCGATGGGTGAGCAGCAGCATGTGAAGTTCCCGCAGGAGGTCCTCGACGAGTATGCCGCGCTCGGCGTCGATCTTCCCGCCCTCTTCTCGGCCGGGCACCTCGGCAACCGCATGGGCGTGCAGATCATCGAGGCCTCGGCCGAGAAGGTCGTCGGCACGATGCCGGTGGAGGGCAACACCCAGCCGTACGGCCTGCTGCACGGCGGCGCCTCCGCGGTCCTCGCCGAGACCCTCGGCTCGATCGGCTCCATGCTGCACGGCGGCGTCTCCAAGATCGCGGTCGGCGTGGACCTGAACTGCACCCACCACCGGGGGGCCCGCAGCGGCCTCGTGACGGGTGTGGCGACGCCGGTCCACCGTGGCCGCTCCACGGCGACGTACGAGATCGTGATCACCGACGAGCAGGACAAGCGGGTCTGCTCGGCGCGCCTGACCTGCATGCTCCGCGAGATCACGGCCAAGGACGCCGACAACCTTCCCGACGCGGGCAAGGACGGCGGCGCCGCGAGCGCCTGACCGCGGCCTGCGGACCGCGGACCGCCACCGCGAAGCATTCCCGGCCCGGGACGGACACCGCCGTCCCGGGCCGCGCCGTGTCAGGAGCGATACGCCGTTGAGCGGCCTGCCGGGAGCCTCGCCGGGGCCCCCGGGGCGACCCCGCCGCCGCCGCGCAACCGCCCCGCGCGACCACCCCGGGCCACCGCCCCCGGATTCCGGGACGATGAAGGCCTCACGGTCACCGGGTGTCACCGCCACGCGAGCCGGCACTCCTCGCCGCCGGGTGTCACAGCGCCCCTTTCGGAGGGTGCGGAGCCCCGCCTTCCGGGCGTCGCCGCCCGCCCGGCACGCCGGGCTGCGGAACACCGGCCCCCGGACGCGGAACGTCGGCTTCCGAACGCGGGGGCCACCGACCGAGGGCACACGGGAGTATCGACTTCCGGACACCGAAGCCCCGGGCCCGACCCCTCCGGGAGGCCCGGCCCACCAGGTGGCGGCGACCGCCTCGGAGCGCCGCATCACGTTCACCGCGCTCAACGCCGCACGGATCCGCCTCCGCACGACCGCCCCGCAGGGCAACAGCGGCACGTGTCGGGGCGATTCGGGCGGATCGAAACGTCGCCACGCCCATCGCCCGACGATCCCCGGCCACCACCGCCGGCGCGGCCGACACACCCCCGCCACGCCCCGCCCGTGGTGCACCGGCTCGACCCGCCCCGCATCCGTGCCGCCCGCGCGGCCATCCAACTGCCGTAATCAGCCAGCCTGTTGTGCCCTCGTACGAGATCCCCTAGCGTCCCGGACATGAGGTTCCCGCCGTACGCTCCGGCAGGGACCGCGCTCGCCGCGGTCCTGGCCTCCGGCGCTCTGGCCACCCTGCCCGGCTGCTCGGAAGGCAGCCCCGCCCCGGCACCCGCGCACCCCAGGACGGCGGTGGACATCTGCACCGACCTCGTCGCGTACTGGGTGAAGGAGGCACTCACGGGGAGCAAGTGGGCGGGGCTCGATTGGGAACAAAAAGGGCTTTCCAATGAGCAGTTGAAGATCCACGACGAGGTCCTCGCCGGCGCCCGGACCAAGGAGCGCCAAGAGGGACACGGAGCAGCGGCGGCCTTCACCGACCAGGAGACCCGAAGACGGTGCGCGTCGACGAACGGGGCGACCGGAAGCTCGGAGAACTGGAAGCCGCCCCCGTAACACTCCGTGACATACGTGTGTCGATCCGGTGGAACACCTCAGCGGCGTTCTGTTCGCTGACACCTGGAGGGGTGTCCGGTATCCGGAGACAGTCACAAGTGGTCCGACAGGAGCAAGATCTGCTCAAGCCCCTTAGCGGAACTGGGCGTTCTCACTATGTGAACAGCACATTGCTGACCGGAATGCCCCAATTTGCCCACCCCCTGTCCACCTCCTCTCCCCCTCGCGATAACAAGACAGTCACATCCTGACCTCCTCGCTCCCCACCTCCCTCACCTGCGCTTAGAGTCACCGCCAGTCACCGCGCCGCCGGGCGCGTCCACTGCACGGCCCAGCACCACCCAGTCATCCCCAGTACGGCCCGGCATTCACAAACGGCACCTCCGGCTCCACGCTTAACGGCACCGCCTCAGCTCGAGGGGGCCGCGCCAGGGAAAGGATTCATCGTGCGACACCGTTCCTTGCTCATCCTCACCACCGTGATCACCACGGGAGCACTCACCCTCACCGCCTGCGGTTCGCGCGACGACAAGGGAACGAGCGACAACTCCAGCGGCAACACCACCGTCGTCATCGGTGTCGACGCGCCGCTCACGGGTTCGCTCTCCGCGCTGGGTCAGGGCATCAAGAACTCCGTGGACCTGGCGGTCCAGACCGCCAACAAGAACAAAGAAGTCCCGGGCGTCACCTTCAAGATCGAGGCCCTCGACGACCAGGCCGTCCCGGCCACCGGTAAGGCCAACGCCACCAAGCTCGTCGGCATCAAGGACGTCCTCGGCGTCGTCGGCCCGCTGAACTCCGGCGTCTCGCAGTCCATGCAGGCGGACTTCGACAAGGCCAACCTCACGCAGGTCTCCCCGGCCAACACGAACCCCTCGCTCTCGCAGGGCGACAACTGGGGCAAGGGCGACTTCAAGCGTCCCTTCAAGACCTACTTCCGTACCGCCACCACCGACGTCATCCAGGGCAAGTTCGCCGCGAACTACCTGTTCAAGGACGCCGGCAAGAAGAAGGTCTTCGTCGTCAACGACAAGCAGACCTACGGCGCCGGCCTCGCCGCGATCTTCTCCGACGAGTTCAAGCGCCTCGGCGGCACCGTCGTCGGCACCGACTCCGTGACGGTCAAGGAGACGGACTTCTCCTCCACCGCCAACAAGATCAAGGGCTCGGGCGCCGACTCCGTCTACTTCGGCGGCCAGTACCCCGAGGGCGGCCTGCTCTCCGACCAGGTCAAGAAGACCGGCGCCAAGATCCCCACCATGGGCGGCGACGGCATCTACGACCCGGAGTTCATCAAGGCGTCCGGCGAGGCCAACGACGGTGACCTGGCCACCTCGGTCGGCTTCCCGGTCGAGAAGCTCCCGACCGCCAAGAAGTTCATCGCCGACTACACCGCGGCCGGCTACAAGGACCCGTACGCGGCCTACGGCGGCTACTCCTACGACGCCGCGTGGTCGATCATCCAGGCCGTCAAGGCCGTCGTCGCCGCCAACAACGGCAAGCTCCCGGACGACGCCCGCGCCAAGGTCACCGAGGCCATGTCCAAGGTCTCCTTCGAGGGTGTGACCGGCAAGGTCTCCTTCGACCAGTACGGCGACACCACGAACAAGCAGCTCACCGTCTACCAGGTCAAGAACGGCGCCTGGGTCGACGTGAAGTCCGAGACCTTCAAGGACTGACCCCGTACCACCCCGTAACACGCACCAAATGAACCAAGCCGCGCGAGGGCGCAAACAGCGCCCTCGCGCGGTGTCATATCCGACACGCTCATCGGAGGCCCTGCGGTGAACGAACTGCCGCAACAGCTGGCCGACGGCCTTGCCCTGGGGGCCCTTTACGGCCTCATCGCCATCGGTTACACGATGGTCTACGGCATCGTCCAGCTCATCAACTTCGCCCATGGCGAGATCTTCATGATCGGGGGCTTCGGCGCCCTCACGGCATACACGATCCTGCCCGAGGGCACCGCCCTCGTGATCGCGATCCCCGTGATGCTCATAGGCGGCGCGGTGGTCTCCGTGGCCGTCGCCACCGCCGCCGAACGCTTCGCCTACCGCCCCCTGCGCGGCGCGCCCCGACTCGCCCCCCTGATCACGGCCATCGGTCTGTCGATCGTGCTCCAGCAGCTCATCTGGGGTTTCTACCCGGGAGCCAAGAGCAAGGTCACCTTCCCCGAATTCAAGGGCGGACCCTTCGAGATCTTCGACGGCCTGTCGATCTCCCGCGCCGACACGTTCGTCCTCGTCGCCGCCCCGATGTGCATGCTCGCCCTCGGCCTCTTCGTCTCGAAGAGCCGCAGCGGCCGCGCCATGCAGGCCACGGCGCAGGACCCGGACACCGCGAAGCTGATGGGCATCAACACCGACCGCATCATCGTGATGGCCTTCGCCATCGGCGCCGCGTTCGCCGCGGTCGCAGCGGTCGCCGAAGGCCTCGACAAGGGCCAGATCCGCTTCGAGATGGGCTTCCTGCTGGGCCTCAAGGCCTTCACCGCAGCCGTCCTCGGCGGCATCGGCAACATCTACGGCGCCATGATCGGCGGCGTGGTGCTCGGTCTCGCGGAAACCCTCTCCATCGCCTACGTCGAGCACATCCCCGGGATGGCACAGTTCGGCGGCGGTGCCTGGAAGGACATCTGGGTGTTCTCCCTCCTCATCCTGGTGCTCCTGTTCAGACCACAAGGTCTGCTCGGTCAACGCACCGCGGACAGGGCGTGATCGCGATGACGACCGACCTCACCAAGACCCCCGAGACTCCCCAGGAGTCCGGCATCGTGGAGAACACCGACGCCAAGAGCACGGGCCTCCTCCACTGGATCATCGCCGCCGGCGGCCTCGCCACCATCGCGAGCACCTTCCTCGCCTGGACGTACACCACCGAGTTCCCCGGCGACCTCACGGTCAACGGCTACCCCGGCGGCCTCCAGGTCCTCACCCTCGTCGCGGGCCTCCTCCTGATCGCCTTCGCCCTCTCCGGGCTCGGCATCAAGGGCCTGCGCTGGCTCACCCCCGGCGGCTCGGCGAAGACCCTGCAGTTCCTCGCCCTCGGCGCGCTCGGCACCACCTGGTACACCGTGATCGCCATCGCGGCGCAGCTCGGCGGCATCGCGCACTGGGAGCCCGGTGCGTACGTGGCCTTCGTCGCGGTACTGATCCCGCTGGCCTCGTTCTCGCTCAAGGACGACTCCCGCAAGCCGGCGAAGCCCAAGGAGATCCCCTCCTGGGCCGAGATCCTCATCATCGTCGTCGCGTTCGCGATCGGCATGTACGCCGTCACGTACGGCATCTCGACCGAGGACCCCGAGCTCTTCATCGGCTACCTGCTCCTCGCGGGCTTCGGCGCGGCCGCGCTCAACAAGTCCGGCCTCGTCAGCCGTATCTCGGCCATCGCATCGAAGAACAAGCAGATCGCCGCCGTCGCGGCGTTCGCCGCCGCGGCCGTCTTCCCCTTCACCCAGACCACCGACACGTTCACCGTGATCGCGGTACAGATCCTGATCTTCGCCACGGTCGCCCTCGGTCTGAACGTCGTCGTCGGCCTGGCGGGTCTGCTCGACCTCGGATACGTCGCGTTCCTCGGCGTCGGCGCCTACACGGCCGCCCTCGTCTCGGGATCGACCGCCTCCGCGTTCGACATCCAGCTCCCGTTCTGGGTCGCCATGATCATCGGCGCGATCGCCTCGCTGATCTTCGGCGTCATCATCGGCGCGCCGACCCTGCGGCTGCACGGTGACTACCTGGCCATCGTGACGCTCGGCTTCGGTGAGATCTTCCGTATCACCGTCAACAACATGGACGGCGACAACGGTCCGCAGATCACCAACGGCCCCAACGGCATCCCGAACATCCCGGCGCTGAACATCTTCGGGTACGACTTCGGCGAGACCCACACCATCCTCGGCGTGGAACTCGGCTCGTACGCCAACTACTACCTGCTCATGCTGCTGGTGATGGTCTTCGTCGTGCTGGTCTTCAGCCGGGCGCAGGACTCCCGCATCGGCCGCGCCTGGGTCGCCATCCGCGAGGACGAGACCGCGGCGACCGCCATGGGCATCAACGGCTTCCGGGTCAAGCTCATCGCCTTCGCCCTCGGCGCCACCCTCGCCGGCGTCGCCGGCACGGTCCAGGCCCACTTCCAGGGCACGGTCCTCCCCGAGATGTACGTGTTCGCCGGCCCCGTCGCCCCGAACTCCGCGTTCCTTCTCGCGGCCGTCATCCTCGGCGGCATGGGCACCATCCGCGGTCCGCTCCTCGGCGCGGCACTGCTCTTCCTCATCCCCGAGAAGCTGGCCTTCCTGAAGGACTACCAGCTCCTCGCGTTCGGTCTCGCGCTCATCCTGCTGATGCGCTTCCGCCCGGAGGGCCTCATCCCCAACCGGCGCGCCCAGCTCGAGTACCACGAGCACGACGAGAACGCCGACAAGCTCGACGTACCGGAGCAGCGGCCCCCCGCCGACCCCATCGTCGGAACCTCGAAGGCGGGGGCGTGAACGCCATGACGACCACCACCACGGAAACCACGGCAGCGGCGTCCACCGCCGCCACGGTCCTCGACGCCAGCGGTGTCACCATGCGCTTCGGCGGCCTCACCGCCGTACGCGGAGTGGACCTGACCGTCCGCGAGGGCGAGATCGTCGGTCTGATCGGCCCCAACGGCGCCGGCAAGACCACGTTCTTCAACTGCCTGACCGGCCTGTACGTCCCCACCGAGGGAACGGTCAGCTACAAGGGGACCGTGCTGCCGCCCAAGCCGCACCTGGTCACCAAGGCCGGCATCGCCCGCACCTTCCAGAACATCCGCCTCTTCTCCAACATGACGGTCCTGGAGAACGTCCTCGTCGGACGCCACACCCGGACCAAGGAGGGCCTCTGGTCCGCGCTCCTGCGCGGCCCCGGCTTCAAGAAGGCGGAGGTCGCCTCGCGCGAACGCGCCATGGAGCTCCTGGAGTTCGTCGGCCTGGCGAGCAAGGCGGAGCACCTCGCCCGCAACCTGCCCTACGGCGAACAGCGCAAGCTGGAGATCGCCCGGGCGCTGGCGAGCGACCCCGGCCTGCTGCTCCTCGACGAGCCGACGGCCGGCATGAACCAGAACGAGACCCGCACGACCGAGGAGCTCGTCTTCGCGATCCGTGACAAGGGCATCGCCGTCCTGGTCATCGAGCACGACATGAAGTTCATCTTCAACCTGTGCGACCGCGTCGCGGTGCTCGTCCAGGGCGAGAAGCTCGTCGAGGGCACATCCGAGGTCGTCCAGGGCGACGAGCGCGTCGTCGCGGCCTACCTCGGTACGCCGTTCGAGGGCGCGCCGGGCGCGGAGGAGGTCGCGGAGGTCGAGGCGGCGGAGGCACACGCCGAGGCGGAGGCACAAGCGGAGACTGAAGCTGAGGCTCCCGCCGAGGCCGAAGCCGCCGAGGCCGAAGCCGACGAGGCTCCCGAAGCCCCCGAGGCCCCGGCCGACGAGGCTCCCGAAGCCCCCGAGGCCGAGGACGCCGCCGACGCCGACGACGCTCCGGCAGCGGAAAGCACCACCGAAGGAGACTCCAAGTGACCGCTCTTCTCGAGGTCGAGGACCTCAGGGTCGCCTACGGCAAGATCGAGGCCGTCAAGGGCATCTCCTTCTCCGTCGACGCCGGTCAGGTCGTCACCCTGATCGGCACCAACGGCGCCGGCAAGACCACCACCCTGCGCACCCTCTCGGGCCTCATCAAGCCCGCGAGCGGAAAGATCACCTTCGACGGCCAGGTGCTCAACGGCATCCCCGCCCACAAGGTGGTCTCCCTCGGAATGGCCCACTCCCCCGAGGGCCGGCACATCTTCCCGAAGCTGACCATCGCCGAGAACCTCCAGCTCGGCGCCTTCCTCCGCAAGGACAAGGACGGCATCGAGAAGGACGTCCAGCGCGCCTACGACCTCTTCCCCATCCTGGGCGAACGTCGCAAGCAGGCCGCCGGCACGCTCTCCGGCGGTGAGCAGCAGATGCTGGCCATGGGCCGCGCGTTGATGTCCCAGCCCAAGCTGCTCATGCTCGACGAGCCCTCCATGGGCCTCTCCCCGATCATGATGCAGAAGATCATGGAGACCATCGCCACCCTCAAGGCCGAAGGCATGACCATCCTGCTCATCGAGCAGAACGCCCAGGCCGCCCTGTCCCTCGCGGACTACGGCTACGTCCTGGAGGTCGGCTCCATCAAGCTCTCCGGCACCGGCCAGGACCTGCTCCACGACGACGAGGTCCGCAAGACCTACCTCGGCGAGGAGTAGAACCGCACCACAGACAGAAGGCCCGCCCCACAACGTTGTGGGACGGGCCTTCTCCTGTATACGGCACGACTACTGCTGGCCCTTCGCCGCCTTCTTCTCCTCGGCGTCCTCGATGACCGCCTCGGCGACCTGCTGCATCGACATACGCCGGTCCATGGACGTCTTCTGAATCCACCGGAACGCGGCTGGCTCGGTGAGGCCGTACTGCGTCTGCAGGATGCTCTTCGCCCGGTCGACGAGCTTGCGGGTCTCCAGCCGCTGCGAGAGGTCCGCGACCTCCTTCTCCAGCGCGCGCAACTCCGCGAACCGGGACACGGCCATCTCGATGGCCGGCACGACGTCGCTCTTGCTGAACGGCTTCACCAGGTACGCCATGGCACCGGCGTCCCGCGCCCGCTCGACGAGGTCGCGCTGCGAGAAGGCGGTGAGCATCAGGACGGGTGCGATGGACTCCCCCGCGATCTTCTCGGCCGCGGAGATCCCGTCCAGGACGGGCATCTTCACATCGAGGATGACGAGGTCGGGGCGGTGCTCCCGCGCGAGCTCGACGGCCCGGGCACCGTCGCCGGCCTCGCCGACGACCGAGTAGCCCTCTTCTTCGAGCATCTCTTTGAGATCGAGGCGGATGAGGGCCTCGTCCTCGGCGATGACGACACGGGTCGTCAGCGGCGGGACGTGCGATGCATCGTTGTCGTCGGCGGGCTGGGGCGACTCGGGGGCGGTCACGGGGGCTCCTCGTTGCGGGGCAGGTACTGCTACATGAGCCTACCTAGGTCCTGTATGTTTGAGACACAGCAGGTTGCCATTGACCTTCGTTTCGAAGGAGCCCCGGTAGCCCAGCGGAAGAGGCGATGGTCTCAAACACCATACAGCGTGGGTTCGAATCCCACCCGGGGCACTTCCCCTTCGATTCCAAGGTTTCGAAGGGGCTTGGCGATCTTCACTCGTCACAGTGAACGTCTCTTCGATTCCCTTCGCGCGAGCCGCAATCCGACCAGGCTCGCATCCATGTACGACCTCGAGACGCGCAAGCGCACTCTGGCGCTCGTCGCCGAGGGACACAGCCTCAACTCCGTCAGCAAGCAGACGGGTGTCTCCCGCGCCGCTCTACGCGCCTGGGGCAAGCGACTTGAACCGCTCCCCCGCGTCGGCGCGCAGACCGCGCCTTGCCCCAGGTGCCGACCGACTCCAGGGCTGCCCGACGACGCGATCGCGTACTCCTACCTGCTCGGGCTCTACTTGGGCGACGGCTGCATCAGCGATCACCCCCGGGGCGGCCACTACTTACGCATCGCCTGCGCGGACGCCTGGCCCGGACTGATCGAGCAGTGCCGCGAGGCGATCAAGGCCGTACGCCCCGAGGGGAGCGCCTACGTCCTGCAGAAGCAAGGGTGCGTGATGGTCACCAGCTACGGGCGACACTGGACGTGCCTCTTCCCCCAGCACGGCCCGGGCAAGAAGCACGAGCGGCGCATCGCGCTCGAACCCTGGCAGCAGGGGATTGTCGACGCGCACCCATGGGCGTTCATCCGGGGGCTCATCCACTCCGACGGATGCCGGATCACCAACTGGACCACCCGCATCGTCGGCGGTGAGCGCAAGCGGTACGAGTACCCCCGCTACTTCTTCACCAACTCGTCCGCCGACATCATCGGGCTCCTCACCGCCGCCCTCGACCGCGTCGGTGTCGAGTGGAAGGCCACCAACCAGTCGCGCACCGCGCAGAACATCTCCGTCGCCCGCAAGGCCTCCGTCGCTCTCATGGACCTGCACGTCGGCGCGAAGCACTGATCAGTGCGGCGTTCCCAGGTAGGGGAAGTGCGGCAGCAGGTCGGTGTGGGGGCCGATGTGGTCCGAGACGACCCTGCCGTTGGAGATCATGTCCAGACGGGCCGATGTGACGTCGTCGGTCAGCGTGCGGCCGTTGGGGTAGGAGGCGGGGCGCCCGCGGTCGTAGTGCAGGACGTCCGGGAGGACGGTACGCAGGGCCTCCTCCGCGTCGCCCGGGGTGTAGCCGCCGGTGTGGGCGAGGGCGGCCTTCCAGGGTTCGAGGTAGGTCGCCCAGTCGTCGGCCGGTTCCCCTTCGTTGTAGGCGTCCTTGGCCTCTTCCGCGTTGAGGTACGCGGTGAGGGAGGGGTGGGCTCCGCGGTCGACGGACTTCAGTTCGCCGTCCACGTGGAGGCTGACGCGGGCCCAGACACCGATCTTCGGGTTGTCGCCGAGTTCGGCGTCGGGCATTTCGAGGGCGATGCCGAAGACGTTCTTGTCGGCGCCCCAGTCGGTGCCGGTCCAGGTGAAGTCGGCGACGATGCCGTCGAGGTCGGCGAAGAAGGGGTCGCTGCGCAGTCCGGCGGAGACCTTGTAGCCGTCGGCTTCGGTGACGGACAGTTCACGGCCGAAGGAGACGGGGACGTCGGTGAAGAGCGGGGTGCCGGCTGCTTCGTGGGCGCGGGCCTCGGTGCCGGTGGCGCGGTGGAGGGTGAGGGTCTGCTCGCCGTCCTCCGCGGGGTCGGAGAAGGTGAAGCTGAAGGCGATGTCGGCCTGGTTGTCGCCGTCGGTGTCGACGTTGATGCGGTAGACCGCGTCGGGGTGGAACGCGGTGCCGCCGGTGGGTGCGATCGGGTTGACGTTCATGATGAGCGCGGTGCGCCCGCCGGGGACGGTGAAGGCGAAGAGGTCGGTCAGGTCCAGGCGGGCGTCGTCCATCGGGGAGCGCAGGTGGGGGCCGCTGAGGTGGTGTGACATGGCGTCACCTTCGCGGTAGGACCGGGGGGTCGGGGCGCGACGGGGCCGCCGTGGTCACTCCTTCGGGCTGTCGTCCTCGCCGATGTGGTGGACACGGACGAGGTTGGTGGAGCCGGGGAGGCCGGGCGGGGAGCCGGCGGTGATGACGACGACGTCGCCCTTCCGGCAGCGGCCGATCCGGAGGAGTTCTTCGTCGACCTGGGCGACCATGGCGTCGGTGGAGTCGACGTGCGGGCCGAGGAAGGTCTCGACGCCCCAGGTGAGGTTGAGCTGGGAGCGGGTGGCCGGGTCGGGTGTGAAGGCAAGCAGGGGGATGGGCGAGCGGTAGCGGGAGAGGCGTTTGACGGTGTCGCCGGACTGGGTGAAGGCGACGAGGAGTTTGGCGCCGAGGAAGTCGCCCATTTCGGCGGCGGCGCGGGCGACGGCTCCGCCCTGTGTACGGGGTTTGTTCCGGTCGGTGAGTGGTGGGAGGCCCTTGGCGAGGACGTCCTCCTCTGCGGCCTCGACGATTCGGCCCATGGTGCGGACGGTTTCGATGGGGTATTTGCCGACGCTGGTCTCGCCGGAGAGCATGACGGCGTCGGTGCCGTCGATGACGGCGTTGGCGACGTCGCTTGCCTCGGCGCGTGTGGGTCGGGAGTTGTCGATCATGGAGTCGAGCATCTGGGTGGCTACGATGACCGGTTTGGCGTTGCGTTTGGCGAGCTTGATGGCGCGCTTCTGGACGATCGGGACCTGTTCGAGGGGCATCTCGACGCCGAGGTCGCCGCGGGCGACCATGATGCCGTCGAAGGCGGCGACGATGTCGTCGATGTTCGTGACGGCCTGGGGCTTCTCGATCTTGGCGATGACCGGGAGGCGGCGGCCCTCTTCGTCCATGATGCGGTGGACGTCGTCGATGTCGCGGCCGCTGCGGACGAAGGAGAGGGCGATGATGTCGGCGCCGGTGCGCAGTGCCCAGCGGAGGTCGTCGATGTCTTTCTCGGAGAGGGCGGGGACGGAGACGGCGACTCCGGGCAGGTTGAGGCCCTTGTTGTCGGAGACCATGCCGCCTTCGACGACGCGGGTGTGGACGCGGGGTCCGTCGACGGAGGTGACTTCGAGGGTGACGCGTCCGTCGTCGACGAGGATGCGCTCGCCGGTGGTGACGTCGGTGGCGAGGCCGTCGTAGGTGGTGCCGCAGATGTGGCGGTCGCCTTCGACGGGTTCGACGGTGATGGTGAAGTCGTCGCCTCGTTCGAGGAGTACGGGGCCTTCGCGGAAGCGGCCGAGCCGGATCTTCGGGCCTTGAAGGTCGGCGAGGACGCCGATGCTGCGGCCGGTCTCGTCGGAGGCTTTGCGTACGCGCTGGTAGCGCTCTTCGTGTTCGGCGTAGCTGCCGTGGCTGAGGTTGAATCGGGCGACGTCCATTCCCGCTTCGACCAGTGCCTTGATCTGGTCGTATGTGTCGGTGGCGGGGCCCAGGGTGCAAACGATCTTTGCTCGGCGCATGGTTCGAGCCTAGGGCTTACCGGTGGGTAGAGAAGTGGCCGGGCATGTCTGTTCAACAACCTTTGAGTGAAGGGTTATTGACAAGTGTTTAAGTGTGCGCATCCCTGCTCCGATGAGCACGCATCAGGAGTTGATCACAGTGCGAGATCGGAGCCTCGGGTGACGGAGTCGCACCGCCGAGGAGGGCCGGGACACGAGGGGCTCGTACCGGACCGGGGGGCCTCACAGCACCGGCGGCCGCACTGTGAATCGGGCCGTCACCTCGGCGGTGACCGTCTGACGCTGTGGCTCGAGGTCCAGGGGTGGGGCGGTGTCGACGGACTCCGCTGCGAACGCCATCCTCATGCCGCCCACCGGCGCGGGCGGCGGGATCAGGCCCGTGTCCGACAGTTCGAGCAGGGCGGAGAGGGTGGTTCCGAGGGCGGCCGCGTACTCGCGGGCCCGCTGGACCGCCTCCCCCACCGCCTGTGTGCGCGCCTGGCGGTACGAGGGCGAGTCGGGGCGTAGTGCCCACCACGGGCCGTCGACGCCGGTCATCTCCAGGTCGGCGAGACGGCTCGTCAGCTCCCCCAGTGCCGTGAAGTCGTTGAGTTCCGCGGTGATGTGGACTCGGCCGTGGTAGGCCCGGACCCGCTCGGCGCGGCCGTGTCGGCCCAGCTCCGGAGCGATCGAGAACGCTCCCGTCTCGACCTTCTCGACTGCCTGCCCGTAGGACTTGACGAGCTCGAGCGCCTGGGAGTTGCGGCGGGTCAGATCCGCGAGCGCCGCGCCGCGGTCCGTCCCGCGCGCGCCGACCGTCACGCCGATGCGCGCGATCTCGGGGTCGACCTCCAGCCGTGCCTCACCGCGTACGGTGATCTGGGGGGCCTCGGGGGTGGGGTGTTCACTCGTCACGGCGGTCTCCCTCGTACGAACGGTGCGAACTACGCGAACCGCTGCTGCGGTCCCGAACACTTTCCCACTCCGTAACCCGATACCTCTGTTGTCGACGTGACGGGTGGGCCAGAATCTACGCGCGTTGTGCGCCACTGGACCAAGGAGAACACATGCCGCTGAACCGTCGGACGTTCCTGGAGAGCTCCGTCGCCGTCGGAGCCGGAGCCGCCCTCACCACGGGGGTCGCCGCCGCGCCGGCGCAGGCCCACGGACCTCACACCAGGCCGGCCAAGCGGTACTCCTTCACCGTGATGGGCACGACCGATCTGCACGGGAACGTCTTCAACTGGGACTACTTCACCGACAAGGAGTTCGACGACAAGGCGCACAACGATGTCGGTCTGGCGAAGATCTCCACCCTCGTCGAACAGGTGCGCAAGGCGAAGGGGAAGCGCAACACGCTTCTCATCGACGCCGGTGACACCATCCAGGGCACCCAGCTGTCGTACTACTACGCCAAGGTCGACCCGATCACGGCCCGCCGCGGTCCCGTGCACCCCATGGCGCAGGCGATGAACGCCATCGGCTACGACGCCGCCGCCCTCGGCAACCATGAGTTCAACTACGGCATCCCGGTGCTGCGGAAGTTCGAGGAGCAGTGCGACTTCCCGCTGCTCGGTGCCAACGCGCTGGACGCGAAGACGCTGCGGCCGGCGTTCCCGCCGTACAGCATGCACCGGCTGCGCACCCCGCACGGCCGGGACGTGAAGGTCGCGGTGCTCGGTCTGACCAACCCCGGGATCGCGATCTGGGACAAGGCCAACGTCAGCGGGAAGATGGTCTTCCCGGGTCTGGAGGAGCAGGCGGCGAAGTGGGTGCCGAGGCTGCGCTCGATGGGTGCGGACGTGGTGGTCGTGTCGGCGCACAGCGGTTCCAGTGGTACGTCCTCGTACGGTGACCAGCTGCCGTACGTCGAGAACGCGGCTGGTCTCGTCGCCGAGCAGGTCCCCGGGATCGACGCGATCCTCGTGGGGCACGCGCACACCGAGATCCCGGAGTACCGGGTGAAGAACAAGGAGACCGGCAAGGACGTCGTGCTGTCCGAGCCGCTGAAGTGGGGGCAGCGCCTCACCCTCTTCGACTTCGAGCTCGTGTGGCAGAAGGGCCGCTGGGTCGTCGAGAAGGTCGGCGCCCAGGTCCTGAACTCCAACACGGTGGAGGAGGACGCGAAGATCGTCGGGCTGCTCTCGGACGAGCACAAGAAGGTCGTCGCGTACGTCAACCAGATCATCGGCACCTCCACCGCGACCATGGCCACGGCCGAGGCGCCGTGGAAGGACGAGCCGATCATCGACCTGATCAACCACGTCCAGGCCGAGACGGTGAAGGCGGCGTTGGCCGGCGGCGAGTACGCGGCCCTGCCGGTCCTCTCGCAGGCGTCCTGCTTCTCCCGTACGGCGGCGATCCCGGCGGGTCAGGTCACGATCAGGGACGCGGCCGGCCTCTATGTCTTCGAGAACACCCTGGAGGCCCGTCTTCTGACGGGTGCCCAGATCAAGGACTATCTGGAGTTCTCGGCGCGGTACTACGTGCGGACGCCGGCGGGGGCGCCTGTGGACACCGCGAAGCTGACGAACGCGGACGGTACTCCGGACTACAACTACGACGCCGTGTACGGGGTGACGTACGAGATCGACATCGCCGAGCCGGCCGGCTCGCGGATCGTGAACCTGTCCTTCGGCGGCGAGCCGATCGACCCGGCCGCGCAGTTCGTGTTGGCCGTGAACAACTACCGTGCCAGCGGTGGTGGCGCGTTCCCGCACGTCGCGAACGCCAAGCAGTTGTGGGCCGACTCGGACGAGATCCGCAACACGATCATCCAGTGGGTGAAGGCGAAGGGTTCGATCGACCCGGGCCAGTTCGCTTCGGTGGACTGGAAGCTGACCCGGGGTGGTGTGCCCGTGTTCTGAGCCGGGCGGTTCAGCTCTGTGTGAGAGGCGTCAGCGCCTGGCCCTGGGCCGGGACGCGTGGCGCCTCTCGCCGTTCCAGGCCGAAGCTGGTGAAGGCGGTGCGGCGCGGCAGCGGGTACGGCTCCTTGCCGGTGAGCGAGTTGAGGATGGTGGCGCTGCGCCAGGCGGCGAGCCCGAGGTCGGGGGCGCCGACGCCGTGGGTGTGCTTCTCGGCGTTCTGCACATAGACGGAGCCGGTGACGGAATCGTCGAGGACGAGCCGGAACTCGCCGTCGATCCTGGCCCGGCCGGCGGAGTCGTGGCGTGTGTACGGGTCGAGTCCGGCGAGCATCCGGCCGAGCGGGCGCTCCCGGTAGCCGGTGGCGAGGACGACGGCGTCGGTGGTGAGTCGGGAGCGGGTGCCTTCCTGCGTGTGTTCCAGGTGCAGTTCCACCTTGGTGGTGGCGACCCGTCCGGCGGTGCGGACCTGGACGCCGGGGGTGAGGACGGCGTCCGGCCAGCCGCCGTGCAGGGTGCGCCGGTAGAGCTCCTCGTGGATGGCGGCGATGGTGTCCGCGTCGATGCCCTTGTGCAACTGCCATTGGCGGGGGACGAGTTCGTTGCGGACGGGCTCGGGCAGGGAGTGGAAATAGCGGGTGTAGTCGGGGGTGAAGTGCTCCAGGCCGAGCTTGGAGTACTCCATCGGCGCGAAGGCCTCCGTCCGCGCCAGCCAGTGGATCTTCTCGGCCCCCGCGGGCCTGGTCTTGAGCAGGTCGAGGAAGATCTCGGCCCCGGACTGGCCGGAGCCGATGACGGTGACGTGTTCGGCGGCGAGGAGCCGTTCGCGGTGGTCGAGGTATTCGGCGGAGTGGATGACGGGGACGTTCGGGGCGGCGGCGAGCGGCTTCAGGGGCTCGGGGACGTACGGCTCGGTGCCGACGCCGAGGACGACGTTCCGGGTGTACGCGCGCCCCAGCGCCTCGGCCTCGCCCTCGGCGTCGAGCTGGGTGAAGTCGACCTCGAACAGGGAGCGTTCGGGGTTCCAGCGGACGGAGTCGACCTGGTGGCCGAAGTGCAGGCCGGGGAGCCGGGTGCTGACCCAGCGGCAGTAGGCGTCGTACTCGGCGCGCTGGATGTGGAACTTCTCCGCGAAGTAAAAGGGGAAGAGCCGTTCGCGGGTGCGCAGGTAGTTGAGGAAGGACCAGGGACTGGCGGGGTCGGCGAGGGTCACCAGGTCGGCGAGGAAGGGGACTTGGAGGGTGGCGCCCTCGATGAGGAGGCCGGGGTGCCAGTGGAAGGCCGGGCTCTGCTCGAAGAAGGTGGCCGCGAGGCTTCCGGGGACGCCGTCGGCGAGCGCGGCGAGGGAGAGGTTGAAGGGTCCGATGCCGATGCCCACCAGATCGTGGGGCTGATCGAGGTCTCGCTGGGGGGTGCTGGCCGTCATCGGTCGGTGCTGCCTTCCGTCAGGGCTTCTACGAGGGCGAGGACCTCTTCGAGGTCGCCGGGGGTGGCGTGGGGGTTGAGCAGGGTGGCCTTGAGCCAGAGCCGGCCGTCCTCGTGGGCCCGGCCGAGGACCGCGCGGCCCTCGGCGAGAAGGGTGCGGCGGATCGCGGCGACGGTGGTGTCGTCGGCGTTCGTGGGCCGGAACAGGACGGTCGTCAGCGTCGGACGCTCGTAGAGCTCCAGGGCGGGGGCCTTCTCGACGAGGTCTGCCAGGTGCTGGGCGAGCGCGCAGACCCGGTCGACGAGCGCACCGAGTCCGGAGCGGCCGAGGGCGCGCAGCGTGACGGCGATCTTGAGGATGTCGGGGCGGCGGGTGGTGCGCACGGAGCGGCCGAGGAGGTCGGGGAGACCGGCCTCGGTGTCGTCGTCGGCGTTGAGGTAGTCGGCCGTATGGGAGAGGGCGGCGAGGTCGGTCGTGTCACGGACGGCGAGGAGTCCGGCGGCGACCGGCTGCCAGCCGAGTTTGTGCAGGTCGAGTGTGACGGAGCGGGCGTGGTCGAGGCCGGCGAGGAGGGGTCGGTGGGTGTCGCTGAAGAGGGCGGCTCCGCCGTAGGCCGCGTCGACGTGGAGTTCGGCGTGGTGGGCCTCGCAGAGCGTGGCGATCTCGGGGAGCGGGTCGATGCGGCCGGTGTCGGTGGTGCCCGCGGTGGCGGCGACGAGGAGGGGGCCGGGGAGGTCGGTGAGTGCCTCGTCGAGGGCGACGGGGTCGAGGGTGCCGTTGGGGGTGGGCACGGTCACCGGCTCGGGGAGGCCGAGCAGCCAGGCGGCGCGGCGGAAGGAGTGGTGGGCGTTGGCTCCGACGACGACCTGGAGGGGGTGGCCGGGGCCGTGGCGCTCGCGGGCGAGGAGGAGGGCGAGCTGGTTGGACTCGGTGCCGCCGGTGGTGACGAGGGCGTCGGGGTGGGGCGCAGTGGGGTACGCGGCCTTGGCGAGAGCCTGGGTGACCAGCTCTTCCAGGGCGGAGGCGGCGGGTGCCTGGTCCCAGGAGTCCATGGAGGGGTTGAGCGCGGACGCGGCGAGGTCGGAGGCGGCGGCGAGCGCGAGGGGCGGGGTGTGGAGGTGGGCGGCGCAGAGCGGGTGTGCGGGGTCGGCGGCGCCTTCCGCCAGGGCGCGGACCAGGGTGTGGAGGGTGGTGGCGGGGTCGGTGCCGACCTCCGGGAGTGCCTCCCCCAGTGCGTCCCGTACCCGGGCGGCGACCGCGTCCGGTCCACCGGCCGGGATCGGCCCGCCGCGCGCGTGGGCGCCTTCGCGCAGGGCGTCGAGGACGGTGTCCAGGAGGGGGCGCATGGCGTCGGCGCCGGTCTCGCCTCCGGCGAGGGGTGGGGGTGAGGCACGCATGGGCACGAGCCTGTCGGGGGTTCTGGGGGTTTGTCCGTTGGGCAGGATCATGTAACCCGAACGAGGGACAGGGCCTGGACAAGGCCCTGTCCCTCGTGGTGGGCGTTCGGGGGCGGCCGGCTGGTGGGGTGTGCCTGGCGTCCCTCGGACCTGCGGGACGATCGCCCCCGCCCGAGTCAGGCGGTGCGGACCCGCAGCGCTCGGCGGAGGTCGTCGAGTTGGTCCACCAGTTTGCGGTGGAGTGCCGGGGTCAGGGCTTCGTCCGTGAGGTGGTGGTCGCCCAGGGACAGGGACTCCTGGTCGATCGCGTACATCGGGAAGGCGTAGCGGCCCGCCGCCTCGGCCATCGCGGGGCCGCGGCGGGCGCCGAGGGCGGTGGCGGCCGGGTAGAAGCGGGGCACGTACTCCCGTACCAGGTCGCCCTGTTCGGGCTGCCAGAACCCCTGGGCGGTCGCCGTGAAGAGGTAGTTGGACAGGTCGTCCGAGTCGAAGAGGCGGGACCAGGCGGCCGCCTTCGCCTCCGCGTTCGGCAGTGCGGCGCGACAGCGGGCCGCGCCCTCCTGGCCGGTGGCGCTGGGGTCGCGCTCCAGCTCCGTGTCGATCGCGGTCTCGTCGATCGCGCCGAGGACGGCGAGCCGGGCGAGGATGCGCCAGCGCAGTTCCGGGTCGATCTCGGGGCCGCCGGGGACGGTTCCGTCGGCGAGCCAGGCGGCGATGGCGTCGGGCTGGGTCGCGCCGCTGATGAACGTACGGACGGCTGTGAGCCGAAGTCCGGGGTTCTCGCCGTCCTCGGTGCGGCGGAGGAGGTCGCGGGCGAGGCCGGTGAGCAGGGTCAGCGCGGCGGGGCGCTCTTCGACGGAGACGTAGCGGTCGGCGATCTGGGTACGGGCGAAGGCGAGGACGCCCTGCACGATGGCGAGGTCGGTCTCCTCGGGGAGGTGGGCCAGGGCCGTCTCCAGGTAGGCCGAGGGCTCCAGTTCGCCGTCGCGGACCATGTCGCGCAGGGTGTTCCAGACGATCGCGCGGGTGAGGGCGTCCGGGATGCCGGAGAGGGTCCGCAGGGCGGTCTCCAGCGAGGCCTCGTCCAGGCGTACCTTGGCGTAGGTGAGGTCGCCCTCGTTGAGGACGACGAGCGCGGGGCGCGGGCCGGGGAGGTCGAGGGGCTCCGTCTGAGGGACGTCCACTTCGACGCGCTCGCGCGGGACGAGCCGCTTGGCCTCGACCAGGTCGCGGTCGTAGACGCCGACGGTGATGCGGTGCGGGCGGCTGCCGTCGTGGCGCACGGTGAGGGTGGTGCGGGTCTCGTCGCCGCCGAGTTCGGGGGTGAGGGTGTCGACGCCGGTGGTGCGCAGCCACTGCTCGGCCCAGCCGTGGACGTCGCGGTCGGTGGCGGAGGCGAGGTTGTCGATGAAGTCGGCGAGGGTGGCGTTGCCGAACCGGTGGCGCTTGAAGTGGGTGTTGATGCCGGTGAGGAAGTCCTTCTCCCCCATCCAGGCGACGAGCTGGCGCAGCGCGGAGGCGCCCTTGGCGTAGGAGATGCCGTCGAAGTTGAGCAGCGCGGAGGCGGTGTCGGGGACGGCGTCCGGGTCGGGGGCGACGGGGTGGGTGGAGGGGCGCTGGTCGGCGTCGTAGCCCCATGCCTTGCGCTCGATGCCGAAGTCGATCCAGGTGTCGGGGAAGCGCTCGGAGCACGCCTCGTTGACGGTCTGGTAGCCCATGTACTCGGCGAAGGACTCGTTCAGCCAGATGTCGTCCCACCAGCGCAGGGTGACCAGGTCGCCGAACCACATGTGGGCCATCTCGTGGGCGATGACCATGGCGCGGGTCTGGCGCTCGGTGACGGTGACGGCGGAGCGGTAGACGAACTCGTCGCGGAAGGTGACGAGGCCGGGGTTCTCCATGGCGCCGGCGTTGAACTCGGGGACGAAGGCCTGGTCGTACGAGTCGAAGGGGTAGGGCTCCTCGAACTTCTCGTGGAAGCGGTCGAAGAGGGCCTTGGTGATGTCGAGGATCTCGTCGGCGTCGGCGTCGAGGAAGGGGGCGAGGGAGCGGCGGCAGTGGATGCCGAAGGGCAGTCCGGCGTGCTCGGTGCGGACGGAGTGCCAGGGGCCGGCGGCGACGCAGACGAAGTACGTGGAGAGGAGCGGGGTGGTCGCTGCCTTCCAGCGGCCGTCGGCCTGCTGCTCGGTGATGCCGTTGGCGAGGACGGTCCAGCCCTCGGGGGCCTTGACGCTCACGTCGAAGACGGCCTTGAGGTCGGGCTGGTCGAAGGCGGCGAAGACGCGTTGGACGTCCTCCATGAAGAGCTGGGTGTAGACGTACGACTCGCCGTCGGTGGGGTCCGTGAAGCGGTGCATTCCCTCGCCGGTGCGGGAGTACCGCATCTGCGCCTCGATGCGCAGCTCGTGCTCCCCGGCGGCGAGGGCGGCGAGCGGGAGGCGGTTCTCGACGAGCGTCGCGGGGTCGAGGGCGGTGCCGTCGAGCGTGGCGGAGCGGAGGGTGACGGGCTTCAGCTCGACGAAGGTGTCCCCGGCGGTGCGGGTGGTGAACCGGATGAGGGTGGTCGATTCGAAGGTCTCGTCGCCGGTGGTGAGGTCGAGGTCGACCGTGTAGTGCTGGACGTCGAGGAGCTGGGCACGGGTCTGCGCTTCGTCGCGCGTCAGTACGGACATGGGCCCATGCTGCCCGATGGGGTGGTCGAGGGGCACGGGGGTTCCGCTGACAGCTCAGCGGACCACGGGGTTGCGCCGAGGGGTCGGCGGACGGGGGCGGGAGCGCCCGGCCGGGGCCGACAGACCTCCGGACCCCCTACGCGAGGCCGGTTCCGTTCACATGGGCGAAGGCCGCCGTGATGCCGGGGCGGTCGTAGCCCGCGGGGCCTTTGGCGCCGGAGGAGAGCAGGGCGTGCAGGAGGAGGCGGGCCTTGGCCGGGTCGAGGGGACCGGCGGGGACGAGGCCGTGGTGCAGGAGGTCGTGCTCGGAGCCGGGTCCGCGGTAGGTACGGGAGAGGGTGGTGCCGGCGCCCGTGCGGGAGGCGAGGACGACGGGGATGCGGGTGGCGAGGTCGGCGAGGGGCTCGACGAGCCAGGAGGGGACGTGCCCCGCGCCGAAGGCGGCCACGACGAGGCCGTCGAAGCGGGAGTCGACGGCCTCCAGGAGTTCGCCGCGGTCACCGACGGTGAGGGTGATCAGGGCGACCCGTACCGCCGGATCGAGACTGAGGGGGTGGATCGCGCTGGTGCCGGTCGGGCGCAGGAGGATGCGCGGCTCGCCCTCGACGACCGCGCCGAGCGGGCCCGCGCCCGGGGAGGCGAAGGTGGTGACGGACGTGGTGTGGGTCTTGCGGGCGAGGCGGGCGGCGTGGATCTCGTCGGCCAGGACCACGAGGACGCCGAGATCCCGGCAGCCGGGGTCGGCGGCGACGGCGAGGGCGGCGGCCAGGTTGGCCGGGCCGTCGGCGCCGGGCAGGTCGGGGCGGCGCATCGCGCCGGTGACGACGATCGGTTCGCTGGTGACGCAGAGCAGGTCGAGGAGGAAGGCGGTCTCCTCCAGGGTGTCGGTGCCCTGGACGACGACGACGCCCGAGCCGGCCGCGACGGCCCCCCGTACCTCGTGCGCGACGGCGGCGAGGTCCTCGAAGGACAGGGAGGAACTGGGCAGCCGGCGGACGTCGCGGAGTTCCACGTCGATGTCGGGGGCGCCGAGTCCGGCCAGGACCTCCGCCCCTGTCAGGCGTGAGGCGTCGCCGCCGCGCGCGGAGATCGTTCCGCCCAGGGTGAAGACAGTGACGCGGCTCACCGGCCCGCTCCGTTCATCAGCGTGCTCCGTCCGCGATCGTCTCGTGGTGGCGGATGACCTCCGCGATGATGAAGTTCAGCAGCTTCTCCGCGAACGCCGGGTCCAGTTTCGCGCTCTCGGCCAGTTCGCGCAGCCGGGCGATCTGGCTGGCCTCGCGGGCCGGGTCGGCGGGCGGCAGCTGGTGCTTCGCCTTGAGGACGCCTACCTGCTGCGTGCATTTGAAGCGCTCGGCGAGCATGTGGACGACCGCCGCGTCGATGTTGTCGATGCTTTCGCGCAGCCGGGTCAGTTCCGCCGTGACGGACTCGTCGATCTCACTCATGAGCAGCGAGCTTAGACGGATCGGGTGGCGATCGTCGGAGGGTGTTCGGGATCCGGGATCTGGTTGCTCCAGCCGCCCGGGACGGTGCGCCCCTGCTGTTCCCGGAATCGGATGGGGGCGGTGCCGACCCTGCGGGTGAAGAGCCGGGAGAAGTAGGCCGGGTCGTCGTAGCCGACGCGGCGGGCGACGGCGGCGACGGGCAGTTCCGTGGCGGCGAGGAGCTCCTTGGCGCGTCCGAGGCGTATGGAGAGCAGGTAGTCCTTGGGGCTGCAGCCGGCGGTGCGCCGCACGGCGGTGCGCAGCTCGGCGGGGGTCATGCCGTGCCGGGCGGCGTGTTCGGCGACGGACAGCGGCTGGAAGGCGTCGCGGGCGAGGGCGGTGAGGATGGGGTCCCCGTCGGCGTTGGTGTCGGCGCGGGCGCGGCGCAGGGCGACGAGGAGTTCGTGGACGGCTGCCCCGGTCTCGACCTCGAGGAGAGGGTTTCCGCGGCGGGCGGCCCGGGCGATGCGGCCGATGGCGGCGCGCGGGGCGGCCGCGTCGGAGAGGGGCACGACGGGCCGGTCCGGTTCGATGTAGCCGAGCTCGGTGTAGGTGGTGGTGGCGGGGCCGCCGAAGTCGACGAAGGACTCGTCCCAGCCGGTCTCCGGGTCGGCGGAGTAGTGGTGCGGTACGCCGGGGGTGAGCCAGATCAGGGCGGGCGCCGTCACGGTGGTGCGCCGGCCGTCCGGGCCCCGGTACCAGCCGCTGCCGGCGCTGACCACGACGGCCACATGGTGGTCGAGTGTGCGAGGGCCGACGGTGGGCAGGGCGCCGTGCTGCAGTCCGACGCCGAAGCAGACGAGCCCGAGGCGGTGGTGGATCGGGCTGGGCGTGAAGTAGCGCATCCAGGTGTGGTACATCCGCCGTGCCTGCCTTTCTTCCGTCCAAACAGCGACGATCTTTGTCCATGGACCCGTCCGCCGCCAGAGGGCGAGGGTGAGGCCATGAGCACGTTCGCTGTGGGTGACGAGGACTTTCTTCTGGACGGGCGGCCCGTGCGGCTGCTGTCGGGGGCGTTGCACTACTTCCGGGTGCACGAGGACCAGTGGGGCCATCGTCTGGGGATGCTCCGTGCGATGGGACTCACCTGCGTGGAGACCTACGTCCCGTGGAACCTGTACGAGCCGGAGCGCGGCCGGTACGGGGACGTGGCCGCGCTGGGCCGCTTCCTGGACGCGGTGGCGGCCGCCGGGATGTGGGCGATCGTGCGCCCGGGGCCGTACATCTGCGCCGAGTGGGAGAACGGCGGGCTGCCGCACTGGCTGACGGGGCGGCTGGGGCGGCGGGTGCGGACGGACGACGCGGAGTATCTGGCTGATGTGGAGCGGTGGTTCCGGACGCTGCTGCCGCAGGTCGTGGAGCGGCAGATCGACCGCGGCGGCCCGGTGATCATGGTCCAGGTGGAGAACGAGTACGGGAGTTACGGCTCCGACCAGGGGTATCTGCGCAAGGTCGCGGACCTGCTGGTGGAGTGCGGGGTGGGGGTGCCGCTGTTCACGTCGGACGGGCCCGAGGACCACATGCTGACGGGTGGTTCGGTGCCCGGGATCCTGGCGACGGCGAACTTCGGCTCGGAGGCACGGGAGGCGTTCGCCGTGCTGCGGCGGCATCAGCCGTCGGGGCCGCTGATGTGCATGGAGTTCTGGTGCGGCTGGTTCGACCACTGGGGCACGGAGCACTCCGTGCGGGACGCGGCGGACGCGGCGGCCACGCTGCGGGAGATCCTGGAGTGCGGGGCGTCGGTGAACGTCTACATGGCGCACGGCGGGACGAACTTCGCGGGCTGGGCGGGCGCGAACCGGGCCGGTGAGCTGCACGAGGGCGAGCTGCGGCCGACGGTGACCTCGTACGACTACGACGCGCCGGTCGACGAGGCGGGGCTGCCGACGGAGAAGTACTGGCTGTTCCGCGAGGTGCTCGGGGAGTTCGCGGACGGCCCGCTGCCGGAGGTGCCGGAGCCGCCGCGCCGGATCGCGGGGCCGGCGGACGCCTCCTTGACGGAGTGGGCGCCGCTCGCCGAGGTCCTCGAGGTGCTCGGCGACGAGGAGTCGGAGACACCGCTGCCGCCGACGTTCGAGGAGCTGGGCGTGGACCGGGGCCTGGTGCGCTACCGGCTGGAGGTCCCCGGCCCGCGGCAGCCGTACCCGCTCTCCGTGACCGGGCTGCGCGACCGCGCGGTGGTGTACGTGGACGGGGTGCAAGCCGGGGTGCTGACCTCGGAGGACGCGGTGCTCGCCGAGCCGGTGGCGGGGCCCGCGGTGGTGGAGCTGTGGGTGGAGTCGCTGGGCCGGGTCAACTACGGGCCGCGGCAGGCCGAGCCGAAGGGGATCACGGGCGGGGTCCGGCACGAGCGGCAGTACGTGCACGGGGTACGGGCCCGGGGGCTGCGTCTTGACGCCTTCGAGGCGGGGGCGGTGGCGAAGGTGCCGCTGCGGCCTGTGGCCGGGGACACCGGGCCGGGGCTGTACCGGGCGGTGGTGGATGTGTCCGGGCCGGGTGACGCGGCGCTGTCGCTGCCGGGCGGCACGCGCGGCTTCGTCTGGGTGAACGGTTTCTGCCTGGGCCGGTACTGGTCCGCGGGCCCGCAGGAGTCGCTGTTCGTGCCGGGCCCGGTGCTGCGGGAGGGCGGCAACGAGGTGTGGGTGCTCGAACTGGAGGGCGGGGCGGGGAGCGTGCGGCTCGGATGAGAGACGAGCCTGTACGGGGGCGGTGGCCCCGTCCCCGTACGGGCTCGCGGTCGCGGGGCGGTGGCCCCGCGGCCGTACACGCTCAGGTCGTGCTAGAGGCTCGCGGCCGCGGACTTGATCTGGGCGGCGAAGGTCGAGACCTCGGTGTACACGCCGGGGTAGTTCGGGCGTGCGCAGCCCTGGCCCCAGCTGACGATGCCGACCTGGACCCAGGCACCGGCGTTGTCACGGCGGAACATCGGGCCGCCGGAGTCACCCTGGCAGGTGTCGACGCCGCCCTGGGCGAAGCCGGCGCAGATCTCCTCGGCGGGGACGAGGTCGCTGCCGTAGGAGGCCTGGCAGGACGCGTCCGAGACGAACGGCACGGTCGCCTTGAGCAGGTAGCGCTGCTGGGCCCCGCCCTCACGGGCGGCGCCCCAGCCGGCCACCGTGAAGGTGCCGCTGTTGTACGCGGTGGTCTCGGCGATCTTCAGGGTGGGCAGCGAGGTGATCGGGGTGGCGAGCTTGATCAGCGCCCAGTCCTTGCCCTTGCCGTTGTAGCCGGGGGCCTGCAGGACCTTGGTGGACCGGACCTTGATGGCGCTGCTGCTCCGGAGGTCCACGACTCCGGCGGTGGCGGTGATGCTGGTGTTGTTGCCGGAGCCGCTCACACAGTGGGCGGCGGTGAGGACGACCTGCGGGGTGATCAGCGAGCCGCCACAGCCCATGGAGAGCCTGACCATCCAGGGGAACTCGCCCTGGGCGGCACGGGTTCCGCCGACGACCGGGGCGGGAGCGGCGGAGGAGGTGGAGGGCTGGAGGCTGACGGCGGCGAGCACGACGGCGCCGACCGCGGCGATTCTCTGAAGAGCGCGGACGAACCTGTTCTTCTTCAAGTGTCTGCCTTTCATGGGGGGTTGAGCCTTGATGGCATGTGCCCGTCAAGGCTTGGTCCGGATTATGAACAAAGGCTCACCGGGGCCACAAGGACACGTTTTCGGCCAGCGGACGGTGCCGTGCCGCGCCCGTACAGTGAAGGAAAGGGGGTGCGACGTGCCGAACGGCAACGAAGTCGTCCATGGGTTCCCGCACCTCGACGAGGTGCGGGCCTCGATCACCGCGATGTACCGCAGGCTGTCCGCGGACGGGGTCCGGCGGTACGCGACGAGCGTGCCGGCGGCGGACGTGGCCTTCGATGACGAGGAGGACCTCCACCTCGGGGCCCAGCGGGTCGCGAAGTCCCTCGTCCACCACCTGGAGCTCCCCGAGGCACGCATGATCGTGAGCTTCCGCCCGATGACGCACGCGGCGAGCGTGGAACTGGCGGCGGGACCCGAGTACTTCGTCGAGCTGAACGACCGCTTCCGGCAGCACCGCAGGGACGTGGGAGCCGCACTGGCCCACGAAATCACCCATGTACTCCTGCACCGCCTCGACCTCGGGTTCCCCGACACCCGGAAGAACGAGATCCTCACGGATGTGGTGACTACGTACCTGGGGGCCGGATGGCTGCTCCTGGACGCGTTCCGGGAGGACGGGGTGTCCAGCCAGAAGCTCGGGTACCTGACGCCGGAGGAGTTCGGGTACGTGCTGGCGAAGCGCGCCGAGGCGTTCGGGGAGGACCCCTCGCCGTGGTTCACCAGCCCGCGCGCGTACGAGGCGTGGAACCGGGGGCGGGAGGAGGCCGCGCGGGACAACCGCCGGCCCCCGCTGGCGGCGGCGGGATGGGCGGCGCGCCACCGCTACGCGAAGGACCGCCGCTACGGCCGGGCGCCGGCGGGCGCTCCCTACGCCTTCGAGGGCACGGGAGCCTCGGCCCGGGTCGCGTTCCCGTGCCCGGTGTGCCGGCAGCGACTGCGCGTCCCGGCGGGCCGCAGGGTCAAGGCGCGGTGCGGGGTGTGCGGTGCGGTCCTGGAGTGCGAGACATAGGGCCCCGGCCTCGATCCGTCGGACACCCCTATTCGTTTGCGCCGTTCGTGTCCGGCGGGTGAAGGTCGACGGATGAGCACGCTGTTCGACGCGATTCACGAGGGGGACGACGCCGTCGTGCGCGCCCTCCGGGCCGGAATGTCCCCCGAGGCCGACGACGAGGGCGAGACCCCGCTGTACCGGGCGGCCGTGGCGAACGAGGCCGGGATCGTACGGCTTCTGCTGGCGGCGGGCGCCGATCCCGCGCGGGGCAGCGGCGAGGAGGCGGGGGACCTTCCGCTGTGCGGCGCCGCCTGCGGCGGGCACACCGAGGTGGTGCGGGCGCTGCTGGCCGGCGGGGCGCGGGCGGACCAGGCGGAGGCGTTCGGGTTCACGCCCCTGGACTGGGCCGTGCGGCTCGGGCACGTGGAGACGGTGCGGGTGCTTCTGGAGCACGGCGCCGACCCCGGCCGGCCCGGACCCGACGGGCTTCCGCCGCTGGTCGCGGCGGCGCGGAGGGGCTCGACCGGGAGCGTACGGGCCCTGCTCGACCACGGTGCCGGGCCGGTCGAGGACGCTCTGCGCGAGGCGCGACGCTGGATCGGTGTCGACATCGCGGAGGAGTTGCGGCGCGGGCTGCTCGGGACGAGCGGGGGCGACGGGTCCGGGGAGACCGTGGTGCGCCGTGTGTACGAGGACGGCGGGGTGACCGTCGTCGTCGACCTGCTGCGCGCGAACGGCGCCCCGGGCAGCGGCAACGAGCAGCAGACCGGCCACGCGGCGATCGCCACGCTCCTGGAGCGCGTGCTGGGGGTCCGCGCGCCGTACGAGGAGCTCGCGGGGCGGGCGCTGCGGTGCGGGGACCCGGACCTCGACGACTGGACCGAGACGGTCCGTGCCCTGGCCGACCGCGGCGACGAGGACACCTTCGCGGCATGCGTCGCGTGGTGCGCGAGCGAGGAGCCCCTGCGGCGGGCCCTGGGCGCGCGCGTCCTGGGCGGCCTCGACGGCTTCACGGCGCGGGCGATGCCGGTGCTGCGCCACCTGGCGGCGGAGACGGCGAGGGATGCCGCGAGGGAGCCCGCGCTCTCCGTGGTCGTCGCGCTCGGGCAGTACGGGGACCCGGTCGCGGTGCCCGAGATGACGGCGTTCGCCTCGCATCCCGACATCGAGGTGCGGCGGGCCCTCGGGTGCGCGCTCACCGGGCCCGTACCCGCGGGGGACACGGCGGCGGTGGCGCGACTGGTCGCGCTGAGCCGCGATCACGACCACGGGGTGCGGGACTGGGCGACCCTGGCGCTCGCGGAGGTGCCCGAGGACACGCCCGTACTGCGGGAGGCGCTCGCGGCCCGGCTGGAGGACTCGGATCCTGACGTCGTCGCCGAGGCGGCGCGTGGGCTGGCGATCCGACAGGATCCGCGTGCCGTCGAGGCGTTGGCGTGGATCCTGGCGGAGGGGAGTCCGGGCGGCACCGCCCGGGACACGGCCCTCGCCGCCGTCGAGTACATCGAGGACCCTCGGGTCAGGAACCGGCTGGAGTGGACGAGCCCCCGCTGCCGCTGATCACGGCAGCACGGGCGGGACGGGCCGAACACCCCGATCCGCCGGGGAATCGCAGGGCGGGCTTCTCCTCGCGTTCACCGACGGGACATCGGGACCCCCCGTAATGCAGGAGTTGTATGGACAACAGTTGTTCATGCATCTTGGCCTCGCTCCCCTTCCCCCATGGAGTACGCGTGACCTCCGCTGCCCGCACCGCCGCCTTCGTCGGCGCCCTCGGCCTGACCGCCCTGACGTCGACACCGAGGGCGTCTGGCTGGACGTGGTGGAGGCCGCGGCCGTGCGCCGGGGCCGCGGCCTGGACGCCGGGCACCGTACGGCGGTGACGGGACGCTCGGTGGAGGACACGGCGGCCATGCTCCAGGAGTACCTGGACGCGCCGGCGGCGGAGCTCGCGGCCGAGTTGGGCGCGGACTTCGCCGCGCGGCTCGCGGTGGCCGCGGCGCCCCGGCCGGGCGCGCTGCGGCTGCTGGCCGCGCTGCGCGCCCGCCGGGTGCCGACGGCGCTGGTGTCGGCATCGCCGCGGGCGGTCGTCGCCCAGGTCGCCGGCACCCTGGACGGGCACCGCTTCGACGCGCTGTTCGGCGCCGAGGACACCGTACGGACGAAGCCGGAGCCCGATCCCTATCTGGCGGCGGCGGTGGCGCTCGGCGCCGAACCGGCGCGGTGCGTGGCCGTCGAGGACAGTCCGACGGGAGTCGCCTCGGCGGTGGCCGCGGGCTGCCGGGTGCTCGCCGTGCCGTCGACGGAGCCGCTGGAGGACTTCGCCGGCACCGAAGGCGTCACGCTGGCGGGCTCGTTGACCGAGGTGGATCCCGAGTTGTTGATCTCCCTGGTCCGGTGAGCACGGGGCATGACAGGGTGGGCCTGTGAGTGAGGCACGGGGCAGGACGCCGCTGTATCTGAAGGTCGCCGCCGATCTGCGGACCGCCATCACCGCGGGCGAGTACGGGTCGGGGGCGAAGCTGCCCGCCGAGGACGAACTGGCCCGCCGTTACGGTGTGTCGAGGGGCACGGTCCGCCAGGCGCTCGCCGCGCTGAGGACCGACGGGCTGATCACCTCGCGGCGCGGTTCGCGCCGGGTGGTGCTCGGCGGGCCCCGGCTGCACAGCTTCGGCGAGCTGCGCTCGTTCACGCGCTGGGCGCGCTCGCTCGGGGAGGAGCCCGGGGGGCGGATCGTGGCCGTCGACCGGGTGCCCGCGGACGCGGAGGAGGCCGAGAGGCTGCGCGTCGAGGAGGGATCGCCGGTCTACCGGGTACGGCGGCTGCGGACGCTCGCGGGCACGCCGGTGATGGTGGAGCGTACGACGTATCCGGAGCGGATCGGGGAGCTGGTGGCCCGGATGCCGCTGGACACCGTCTCCCACTCGGAGCAACTGGAGCTGCACGGCGTGCTGTTCGCCGACGCCCGGCACACCATCGACCTGGTGCCCGCCGACGCCGACGACGCGGAGCTGCTCGGCTGCCGGGCCGGGGAGTCGCTGCTGCGGGAGCGACGGCACTCCACCGACCCGGCGGGCGCGCCGGTGGAGTGGTCGCAGGACCGCTATCTGCCGGGGACCGTGGCGTTCACGATGCAGAGTTCGACGGGGACGAGCGCGCTGGGCCGTCGGCTCGGTTCGTGAGCGCTCAGCCCGTGAGGAGCAGCCCGGCCAGCAGGGGCCTGAAGTGGGCGAAGCCGGGCGTCGGCAGGTCCGGGTCCTTCGCCTGTTCGTCCCAGCGGCGTACGGCGACGGCGACGGCGTCGGCCGCCCCCGGATGCGCCTCGAAGGCGCGTAGCTGCGCCTCGGTCATCGGGCCGCCCTTGGACGGCGAGGGTGTGCACGGACGCCTCGGAGAGCAGGTCGACGTAGGCCGGCTCGACGGCGCAGAGGTAGCGCTTGGCGGCGACGTGCAGCCGTACGGGCTCGGTGACTTCGGGGCCGAACCACTGGCCGAGCCAGTCGGCGCCGGTGTGGCTGTGCCGGTTGTCGGTGCCGTGCTCCATCAGGTCGCGGCCGGTGACCGCCCCCTGGAAGTGGCCGACGTCGTGCAGGAGAGCGGCGGCGATCAGGTGCGGCGGGGCGCCGGCCGCCTCGGCGAGGGCGCCGGCCTGGAGCATGTGCTCGGCCTGGAGCATGTGCTCGGCCTGGGTGACGGCCTCGCCGAAGTACTCGGCGCTGCCTTCGCCTTCGAAGAGCCCGGCGAGGGTGTCGAGGGGGTTCACTTCGCGCTCTCCTCCCGGCGCAGTACGGCGAGGGTGGAGGCGAGGCCGTCGATGTCGGCGTAGGCGCCCTGGAGGTGGCGGGCGCCGGATTCGGCGAAGGCCGTCCGGGCGTGCAGCAGCCGGGTGTTGTCGAAGATCAGGCAGTCGCCGGGCGTGAGCCGGAAGTCGAGCTGGAGTTCGGGGCGGAGCAGCAGGTCGCCGAAGCGCCGGTAGGCGGCGTAGAACAACTTCCGTTCGAGTGCGAGCCTCGCAGCCGGGAGTGGCCGCGGGGTTACGGCAGGGTGGACGGCGTCGCCACCTCGCCCCGCCACGGCGAACGGGGAGAACCGCTTCGGCGGGTCGAGGGAGCCGCTTCCGCCCGCTCCGTGGAGTCCGGGCCGTCGGGCATGCGTACCGCCGCCGCGGGGCGAGCCACGCCCGGACGCCGTGTCAGGAACCTTCCGTCTCCTGGTCGATCACGATGTCCAGTTCCGCGAGGAAGGCCGTCGCCGCGGGGGTGAGGGTGGCGCGGTTCCAGATGAGGTGCTCGGTCCGGGCCGGCGCGTCCCGGACCGGGATCGTGACCACGCCCGTGAGGTGCGGGGTGTAGGCCGAGGGAAGGAGGGCGATGCCGAGGTTCTGGTGGATGAGCCGCGTCGTGAACCCGGCGTCGGTCACCTCGAAGGCGACCTCGCGGTGGACTCCGGCCGCGGCGAACGCCTGGTCGGACTGGAGGCGTCCGGCCGTTCCCGCCGGCTTGTCCACGAACACCTCGGAGGAGAGCCGGGCGAGGTCGACCTCGGTCTCCCCTGCGAGCGGATGGCCGGGGGCGACCACGGCGACCAGCCGGTCGTGGGCCAGCACCCTGGAGCCGACCCCTCCGGGCCGGGCCGTCGGGGACAGGCCGAGGAAGGCGATCTCGAGCGTGCCTTCCTTGACCAGCTCGACGAGGAGCTCGCTGGCGCCGACGTGCAGACGGATGCGGACCTGCGGGTAGAGCCGGCGAAAGGCGTGCAGTGCGGCCGGAATGTCGAAGGCCGCAACGGTGGGGATCACGCCGATGGCGAGCCGACCGCGGATCTCGCCGACGGCCGCGGCGACCTCGGAGGCGGCGCGCTCGGCGGCGTTGACGGCCTGCCTGGCCGCCGGCAGGAACGCCTCACCGGCCGGCGTCAACCGCACGCGGCGGCTGGTGCGGTCGAAGAGCCGGGCGCCCAGCTCCCGTTCCAGCCGGGCGACCTGATGGCTGAGGGCGGACTGGACCACGAGGCACCGCTCGGCGGCGCGGGTGAAGCTGCTCGTCTCCGCGACGGCGATGACGTACCGCATCTGCTGAAGCTCCATGGATCCATCGTGAATCACGATGGATCCCGTGACAAACATGCATTGGACTCATTGATCATGGGCGCCGAAGCTGGATCGCGTGAAGAACCTGGTGACGTCATCGAGCCCGGCAGGTCTTGCCGACACTGCCCTGACCGCCTCCGCGCCCATCGTCTGGGGGACCACCTTCGTGGTCACCACCGAACTCCTGCCCCCGGGCCACCCGTTGTTCGCGGGACTCCTCCGCGCCCTGCCCGCGGGCCTGATCGCGTTGGCTGTCACGCGCACGCTGCCCCGCGGGGCGTGGTGGCCGAGGGCCGCCGCGCTGGGTGTGCTCAACATCGGCGCGCTCTTCCCCCTGTTGTTCGTCGCCGCCGAACGGCTGCCCGGAGGTGTGGCCGCCCCGCTGAGTGCCGCGCAGCCTTTGATCGTCGCGGTCCTGGCCGTGGCCGTGCTGCGCCAGCCCCCGTCGGCCCGGAGCTTCGTGTGGGGGATCGCCGGTGTCGTGGGCGTCGGTCTGGTGGTGGTCGGCCCTGACGCGGGATTCGACGCGGTCGGGATTCTGGCGGGTCTCGGCGGCGCCGGTTCGATGGCACTCGGGGTGACGCTCACCAAGCGCTGGGGACGCCCGGACGGCGTCGGCCCGACGGCGTTCGCGGGCTGGCAACTCGCCGCGGGCGGCCTGTTCCTGGTGCCGGTGACGTTCCTGTTCGAGGGCGCGCCGCCCGCCGTCGACACGAGCGCCGTCCTCGGCTATCTCTGGCTCGGCCTGGTCGGCGGCCTGCTCTCGTACGTCCTGTGGGTCCGTGGCGTGACCACCCTGCCGGTCACGTCCGTCGCCGTCCTCGTCCTGCTGTCGCCGATCGTGGCCGCCCTGCTGGGAGCGCTGCTGCTCGGCCAGTCACTCGGCCCGGTCCAGCTGGTCGGCTTCGCCCTCGCCCTCGCCGCGATCGCCGCGGGCCAGATCGCCCCGAAGCCCTCGGGCTCCTGAGGTGAGGAGCCCGAGGGCTTCGGGGGCGCCCGCTTCGGAATGCCGCCGCTCCCCGCGCGGACGGCCGACGTCACGCTGCCGCCGCTCCCCGCCCGGGTCGCCGACGTCACGCTGCCGCCGCTCCCCGCCCGGGCCGCCCGCCCGAGGTCAGGCTGCCGCCGCTCCCCCGCGCGGGAGGCGCAGGCTCAGGAGGGCCGTCGCCGCGTAGGTCGCGACGACCCATGGCATCGCCGCCCCCACCGACAGGTCCGCGAAGTACGCGGTACCGATGGCCGCCGCTCCCAGCGCCCCGCCGAACTGCTGCGCCGTCGAGAAGACGCCCGACGCCCCGCCCGCCGTCTCCCCCGGCACCGACGACAGGACGATGGTGACCAGCGGCACGACCAGGAAGCCGAGGCCCGCGCCGGCGACGACGAGACCCGGGACCAGCGGCCAGGCGCCGGTGTGGACGGGGGCCGCGGTGCTCATCGCGTACCAGACCCAGCCGTAGCCGACGGCCATCAGGACCGCGCCCGCCACCGGGACGTACCGGCCGAACCGGGCCGCCAACCGGTCCGCCACCGGGGCGGTGAGGAAGCCTCCGGCCGAGAAGGCGACCATCAACAGGCCGGCCTCCAGCGGTGCGTACCCCTGCTCGCCCTGCAGCCAGATCGCGAAGACCAGGAAGAAGCCCTGCATCCCGAGGGCGAAGAGCAGTTGCACCGCGAGCCCGTACGAGAACGCGGGCACCCGGAACGTCCGCCCCGGCAGCACCGACCCGCGCGCCGCGAGGCCCGTCACCGCGAGCACACCACCGCCGAGGAGCAGCCAGCCCCACAGCGGCCAGCCGTGCTCACGGCCCTGGACCAGTGGCAGCACGATCGCGACGAGGCCGGCCGCGAGCACGACACTGCCGAGCACGGGAGGACGGGCGGCGGACCGCTCCCGGGTGGACGGTACGAGGACGACGGCCGCGACCAGGGTCACCACGGCGACCGGCACGTTCACGAGGAAGACGGCCCGCCAGCCGAGCCCGAAGAGGTCGGCGTCCGTCAGCACCCCGCCGAGGAGCAGCCCGACGGCGGAGGCGAAGCCGGCCACCGCCCCGTACATCCCGAAGACCTTGCCGCGCTCCTTGCCCTGGAAGAGGGCGTGGAAGGAGCCGAGGACCTGTGGCATGAGGACGGCCGCCGTCACACCCTGCACGGTCCGCGCGGCGATCAACTGGCCCGGTGTCTGGGCGATTCCGCACGCGAGACTCGCGAGTCCGAAGCCTGTCGTACCGGCGAGGAAGAGCGCCTTGCGTCCGTAGCGGTCGCCGAGCCGTCCGGCGACGATCAGGGTGGCGGCGAAGCCGAGCAGATAGGCGGAGACGGTCCACTGCAGCGCGCTCTCGGAGGCGCCGAGTCCGTGCCCGATGGAGGGCAGGGCGACGTTGACGATGGTGACGTCGATCAGGTCCATCAGGGCGGCGACCATCATGACGACGGCCGCGGCCCAGCGGCGCGGGTGGACGGCGACGGAGTCACCGCTGGTCGTGGTGGAGACGGTGGTCGCGGACATCGCGCGCCCCTTCCCGGGATTTACTTCGTTCGACCTAACGAAATAAAATCTGACACAGGCCGTCCCGTGATCACAAGTCTTTCGTTCGACCGAACGAAAGACTTGCTAGAGTGGGTCCATGAGCGAGCAGAACCGGCGCGCCGAGGTCGTCGCCGCCCTCACCGTCGCCGGACGCGACTCCAGCGCCGCGTCCGTCGCCTTCCACACGGCGGTCGCGGCCAAGCAGGACCTCGGCCCCACGGAGACCAAGACCCTGGACCTCCTCCAGCGCCACGGCGCGCTCACCGCCAAGGAGCTGGCCGAGCACTCCGGTCTCGCGCCCGCCTCCGTGACGGGCCTCGTCGACCGTCTGGAGCGCAAGGGATTCGTCCGTCGGGTGAAGCACCCGACGGACAAGCGCCGGGTGCTGATCGAGCCCCGGCCCGAGAAGCTGGCGGAGCTCGCCCCGCTCTTCGACGACTGGGCGCGCGAAGTGCACGAACTCTACGAGGAGTTCACCACCGAGGAGCTCCTCACCGTCACCCGCTTCCTGACCGGCGCGACCGACCGCCAGCGCGCCGCGACGAAGCGCCTTACCGAGTAGAGCCGTACACCGGGCCCGGCACCTCCGCCTCCGCCAGGAGCTTCAGCGCCGCCTCCCCCGCCTCCGCCGGACTCCAGCGCGCCCCCTTGTCGGCCGTCGGTCCCGGCCGCCACCCCTCCATGACGGTGATCCGGCCGCCCTCCGCCTCGAAGACGCGACCGGTCACACCGGCCGAGGCCGTCGAGCCCAGCCAGACCACCAGCGGCGACACGTCCTCGGGCACGCCCTCCAGGCCGGCGAACGCCTGCTCCGTCATCCGCGTCCTGGCCGCCGGGGCGATCGCGTTGACCTGGACCCCGTACCGGCCCATCTCCTCCGCCGCGACCAGGGTCAGGCCGACGATGCCGGCCTTGGCCGCCGCGTAGTTGCCCTGTCCGACGCTGCCCAACAGACCCGCGCCCGACGTGGTGTTGACGACCCGGGCCACGGGCTCACGCCCGGCCTTCGCCTCCGCCCGCCAGTGCGCGGCCGCGTGCCGCAACGGCAGGAAGTGGCCCTTCACATGGACGCGCATCACCGCGTCCCAGTCGTCCTCGCCGAGGTTCACCAGCATCCGGTCCCGCAGGAATCCCGCGTTGTTGACCAGGGTGTCGAGCCGTCCGAAGGAGTCCAGGGCCGCCGCGACCAGCGAGGCCGCACCCTCCTCCGTGGCGATGTCACCGCCGTGCGCGACGGCTTCGCCGCCCGCCGCGCGGATCTCCTCCACCACCTGCACGGCGGGCGAGCCGGACCCGGCGGAGCCGTCGAGCCCCACCCCCAGGTCGTTGACGACCACCTTCGCCCCCTCGGCGGCGAAGGCGCGCGCGTGCGCCCGCCCGAGCCCCCGCCCCGCGCCCGTCACGATCACGACCCGACCCTCGCACAGACCCATCTCAGCTCTCCTTGTTGACAGTCGCGGCATCCAGAAACGCGGGGCGCTCGCCGCCCCCGTGCACCAGCAGCGAGGCCCCCGAGACGTACGCGGCCCGGTCGGAGGCGAGGAACACCGCCGCCTCCCCCACGTCCGCGGGCTCGGCGAGCCGGCCGAGCGGCACCGTCGCCCCGACGGCGGCGATGCCGTCCTCGTCGCCGTAGTGGAGGTGGGACAGCTCGGTGCGGACCATGCCGAGGACGAGGGAGTTCACCCGTACGTCGGGCGCCCATTCCACCGCCATCGAGCGGGCCAGGTTCTCCAGGCCCGCCTTCGCGGCGCCGTACGCGGCCGTTCCGGGCGAGGGCCGGGTCCCGCTGACACTGCCGACCATGACGATCGCGCCGCGGGAGGCCCGCAGCAGTTCGTACGCGGCGAGGGAGACGGTCAGCGGGGCGATGAGGTTCAACTCCACGACCCGCGCGTGCCGTTCGGCGTCCCCCTCGCCGAGGAGCCGGTACGGCGTTCCGCCGGCGTTGTTGACCAGGGCGTCCAGCCGTCCGTACCGCTCGCCGACGCCCGCGAAGAAGGCGACGACTTCCGCGGGTTTCCGCAGGTCGAGGGGGACGAAGACGGCCTCGCGACCCCCGTCCTCGACGGGCTCGTCCGGTGGTCTGCGCGCACAGACGACCACCCGCGCCCCCGCTCTGAGGAACGCCCGGGCGATGCCCGCGCCGACCCCGCGCGTGCCGCCGGTGACGACGGCAACCCTCCCGTCCAGCTCCATCGGCTGCTACCTTTCCTCACCAAGCAGTCACCTAACAAATGTTTGGTGGAAAGGTAGCTGATCCGCTCATGGGTGTCTCCACCTCAAGCCCGGGCAAGGGCATCGCACTTGTCACCGTCGACTTCCCGCCCGTCAACGCCCTTCCCGTACAGGGCTGGTACGACCTCGCCGACGCCGTCCGCGCGGCGGGCCGGGACCCCGAGGTCCGCTGTGTGGTGCTGGCCGCCGCAGGCCGGGGCTTCAACGCGGGCGTCGACATCAAGGAGATGCAGCGCGAGCACGGGACCGGGCGGCACACGGCGCTGATCGGCGCCAACCATGGCTGCGCGGAGGCCTTCTCGGCGGTCTACGAGTGCGAGGTGCCGGTCGTCGCGGCCGTCGGCGGCTTCTGTCTGGGCGGCGGGATCGGGCTCGTCGGCAACGCGGACATGATCGTCGCCTCCGAGGACGCCACCTTCGGGCTGCCCGAGCTGGACCGGGGCGCTCTCGGCGCCGCCACGCATCTCGCCCGGCTCGTGCCGCAGCATCTGATGCGCGCGCTGTACTACACCTCCCGCACCGCCACCGCCGCCGAGCTGCATGCCCACGGCTCGGTCTGGAAGGTCGTGCCGCGCGGGGAACTTCTGGAAGCGGCGGTGGAGCTGGCGGCCGAGATCGCCCGCAAGGACGGGTATCTGATCCGCCTCGCCAAGGCCGCCATCAACGGGATCGACCCCGTGGACGTGCGCCGCAGCTACCGCTTCGAGCAGGGCTTCACCTTCGAGGCCAACCTCAGCGGGGTCGCCGACCGCGTCCGCGACACCTTCGGCACGAACCGGGCCAAGGAGGACTCGCGATGACCGACAAGACGATGACCGCCGACGAGGTGGTGGGCCGCCTGCGCAGCGGCATGACGCTCGGCATCGGCGGCTGGGGCTCGCGCCGCAAGCCGATGGCCCTGGTCAGAGCGCTGCTCCGGTCCGAGATCAGCGATCTCACCGTGGTCTCCTACGGCGGCCCCGACGTGGGCCTGCTCGCCGCCGCCGGCCGGATCCGCAAGCTCGTCGCCGCCTTCACCACCCTGGACTCCATCCCCCTCGAACCGAATTTCCGCGCCGCCCGCGAACGCGGCGACTTCGCCATGACCGAGCTCGACGAGGCCATGTTCATGTGGGGCCTGCACGCCGCCGCCAACCGTCTGCCGTTCCTGCCCGTGCGGGCCGGTCTCGGCTCGGACGTGATGAGGGTCAACCCCGAGCTGCGGACGGTCACCTCGCCGTACGAGGACGGGGAGACGTTCGTCGCCGTGCCCGCCCTGCGCATGGACGCCGCCTTCGTCCACCTCAACCGCGCCGACCGGCTCGGCAACGGCCAGTACCTGGGCCCCGACCCGTACTTCGACGATCTCTTCTGCGAGGCCGCCGACACCGCCTACATCTCCTGCGAGGAGATCGTCGACGGCTTCGGGGGCGACACCGCACCGCAGTCCCTGCTCGTCGGCCGGCACAGCGTCACCGGCGTCGTCGAGGCACCGAACGGCGCGCACTTCACCTCCTGTGCCCCCGACTACACCCGCGACGAGCCCTTCCAGAAGCTGTACGCCACCACACCCTGGCCCGAGTTCGCCGAACGGTTCCTCTCCGGGAAGAGCGAGGACGACTACCAGCAGGCCGTACGCACCTGGCACGAGGAGCAGCAGTGACCACGACCACGACCGTCACCCGCGCCGAGTACTGCGTCGTCGCCTGCGCCGAGGCCTGGCGCGACAACGGCGAGATCCTCGCCGCCGCCATGGCCCCGGTCTCCTCCTTCGGCGCCCGGCTCGCCAAACGCTCCTTCTCCCCCGATCTGCTGCTGACCGACGGCGAGGCGATGCTCGTCGGCCTCGACGGGCAGGTGGAGGGCTGGCTGCCGTACCGCCGCCACCTCACCATGGTCACCGGCGGGAAGCGGCACGTCATGATGGGCGCGAGCCAGATCGACCGGCACGGCAACCAGAACATCTCCTGCATAGGCGACTGGTCCCGGCCCGACCGCCAGCTCCTCGGGGTCCGCGGCGCTCCGGTCAACACCCTGAACAATCCGGTCAGTTACTGGATCCCCAAGCACTCGCCACGGGTCTTCGTCGAGCGCGTGGACATGGTCAGCGGCGTCGGCTACGACCGCGCGGCCGCGGCAGGAGCCGACCGTTTCCACCGGATCCCGCGGGTCGTCTCCGACCTCGGCGTCCTCGACTTCGAGACGCCCGACCGCTCGATGCGGCTCGCCTCGCTCCACCCGGGCGTCACCGTGGACCAGGTCCGGCAGGCCACCGGCTTCGACCTCGTGATCGGGGACGACGTGCCGTACACCCGCGAGCCGACCGCCGAGGAGCTGCGGCTGATCCGCGAGGTGATCGACCCGAAGGGGCTGCGGGACCGGGAGGTCCGGGTCCGATGAAGACGGCGCTCACCGAGCTGACCGGCGTCCGGTACCCGATCGTCCAGACCGGCATGGGCTGGGTGGCCGGAGCGCGGCTGGTCTCGGCCTCCGCCAACGCCGGCGCCCTGGGCATCCTCGCCTCGGCGACGATGACCGTCGAGGAGCTGCGCGCCGCGGTCCGTGAGGTGAAGACGCGTACGGACCGGCCGTTCGGGGTCAATCTCCGCGCGGACGCGGGCGACGCCCGCGAGCGGGTGCGGATCATCGTCGACGAGGGCGTACGGGTCGCCTCCTTCGCCCTCGCCCCCTCTCGCGAGCTGATCTCCGAACTGAAGGACGCGGGCGTGGTCGTGGTCCCGTCCATCGGGGCCCGGCGCCACGCCGAGAAGGTCGCGGCCTGGGGCGCGGACGCGGTGATCGTGCAGGGCGGCGAGGGCGGCGGGCACACCGGCGAGGTGGCCACGACCGTCCTGCTGCCGCAGGTCGTCGACGCGGTCGACATCCCGGTGATCGCGGCCGGTGGCTTCCACGACGGCCGTGGCCTGGTCGCGGCGCTCTCCTACGGCGCGGCGGGCGTCGCGATGGGCACCCGCTTCCTGCTCACCTCGGATTCGACCGTCCCCGACGCCGTCAAGGCGAGGTACCTGGCCGCGACGGTCAAGGACGTGACGGTGACGACCGCCGTCGACGGACTCCCGCACCGGATGCTCCGTACGGAGATGGTCGCCGCACTCGAACGGGCGGGCCGGGTACGGGCGTTGGCGCAGGCCGTACGCCGCGCGGCCGGCTTCCGCCGGATCTCGGGTCTGTCGTGGTCCCGGATGATCCGCGACGGTCTCGCGATGAAACACGGCAAGGACCTGTCGTGGAGCCAGGTCCTGCTCGCCGCGAACACCCCCATGCTCCTCAAAGCGTCCATGGTCGAGGGCCGCACCGACCTCGGTGTCATGGCGTCCGGACAGGTCGCAGGGCTGATCGAGGACCTCCCGAGCTGCGAGGAACTCGTCCTGCGGGTCATGTCCGAGGCCGAGCACGTGCTCCGCACCCTGCCCACACCAGGGTGAAACCCTCATCCCCTCACGGGAGTTCAGTCATGCCTCTGTCGAGACGCGCACTACTGAGCACCGCCACCGCCGCGGCGTTCGCGGCGGCGACCGCCCCGGCCGTCGCGGCGACCCGAAGTCGCCCCCGCGCCACGGCCGTTCGCCACATCCCGCTCCAGGGCGCGGTCAACGTCCGCGATCTGGGTGGCTATCCCACCTACACCGGCGGCCGGGTGCGGCACGGCCTGGTGTACCGGGCCGATGCCCTGGGCAAGCTCACCGACTCCGATGTGACGACCCTCGCCGGGCTGCGCCTGGGGCGGGCCGTCGACTTCCGGATCCCGCTGGAGGTCCAGTACGACGGCGCGGACCGGCTCCCGGCCGGGGTCGTCGCGGTGTCGCGGCCGGTCACCGACAACGGCCTGTTCGGGCAGCTGCTCGCGGCGATCGGCTCTCGCGATCCGGTGCGCCAGGAGCAGATGCTCGGCGGCGGGCGGGCGGCCGCGTTCATGACCGAGGTGTACCGCTCGTTCGTCACCAGCGCGGCGAACCGCGCCCAGCTCGGCCTCACGCTCCGCGAGCTGGCCGGCCTCGGCTCGACACCCTCGCTGTACCACTGCACCTCGGGCAAGGACCGTACGGGCTGGACGAGCTATCTCCTGCTGACGGCCCTGGGCGTGCCGGAGGCGACGGCCGTCGGCGACTACATGGCCTCCAACACCTTCCGGGCCACGTACGACGCGAAGGTGCGGGAGGGGCTGAAGCAGGGCGGGCTCATGCAGAACCCGGACCTGATCATCCCTCTCCAGGAGGTGCGGACCGCGTATCTGAACACCGCGCTCGACGAGGTGCGGACCGGGTACGGCAGTCTCTTCCGGTACCTCACCGACGGCCTGGGCCTGGAGCTGCGCACGCTGTCGCGGCTCCAGGACCGGCTCGTCGACTAGGCGGCGCCGCCGCCCCGGCGGCCCCTGCCGCCGGAACCGCCACCGCTGCGGGTACGGGTGGCCGAACCGCCCGTACCCGTACGGGCGGCGGAACCGCCCGTACCGGTACGCGAGGTCGAGCCTCCGCCGGTGGTGCGTGCGGTCGAACCGCCCGTGCCCGTACGGCCGTTGGCCTGGGAGCGGGTACGGCCGCCACCACCGCCGCCACCGCGGCGCGAGCGCTGGCCGCCGTTGCGGGCGGCCGCGGGCTGGGCCGGCTGCGGGACCTCGATGACGATCGGTATGCCGGAGGGCTCCCGGGCGCCGGTGAGCCGCGTCAGCTCTTCGTCGCTGGACTTGATCTGTGCCGTACGGGGACTGATGCCGGCGTTCGACATCAGCCGGCTCATGTCCCGCTTCTCCTCGGGCAGCACGAGGGTGACGACACTGCCGGACTCGCCGGCGCGCGCCGTGCGGCCGCCGCGGTGCAGATAGTCCTTGTGGTCGATCGGCGGGTCGACGTTCACGACGAGGTCGAGGTCGTCGACGTGGATGCCGCGGGCCGCCACATTGGTCGCCACGAGCGCCGTGACCTGGCCGTTCTTGAACTGATCCAGGGTGCGGTTGCGCTGCGGCTGCGAGCGGCCGCCGTGCAGTCCGGAGGCCCGTACGCCGTTGGCGAGGAGCCGCTTGACCAGCCGGTCCACGGACCGCTTGGTGTCCAGGAACAGGATCGTGCGGCCGTCGCGGGCCGCGATCTTCATCGTGACGGCCTTCTTGTCGGTCTCGTCGGCGATGTAGAGCAGGTGGTGCTCCATCGTCGTCACCGCGCCGGCCGAGGGGTCGACGGAGTGCACGACCGGGTCGTCGAGGAACATCTTCACGAGCCGGTCGATGTTCTGGTCGAGCGTCGCCGAGAACAGCATCCGCTGGCCGTCCGGCTCGACCTGCTTGAGCAGCGCCACGACCTGCGGCATGAAGCCCATGTCGGCCATCTGGTCGGCCTCGTCCAGGACCGTGATCGCGACCTGGTCGAGCCGGCAGTCGCCGCGCTCGATGAGGTCCTTGAGCCGTCCGGGCGTGGCGACGACGACCTCGGCGCCACGGCGCAGCGAATTCGCCTGCTTGGTGATCGACAGGCCGCCGACGACGGTGGCGAGCCGCAGCTGCACCGAGGTGGCGTACGGCGCGAGGGCGTCGGTCACCTGCTGGGCGAGCTCACGGGTGGGCACGAGGACCAGGGCGAGCGGGGCCTTGGGCTCGGCGCGGCGGCCCGCGGTGCGGGCGAGCAGGGCGAGGCCGAAGGCGAGGGTCTTGCCCGAGCCGGTGCGGCCCCGACCGAGGATGTCCCGGCCGGCGAGCGAGTTCGGCAGGGTGGCGCCCTGGATCGGGAAGGGCTCGGTCACGCCCTGGGCGTTGAGCGTCTTGACGAGCGCCGCGGGCATGTCGAGGGCGTCGAAGGACTCGACGGAGGGGAGCGCGGGCGTCAGCGTCTCGGGCAGGGTGAACTCACGCGGCGGCGGAGGTGTGGCCGGTCCGCGGCGGCCGGCTCCCTTGGCCTTGCCCCTGGGGGCGGCGGAGCCGCGGCGGGTGTTTCCGGACGGGGTTCCGGAACTGGATTCCGCGGCCCGACGGGGCCGCCTTTCGGAGCGGGTCATGGGAAAAGCCTTCCTGGCCTGAGCACAGCACGAGCCGGGACCCGCACCTGCGCGGTGCGGGCCCCGGCTGCGAGAAACGCGTCCGGCAATTAGGCCGGGAGGATGTTCTCCGCCTGCGGGCCCTTCTGGCCCTGCGTGACGTCGAAGGTGACCTTCTGGCCTTCCTGCAGCTCACGGAAGCCGGAGGTCGCGATGTTGGAGTAGTGGGCGAAGACGTCGGCGCCGCCGCCGTCCTGCTCGATGAAGCCGAAGCCCTTTTCCGAGTTGAACCACTTCACGGTTCCGGTGGCCATAATTTTCTCCTGAATAGGTAAGGGTCCCATCCCGGAGAGTCCGGAAAACAAAATCGCGCCTGAAGGAACATTCCCGTCAGGCGCACATAAAGTTCATGGGTACCAAAACTAGCAACTCCGGAACCTTAGCACGCCGCCCCACCCGAAGGGGCGGGGCGGCGACGAGCGTCACATCCGGGGCGGCGAGGAGATCAGAGCCGTTCGACGATCGTCACGTTCGCCTGGCCGCCGCCCTCGCACATCGTCCTCAGAGCCGTTCGATGATCGTCACGTTCGCCTGGCCGCCGCCCTCGCACATCGTCTGGAGGCCGAACCGGCCGCCCGTGCGCTCCAGTTCGTGGAGGAGGGTGGTCATCAGCTTCACGCCGGTCGCGCCCAGCGGGTGGCCGAGGGCGATCGCGCCGCCGTTGACGTTCACCCGGGCGGGGTCCGCGCCGGTCTCCTTCAGCCAGGCCAGGACAACGGGGGCGAAGGCCTCGTTGATCTCCACGAGATCCATGTCGTCGATGGTCATGCCGGTCTTCTTCAGGGCGTACGCGGTCGCCGGTATGGGGGCGGAGAGCATCCGGATCGGGTCCTCGCCGCGGACGGAGAGGTGGTGGATGCGGGCGCGCGGCGTGAGGCCGTGCTCCCGTACGGCCCGCTCGCTCGCGAGGAGCATCGCCGCGGCGCCGTCGGAGACCTGGGAGGAGCAGGCCGCGGTGATGGTGCCGCCCTCGACGACCGGCTTGAGGCCGGCCATCTTCTCCAGGGTGGTGTCCCGTCGGGGGCCCTCGTCGAGGGTCACGTCCCCGTAGGCCACGGTCTCCCGCTCGAAGCGGCCCTCGTCGATCGCGCGCAGGGCCCGCTCGTGGGAGCGGAGGGCGAATTCCTCCTGGTCACGGCGGGTGATGCCCCACTTCTTGGCGATCAGCTCGGCGCCGTGGAACTGGTTCACGGGCGCGTCGCCGTACCGGGCACGCCAGCCCTCCGAGCCGGCGTAGGGGCCCTCGGTCAGGCCGAGGGGTTCGGCGGCCTGCCGGGAGGCGAAGGCGATGGGGATCATGGACATGTTCTGGGTGCCGCCCGCGACGACGAGGTCCTGGGTGCCGGAAAGGACGCCCTGCGCGGCGAAGTGCACGGCCTGCTGGGAGGAGCCGCACTGGCGGTCGATCGTGACGCCGGGGACCTCCTCGGGGAGGCCGGCCGCCAGCCAGGCCGTACGGGCGATGTCGCCGGCCTGCGGGCCGACGGTGTCGAGGCAGCCGAAGACCACGTCCTCGACGGCGGCCGGGTCGATGCCCGATCGCGAGACGAGGGCCTTGAGGACATGGGCGCCGAGGTCCGCCGGGTGGACGGAGGCCAGGCCTCCCTTGCGGCGGCCCACCGGGGTGCGGACCGCTTCGACGATGTAGGCCTCGGCCATGACAGCTCCTCCAGATGTCTATGTACGTACGGCGATACCGTCCAGGACCATCGACAGGTACTGGCGGGCGATCTCCTCCGGGCTGTGCTGGCCGCCCGGGCGGTACCAGGACGCGGCGACCCAGACGGTGTCGCGCACGAAGCGGTAGGTGAGCCGGATGTCGAGGTCGGCGCGGAAGACCCGGGCCTCGACCCCGCGCTCCAGCGTGCCGAGCCACGCCTTCTCGAATTTCACCTGCGAGTCCGAGAGGTAGTGGAAGCGCGGCTGGGAGCTGAGGTGCCGGGACTCCTTCTGGTAGATCGCGACGGCGGCGCGGTGCCGGTCGATCTCCCGGAAGGACTCGGTGACGAGGGCCTCGATGGTCTCCCTGGGCCCGAGGTCGGCGGCGAGGACGGCGTCGTAGCCGTCCCACAGCTCGGTCAGGAAGGTGGAGAGGATCTCGTCGAGCATCGATTCCTTGGAATCGAAGTGGTAGTAGAGGCTGCCGGCGAGCATTCCGGCGGCGTCGGCGATCTTGCGTACGGTCGTGGCGTTGTACCCCTGGGCGGCGAACACCTCGGCGGCGGTGTCCAGGAGCTCTCGGCGCCGCTCGGGCGAGGCGGTCACCGGGGTCTTCTTCTTGCTGGCAGTGTTCGGCACACGTCCATTCTGGTCCTACGCGTGCTGGCTGCTGACCGAGACGGTCTCGCCGGTCATGTAGGAGGAGTAGCCGCTGGCGAGGAAGACGATGACGTTGGCGATCTCCCAGGGTTCGGCGTACCGCCCGAAGGCCTCGCGCTCGGTGAGTTCGGCGAGCAGCTCGGCCGAGGTGACCTTGACCAGATGCGGGTGCATGGCCAGGGACGGGGAGACGGCGTTGACGCGGACCCCGTACGCGGCCGCCTCGACGGCGGCGCAGCGGGTGAGCGCCATGACGCCGGCCTTGGCGGCGGCGTAGTGGGCCTGGCCCGCCTGGGCGCGCCAGCCGACGACGGAGGCGTTGTTGACGATCACCCCGCCGGTGTCGGCGTCCTTGTAGTGGCGCAGGGCGGCGCGGGTGCAGCGGAAGGTGCCGTTCAGGGTGACGTCGAGGACCCGGGTCCACTGCTCGTCGGTCATGTCGACGAGCCGGGCGGTGCCGCCGAGGCCGGCGTTGTTGACGACGACGTCCAGGCCGCCGTGGAGGCGTACGGCGGTGTCGAAGAGCTGCTGGACCTGGGTCTCGTCGGTGACGTCGCAGGGCAGGGAGTCGATCCGGTCCGCGCCGAACTCGGCGGCGAGGGCGGCCTCGGTCTCCTTGAGGCGGCGGGCGTGGGCGTCGCTGATCAGGATCCTGGCGCCCTCCTCCAGGAAGCGGCGGGCGGTGGCGCCGCCTATGCCGGCTCCGGCGGCGGCGGTGATGACGGCGGTACGGCCGGCGAGCAGGCCGTGGCCGGGGACGTACGCGGGCGGGGCGACGGGCGGGGTCATGGGCGCGGCTCCTTCGGGAGGCCGAGCACCCGCTCGGCGATGATGTTGCGCTGGATCTCGCTGGATCCGGCGTAGATGGTGTCGGCGCGGGAGAAGAGGAACAGCCGCTGCCACTCGTCGAGTTCGTACGGCTCGGCGGCGACGACCGTGGAGGCGGCGCCGCAGATGTCCATGGCGAGCTCGCCGAGGTCGCGGTGCCAGTGGGACCAGTACAGCTTGGCCATGGAGGGTTCCGTGCCGCGCAGGGCGTTCGCCCGCATGGCCTGGAGCCCGGTCCAGGCCCTGACGAGCCGGTCGCGGACGAGGGGGTCGGCGAGGGCCCCGTTGCGCCGGGCCAGGTCGATGAGGCCCTCCAGCTCGCGCCGGAAGCCGACCTGTTGGCCGAGGGTGGAGACGCCGCGTTCGTAGCCGAGGGTGGCCATCGCGATCCGCCAGCCGTCGCCGGGCTCGCCGACGACGTTGGCGGCGTCGGTGCGCGCGCCGTCGAAGAAGACCTCGTTGAACTCGCTGGTGCCGGTGAGCTGGACGATCGGCCGGACCTCGACGCCGGGCTGGTCCATGGGGACGAGGAGGTACGAGAGTCCGGCATGGCGCTTCGACCCCGGCTCGGTCCGCGCGACGACGAAGCACCACTGGGACTCGTGGGCGAGCGAGGTCCAGATCTTCTGGCCGTCGACGACCCAGGCGGCCCCGTCGCGGGTGGCGCGGGTGCGGACGGCGGCGAGGTCGGAGCCGGCGCCGGGTTCGCTGTACCCCTGGCACCAAAGCTCCTCGACGGCGCGGATCGGGGGCAGGAAGCGGGCCTTCTGCTCCTCGGTGCCGTGGGCGATGAGGGTGGGGCCGAGGAGCTGTTCGCCGATGTGGTTGACGCGGGCGGGGGCGTCGGCGAGGGCGTACTCCTCGTGGAAGGCGATCTGCTCCTCGATGCTCGCGCCGCGGCCGCCGTACTCCTTCGGCCAGCCGACGCAGGTCCAGCCGTGAGCCGCCAACTGCCGTTCCCAGGCGAGGCGTTCGGCGAACGCCTCGTGCTCCCGGCCCGGTCCGCCGCGGCCCTTCAGAGGGGCGAACTCGCCACTGAGGCGGGCCTGTAGCCAGTCCCGTATCTCCGCGCGGAACTCCTCGACGCTGCTCATGGCCGTACGTTAACCTACCAAACACTTGTTAGGGAAGGTGGGAGGAAGGAGCTCCGATGGACCTGTCGTACAGCGCCGAGGAGGACGCCTTCCGGGCCGAGGCCCGGGAGTGGCTGCGCGCCCATGTGCCGGAGGAGCCGCTGCCGTCCCTGGAGACCTCGGAGGGCTTCGCCGCGCATCGCCGCTGGGAGGCGGAGCTGGCCGCCGACCGCTGGTCGGTGGTGTCCTGGCCGGACCGGTACGGCGGCCGGGACGCCGACATATTCCGGTGGCTGATCTTCGAGGAGGAGTACTACGCGGCGGGGGCGCCGGGCCGGGTCTCCCAGAACGGCATCAACCTCCTCGCGCCCACCCTCTTCGACCACGCGACGGAGGAGCAGCGGGCCCGGGTGCTGCCGCCGATGGCGACCGGCGAGGTCGTCTGGGCACAGGCCTGGTCCGAGCCCGGGTCCGGCTCGGACCTCGCCTCGCTGACCTCGCGGGCGGTACGGACCGAGGGCGGCTGGCTGCTGTCCGGGCAGAAGACCTGGTCCTCGCGGGCGGCCTTCGCGGACCGCGCCTTCGGCATCTTCCGCACCGACCCGGAGACGGACCCCGCCAGGCCGCACCGGGGGCTGACCTATCTGATGTTCGACCTGCGGGCGCAGGGAGTGACCGTCCGGCCGATCGGACGGCTCGACGGGAAGCCGGCCTTCGCCGAGCTCTTCCTCGACGAGGTGTTCGTGCCCGACGACGACGTGATCGGCGAGCCGGGCCAGGGCTGGCGGATCGCGATGTCCACCACGGGCAACGAGCGCGGGCTCATGCTCCGCTCCCCCGGCCGCTTCCTGGCCGCCGCGGACCGGCTCGTGCGGCTGTGGCACGAGACCGGCGAGGACCGGGGGCTCCGGGACCGGGTCGCGGACGCGGTGATCGGGGCGCGGGCGTACCAGCTCTTCACGGCGGGCGGCGCGTCGCGCTTCGCCTCGGGGGCGAAGATCGGGGCGGAGTCGAGCCTGAACAAGGTCTTCTGGTCGGAGTACGACATCGCGCTGCACGAGACGGCGCTCGATCTCCTCGGCACGGAGGGCGAGCTGTCCGACACGGAGTGGGCCGAGGGGCATGTCTTCTCGCTCGCGGGTCCGATCTACGCCGGCACCAACGAGATCCAGCGCGACATCATCGCCGAGCGGCTGCTCGGCCTCCCGAAGGGCCGCCGCTGATGCGTTTTCTGCCGACCGACGAGCAGCGGGACTTCGCCCGTTCCCTGGACGCGATGCTCTCCGCCGCGGAGACGCCCACCGCGATACGGGCCTGGGCCGCGGGCGACCCAGGCCCTGGGCGCGCCGTGTGGAGGCGGCTCGGGGAGGCGGGTGTCTTCGCGCTCGCGGCACCCGAGGCCTACGAGGGCGTGGGCCCGCTCCCCGTCGAACTCGCCCACGCCTTCGTGGAGTCGGGCCGCCACGCGGTACCGGGCCCGCTGGTGGAGACGGTCGCGGCGACGGCCCTGCTCGCGGAGCTGGCCGAACGGGGCGAGCCGGGCCCGGCGAAGCGGCTCCTGCCCGGGCTCGTCACGGGCGGGACGGTGGCGACGCTGGTGCTCGCGCGGGACGGGCTCGTCCTGGACCCGGACGCCGCCGACCTGGTCCTCGCCGTCGCCGGTGACGAGCTGCGGATCGCGCGCGGCCACGGGGAGCTCCGGATCTCCGCCGACCCCGTGCGACGGCTCGCGCGGCCCGCACCCGGCGGGGAGCTCCTCGCGGCCGGCCCCGGCGTGGTCGCGGCGGCCCTGGAGGCCCGGTGCTGGGCCCTGCTCGCGACGGCGGCGCAGTCGCTCGGCGTGGGGCTCGCGCTCCTGGACCGTACGGTGGCGTACGCGAAGCAGCGGACCCAGTTCGGCGCGGCGATCGGATCCTTCCAGGCGGTCAAGCACCGCCTGGCCGACACCCTGATCGGCCTGGAGTTCGCCCGTCCGCTGCTGTTCGGAGCAGCGCTCACCTTCGAGGAAGGCGATCTCGCGGCGGCCAAGGTGGCGGCCGGGGAGGCCGCGCACGCGGTGGCCGCCACCGCCCTTCAGCTGCACGGCGCCATCGGCTACACCGAGGAGCTCGATCTCTCCCTCTGGCTCCGCAAGGCCCGGCCCCTCCGGGACGCCTGGGGCAGCCCCTCCTGGTGCCGGGAGCGGGTGCTCGCGGACGCGGCCGGCGGCCCGACACGCCCGCACGATCGCCCATGACCTCGGTCACATGCGCCCAAGCCCAGGCAACCATGGGGGACTTGAATCACCTCGACCCCCATGACCAGTTCCTGAAGAAGGGTGCCTTCATGTCCCTCTCTCCCCTCGGTTCCCGGTGGGCCGTCCGTACCGGTGCGATCGCCCTGGCGCTCGCTGCCGCCGGTGCGACGCAGACCGGAACGGCCACGGCCGCCCCGGCGGCTTCGGGCGGGTGTCCCCAGTACGCGTCCACCTTCAAGGCGGCCGGCCGGACCCACGGGGTCCCCTGGCAGCTGCTCTCCGCCATGGCGCGCCAGGAGTCCGGCTGCGACCCGTCGGCCCGGTCCGCGGTCGGCGCACGCGGACTGTTCCAGATGCTCCCGGCCACCGGCGCCGACCTGCGCAACGCCACCACGCAGACCAACTCGGCGGCCAAGCACCTCGCCGGCATCAAGCGGCAGGTGGGCTCCAGGAACGACTACATGCTGGCGGCGTGGAACGCCGGCGTCGGGGCGGTGAAGCGGTACGGCGGCATCCCGCCGTACCCGGAGACGCAGGCCTACGTGAAGGCCGTACTGCGGGAGTACCAGCGCGTCACCGGCTAGGCCCTGATCCGGCCTGGTCCGACGAGACACCGCCAGAGCCTGTCCGGCCCTGATCAGCCGGGCAGGCCCTGGTCCCGCTGCTCGCGCGGCGGGCTCTCGTCGTTGCCCCGCCGGATCGTCCGTACCCGTCGCCCCGGCGACCAGGTACGGAAGACGAGCTCCTCGCCCTCCACCGCGGTCCGGACGACCTCCGTCAGCTCGACCCGGAACAGGTGGAAGGGCAGCGGCTGGCCGACCCCGTCCGCGTACCATGCCAGCTTCACCGGGTCGGTGATCTCGACCGCGCGCCCGGAGACGCGGACGTCGCCGCCGCCCATGCCGGTGCCCTCGCCGGGGTTGGCGAGCAGCGCGAACCGGGGGTCGCGGCGGACGTCGAGGGCCTTGCGGGAGTTCGGCATCATGGCGAGCCACAGCTCGCCGGCGCGGAAGTCCGCCTCGATGCCACTGAGCCGGGGCGAGCCGTCCGTACGGAGGGTGGCGAGGGCGTGGTGGGTGTACTGCCCGAAGCGCTCGCGCACGGTGGTGGCGAGGTCGGGCTCGGCGGCCTCGAAGGCGGCCCAGGTGGCGGTCGGGGTTGTTCCGGTGTGTCCCATGGTTCCAGGGAACACCGGAAACCCGACATCTTCTGTCTGGATTACTCCGTGCGCTCGGCGGTGGAGCGCTCCACGCAGAACTCGTTGCCCTCCGGGTCGGCCAGGGTCACCCAACCGGTCCCGTCCGCGTTCCGGTGGTCGCCGACGAGCGTCGCACCGAGCGCGATCAGCCGCTCGACCTCCTCGTCGCGGGTGCGGTCCTGGGGCTGGATGTCGAGGTGGACCCGGTTCTTGACCGACTTCTTCTCCGGCACCTCGATGAAGAGCAGGCCCGCCCCCTCGGTGAGGACCAGAACCTCCGAGTCGCCCGGAACGTCACCCTCTCCGAGCTTCCCGTCCACGACGTCGACCCAGAAGGTCGCCAGGGTGTACGCGTCGGCGCAATCGATCGTCACATGTCGCACAAGAGATGCCATGGCATCACTATCACCCGATCAACACCCCTGCGGCCAGCGGCTTTCCGCCGCGTCACGACCGGACGATGGCCTGCGCCCGGGCCGCGGCGAGCCAGGTGGGGAACTCGGCGACGATACGGTCGTACAGCTCCGCGTCCGGGACTCTGCGCGGGTCCTTCCCTGCGTGGAAGAAGCCGGCGTTGTCCACCGGCCGCTTGGCCGGGACGGCCAACTCGTCCAGTTTCCGCAGGAATTCGAACTGTCGGCTGCCCGGGTCGCCGAAGCCGATGAACTGCCAGAAGATCGGCAGCTTCGCCGCCTTGCACAAGTACCGCTCGGCGGCGAGCTTGTTGATCGGTCCGCCGTCGGTCTGGAAGACGACGAGCGCGGGCGCGCTGGAGCCGCTGTCGAGGTAGTGGTCGATGACCGCGTCCATCGCCAGGTGGTAGCTGGTCTTGCCCATGTGACCGAGCCCGGCGACGATCCGGTCGATCCGCCCCTGGTGGTCGGCGAGCGCGATGTCGGTCTCGGCGTCGATGTCGGTGGAGAAGAAGACCACCGGCACCCGCCCGTCGTCGTCCAGGTTGGCGGAGAGCCCCAACACCCGGTCGGCCAGGGCCTGCACGCTGCCGTCCTGGTAGTAGGGCTTCATCGAGCCCGAGTAGTCGACCACGAGGTAGACGGCGACGCGCTGCCCGCTCATCCCGTGCTTCTGGAGGGAGACCCCAGCCGACTTGTAGAGACTCACCAGCGCGGGCGCGGTCTCCTCGACCTTGCGCAGACTCAGGGCCACGGACGGCTCCCCTCCCCGGTTTCCCGTACGGACCCCTCCCGTACGACTGCTGCCGAGAGTACGTGATCACCCGCTTAAGGCGGCCTGGAAGACTGTCCCCCATGCGTGTCGGCTTATGGATCCTGGGGGCGGTCTACGCCGTACTGCCCGGCGTGTGCGGCCTGTTCGTGTATCTGGACGGTCCGCCGCCGGGGATGACGATGGTGCAGGTGGTCGCGCTTGCGCTCTTCGGCCCGCTGGCGGGCGCCATGCTCGTACGGGCGGGGTACGAGCCTCTGGTCCCGGAGGGCTGGCGGTACACACCGCCGTTGCTGCGTGTGCTGCTTCCCCTCGGCTGCGTCCTCGTGCTCGCGTGCTTCGCCGTCGTGGCACTGGCGGTGCGCGGAACCGTCCTGGGGATGGGCTTCGATCTCGTCGACGGCCCGCGGGCGGTGTGGGCGGCGACCCCGGTCGAGTTCCGCGAGCTGATGCTGCTCACGCTCGCGCTGTGCGCCCCACTCCTGGTGTGGGCTCCGGTGGCTCACTACGAGGGCGCCCACATGGTGCACCGGCTCCTCCTGATGCAGGCGACGACCACACCGATGCGGATGGGTGACGTGGAGGCTCTCCACGCCGTCACCGCACCGCTGCGCAGGCCCCGACGGCTGCCGAGCGCGAACGCGCTCAACGAGGGGATGATGGCGGCCCTCGACAGTTGGGCCCTGATCAACCACCTCAACCGGACCCAGGAGATGGAGTCGCTGGACGCGGGCATCGCCGCGGCCCGGCGCGGACTGGCCGGGCTCCGTGCCCTTCCGGGCTGGGGTTCCAAGAAGTTCGTCTGGTCGCTGCGGGACAACCTCGGCGACGCGCTGTGGGAGCGCTACCAGGACGCGCACAGCTCGGCGGCGCTCGACGAGGTGATTCTGATCCGCCGCGAGGTGCTGTCCGCACCCCGATGGAGGAAGGGGCTCGACCAGCGCCCGTATCTCATCCAGCTCAGTGAGGCCCTCGGCGCCCGGTTCGATCTGAGCGGCGACGAGTGCGACCTCCGGGAAGCCGTGGAGGTCGCCGAACAGGCCGTGCGTTCCCGCCCGTTGGGTAAAGGCCCCAGCGTGACCGCTCTGCGCAATCTGGGCCGGCAGCACGTCCGCGGTGTCCGGGAGGGCAAGGGCGGCATCGCGGCATGGGAGACGGCCGTGGCGGCCCTGCGTGAGGGCGTCGCCCTCGAAGCGGGGTCCGACGACGACGGGTGTCTCTGCCAGCTGATCGGCGCCTTGATCGAGGCGCCCCGGGAGGGGTCGCGGGCCGCGACGCTGGCCGAGGCGCGTGGCCTGGCAGAGGAGCTGGCCGACAAGGCCGAGCGTGGGACGGGAGAGGAGGGCTCGTACCGCTACCTCCTGGGCATCGTGCTCCTGGAGCTGGTCGAGGAGGACCCGGATCCGGTCCCCGCCCTGTGGATGGAGACCACGGAGGCCTTCAGGGCGGCGGCGGAGAACCTTGCCATGCCCGCCGATGTGCGACTGCACGCGGCCCGGATGTGGGGCATGTTCGCCGCCGGGACCGCCATGGAGCTCGCCGCGGGCGGGGTGGCCCGGGAACGGGTGGGCGCGACCGCGGAACAGCTGTGGACCTCCGGAGCCGACGGTCTCGCGCTGGCCGTGGAGCTGCTGCCGCTCGTCGTGTGGCGCGGTGTCGACCACGGCGACCAGCGGACCCTGCTCGCCGATCTGTACGAGCTCGCGGTCGACGCGGCGGCCGTCGCCGTCTGCGCGGGTCGGCCCGAGCGGGCGGTGGAGATCCTCGAGCGGGGTCGTACCGTGATGTGGTCGCAGCTGCTCGACCTGCGGACGACGGAGCTGACCCGGCTGCGGGCGGACGACCCGGAGCTCTTCGCCCGCCTCGACGCGATACGGGAAGAGCTGGACACGCCCCTCCCGGAGGGCGGGGCGGAGGACCCGGCACAGTCGGAGCGCCGCACCGCCCTGGCCCGCGAATGGGAGACCCGGACCCGCGAGGCGGGCCTGCTGCGCAGCCCCGACTACGCCGCCCTGCGGGCGGCCGCCGCCGAGGGCCCGGTAGTGATCGTGAACATCACCGTCTTCGGCTGCCACGCCCTGGTCGTACGCCATGCGGGCCCGGTGTCCGTCGTGCCGCTCGACACCCTCACGTACGAGGCGACGGGCGAGGCCCTCGGCCGTACGGCGAAGGCCGACGAGCGCCTCGTCCAGGCACACGCAGCGCTACGGGAGGCGCACCGGAACGCATCGGCGGATCACGGCACGCCGACGGCATCCGTCTCCGCTGCCGACGGCGTCGCCGCCGCCGAGGCGCTCGTCATCCGGGCCGAGATGCGGCGGGAGCAGGCGAGTGCGCGGACGCTCGACTGGCTGTGGGAGACGGTCGCTCGACCTGTGCTCGACGCGCTTCCCGAACTCGGCTCGGACGAAGGCGAGTTGCGTCGACTCTGGTGGTGCCCGACCGGGATGGCCACGTACCTTCCGCTGCACGCGGCCGGGTCCAGGCGCGGTGGCGTGCGGGAGTCGGTGCCCGGCCGGGTCGTCCCCTCGCACGCGCCGACGCTCACCTCTCTGCTGCACGCCCGCCGGCCACGGCAGGCGCCTCCCACGGAGTCCTTGCTCCTGCTCACCGTGGACGAGCCGGATCTGCCGGAGGTCGGCGCCGAAGCCGAGGTCGTCGCACACCATGTGCCCGAGTCCGTCCGGCTGCGGGACGACGACGCCACGGTCGACGCCGTCGCCCGCCTCCTGCCGGACCACACCCGCTTCCACGCCGTCTGTCACGGCTTCGCCCGCGAGGGTCTGCGAGTCGGTGGCGGCGAGATCCTCACCCCGCTGCAGCTCGCCCGGATCCCGGCCATGGACGCGGAGTTCGCGTTCCTGTCGGCGTGCGACACCGCCGTACCGGACCCGGAGGTGCCCGACGAGGCGACCCATCCGGCCGCGGTGCTGCACTTCGGGGGCTTCCGTCACGTGCTGGCCAGCCTGTATCCCGTGCAGGACGCGAGCGCTCCGGCGGTGACCGACGCCGTGTACGGGCGCCTCGTACGGGACGGGGTGCTGGATGCCGACCGGGCGCCGCGGGCGCTGCACGCCACGCTGGCGGAGGTCCGGGCGGAGCACCCGTACCAGCCGAAGATCTGGATGCCGTACATCCACATAGGGGCCTGAGACCGCAGTGCACCCCGAAACCGAAGAGGAGAAGATGACAGACCGCGCCCTGGAGAAACGCGCCCGTACCTGGCTGTGCGACAACTACCCGGCGGTCCGTGCGGACTTCGAGGAGGACGGCGCCCTCGACGAGTTCGAGGACGTCTTCGACGAGGTACGGGAGGGCGGCAGCGCGCTGGAGGCGCTGCGGCGGCTCGGCCACGATCCGACGCTGGTGCTGGGCGAGCGGCGCAAGGACGGCGTGGGGTCGGCCGGGCTGTGGAGCGCGGAGACCGAGGTGAAGAGTGCGTTCCGGTGTCCGCGTGCCGTTGGCCGCTGCACGGCCCGCAGATCGCGGGACGCGGACGGCGGCTGGCCGATGTGCTATCTGGACCCGGACGATCCGCACGGCGTGCCGCTGAAGCCGGCGGCGCTGCCTCTTGAAGGGAACCCGGGCTGATGGACGGGTTCCTCTCGGAGGTCGGCAAGAAGATCACCGAACGCTGGCTGACCCGGATCGTCCTGCCCGGTCTGCTGTTCGTGGTCGCCTGCACCGTGGCCCTGGCGCCCGGCCGCTCGGGGCCGGTCGATGTGACGGCGACGATCGACTGGCTGGAGCGACTGCGCACCGGTCGGTACGCGTCACCGTCCGGGACGGCGGCGGCGCTGGTGATCCTGCTTCTCGCGGTCGCGGGCCCGGCGCTGTGCGCGGAGTGGCTGGCGTCGGTCGTCGCCCGGCTGTGGGCGGGGCGGGACCGCTGGATGCGCCGGGTGGCGCGACGGCTGCGCGGCGGCACGGCCGTCCCGGCACGGGCGACCTGGATCGGGAGCCGTCTCGGGGCGGTCGAGGAGCGGATACGGGTCCAGCACGGCGTCCACATGTCCCTGGTGTGGCCGCGCCTGTGGCAACTGGCGCCGGAGGGCAGCCGGCAGGAGGTGAACGCCGCCTGGGACCGCTACGCGGCTGCCACGCTCCGGGCCGCGTGGACAGTGCCGTACGCCGTGCTCGCCGCGACGGCGGGCTGGTGGCCTGCGGCGGTGATCGCGGCGGGGCTCGCCGTCACGGGATGGCGCGAAGGGCGGTCGGCCGTGGTGGGCCTCGTCGAGGCGGTCGAGTCGGCGGTGGACACGGGCCTGCGGGGTCTGGCGGAGGTGCTCGGGGTGCCGCTGCGGCACGGGCGGGTGCTTCCGGCGGACGGGACGCTGATCAACGAGCTGATCAACAAGGGGCGTTGAGGCCAGGCCGTCGCACGTGTGGCTCGCTGGCCTGTGCGGCGTGAGACCGACCACGCCGTACCGCCCTCTGGACATCACGATCCCGTTCCCCGAACTGACCGCGTACGCCCGCACGGCGACCCTGCTGCGGCCGCGTCGGCGCACGCCGACGGTGACGGACAGCTCGGTGGGCGGGCTGCGCTGTGGCCGGCGGACGAGGCGCCTTCGTCTGCCCGGCGGACCCCTCCCACCCCCACCGGATGAGCAGCCGGTAGCACGCGGACGCACCGCGGCACCCCGGCCGCCCCGCGAGGCAGACGCGCCGCGGCGCCCTCCCAGTCGTCCGGTCGGGGACATTCGGGGGGCGCCGCGCTCAGTTCCGTACGTCGTTGTACGGGACGTCTTGGGGACGGGACGGTCAGACCGTCAGGGCTCGGTCCGTCGGGCGGATCGGGGCCGGGAGGTCGCTCGCGCCCGTCAGGAAGCGGTCGACTCCGCGGGCGGCCGAGCGGCCCTCGGCGATCGCCCAGACGATCAGCGACTGGCCGCGGCCGGCGTCACCGGCCACGAACACACCACCGACGTTGGTGGCGAAGTCCGCGTCACGGGCGATGTTACCCCGCTCATCGAGGTCTAGACCAAACTGACCGACCAGGCCGTTCTCGACGTCCGTACCGGTGAAGCCCATCGCGAGCGTGACCAGCTGCGCCGGGATCTTCCGCTCCGTGCCGGGCTTCTGCGTCAGCTTGCCCTCGACGAACTCGACCTCGACCAGGTGCAGGAACTGGACGTTGCCGTCCTCGTCGCCCTCGAAGTGGGTGGTGGAGACGGAGTAGACCCGCTCGCCGCCCTCCTCGTGCGCCGAGGTGACCTTGTACAGCATCGGGAACGTCGGCCACGGCTGGCCGGCCGCCCGCTCCTCGCCCGGACGCGGCATGATCTCCAGCTGCGTGACCGAGGCCGCGCCCTGACGGTGGGCGGTGCCCACGCAGTCCGCGCCCGTGTCGCCGCCGCCGATGACGACCACGTGCTTGCCCTCGGCCGTGATCGGCGGGGCCACGAAGTCACCCTCGACGACCTTGTTGGCGAGCGGCAGGTACTCCATCGCCTGGTGGATGCCGGACAGTTCCCGGCCCGGGACGGGCAGGTCACGGGCGGTCGTGGCGCCCGCGGCGATGACCACGGCGTCGTACCGCTTGCGCAGGTCCGTCGCCGTGATGTCGCGGCCGATCTCGACACCCGTACGGAACTTGGTGCCCTCCGCGCGCATCTGCTCGATGCGACGGTTGATGTGCCGCTTCTCCATCTTGAACTCGGGGATGCCGTACCGCAGCAGTCCGCCGATCCGGTCGGCGCGCTCGAAGACGGCGACCGTGTGGCCGGCCCGCGTCAGCTGCTGGGCGGCGGCGAGACCCGCCGGACCCGAGCCGATGACGGCGACGGTCTTGCCGGACAGACGCTCGGGCGCCTGCGGCTTGACGTCGTTGCTGTCCCACGCCTTGTCGATGATGGAGACTTCGACGTTCTTGATGGTGACGGCCGGCTGGTTGATGCCGAGCACACACGCCGCCTCGCACGGAGCCGGGCACAGACGGCCGGTGAACTCCGGGAAGTTGTTGGTGGCGTGCAGCCGCTCGGACGCCTGCGACCAGTCCTCGCGGTAGGCGTAGTCGTTCCACTCGGGGATCAGGTTCCCGAGCGGGCAGCCGTTGTGGCAGAACGGGATGCCGCAGTCCATGCAGCGGCCGGCCTGCTTGCTGATGATCGGCAGCAGGGAGCCGGGCACGTAGACCTCGTTGAAGTCCTTGACGCGCTCGCCCACCGGACGGGTCTTGGCGACTTCGCGCCCGGTGGTCAGGAAGCCCTTGGGGTCAGCCATTGGTCGCCGCCTCCATCATCTTCTCGGTGGTCTCGGCCTCGGAGAGACCGGCGAGCTCAGCGGCGTCCTTGGCGGCGAGCACAGCCTTGTACGTGGTCGGGATGATCTTGCTGAAGCGGTCCGCGTTCACGGCCCAGTCAGCGAGAAGCTTCTCCGCGACCGTCGAGCCGGTCTCCTCGTGGTGGCGGCGCACGACGTCGTGCAGCCACTGCTTGTCGGAGTCCGTCAGCGCCTCGACGGCGGACAGGTTGCCGGAGTTGACGTTGTCCCGGTCGAGGTCGACGACGTACGCGACGCCGCCCGACATGCCGGCCGCGAAGTTGCGGCCCGTCTCGCCGAGGACGACGGCCGTACCGCCGGTCATGTACTCGCAGCCGTGGTCGCCCACGCCCTCCGAGACGACCAGCGCGCCGGAGTTGCGGACGCAGAAGCGCTCACCGGTGCGGCCGCGCAGGAACAGCTCGCCGCCGGTCGCGCCGTAGGCGATGGTGTTGCCCGCGATGGTCGAGTACTCGGCCAGGTGGTCGGCGCCGCGGTCCGGGCGGACGACGACCCGGCCGCCGGAGAGGCCCTTGCCGACGTAGTCGTTGGCGTCGCCCTCCAGGCGGAGCGTGACACCGCTCGGGAGGAAGGCGCCGAAGGACTGGCCGGCGGAGCCGGTGAAGGTGATGTCGATGGTGTCGGCGGGCAGACCCGCGCCACCGAACCTCTTCGTCACCTCGTGGCCGAGCATGGTGCCGACCGTCCGGTTGATGTTGCGGATCGCGACCTGGGCGCGGACCGGCTGCGCCTCCTCGGCGGTCGCGGCGCCCAGCGCCTCGGCGGCGAGCTCGATCAGCTCGTTGTCGAGGGCCTTCTCCAGACCGTGGTCCTGCTCGATCAGGGCGTGGCGGACCGCGCCCTCGGGCAGCTCGGGCACGTGGAAGAGCGGGGCCAGGTCCAGGCCCTGCGCCTTCCAGTGCGTCACGGCGCGGCTGGTGTCGAGCAGCTCGGCGTGGCCGACGGCCTCTTCGAGGGTACGGAAGCCCAGCTCGGCGAGGATCTCGCGGACCTCCTCGGCGATGAACTCGAAGAAGTTGACGACGAACTCGGGCTTGCCGGAGAAGCGGTCGCGCAGGACCGGGTTCTGGGTGGCGATGCCGACCGGGCAGGTGTCCAGGTGGCAGACGCGCATCATGACGCAGCCGGAGACGACGAGCGGCGCGGTCGCGAAACCGAACTCCTCGGCGCCGAGCAGCGCGGCGATGACGACGTCACGGCCGGTCTTGAGCTGGCCGTCGGTCTGGACGACGATCCGGTCGCGCAGGCCGTTGAGCAGCAGCGTCTGCTGGGTCTCGGCGAGGCCGAGCTCCCAGGGACCGCCCGCGTGCTTCAGCGAGGTGAGCGGGGAGGCGCCCGTACCGCCGTCGTGGCCGGAGATGAGGACGACGTCCGCGTGCGCCTTGGAGACACCGGCGGCGACCGTGCCGACACCGACCTCCGACACCAGCTTCACGTGGATACGCGCGGCCGGGTTGGCGTTCTTGAGGTCGTGGATCAGCTGAGCCAGGTCCTCGATGGAGTAGATGTCGTGGTGCGGCGGCGGGGAGATCAGACCGACACCCGGGGTGGAGTGCCGGGTCTTGGCGACCCACGGGTAGACCTTGTGGCCGGGCAGCTGGCCGCCCTCGCCGGGCTTGGCGCCCTGGGCCATCTTGATCTGGATGTCGTCCGCGTTGACCAGGTACTCGCTCGTCACACCGAAGCGGCCGGAGGCGACCTGCTTGATGGAGGAGCGGCGCGCCGGGTCGTACAGGCGCTCCGGGTCCTCGCCGCCCTCACCGGTGTTGGACTTGCCGCCCAGCTGGTTCATGGCGATGGCGAGGGTCTCGTGCGCCTCGCGGGAGATGGAGCCGTACGACATGGCGCCGGTCGAGAACCGCTTGACGATCTCGGAGACCGACTCGACCTCGTCGATCGAGAGGGGCTCGCGGTCCGAGGTGAAGCCGAACAGGCCGCGGAGCGTCATCAGGCGCTCGGACTGCTCGTTCACCCGGTCCGTGTACTTCTTGAAGATGTCGTACCGCTTGTTGCGCGTGGCGTGCTGGAGACGGAAGACGGTCTCCGGGTCGAACAGGTGCGGCTCGCCTTCGCGGCGCCACTGGTACTCGCCGCCGATCTCCAGCGCGCGGTGCGCGGAGGGGACGCCGGAGGCGGGGTACGCCTTGGCGTGGCGGGCGGCGACCTCCTTGGCGACGACGTCGAGGCCGGCGCCGCCGATCTTGGTGGCCGTGCCGTTGAAGTACTTCTCGACGAAGGCGGTGTCGAGGCCGACGGCCTCGAAGACCTGGGCGCCGCGGTAGGAGGCGACGGTCGAGATGCCCATCTTGGACATGACCTTGAGGACGCCCTTGCCCAGGGCGTAGATCAGGTTCCGGATGGCCTGCTCGGGCTCCAGACCCTCGATGAACGTGCCGGCGCGGACCAGGTCCTCGACCGACTCCATCGCCAGGTACGGGTTGACGGCGGCGGCGCCGTAGCCGATGAGGAGGGCCACGTGGTGGACCTCGCGGACGTCGCCGGCCTCGACCAGCAGACCCACCTGCGTGCGCTGCTTGGTACGGATGAGGTGGTGGTGGACGGCCGCGGTGAGCAGCAGCGACGGGATCGGCGCGTGCTCGGCGTCGGAGTGCCGGTCGGAGAGGACGATCAGACGGGCGCCGCCCTCGATCGCCGCGTCGGCCTCGGCGCAGATCTCCTCGATGCGGGCGGCGAGCGTGTCGCCGCCGCCGGAGACCCGGTACAGGCCGGACAGGGTCGCGGCCTTCATGCCGGGCATGTCGCCGTCGGCGTTGATGTGGATGAGCTTGGCCAGCTCGTCGTTGTCGATCACCGGGAAGGGCAGGGTGACCGAGCGGCAGGAGGCAGCGGTCGGGTCGAGCAGGTTGCCCTGCGGGCCCAGCGACGAGTGCAGCGAGGTGACGAGCTCCTCGCGGATGGCGTCCAGCGGCGGGTTGGTGACCTGCGCGAAGAGCTGGGTGAAGTAGTCGAAGAGCAGCCGGGGGCGCTCGGACAGGGCCGCGATCGGGGAGTCCGTGCCCATGGAGCCGAGCGGCTCGCCGCCGGTGCGGGCCATCGGGGCGAGGATGACGCGGAGCTCTTCCTCGGTGTAGCCGAAGGTCTGCTGGCGGCGGGTGACCGAGGCGTGGGTGTGGACGATGTGCTCGCGCTCGGGGAGGTCCTCGAGCGTGATCTCGCCGGTCTCCAGCCATTCGGCGTACGGGTTCTCGGCGGCGAGGCCGGCCTTGATCTCGTCGTCCTCGATGATGCGGTGCTCGGCGGTGTCGACGAGGAACATCTTGCCCGGCTGGAGGCGGCCCTTGCGGACGACCTTGGCGGGGTCGATGTCGAGGACGCCGACCTCGGAGGAGAGGACGACGAGGCCCTCGTCGGTGACCCAGTAGCGGCCGGGACGCAGACCGTTGCGGTCGAGGACCGCGCCGACCTGGACGCCGTCGGTGAAGGTGACACAGGCCGGGCCGTCCCAGGGCTCCATCATCGTGGAGTGGTACTGGTAGAAGGCGCGCCGGGCCGGGTCCATGGAGTCGTGGTTCTCCCACGCCTCGGGGACCATCATCAGGACCGCGTGCGGCAGCGAACGCCCGCCGAGGTGGAGCAGCTCCAGGACCTCGTCGAAGGAGGCGGAGTCGGAGGCGTCCGGGGTACAGACCGGGAAGATGCGGTCGAGCTTGCCCTCGCCGAAGAGGTCGGAGGCGAGCTGGGACTCGCGGGCCACCATCCAGTTGCGGTTGCCCTTGACCGTGTTGATCTCGCCGTTGTGGGCGACGAAGCGGTACGGGTGGGCGAGCGGCCAGCTCGGGAAGGTGTTGGTGGAGAACCGGGAGTGGACCAGGGCCACGGCGCTGGCGCAGCGGCGGTCCGACAGGTCCGGGAAGAAGGGCTCGAGCTGGCCGGTGGTCAGCATGCCCTTGTAGACGATGGTGCGGGCGGAGAGCGACGGGAAGTACGTCCCGGCCTCGCGCTCGGCGCGCTTGCGCAGCACGAACGCCTTGCGGTCCAGCGCGATGCTCTCGCTGCTGCCGTCGGCGACGAAGAGCTGACGGAAGACCGGCATGGTGGAGCGGGCGGAGGCGCCGAGCAGCTCGGGAGCGACAGGGACCTCGCGCCAGCCGAGGACGTTCAGACCCTCCTCGGACGCGATCGTCTCGATCTGCGAGACGGCCTGTGCGGAGCCGTCGGCAGGGAGGAAGGCGATACCGACGGCGTAGGCGCCGGCGGCGGGCAGCTCGAACTCGGTGACCTCGCGCAGGAAGGCGTCCGGGACCTGGAACAGGATGCCGGCGCCGTCTCCGGAGTCGGGCTCGGAGCCGGTGGCGCCTCGGTGCTCGAGATTGCGCAGTACGGTCAGCGCCTGCTCGACCAGCGCATGGCTGGCTACACCGGTGAGGGTGGCCACGAACCCGACACCACAGGCGTCGTGTTCGTTACGGGGGTCGTACATCCCCTGCGGAGCGGGGCGACCGTCCATGGGCGACCAGGCGTCGGAACGCATCGGCTCTCCCGTCGTCGTCGTGGCATATGCAGCAGCCGAGGGACGACGTTGGCCCTCCGCGAAATTTCGTGCAGGTTACATGATGGCTGGCTTCTCGCGAAGCGGATAGCGCATTCCAACATGCGGACACCGCTGACACGGAGCGGTGGCGTTGGTTCACCTGTGTGACATGGGGACAGCGGGTGCCCCAGGGGGACGGATCGATGTTCCGGGGGTCTCCGGCGACCCGTCGCAGAGCGGGCCTCATTGCCCGCGGCGCTTACGCCTCATGCCCGGTGGTCATGGATTCGAAACCGCCGGGTAACGGCTAGGTATGTCGCGCTGTGCATAGTGTCTCATCGGAGCGGCCGTCCGCCCAGGGGATATACGTCACAGCCAGCATGCACGGAGAAGGCCCTCGCCGCAGGGCGAGAGCCTTCCGAGTGGGGCCACGAGGTCGGAGCGCGAGGCGGTCCGCCGCAGGGCGAGAGCCTTCCGGGTCCGGCTACGAGGTCAGAGCGCGAGGCCGTCCGCCGCAGGGCGAGAGCCTTCCGGGTCCGGCCACGAGGTCAGAGCGCGAGGCCGTCCGCCGCAGGGCGAGAGCCTTCCGGGTCCGGCCACGAGGTCAGAGCGCCGCTCCGAAGAGCATGCCGAGTCCGTACGTGACGGCCGCGGCCGCGCCGCCGAGCACGAGCTGGCGCAGCCCGCTGAACCACCAGCTGCGGGCCGTCACCCGGGCCACCAGCGCACCGCAGGCGAAGAGCCCGACGAGCGCGAGCAGCACGGCGGGCCACAGCGCGGTCGCACCGAGCAGATACGGCAGTACGGGAAGCAGCGCGCCGAGCGCGAACGAAGCGAACGAGGACACCGCGGCGATCGTCGGCGACGGGAGGTCGTCGGGGTCGATGCCCAGCTCCTCGCGGGCGTGGATCTCCAGCGCCTGCTCCGGGTCGCGGGAGAGCTGCATGGCGACCTCGCGGGCGAGCGCGGGCTCGACACCCCGGGAGACGTACAGCGCGGCGAGCTCCTCCATCTCGTCGATGGGGTGCTTGCGCAACTGACGGCGCTCGACGTCCAGTTCCGCCTGGACGAGTTCGCGCTGCGAGGCGACGGAGGTGTATTCGCCGGCCGCCATGGAGAAGGCGCCGGCCGCGAGCCCGGCGAGGCCGGTGATGACGATGGTCTGCTGCGAGACCGCGCCGCCCGCGACACCGGTCATCAGGGCGAGGTTGGAGACCAGTCCGTCCATCGCGCCGAAGACCGCGGGGCGCAGCCAGCCGCCGTTCACATCGCGGTGGGTGTGGTTGTCGCGGTGGGCCTCGTGCAGTGGTGCGTTGACTTCGATGATGGACATGCTTCTCCCCTGTTCTTCGGCGGGCCGGGTTGCACCCGCCGCCCCCAACACCTCGAAAATACGCGCGATGTAAGGGGCTCGCCAGCAAGGCAGGCCGTACTTACTAAGGCCCACCTCACCATTTCGCCTGCGCTCCTCGGTGCTGTCAGCCGGGTGACAGAGACGTTTCTGCGACGTCATCGCCTCCCCCACGTGGCACAGATTCAGGAACCGTGAAAGGGGTGCGAGATGGTGAGCCGGACGAGAACGACGGGATGCGATACGCGCGAGCGCGCCAGGGGTGCGCTGCTCGGCCTCGCGGTGGGCGACGCGCTCGGCGCACCCGCCGAGAACCTGCGCCCCTCGGAGATCCGCCGCCGCTGGGGCCGGATCGAGGGCTTCGTGACGGACAGTCCGGCCGGCACGGACGACACGGAGTACGCGATCTTCTCGGGCCTGTTGCTCGCCCGGCACGGCTCGGCGCTGACCGTCCGGCATGTGGAACGGGCCTGGCACCACTGGATCGCCGACCTCGACGAAGGGCCCTTCCGCGGCGCGGGGTTCAGTGAGCGGGGCACGCTGGAGAACCTCCGCCGCGGCCTGGCGGCCCCGATCTCGGCCCAGCACCGCCACGCGTGGTCGGACGGACTGGCCATGCGGGCCGCCCCGTTCGGCGTCTTCGCGGCGGGCCGGCCGGCGGAGGCCGCCCGGCTGGTGGCCATCGACGGCACCGTCAGCCACGACGGCGAGGGCATCTACGGCGGCCAGGCGGTCGCGGCGGGCGTCGCGGCGGCGATGGCCGGCGCGTCGGTGACCTCGGTCATCGCGGCGGCGCTCTCGGTCGTCCCGATGGACTCCTGGACGGCCCGCTCGATGCGCCGTGCGGTGGTCGCCGCACAGCGTCTCGAGCCGGACCCGCTGGCCCGCGAACGGACGGTCCGCTCGGCGGTCGTCATCGGCGGCTACCCCTGGACGGACCTGGCCCCCGAGGCGGTGGGCCTCGCCTTCGGCGCCTTCGCGGCGGCCCGCGGCGACTTCCGTACGGCGGTCCTGACCGCGGTCAACATGGGCCGCGACGCCGACACCACGGCAGCGGTCGCCGGCGCGCTGGCGGGCGCCGCCTCGGGCATCTCGGCGATCCCGGAGGAGTGGGCGACGGCGATCGCCCCGGTGACAGGGAGCTGCCTTCCCTCGATGCGCGGCTACCACGTCCTGGACATCGCGGACCTCCTGACAGCGGACGAGGAGGAGGCGGCATGACCGAAACCCACCACGCGTACGGCTCGGGCGCCGCTGCGCCGGCCGCCCTCGCCACCCCCGCCGCGGGCACCGCGGCGGGGGTGGCTGTGCGCGCGTCCGCCACCACGGCCGTGGGCACCGCCGACACCACCGCGGTGGGCGATCGCCCCGCCTCCTCCGCTGTGGACACGGTTGTCACCACCGCCGTGGGCGATCGTTCCGCCGGGCCGGGGGCACCTCCCGGAGGCAGCCCCGGGGGCGCGTGGGCACAGCCCACGAGACCGGGCACCCCCGACAAGGGCGGCGCCCACGAGGCCCGGTCGGCCCCCGGGGTCGCCGCCCGCGCCAGGATCGAGGGCCTCCTCCTCGGCCTCGCCGCAGGCGACGCCGCGGGCTGGCCCGCGGCCAGGCACCGCGCCGCCCGCATGCCCGAATGGACCCGCCGCCTCACCCGGGAGCTCGACACCTTCGCCGAACAGAACGCCACCACCACCCTCCCCGTCCCCATCGCCCTCAACCAGCCCCCCGAGCCCCTCCGCCTCGGCCCCTCCGACGACGCCGAGTGGGCGGTCTTCACCGCCGAGGCGGTCCTCGCCGCCAACGGCCCCCTCTTCACCACCCTCCCCCCGGAACGCCGCCTCCGCGCCGCCGTCGACCTCGCCTGGAACTCCCTCGCGAGCCAGGTCGCCGCCGCGGCCGACCGCGCCCCCGAGGTCGAGTCCGCCGTACTGCCCCTCCGCGCCCGGATCTCGGTCCGCGCCGGCCTCGGCAACCTCGCCACCGGTCTGCGCCCGCCCGCCACCGGCCACGACAACCCGCACTACTTCGACGACGCCGCCTGCGTCCGCGCCGCCGTGCTCGCCCTCGTCCACCCCGGAGATCCGTCCGCCGCCGCCGAACTCGCCGAGTTCGACGCCCGGTACACACAGGACGGCGACGGCGTCCACGGGGCTCGCGCGATGGCGGCGGCGATCGCCGCGGCCCTCGGCGGGGCGGCGGTGGACGAGACCGTGGAGGCGGCCCTCGCCCAACTCCCGCCCTCCACCGAGATCGGCCGCAACGCCCAGCAGGCCGTGAAGATGGCGCAGGACGCGACGAGCGCCTTCGCACTCGTCCCCCTCCTGGAGCACCAGATCGTCGACCACGTCTACAGCTACGGCATCGCCGCCGCCGAGACCGTCCCGGTCGCCCTCGCCCTCACCACCGCCGCCCGCGGCGAGGCGTCCGCGGCGATCCCCGCCGCCGCCTGCCTCTCACGTGTCGCGGACTCCGCCCCGGCGCTCGTGGGCGCGCTCACCGGCGCGCTCGGTGGAGCCGACTCGCTCCCCGCCACGTGGCGCGACGCCTGCCGCACGCTCGCCGGCTGCGCGCTCCCCCGTCTCGCCGGCACGGATCTCGTCGAACTCGCCGGGCTGCTGGGAGACACGGAACTGGCCACCCCGGGTGGACAATTCCGACATGACACCCACACTGGATGACCGGATCACCGGCAGTCTCCTCGGGGCCGCGGTCGGCGACGCCCTCGGCGGCCCCGTCGAGGGCTACACCCCCGAACAGATCCTGGAGCGCCACGGCGGCCGGGTCACCGGCATCGTCGGCCCCTGGACCGGCGACGCCTGGCGCACGGCGCGCCCCATCGCGCCGTACCACAAGGGCGACGGGCACGTCACCGACGACACCTTGATGACCCACGCCCTGATCAGGGTGTACGAGAAGGTCCGCGACCACCTCGACGCGTACGCCGTGGCGGAGCACCTCGTCCCCGATCTCCTCTCCACCCCGCGCTGGATCCCTGAGCTGGAGGCCGAAGCCCTCCCGCTCCAGCGGATCTTCCTCGCCGAGAAGTGGCTCGTGGCGCGGCTCCACTACGGCCATGTCGACCCGCGCGAGGCGGGCAGCGGAAACATCGTCAACTGCGGTGCGGCGATGTACATGGCGCCGGTCGGCCTGGTCAACGCGGCGAACCCGACGGGCGCGTACACGGAGGCGCTCGACGTCTCGGCGCCGCACCAGTCGTCGTACGGGCGGGAGGCGGCGGGCGTGTTCGCGGCCGCGGTGGCGGCGGCGTGCGTGCCGGGCGCGACCCCGGAGTCGGTGGTGACCACCGCTCTCTCCCTGGCGAAGGACGGCACCCGCGCGGCGATCGAGTCGGTCTGCGAAGTCGCCTCCCGGCACACGGACTTCGAGACCGCCCTGATCCCCCTCCGCAAGGCGGTGGCGCCGTTCGACACGGTGGGCCCGGACTACCGCGCGCCCTCACTGGGCGCGCGCCGCCCGTCGCGGCTCCACGCGATCGAGGAGCTCCCGATCGCACTGGGGATGCTGCTGGTCGGGGAGGGCGACTACCGGCGTACGGTCCTGGGCTCGGTCAACTACGGCCGCGACTGCGACTCGATCGCGACCATGGCGGGGGCGATCGTCGGTGCGCTCCGGGGAGAGTCCGCCGTCCCGTCCGACTGGTCGAAGCAGGTGGCGGAGGCGAGCCGGCTGGACCTGCACGCCCCGGCGCAGGCGCTGACGGCGGTCGCGCGCGAGGTCTTCGCCCGCGACACGGCCCGCCGCCGGGCACACGAGTCGGCGTACGCAACGCTGACGAGCACGGCCCGATGAACCTGCGCGTCACCTGGGTCCAACCGGAGGACCTCGTCGGCCACGAACTCCGCCAGGCCGCGGAGGACGGCCGCGACGCCTCCGCGATCGCCGCCCGCTGGCACGCGGCCGGCGGCCGGCCCGCCCCGTCGACGGCGGGCGCGTCCCCGACCCCGCGCCCGGACCTGCGCCCGCTGGCGGAACGCCTCCTGGACGAGCTGTCGACGCTCCCGAGCCCCCTGACCCCGCACGAACCCACTGCCCTCCCGGCCATCCGGGCATCGACGACCTCCCGCCCGGTGCCTCCCGCCCACGAAGCGCCGCCACCCCCGGGGGAGAACCCCCTACGCGACCGGCTCCACGCCTCCTGGCTCGGTCGGGCCGCCGGGTGTCTGCTCGGCAAACCCGTCGAGAAGCTCCCCCTCCCCGCCATCCGCGCCCTCGCCCGCGCCGCCGGCAACTGGCCCCTCACCGCCTGGTTCACCGAAGTCGGCGTCCCCCGCGACCTCCTCGCCGCCCACCCCTGGAACCGTCGGTCCGCCCCCACCTCCCTCGCCGAGAACATCGACGGGATGCCCGAGGACGACGACCTCAACTACCCCCTCCTCGACCTGCTCCTCCTCCAGCGCCACGGCCGCGACTTCACCACCGCCGACGTCGCCCGTCTCTGGCTCGACGAACTCCCCGCCGGCCGCACCTTCACGGCCGAGCGCGTCGCCTACCGCAACCTCCTCGACGGCGTCGAACCCCCGCTGACCGCCGCCCACCGCAACCCCTTCCGCGAGTGGATCGGCGCCCAGATCCGGGCCGACGTCCACGGCTGGACCCACCCCGGCGACCCGGTCGGCGCCGCCGCGCAGGCATACCGGGACGCGGCGCTCACCCACACCGCCAACGGGATCTACGGCGCGATGTTCGTCGCCGCGACGATCGCCACCGCCGCCACAGGCACGGCCGACGTCCACCGGGCCCTCGCCGACGGGCTGTCCGTCGTCCCGCCCCGCTCCCGGCTCGCCGCCGCCGTCCGTCTCGGCATCGAATCCGCTCGCACCACCCCTGACTTCGACGCCGTGGTGGACCGGCTCCACACCGCCCTCGGCGGGTATCACTGGGTCCATGCCGTCCCCAACGCCGCCGTCCTCGCCGCCGCGCTCACCCACGCCGACGGCGACTTCTCGCGCTCCATCTGCGCTGCGGTCTCCGGCGGCTGGGACACCGACTCCAACGGCGCCACCGCCGGTTCCGTCACCGGTCTGCTCGCCGGCCACCCCGACCGGCTGCCCGAGCGCTGGACCTCCCCCCTCAAGAACCGGCTGTCGACCTCGATCCCGTCCTTCGACGGCATCGGCTTCGACACCCTGGCCGAACTGACGTATCTGGAGGCAGTACGCCCATGACCAGCATCGTGGTGCTCGGCAGCACCAACATGGACCTCGTCGCCTTCGTGCCGAAGGCCCCCGCCCGCGGAGAGACCGTCACCGGCCGGGAGTTCCGTACGATCCCCGGCGGCAAGGGCGCCAACCAGGCCGTCGCCGCCGCCCGGGCCGGCGCCGACGTGTCGATGATCGGCGCGGTCGGTGCCGACGACTTCGGTGTACGGCTCCGGGCCGCGCTGGAGGGGTCCGGGGTCGACACCGATCTGTTGCGCACCGCCGAGGGCCCCTCCGGCACCGCGCACATCGTCGTCGACGACGAGGGCGGCAACGCGATCGTCGTCGTCCCCGGCGCCAACGGCACCGTCACCTCCCTCGACCACGGCGACGAGGCGCTGATCGCGACCGCCGACGCCCTGCTCCTCCAGCTCGAGCTCCCCCTCTCCGTCGTGACGGAGGGTGCCACCACAGCCCGTCGGCTCGGCGTCCGTACCGTCCTCACTCCCGCCCCCGCCCAGCCGCTGCCCCCCGAACTCCTGGCCGCCACCGATCTGTTGGTCCCCAACGAGCACGAGGCCGCCGCGCTCACCGGCATCGCGGATCCGCACGCGGCCGCCGCCGCGCTACTCACCCTCGTCCCCGAGGTGGTCATCACCCTGGGCGCGGCCGGCAGCCTGCACGCCGCCCGCGACAGCGAACCCTTCACCGTGCCCGCCCACCGGGTCCGGGCCGTGGACACGACCGCCGCCGGGGACACCTTCGTCGGCGCGCTCGCGGTCGCCCTCGGCGAGGGCCGCGCGGTGCGCGAGGCCCTGGCCTGGGCCTCGACCGCCGCCGCGCTCTCCGTCCAGCGCGAAGGCGCCTCGTCCTCGATGCCGTACCGCTCGGAGATCGATGCGGCGGACGGCTCTCTCACCGGCCAGGAGGTCGACGCCGTATGACCCGCTCCGCCACCCCTTCCCCTCTCCAGGGCCTGCGGGTCCTCGATCTCGCGACGCTCTTCGCCGGGCCTCTCGCGGCGATGATGCTCGGCGACTTCGGCGCGGACGTCATCAAGATCGAGCACCCCCGCAAGCCCGACCCCTCCCGTGGCCACGGCCCGGCCAAGGGCGGTGTCGGTCTGTGGTGGAAGGTCCTCGGCCGCAACAAGCGGACCATCACCCTCGATCTCTCCACCCCGGGCGGCCGCGACACCCTCCTCAAGCTGGCCGCCGACGCCGATGTGATCGTCGAGAACTTCCGCCCCGGCACGCTCGAACGCTGGGGTCTGGGCTGGGAGGAACTGTCCACCGTCAACCCGGAGTTGGTCCTGGCCCGGGTCACCGGCTTCGGCCAGTTCGGCCCGTACTCCCACCGCCCCGGCTTCGGCACCCTCGCCGAGGCGATGAGCGGCTTCGCCTCGATCACCGGCGAGCCGGACGGCCCGCCCACCCTTCCCCCCTTCGGTCTGGCCGACTCGATCGCCGCCCTGGCGACGGCGTACGCGGTGATGACCGCGCTCACCGCCAGGACCACGACCGGCCGCGGCCAGGTCGTCGACATGGCGATCATCGAACCGATGCTCGCCGTCATCGGACCCCACCCCCTCTGGTACGACCAGCTCGGCTACGTCCAGCCCCGCACCGGCAACCGCTCCCGCAACAACGCCCCGCGCAACACGTACCGCACCGCGGACGACTCCTGGGTCGCCGTCTCCACCTCCGCCCAGTCGATCGCCGAGCGAGTGATGCGGCTCGTCGGCCGCCCCGAGCTGATCGACGAGCCCTGGTTCGCCGACGGGGCGAGCCGGGCCGCCCACGCGGACGTCCTCGACGAGGCGGTCGGCTCCTGGATCGCCCGCCGCACCCGCGACGAGGCCATGGCCGCCTTCGAGAAGGCGGAGGCGGCGATCGCGCCCGTCTACGACATCCGGGACGTGATGGCCGATCCGCAGTACCGCGCGCTGGACACCGTCACCGAGGTCCCGGACCCCGAGCTGGGCCCGATCCGTATGCAGAACGTCCTCTTCCGGCTCTCCGAGACGCCCGGCGGGATCCGCTGGGCCGGCCGGCCGCACGGCGCGGACACGGCCGAGGTCCTCGCCGAGCTCGGTCTCTCCCCGGCCGAGATCGGCGCCCTGCGAAGCGAAGGAGCCGTATGAGCGGTACGCCCTTCCCCCTCACCTGGCTGTACGCCCCCGGAGACCGTCCCGCCGTCGTCCAGAAGGCCCTGGTCTCGGGCGCGGACGTGGTGATCGTCGATCTGGAGGACGCGGTGGCGCCGGAGCGCAAGGCGTACGCCCTGGCCGCCACCGTCGACCTGCTGACGGACCCGCACCCCGTCCCGGTCCATGTCCGCATCCACGCACCACACGACATCCCCCCTCTGGCGCCCCTCCCCGGGCTCAGCGGCTTCCGTGTTCCCAAGGTGACACACGCCACCGACATCCACCGGATCGCCGGAGCGGTCCCCGGTATCCCGCTGTTCCCGCTCCTGGAGAACGCCCTGGCGCTCGAGCACGCCTATGCCATCGCGTCGGCCGACCCCGCCGTCCACGGCATCGCCCTCGGGGAGGCGGATCTCCGCGCCGATCTGGGCGTGCGGGACGAATGCGGACTGGACTGGCCGCGCAGCCGTCTCGTGGTCGCCGCCCGCGCAGCGGCCCTCCCGCCCCCGGCCCAGTCGGTCCACCCCGACATCCGCGACCTGGACAGCCTGGCGGCGAGCTGTGCGCGGGGCCGTGCCCTGGGCTTCCTGGGCCGGGCGGCGATCCACCCCCGCCAGCTCCCGGTCATCGAGCAGGCGTATCTCCCGAACCCCGACGAGGTCGCCGCGGCCGAGGAGGTCGTCAAGGCCGCGCAGACGACGGAGGGTGCCCTCGCTCTCCCGGACGGCCGCTTCATCGACGCGGCGGTCGTGGAGGGCGCCCGTCGCATCCTGACCCTGGCGGCGAGGGCCTGAGGGTCGGGTACGGCACGACACGGGGCCGCCCCGGACCTCTCGGTCCGGGGCGGCCCCTGCATGCGTTGCCCGACGGGTCGGTCAGCCCTTGCCCGCGCCGTTGCCGGCCGGCTCGTCGGTCGACTCCTCGCTGAGCGTCCCCGGCGCGTCCTCGGGCTCCTCCACGGAGGCATCGGCCTCGGAGGCCTCGCCGTCCTCGTCGGTCGCGCCCTTGTCGACCGCGGGCTTGTCCCGATCCGGCTCCACGATCTCCTCCCGTCCCGGGCGGACCCGCGACGAGATCACGATGTAGGCGACGGCCAGGACGAAGACGACGATCGCCGTCCAGACGTTCAGCCGCAGGCCGAGGACGTGGTGCGCCTCGTCGACCCGCATGTACTCGATCCACGCCCGGCCCGTGCAGTACGCGGCGACGTACAGCGCGAAGGCCCGCCCGTGGCCCATCTTGAAGCGGCGGTCCGCCCAGATGACCAGGAGCGCGACACCGATGCACCACAGCGACTCGTACAGGAAGGTCGGGTGGTAGATCCCTTCCTCGCGGTTCGCGCCGGCGGAGATCTCCAGCCCCCACGGCACGGTGGTCGGCTTGCCGTACAGCTCCTGGTTGAACCAGTTGCCCCAGCGGCCGATGGCCTGGGCGAAGGCGATACCGGGCGCGATGGCGTCCGCGTACGCCGGCAGCGGGATGCCGCGCCGGCGGCAGCCGATCCAGGCACCCACCGCGCCGAGCGCGATGGCGCCCCAGATACCGAGGCCGCCCTCCCAGATCTTGAAGGCGTCGACCCAGTTCTCACCCTCGCTGAAGTACAGCTGGTAGTCGGTGATCACGTGGTAGAGCCGACCACCGACGAGGCCGAAGGGCACCGCCCAGACGGCGATGTCGGCCACGGTGCCGGCTTTGCCGCCCCGGGCGATCCAGCGCTTGTTGCCGTACCAGACGGCGACGAAGACACCGATGATGATGCAGAAGGCATAGCCGCGCAGCGGAACCGGTCCGAGGTTCAGGACTCCGGTCGACGGGCTGGGAATGTAGGCAAGGTCCATGGCAGAACCGACGCTACCTTGCCGGGCGGGTGACGCGGCAGCCCACCCGACAACGTCTGCGTAACTAAGGCACCGACGGAGGAACGCCGGGGGGGCGTCAGCTCGTGGGCGAGGCCGTGCCCGGCGCCTTGCCCTTGTTCGCCTCGGCGACCCACTTCTTCAGGTTCTCCGGGGAGATCTGCTCGCCCCCCTTGTTCGGGAAGATCGATTCTCCGTTGAGCAGCACGGAGGGCGTGCCCCGGAAGTCGCTGCTGCGGAACGCGTCGTTCGACTTCCCCACCCAGCTGTCGTGCGTGCCGTCCTCGACACAGCTGCGGAAGGCCGGCGTGTCGAGCCCCGGCACCTTCGCCGCGAGCTCGATCAGCTTCTCGTTCCTGCCGAAGGCGTCGTCGGTCTCCTGCGGCTGGTTGATGTACAGCACGTCGTGGTACGCGGTGAACTTTCCCGCGTCCTGGGCGCACGCGGCGGCGTTCGCCGCGCGCAGGGAGCCGCTGCCGCCCATGTTCCCGTCGATGAGGGTGGCGAGGTGGTACTCCGTCTTGAGCGCGCCGGAGGCCTCGAGCTCGTGGATGGTGTCCCGGAAGGCGTTCTCGAAGGACGCGCAGGCCGGGCAGCGGAAGTCCTCCCAGATCGCCAGGGTCGACGGGGCGTCCGTCTTCCCGGTCGGGATGGCCGGCTTGTCACCCTCGGTCGCGCCGGTCGGGGCGACGACCGGGCCCGCCTTGTCCGAGCCGCTGTCCTCGTCCCCGCTGTTGGCGGCGATCACTCCCACGACCGCGGCCAGGCCGAGGACGCCGACGACCGCGGCCGACACGATCAGGACGCGCCGCTGCTTCTCCCGGGCCTTCTCTCGCTCGCGCTGCTGCTGGAGGCGCTCCCGCGCGCTCCCTTTCCCGTCACTGTTCTTCTGGCTCACGCCCTCAGCAACGAACCGGGGAGGCGCGTACGCGCCTCCCCGGTCACAGATCCACCCATTCGGGTTACGAAACGCGGCGCACGCCCTCGGCGAGTTCGCCCGCCAGTTCCCTTACGGCGGCGAGTCCTGCCGCCTCGTCGTCGGCGTCCAGCATCCGCTTGACGAACGCGGAGCCGACGATGACGCCGTCGGCGAAGGTCGCGACCTCCTTGGCCTGCTCGGCGTTGGAGACGCCGAGTCCGACGCAGACCGGGAGGCCGGAGGTGGCGCGGGTGCGGCGGACGAGATCGGCGGCCTCGGCACCGACCGACTCGCGGGTGCCGGTGACGCCCATCAGGGAGGCGGCGTAGACGAAGCCGGAGCCGGCGGCCGTGATGGTGGCGAGCCGCTCGTCCTTGCTGCTCGGCGCGACGACGAAGACGGTGGCGAGACCGTGCTTCTCCGCGTGCTCGCGCCAGACCGCGGACTCCTGGACCGGCAGGTCGGGCAGGATGCAGCCCGCGCCGCCGGCCGCGGCCAGCTCCTCGGTGAACCGCTCGATGCCGTAGCGGTCGATCGGGTTCCAGTACGTCATGACCAGGACCGGCTTGCCGGTGGCGGCGAAGGCCTCGCGGACCGTGCGCATGACGTCGGCGATCCGGACGCCGCCGCGCAGGGCGATGTCGTCGGCCGTCTGGATGACGGGGCCGTCCAGGACCGGGTCGCTGTGCGGGAGCCCGACCTCGACGATGTCGGCGCCGCCGTCGAAGACGGCCTTGATCGCCTCGATGCCGCCGTCCACGGTCGGGAATCCGGCCGGGAGGTAGGCGACGAGAGCGGCGCGGTTGTCGGCCTTGGCCTTGGCCAGGGTGTCGCTGAGGAGCTGGATGTTGCCGCTCACTTGGTGTCCCTCCGGATCTCGCCCGCGCCGTCCTCGGCGGCGGCGTCGGCCTCGACGGGGGCCGCGACGGTGTCGTACAGCCCGAAGTAGCGGGCGGCCGTGTCCATGTCCTTGTCGCCGCGCCCGGAGAGGTTGACGACGAGCAGCCCCTCGGGGCCCAGCTCCTTGCCCACCTCCAGCGCGCCCGCGAGGGCGTGCGCCGACTCGATGGCCGGGATGATGCCCTCGGTACGGGAGAGCAGCCGCAGGGCCTGCATGGCCGCGTCGTCGGTGACGGCGCGGTACTCGCCGCGGCCGGTGTCCTTGAGGTACGCGTGCTCCGGGCCGATGCCCGGGTAGTCCAGGCCGGCCGAGATGGAGTACGGCTCGGTGATCTGGCCCTCGTCGTCCTGGAGGACGTACGACCGCGAGCCGTGCAGGATGCCGGGCTCGCCGGCGGTCAGGGTGGCCGCGTGCTCGCCGGTCTCGACGCCGTGCCCGGCCGGCTCGCAGCCGATGAGGCGGACGTCGGTGTCGGGGAGGAAGGCGTGGAAGAGGCCGATGGCGTTGGATCCGCCGCCGACACAGGCGATCGCCGCGTCGGGCAGGCGTCCGGCGCGCTCCAGGATCTGGCGGCGGGCCTCGACGCCGATGACGCGGTGGAAGTCGCGGACCATGGCGGGGAAGGGGTGCGGTCCTGCGACGGTTCCGAAGAGGTAGTGCGTCCGGTCGACGTTGGCGACCCAGTCGCGGAACGCCTCGTTGATGGCGTCCTTGAGGGTGCGACTGCCGGACTTCACCGGGACGACCTCGGCGCCGAGCATGCGCATCCGGGCGACGTTCAGCGCCTGGCGCTGGGTGTCGATCTCGCCCATGTAGATGGTGCACTCGAGCCCGAAGAGGGCGCAGGCGGTGGCGGTGGCGACACCGTGCTGGCCGGCGCCGGTCTCGGCGATGACCCGGGTCTTGCCCATGCGCTTGGTGAGCAGGGCCTGACCGAGGACGTTGTTGATCTTGTGCGAGCCGGTGTGGTTGAGGTCCTCGCGCTTGAGGAAGACCCGGGCGCCGCCGGCGTGCTCGGCGAACCGGGGGACCTCGGTGAGGGCGCTCGGGCGGCCGGTGTAGTTGACCATGAGGTCGTTGAGCTCGCGGGCGAACTCGGGGTCGGTCTTGGCCTTGTCGTACTCGACGGCGACCTCGTCCACGGCGGCGACGAGGGCCTCCGGGATGAACTTGCCTCCGTAGGCACCGAAGTAACCCTCGGTGGTGGGGACCTGACCCTCGGGGTCCGGAATGAAGAACTCGCTGGACATGCGGTTGCTCCTCGCGGGGCGGGATGCCCCGGTCACGTGCTGATGGTGGTCACGGTATGCGCGCGACTCGCTCACGTACGGCAACGCCGTCGCCGGCCCTTCCGTTGTGGGCAACTGTTCCGCCGGGGCGGAACGGGTGGGCACAACGGACGGCGCCCTTGCCGGGCCCAGGCTCCCGGTGCGTACGGGCGCGGCGCCCTCGTGGTGGCGGGGCACAGGGAGCGGACGCGCCCGCAAGGGCGCCGTCCCGTGTGCCCACCCTCCCCCAGAGCTGCCTCTGGGCGGTGCCCCCAGCCCAGCGGGACGATTGCCCACACGGGGCCCGGGCCGGGGCCGTCAGGCGGCGGCGGTCGTCGTGAAGGTGCGCGCAGGGCGCCGGCGCCATCGCATGCCGTTGACCTGGCCGGGCTCGCTGCCGATCACGTACCGGACGCGACGGCCGTGGACGCGCCGGGCGGGTGCCCGGCAGCCGCGCGGCCGGCAGCCCCGGGCCAGCGGGGCGTGCGCGGGAGCCGCGGCGGTACGGAGCCGGGTGCGCATCGCACGTCCGGCGGCCGGGTCGGTGACCGTCACCGCGGCCACACCGACGGCGCCCCGGGCGGCATGGCCCGGGACGGTCGACGTGGCGCGGCGCGGAGTCACGGCGGGGTCAGCTCCGACCGTGACGGAGGGCGGGGTGGGCACCGGCGGCGACGAGGTCGGCGACGGCGGCCTTCGGGTCGCGGCCGGTCACGAGGGACTCGCCGACCAGGACCGCGTCGGCGCCCGCGTTGGCGTAAGCGATGAGGTCGTGCGGCCCGCGGACGCCGGATTCGGCGACCTTGACGATGCCGGCCGGGATCTCCGGGGCGACCCGCTCGAAGGTCGTGCGGTCCACCTTGAGGGTCTTCAGGTTCCGGGCGTTGACGCCGATGATCCGGGCGCCGGCGTCGACCGCGCGCTCGACCTCGTCCTCGTCGTGGACCTCGACCAGCGGCGTGAGGCCGATGGACTCGGCGCGCTCGATGAGGGAGACCAGGGCCTCCTGCTCGAGGGCGGCGACGATCAGGAGCGCGAGGTCGGCGCCGTAGGCACGGGCCTCCCACAGCTGGTACGCCGTGACGATGAAGTCCTTGCGGAGGACCGGGATGTCGACCCGGGCCCGGACGGCCTCCAGGTCGGCCAGCGAACCGCCGAAGCGGCGCTCCTCCGTGAGCACGGAGATGACGGCGGCGCCGCCCGCCTCGTAGTCGGCGGCGAGGCCGGCCGGATCGGCGATGGCGGCGAGTGCGCCCTTGGACGGGCTGGAGCGCTTGACCTCGCAGATCACCGTGACGCCCTCGCCGCGCAGTGCGGCGACGCCGTCCTTGGCCTGCGGCGCCTTGGCGGCGCGCTCCTTGAGCTCGTCGAGGGAGACCCGCGCCTGCCGCTCTGCGAGGTCGGCGCGCACGCCTTCGATGATCTCGTCGAGCACACTCACGCGAGAGGCCCCCTTCCGGGACGGTGATGGTGATGTTCGTGAAGATGAACCAGGTTCAGCCATGTCGATGGTATCCGCAGGAGGGCGCGGGACTCGCATCCGGCCGACGTGCGTCCCACCTGCTGGGACTTCTCGTGAGCCCTCACGGGGCGAGCGCGGAGCCGAACGGCAGGTTCCGCACCACGGTGAAAACGGCGAGGACGGCGCCGATCCCCCACCACCAGACGGGGGCGAGCGCCCCTCTCATGGGCACGCCGCGTACGGCGCGAATCAGCCAGAGGACCATGACGGCGGCGAAGATCCCGTAGCCGACGACGGCGAGCGCGTTGGCCCCGAGGGCGGCGCCGAGCTCACCGTGCACGAAGGCGTGGGCGCTGCGGAGGCCGCCGCAGCCGGGGCAGTAGATCCCGGTGAAGCGCAGCAGCGGGCAGACCGGATAGTGCCCGGGCTCGTTGGGGTCGACGCTCCCGACGTAGGCGAATGCGGCTCCGACCCCGACGAGCACGCCGACCGGCGCGACGAGCCGCCGAGCGAGCGGCCGCGACGCGGGGGCGGGGGTGGAGGGTGGGCCTGCCTGGGCCGACCAATGGCCCACGACGGGCTGGGCGGACTCTGCCGCGGCCCCCGTCGTCGCGTCGGGCTCGGGGGCGGCCTCGGCGGGCGGGGTGGCTGGGTCTTCGGTCACGGCGGGAGTCCGCGGCTTCGGGTGCACGCGGTGATTGTCGCTCCTGACGCGTGAAGGCGCAGCACGGCATCGCCGTGCTGCGCCTTCACATGTGTCGGGCGTCGCGCGCCTCAGGCGCGCAGCTTCGCGGTGGCCGCGGCGCGGGCGGAGGCCACGGCCTCCGACTCCTTCGGCATACCGAGGCCGGCGACCTTCATGGCGAGGCCGATGACACCGCCGAGGAGGACGACCCCCATGCCGGCCCAGAAGCCGACCTGGTTGGCCGCCACCATGAAGACTCCGGCGATGCAGAAGCCGATGAAGGAGATGATGACACCGGTCCAGGCGGCCGGGGTGTGTCCGTGGGCGCTGCCCGCCATGAGTTGCTCCTCGTTTGCTGTTGCTCGGTGGTGGCTCGGGTGAGGTCTCGCGTGCGAGGACACTCTCCCCCAGACTTCGTCCGGGGGTACCCCCGCCACATTGTCCCGCACACCGGGGCGCGGGGATGAATCGGGGGTGGGCGGACGATCACGCGTCGCGCCACCTCTCCGCGATCAGCCGTCGTGCGTCGGGTCCTCGCCGCGGTCGAGGGCCTTCCACAGGTCCTCCGGCCGGTCGGACGCGGCTCCGGACGCGGGCGCCTTGCGCGCGGTGCGCGGCGTGCCGGAGCGCTCGTAGCGTCCGCCCATCGCCGGCCAGCTCTTCCCGTACCGCAGGGCGAGCAGGCCCGCGGCGAGGATGAGCAGCGCCCCGGCGGCGGCGACGTACGGCCAGGCGGTGTGGGTCAGGCCGGACACCGAGGCGGCCGTGTCGCCGGTGATGCGCGCGGCCTCCGCGTCCAGCGCGTCGGTGTCGGACGCGCCGAGGAACGCGGCGAGCGCCGCGCCCGCGCCGCTGAGCGCGAGCAGGCCGGAGACCAGGGTGCGCCCGGCGCGGCGGACGGCGAAGACGGCGACGAGCGCGGCCAGACCGACTATGGCGAGGGCGGTCGGCACACCGGTGACGGCGCCGCCGTCGGCCTCGACCGGCACGGTGCCGCCGCCCACCGACGCCGTGCCCTCGGCCCAGATCTGGCCCGCGGACAGCAGCACGACGGTGGCACCGAGGGCGCCGAGCAGGAGGGCCACGGCCAGGCTGCGGCGGCCACCGGACGAGGCGGCCGCGGCGCCCGCGCGCGCGGCTCGGGGCTGGGGTACGGGAACAGCACTCACGTACCCCACTATCCCTTACGCCCTCATGCGCCGTTCATCCGGTTGGCGGTGTGGACGGCGCGGAGGACGGCGGCCGCCTTGTTGCGGCACTCGTTGTCCTCGCCGACCGGGTCGGAGTCGGCGACGACACCGGCTCCGGCCTGCACATACGCGGTGCCGTCGCGGAGCAGCGCGGTACGGATGGCGATCGCGGTGTCGGAGTCGCCGGCGAAGTCGAGGTAGCCGACACACCCGCCGTACAGTCCGCGCCGGGACGGTTCCAGCTCCTCGATGATCTGCATGGCGCGCGGCTTCGGCGCGCCCGACAGCGTGCCGGCCGGGAAGCAGGCGGTGAGGACGTCGAAGGCGGTCCTCCCCTGCGCGACCCGCCCGGTCACGGTCGACACGATGTGCATGACGTGCGAGTACCGCTCGATCGACATGAAGTCGACGACCTCCACCGAGCCTGGCTCGCAGACCCGGCCGAGGTCGTTGCGGCCGAGGTCGACGAGCATCAGATGTTCGGCCCGCTCCTTGGGGTCGGCGAGCAGCTCCTCCGCGAGGTCATGGTCCTCCTGCGGGGTGGCGCCGCGGTGCCGGGTGCCGGCGATCGGGTGGAGCATCGCGTGCCCGTCCTCGACCTTGACCAGCGCCTCGGGGGACGAGCCCACGACGTCGAAGCCGTTCTCGAAACGGAAGAGGTACATGTACGGCGACGGGTTGGTGGCCCGCAGCACCCGGTACACGTCGAGCGCGGAGGCACGGCACGGGGTCTCGAAACGCTGCGAGGGGACCACCTGGAAGGCCTCGCCGGCCCGGATCCGCTCCTTGATGTCCTCGACGGCCTCCTGGTAGGCCGGACCGCCCCACAGGGCCGAGAACTCCGGCAGCTCGGAGGCCGGCAGCGCGGCGGGCGGGTTGGCCACCGGGCGGGCCAGGTCGGCCTCCATCGTGTCGAGCCGGGCGACGGCGTCGGCGTACGCCTCGTCGACGCCGGTCTCCAGGTCGTTGTGGTTGATCGCGTTGGCGATCAGCAGGACCGTGCCGTCCCAGTGGTCCAGGACGGCGAGGTCGCTGGTGAGCAGCATGGTCAGCTCGGGGAGCTCCAGGTCGTCCCGGGTGGAGTCGCCGATGCGCTCGAGGCGGCGGACGATGTCGTACCCGAGGTAGCCGACCATGCCGCCGGTGAAGGGCGGCATCCCGGACGCCAGGTCACGGGGGGTGTGGAGGGCTTCGACGGTGGCGCGCAGGGCCTGCAGGGGGTCGCCGTCGGTGGGAACGCCGACGGGCGGGGTGCCGAGCCAGTGCGCCTGGCCGCCCCGGACGGTGAGGGTGGCGTCGCTGCGGACGCCGATGAAGGAGTAGCGCGACCAGGAACGGCCGTTCTCCGCGGACTCGAGGAGGAAGGTGCCGGGGCGTTCGGCGGCGAGCTTGCGGTAGAGCCCGACCGGGGTGTCGCCGTCCGCGAGGAGCCGGCGGCTGACAGGGATCACGCGGCGGTCGGCCGCCAGCTTGCGGAAGGTCTCGAGGTCCATGGCGGCTGACCTTACTGGGAGAGCGGGAGCACGTCGGCGTCGAAGCAGGTGCGCGCGCCGGTGTGGCAGGCGGCGCCGACCTGGTCGACCTTGACGAGCACGGTGTCGGCGTCGCAGTCGAGGGCGACGGACTTGACGTGCTGGACGTGGCCGGAGGTGTCACCCTTGACCCAGTACTCCTGGCGGCTGCGCGACCAGTAGGTGCAGCGGCCGGTGGTGAGGGTGCGGTGGAGGGCCTCGTCGTCCATCCAGCCGAGCATGAGCACCTCGCCGGTGTCGTACTGCTGGGCGATGGCCGGGACGAGTCCGTCCGGGCTGCGCTTGAGGCGGGCGGCGATGGCCGGGTCGAGATTGCTGCTCATGCGGCCATTGTGCCGTGGCCGGCGGGTGTGTCCGGCGGACGTCCACTGGGCGGACCGGCGGCGCCGGTCGTACGCTGGCAAGCATGTCGACCCATGCCAAGCGTGAACGCCTGTTGCTCGCCGATCTGTTGGAGGCGGCCGGGCCGGATGCCGCGACGCTCTGCGAGGGCTGGCGGACCCAGGACCTCGCGGCCCATGTGGTGGTGCGCGAGCGCCGCCCGGACGCGGCCGCCGGGACGCTCGTACCGGCGCTGAAGGATCGTCTGGACCGGGTGCAGGCCGAGTTCGCGGAGAAGCCGTACGAGGAGCTGATCCAGCTCATCCGTACGGGTCCCCCGCGAATGTCGCCGTTCACCATCAAGCAGGTGGACGAGGGAGCGAACATCGTCGAGTTCTACGTCCACGCGGAGGACGTCCGGCGGGCCCAGCCGGACTGGTCGCCGCGCGAGCTGGACCCGGTCTTCTCGGACGCGCTCTGGTCCCGCCTGGAGAAGGGTGCGCGGCTCCTCGGCCGGAAGGCGCCGGTGGGACTGGTGCTGCGCCGCCCGAACGGGCAGACGGCGGTGGCGCACCGCGGCACGCCGGTGGTGACGGTCTCCGGCGAGCCGGGTGAGCTGACGATGTTCGTCTTCGGCCGCCAGGACGTGGCGAAGGTGGAGCTGGACGGGGAACAGGACGCGATCGACCGCCTGCACGAAGCGAAGCAGCTGGGGATCTAGGGCCGCCGGCGCGGAGGGCCCGGTGGCGCCCTCTGCGAGCGATCAGCCCCGCCGCGCAGCCCCCGGCAGTTCCGCGCGGCGCAGGGCTCGTACGGAGAGGGCGTACACGCCGCCCAGCACGCAGACCGCGGCGCTGGCGGTGTACACCGGGGCGAGTCCCCACAGGCCCACCGCCGCGCCGGTGAGGGGGTAGCTCAGTGGGGCGATGCCCAGGCTGAAGAGGCTGGACACGGCCGTCACCCGGCCGAGGTACGCGGGGTCGCACTCCGTCTGGGTGAGCGCGCCGCACAGGGCGCCGCTGAGGCCGGCGAGCAGGCCGACGGAGACGGACACGGCCACGGCGACGGGCAGCTGCGGTACGTAGGCGAGGGCGGCGATCGAGCAGGCGCCGAGGGTGATCGTCCAGGCCATGACGGCCCCGGCGCGCGGTATCCGGCCCCGTACGGTCAGCAGCAGGGAGGCGGCGGCCGCTCCGGTACCGAATCCGGCGAGGACCCAGCCGATGCCGGCGGCGCCCCAGCCGCGCTGGTCGGCGAGGAGCGCGAGGCCGACGTTGAGGGGGCCGACGAAGCCGAGGTCGCTGAGCGCGATGACGATCATCAACGGGCCGAGGACCCGGTGGCGGCGGATGTAGCGCAGTCCGTCGGCGAGGTCGCGCAGCGCGGTGCCGTCGCGGGAGGGCTCGTCACCGGGCAGCGGGGCGATCCGGAGCTTCAGGAGCAGCGGCAGGGAGAACGCGAAGAGGAGTCCGGGCGCGCGGTACGGCGCTGACGGCCATGACGAGCCCGGCTTCCGCGGGGGTGCCACCGCGGACGGCGGACCAGGAGAGGGCGAGGTGGTAGACGCTGTCGCCGAGCGTGGAGGCGGTGTAGGCGCCGAGCCAGCGCAGGACGTTGGCATCGCGGTGGGCGGGGCGGGCGGCGGGGAGGGTCGTGGTGGCCGTCATGAGTGGTAGGGGAAGCCGTGGAGGTGGACGGCGACGTTCTCGCGGCCTTCGGTGTCGCCGGCCTGCTCGGCGGCCCGGGCCCGGGCGTCGTACTTCTGCAGTACCGCGTCGAGCTCCTCGCCGAGCGCGGCGAGTTCGGCGGCGGTCAGCCGCGGCAGCCACTCGGAGCTGATCGAGGCGGAGCGCCACTCGTCGGACCAGGTCAGCCGCTCGTCGAGGAAGCGGCGGTGGAGTTCGGCCCGCTGTTCGTAGATGGTGCGGCCGAGGGCGTCGCTCGCGGCGGCCAGTTCGGGGGTGCCCCGGACGTCCTCGTCGCGGATGCTGACGCCGTAGGAGCTGGGCTGCCACCAGCGTTCACGGCCGTCGGCGGAGTGCCCCTCGGCCTCCTCGATGAGGCCGTGCTCGGCCAGTTTGCGCAGGTGGTAGCTGACGAGGGAGACCGCCTCGTCGACCTGGTCGGCGAGTTGGGAGGCGGTGGCGGTACGGGCCACGAAGAGGGCGCGGTAGAGGCGCATCCGCAAGGGGTGCGAGATGGCTTTGAGGGTGCCGAGGTCGGTGATCCGACGGTTCTCCTGCGAGGTCATGTCCACGACCGTAGATACAAAAGAAATCTTGCACAACAGGATTTGCACAAATAATCCTGCTCATCGGGCCAAGGGAAAGGCCCCCTTCCGGGGGCCTTTCTGGAGCCTGGCTCAGCGGACCGGGTGGCCCGCCTCCCTCAGCGCGTCCTTGACCTGCGAGATCCGCAGGTCGCCGAAGTGGAAGACCGAGGCCGCGAGCACCGCGTCGGCACCCGCCTCGATCGCCGGCGGGAAGTCGGAGAGCCTGCCCGCTCCCCCGCTCGCGATCACCGGCACGGTCACGTGCTTGCGCACGGCCGCGATCATCTCGGTGTCGTAGCCGTCCTTCGTGCCGTCCGCGTCCATCGAGTTGAGCAGGATCTCGCCCGCGCCCAGCTCGGCGGCCCGGTGCGCCCACTCGACGGCATCGATGCCGGTGCCCTTGCGGCCGCCGTGCGTCGTCACCTCGAAGGAGCCGGAGGCCGTACGCCGGGCGTCGACCGAGAGCACCAGCACCTGGCGGCCGAAGCGCTCCGCGATCTCACGGATCAGCTCGGGCCGGGCGATGGCGGCCGTGTTCACGCCCACCTTGTCGGCCCCGGCACGCAGCAGCTTGTCGACGTCCTCCGCCGCGCGTACACCGCCGCCCACCGTCAGCGGGATGAAGACCTGCTCGGCGGTGCGGCGCACCACGTCGTAGGTCGTCTCGCGGTTGCCGGAGGAGGCGGTGATGTCGAGGAAGGTCAGCTCGTCGGCGCCCTCGGCGTCGTACAGCTTCGCCATCTCGACGGGGTCGCCGGCGTCGCGAAGGTTCTGGAAGTTGACGCCCTTGACGACCCGGCCGTTGTCCACGTCCAGGCAGGGGATCACCCGTACGGCGAGGCTCATTCCGCACCACTCCTGTAGGCCTCGACCTCGACCTCGACGACCAGGCTCGGGTCGACGAAGCCGGACACGATGATCATCGAAGCCGCCGGGCGGACGGCGTCGAACAGCTCCTTGTGGGCGCGGCCGACCTCGTCCACGTCCCGCGCGTGGGTGATGTACATCCGGGTCCGTACGACGTCCTCCGGGCCCAGGTCGAGCTTCTTGAGCGCGTCGAAGGCCACGTTGAAGGAGTTGATCGCCTGCTCGTACGGGCCGCCGCCGGCGATCTGGCCGCCGATCACCGACGTGCAGCCGGAGACGAGGACCAGACCGTTCGGCAGCTCCACCGCGCGGGAGTAGCCGAACTGCTCCTCCCAGGGAGCGCCGGTCACCACCTTGCGGACGGCGTCGGTCATACGGAAGCCACCGCCTCCAGGGCCTCTTCCAGGGTGAACGCCTCGGCGTACAGCGCCTTGCCGACGATCGCGCCCTCGACACCCAGCGGCACCAGGCCGGACAGGGCGCGCAGGTCGTCCAGGGACGACACGCCGCCGGAGGCGACGACGGGCTTGTCGGTCGCGGCGCAGACGTTCCTCAGGAGCTCCAGGTTCGGGCCCTGGAGCGTGCCGTCCTTGGCGATGTCGGTGACGACATAGCGCGAGCAGCCCTCGGAGTCGAGGCGCGCGAGCGTCTCGTAGAGGTCGCCGCCGTCGCGGGTCCAGCCGCGGCCGCGGAGCGTGGTGCCACGGACGTCGAGGCCGACCGCGATCTTGTCGCCGTGCTCCGCGATGACCTTGGCGACCCACTCGGGGGTCTCCAGGGCGGCGGTGCCCAGGTTGACGCGGGTGCAGCCGGTGGCGAGGGCGGCGGCGAGCGAGGCGTCGTCGCGGATGCCGCCGGAGAGCTCGACCTTGATGTCCATGGCCCTGGCGACCTCGGCGATCAGCTCACGGTTGTCGCCGGTGCCGAAGGCGGCGTCGAGGTCGACCAGGTGCAGCCACTCGGCGCCGGAGCGCTGCCAGGCGAGAGCCGCCTCGAGCGGGGAGCCGTAGGAGGTCTCCGTACCGGACTCGCCGTGCACAAGGCGGACGGCCTGGCCGTCGCGGACGTCGACGGCGGGGAGGAGTTCAAGCTTCTGAGCCATGATCAGAGGGTCTCGATCCAGTTGGTGAGCAGCTGTGCTCCGGCGTCGCCGGACTTCTCGGGGTGGAACTGGGTCGCCCACAGGGCACCGTTCTCGACGGCCGCGACGAACGGCTCGCCGTGGGTGGCCCAGGTGACCTTGGGGGCACGCATGTTGGGGTTGCCGACCTCCAGGCTCCACTCGCGCACCGCGTAGGAGTGCACGAAGTAGAACCGGGCGTCGGCGTCGAGGCCCGCGAACAGCTCGCTGCCCTCGGGCGCGTCGACGGTGTTCCAGCCCATGTGGGGCACGACCGGGGCCTTCAGCGGCTCGACCGTACCGGGCCATTCGTCGAGACCCTCGGTCTCCACGCCGTGCTCGATGCCACGGGCGAAGAGGATCTGCATGCCGACGCAGATGCCCATGACGGGGCGGCCGCCGGAGAGCCGGCGGTCGATGATCCACTCGCCGCGGGCCTCCTTGAGGCCCTTCATGCAGGCGGAGAAGGCGCCGACGCCGGGGACGAGGAGCCCGTCGGCGTTCATGGCCTTGTCGTAGTCGCGGGTGATCTCGACCTCGGCGCCGACATGGGCGAGGGCCCGCTCGGCGGAGCGGACGTTGCCGAAGCCGTAGTCGAAGACGACGACCTTCTTGGGAGTACGCGCACTGCTCATGCCGGTCATTCCCAGATTCCCTGAATCCGAAGGACGCCCGCGACCAGGCACATCACGGAGGCGATGGCGAGGACGACGATCACGCCCTTGGGCAGCTTCTGCTTGGAGAAGGAGTACACACCGCCGGCGAGGAAGAGCCCGACGACGATGAGGATGGTGGAGAGGCCGGTCATGAGGTTAGAGCGCGCCCTTCGTGGAAGGCAGGATGCCGGCCGCGCGCGGGTCGCGCTCGGAGGCGTAGCGCAGGGCTCGGGCCAGCGCCTTGAACTGGCACTCCACGATGTGGTGGGCGTTGCGCCCGTACGGCACGTGGATGTGCAGCGCGATCTGCGCCTGCGCGACGAAGGACTCGAAGATGTGGCGGGTCATCGTCGTGTCGTAGGAGCCGATCATCGGCGCCATGTTCTCGGGCTCGGTGTGCACCAGGTAGGGGCGGCCGGAGAGGTCGACGGTCACCTGGGCGAGCGACTCGTCCAGCGGGACGGTGCAGTTGCCGAAGCGGTAGATGCCGACCTTGTCGCCGAGCGCCTGCTTGAAGGCGGCGCCGAGGGCGAGGGCGGTGTCCTCGATGGTGTGGTGCGAGTCGATGTGCAGGTCGCCGTCGGTCTTGACGGTGAGGTCGAACAGACCGTGGCGGCCGAGCTGGTCGAGCATGTGGTCGTAGAAACCGACGCCGGTGGCGACATCGACCTTTCCGGTGCCGTCGAGGTCTATCTCGACGACGACGGAGGTCTCCTTGGTGGTGCGCTCGACTCTGCCAACGCGGCTCATGAGCTCTGCTCCTTCTTCAGTGCGCGAACCGCATCGAGGAACGCGTCATTCTCTTCGGGGGTGCCGGCGGTGACCCGCAGCCGGCCCGGTACGCCGTTGTCCCGGACCAGGACGCCCCGGTCGAGGATCTTCTGCCAGGCCGCGTGGGAGCCTTCGGCTCCGTCGAAGCGGCCGAACTGGACGAAGTTGGCGTCGGACTCGGTGACCTCGTAGCCGATCGCGCGCAGCTCGGTGACCAGGCGGTCCCGCTCGGTCTTGAGCTGCTCGACGTACCCGAGGAGCGTATCGGTGTGCTCCAGGGCGGCGAGGGCGGTGGCCTGGGTGACGGCGGAGAGGTGGTACGGCAGCCGTACGAGCTGCACGGCGTCGACCACGGCCGGGTGCGCGGCGAGGTAGCCCAGGCGCAGACCGGCCGCGCCGAAGGCCTTGGACATGGTGCGGGAGACGACCAGGTTCGGCCGGCCCTCGATCAGCGGCAGGAGGGAGTCCCGGTGGCTGAACTCGACGTATGCCTCGTCGACGACGACGACGGACGGCTTGGCGGCCTGGGCGGCCTCGTACAGCGCGAGGACGGTCTCGGCCTCCACCGCGGTGCCCGTGGGGTTGTTGGGCGAGGTGATGAAGACGACGTCCGGGCGGTTCTCGGCGATGGCCTTCTCGGCCGCCTCGACGTCGATCGTGAAGTCCTCGTCGCGCGGGCCGGAGATCCAGCCGGTGCCGGTGCCTCGCGCGATGAGCGCGTGCATCGAGTACGAGGGCTCGAAGCCGATGGCCGTACGTCCCGGGCCGCCGAAGGTCTGCAGCAGCTGCTGGAGGACCTCGTTGGAGCCGTTGGCCGCCCAGACGTTCTCGAGGGCGACCGGGTGCTTTCCGGTACGAGTGAGGTAGCGGGCGAGCTCGGTACGGAGCTCGATCGCGTCCCGGTCCGGGTAGCGGTTGAGGCCGCGGGCGGCCTCGGCGACCCGCTCCGCGATCCGGGCCACCAGGGGCTCCGGCAGCGGGTACGGGTTCTCGTTGGTGTTCAGCTGGACGGGCACGTCGAGCTGGGGCGCGCCGTAGGGCGTCTTGCCCTTCAGCTCGTCGCGGATCGGAAGGTCGTCGATCCGGATGGTGTCGTTCGCGGTCACTGGCTTTCTGGCACCTTCCAACCGAACCGGGCCTTGAGCGCGGCACCGTGCGCGGGCAGGTCCTCGGCCTCGGCGAGGGTGACCACGTGGTGGGTGACCTCGGCGAGGGCGTCCCGGGTGTAGTCCACGATGTGGACGCCGCGCAGGAAGGACTGCACGGACAGGCCCGAGGAGTGGCAGGCGCACCCGCCGGTGGGCAGCACGTGGTTGGAGCCGGCGCAGTAGTCGCCCAGGGAGACGGGCGCCCAGGGGCCGACGAAGATCGCGCCCGCGTTGCGGACACGGTCGGCGCGGGCGGCGGCGTCGGCGGTCTGGATCTCCAGGTGCTCGGCGCCGTACGCGTCGACGACCTTGAGGCCGTCCTCCAGGTCGCTGACGAGGACAATCGCGGACTGCTTGCCGGACAGGGCCGGGACGATCCGGTCGTCGATGTGCTTGCTGGCGGCGACCTGGGTCTTCAGCTCGGCCTCGGTGGCCTCGGCCAGCTCCTCGGAGTCGGTGACGAGGACGGCGGCGGCCATCGGGTCGTGCTCGGCCTGGCTGATCAGGTCGGCGGCGACGTGCACCGGGTCGGCGGTGGAGTCCGCGAGGATCGCGATCTCCGTCGGACCGGCCTCGGCGTCGATGCCGATACGGCCCTTGAGGAGGCGCTTGGCGGCGGCGACGTAGATGTTGCCGGGCCCGGTGACCAGGTTGACGGGGGCGCAGCCGGGCGTGTCGTCGGTGCCCTCGGTGCCGTACGCGAACATGGCGATGGCCTGGGCGCCGCCGGCGGCGTACACCTCGTCGACGCCGAGGAGCGCGCAGGCGGCAAGGATCGTCGGGTGGGGCAGGCCGCCGAACTCCTTCTGCGGCGGCGACGCGATCGCGACGCCCTCGACCCCGGCCTCCTGGGCGGGGACGACGTTCATGACGACGGACGAGGGGTAGACGGAGCGGCCGCCGGGGACGTAGAGCCCCACGCGCTCGACCGGGATCCACTTCTCGGTGACCGTGCCGCCGGGCACGACCTGGGTGGTGTGGGTGGTGCGGCGCTGCTCGCGGTGGACGATCCTGGCCCGGCGGATGGACTCCTCCAGGGCGGCCCGGACGGCCGGGTCCAGCTCGTCGAGGGCGCGGGCGATCGTCTCGGCGGGGACGCGCAGGTCGGCGACGCGGACGCCGTCGAACTTCTCGCCGTAGTCGATCACCGCCGCTGCGCCATGATGCCGTACGTCCTCGCAGATGGGCCGCACCTTCTCCAGGGCGGCTTCCACGTCGAACTCGGCACGGGGCAGCAGGTCGCGCAGTGCGCCACCCTCGGGGAGGGCGTCGCCGCGCAGGTCGATACGAGAGATCACGGGTCAATTCTCGCAGACGCCCCACAAGCGCCGGACGTCCGTATCACTGGCTGATACGAGCCACATTGGCGTCTTGTCGCCACAGCTGACCGTTAGCGTTCAGTCCGTCACTCAGCGGGAAGAACGGCTGTACGAATCCAGGGAAGCGGGTTCGTGGAAAGCGAGGGGGCGGCAGTGACCGAGCCGCACGAAGACGGAATGCCGGACGGCCTCACGGGCCCGGAGCGGGTCATGTGGCGGGCTTTCCGGATCGGCAGGACCTGCGATCTGAGCGAGGGGGAGGCGGCCCGGGACGATCCCTTCGGCCCGCATGCGTGGGAGGACACGCGCAGCGTGCGCGCCGACGTGGTGGCTCTGCTGCTGCTCGACGGGCCGCCGCCGAGGTCGGGGCGGGTGGCGGCGCTCAAGCTGCGCGGAGTACGGATCACGGGCGTGCTCAATCTCGCCGGCGGTGAGATACGCCCGTACGTGGAGCTGAACCGCTGCAGGTTCGAGCAGGAGATCGTGCTGCCGGAGGCCCACTTCGGGACGGTGCGGATGGTGGAGTGCACGATCCCCCGCCTGGAGGCGGCGCGGCTCCACACCCAGGGCGATCTGCATCTGCCGCGCTGCCGGGTGGAGCGCGGCATCCGGCTCACGGACGCGCAGATCGGCACGGATCTGCTGATCAACCAGATCCGGGTGTGGCCGGACCGGCGCGGCCGGGCGATCACGGCGGACGGCCTGGTGGTGGCGCAGGACCTCCAGGCCGAGCTGATCGAGACGTACGGCGAGCTGAGCCTGCGCGGGGCGAAGGTGGGCGTGTCGCTGAGCCTGCGCGGCAGTGTGCTGCGCGGCGCGCAGCAGCGCCGCGCGCTCAACGCGCCGCAGCTGACGGTGGAGCGCTCGCTCTATCTGAACGCGGCGTGGGTGTACGAGGGCTCGGGGAACGCCACGGCCACTCCCCCGTACGGCATCGGGTACACGCCGGTGCAGGGGGCGCGGCGCAAGCCGGTCGAGTGCCATGGCGGGGTGCGGCTGGACGACGGCCGGTTCGGCGACGCGGTGGACCTGCACTACGCGCGGTTCGTCCTGGACGGGGCGCGGAGGGAGCAGGTGTCGCTGCGCCGGATCGTCACCCCGGAGCTGCGGTTCAACGGGGAGCCGCCGGAGGAGGGGCGGGTGGTGCTCAACGGCGCGAAGGTCGTGACGCTGATCGACCTCTCCACCAGCTGGCCCGGTCCCGGCGGTCTGTCGATGAACGGCTTCGTCTACGAGAACCTGGTGCCGTACGGGCACTTCCCGCTGGCCCGGCGGCTCGAGTGGGTGGCGGCGGCGACGCCGGAGTACGCCCCTGAGCCGTACGAACGCCTGGCGACGGTGCTGCGCAACAGCGGAGAGGACGCGGACGCCCGGGAGGTGCTGCTCGCCAAGCAGCGGCGGCGCCGGGAGACGCTGCCGGTGGCCGGGAAGCTCTGGGGCTACCTCCAGGACTGGACGGTGGCGTACGGCTATCGGCCGGGACGGGCCGCGCTGTGGATGGCGGTGCTGTGGGCCGCGGGGGCGCTCGCCTTCTCCCGGTACGACCCGCAACCGCTGAAGCCGGAGGAGTCGCCGAACTGGAGCGCCACGCTGTACGCGCTGGACCTGCTGCTGCCGGTGATCAACCTGGGCCAGGACGGCTATTGGCGCCTGGAGGGCTTCTGGCAGTGGGCCGCGACGGCGCTCATCCTGCTGGGGTGGGTGCTGGCGACGACGGTGGCGGCGGGGGCCTCGCGGACGCTGCGACGGGGGTGACGACTGTGACGTGAGGGGCGGATTCTGCCGCCCCTCACCCCTTTCTTTACCCTGTCTTGACCTCGTGCAGGACAACTTTCCCGCCGCTACCAAAGCTTCACAGTCCCCCACTGGCGCAGCCCTCACCTGCGGTTTTCAATGGTCCGCACCATGTCATTGCTCCGCGCCCTGATCGGCACCGCCCGTATGGTCCGGCACAGCCCGCGGCTCGCCGCCGCGCTGCCGCCGGACGACGACGTGCTGCTCGACGCGCCGGACGACCGGCTCGCCCCGGCGCTGGTGGCGGCCGCCCTCGCCGACCCCGAGCCCGCCGCGAAACTGCTCGCGACGACCCGGGACGCCGCCGAGTGGGAGAAGCGGGACCGGTACGTGGCACGGCTCGCCACCTTCGCGTACAGCCGTGACGAGTGGCTGGTCCACTGGCTGGCCGTCTCGCCGCGCGACCCGGACGCGCTGCTCGTCAAGGCGGAGCTCGCGGTGCGCAGGGCCTGGGGCTCGCCGGCCCGCTCCGAGCGGCTGCGCGAGCTCGGGCCGCTGATCGACGCGGCCGCCGAGGCCTCGCCCGGCGACCCGGTGCCGTGGCGGCTCGCCCTGGACCACGCGCGGGGCACGCATGCGGGCAATGCGGTGTTCGAGTCGCTCTGGGAGCAGGCCGTTCGCCGCTCCCCGCACCACTACGGCTGCCACGTCGCCGCGCTCCGCTATCTGTCGGCCCAGTGGTACGGCTCGCACCGCGAGTGCTTCGACTTCGCCGAGCAGGCCGCCGAGGACGCGCCGCCAGGCTCGCTGGCCCGGGCGCTGCCGGTGAACGCCGCCTTCGCCCAGCTGCTGGTCGGCGCGGGCCCCGTCCAGGAGGACCGCATCGACGCGGCGGCGGACCGGGGCATCGCGCTGTCGGCGGAGTACGCGGCGGGCGATCCCTGGCTCGCGGAGGTCCGGAATCTGCTGGTGTACGTGCTGCTCAGGCGGGGACGCCAGGAGGAGGCGCTGGAGGAGTTCCGCCGGATCGGCCGGTACGCCACGTCGTTTCCGTGGGCGCTCGTCGGGGACGATCCGCTCGGCAGTTTTCTGGAGGCGCGGGACACGGTGCGGGTCGCGGTGGCCCGCACGATCCCGCTGCGCGGAGCCGGACATGGACGGGCCGGACGAGGCGCGCCCGACGGCCATTACGCTTGACCGCTGTGACCACCGCCAGCCTGCCACTCTTCCCGCTCAACGCGGTGCTGTTCCCGGGCCTTGTGCTGCCCCTGAACGTGTTCGAGGAGCGCTATCGCGCCATGATGCGCGAGCTGCTCAAGACCGATGACTCGGAGCCCCGTCGCTTCGCCGTGGTCGCGATCCGCGACGGCCGCGAGGTCGCGCCGACGGAGCCGGGGATGCCGGACCCGACGGCGCAGCGGGAGAAGGGGCCCGCCGCGGGCTTCGGCCCGGACCCCATCCAGGCCTTCCACCGGGTCGGCTGCATCGCCGACGCGGCGACGATCCGGGAGCGCTCGGACGGCAGCTTCGAGGTGATGGCCACGGGCACGACCCGGGTGAAGCTGTTGTCGGTGGACGCGAGCGGTCCGTTCCTGGTGGCCGAGATCGAGGAGATCCCGGAGGAGCAGGGCGACGAGGCGGGCACGCTGGCCGAGGGTGTGCTGCGGGCGTTCCGCACGTACCAGAAGCGGCTGGCGGGGGCGCGGGAGCGGTCGCTGACGACGAGTGATCTGCCGGACGATCCGTCGGTGGTGTCGTACCTGGTCGCGGCGGCGGCGGTGCTCGACACGCCGGCGAAGCAGCGGTTGCTGCAGGCGCCGGACACCGCGACGCGGCTGCGGGAGGAGCTGACGCTGCTGCGTACGGAGACGGCGATGCTGCGGCATCTGCCGTCGCTGCCGGCGGTGGACCTGACGCGGGCGCCGACGAGCCCGAACTGACGAGGGATTCGACGTGGCGAAGAAGCAGAAGAAGCAGGCGGGCGGCACCCCGGCGACGGTGGCGCTGACGGCGTCCGGGACTCCGTTCACACTCCACTCCTACGACCACGACCCGGCGTCCGCGTCCTACGGCGAGGAGGCGGCGGAGGCGCTCGGCGTCTCCCCGGACCGGGTCTTCAAGACGCTGGTCGCGGACGTCGACGGCGAACTGACGGTGGCGGTCGTCCCGGTCGCGGGCCAGCTGGACCTGAAGGCCCTGGCCTCGGCGGTCGGTGGCAAACGCGCGACGATGGCGGACCCGGCGGCGGCCGAACGCACGACGGGCTACGTCCGCGGCGGCATCTCCCCCCTGGGCCAGCGCAAACGCCTCCGCACGGTCCTGGACACCTCGGCCACGACCCACGAAACGATCTGCATCTCGGCGGGCCGCCGGGGCCTGGAAGTAGAACTGGCCCCGACGTCCCTGGCGACCCTGACCTCCGCGGTCCTGGCCCCCATCGGCCGCGGCTAGCGTCGGGGACGGGGGCAAGACCCCTGGGCCCCGGAAGGCCCGGCATACGGCCGGCACGCGCTCGCGGCTGCCGCCCCGACAGGCCCGGAAGGACCCGGCACCGCTCGCGGCGCGCGGCTGCCGCCCCGACAGGCCCGGAAGGGCCCGGCGTACGGCCCCAGCACGTGCTAGCGGCGCGAAGCTGCCGCGCCCCGGGCAGCGGGGCCCGACAACTCCCGTAGCCGACCCTCCCGTGCCCGCGGCGCGAAGCTGCCGCACCGGGGGCTCCGTCTCGTCGGGTTCCGGGGTGGGGTCCCCCCGGACGAAGTCTTGGGGGAGGGTGGAGCGGGGGAACCCCGCCCCGCCCGAGAGTCGTCAGGCCTGCGGAGCCTTGCCCGGGGCGTCCGTCGGTGGCCATTCCGGCTCCGGGTCCCTCGGGCCGAAGAGGGCCGTCAGGGCCAGGTGGACGATCATCGCCACGATCGGCCACGCCAGCATCGCCCCGGCCCACATCTCCAGCTTCAGCGGCGCGTCGAACACGACGTTCGGCCCCACCTCCTTCGCACGGGCCACCACGTCGTGCGTCGGTCCCAGCAGCGTGCCCACGCCCCAGCCGAGGAGTGATCCCAGCACGCCGCCCACCGCGAGACCCATCACCAGGGCCACGCCCCCGTGCCGGTGGAAGAGGAAGACCAGGGCCGCGGCCACCGCCCCGAAGGCGAGCGCGAGCAGCACGAACGTTCCGTCCGCCCCGATCGCCGCCTCACCCTCGCTGTGCCGCAGGAAGACCGCCTTGCCGTCGGAGATCAGCGAGACCCGCGGCGCGAGCCAGAACCACAGCAGCCCCAGCGCCGCCCCGGCGACGGCGGAGACGACGGTGATCACGGCCGCCTGCCGCAGCTCCGTCACCGCGCTCGGTACGCCGTCGTCGCCCGGCATCGGAGGATAGGGCGCGGGCCACCCGTCCGGCGGCACGGAGTCGTTCGGAGGCTGGTGAGGCGGTGTCAGAGGTGCGGTCACCCCGCCATCGTGCCAGGTACGGATACGACCCGCCTCAGCGGACCGCCGCCCGCCGATACGCCCACGTCGCCGCGGCCAGCGACACGACCCCCACGGCCCCGCACACCGCGAGGTCGAGCCCCACCGCCGCCCAGTCCGGGTGCGGATCGAAGGTACGGGCCAGCGCCTCCACCCCGTACGTCGACGGCAAGAGGTCCCGCGCCCAGTCGATCGGCTCCGGCAGCCGCTCAGCCGGCAGCACCCCGAGCAGCAACGCCGCCGACATGCCGAGCTGCCCGAGCAGCGTCGCGAGTTCCTGCCGCGGGGCGAGCAGCCCGAGCGCCGCGCCGAGCCCGGCGAGCGCGGCCCCGGCCAGCGGCACGACCGCCGCGAGGATCCACAGCTGCCCGAGCGGCAGCCCGAAGAGCAGCGACCCGATGACCGCCGTCACGACGGTCCCCGGCACGGTGAAGGACGCGTACGCCCCGGCCGCCCCCAGCACCACCGCGGCAGGCGGCACCGGCAGCGTCGCGTAGTGGTCGAGCCCTCCGGTGGCCCGCAGCTGCCCGAAGTACTGGGCGAGAAGATTCAGCGCCACGAAGGCGACGACGAGGACCGACGAGCCCGCCACGACCGCCCGCGCCTCCGCCCCGCCGTCGACGACGCCCCGCATCAGGACCATGATCCCGACGGACTGGAACGTCGCCACGAACAGCAGGGGGATACGCGAGACCCGGGCCCGCGAGAGCTGCGCGCGGTAGACGGCGGCGAGAGCCGGCAGCAGCCGGGCGCGCGGCGCCAGCGGCGCGGCGGTACCGGCGGCCGGTGCGTCGGGAGCCCGGGCCGGGGCGGCCTCGGCGGGCACGATGCTCACTCCGTACAGCTCCTCATGCCTTCACCAGTCCCGTGGCTCCTTGGATCTCGCCGCCCAGCGCCAGATACACGTCCTCCAGGCTCGGCGTGGCCAGCGTGAAGTCGTCCAGGGCGGCGAACGCCGCCCCGCCCGTCACCGCCGCGACCGTCGCCCGCGCCTCGTCCGGGGCCAGCCGGAGGGTCCAGCGCCGTCCCGACTCCTGCGCGACTTCGCGCAGGGCGGCGACCTCGGGGACCTCCAGCGGGGCACGCTCGCGCCAGACCAGATCGACCCGGACCTCTCCCGCGACGCGTTCCTTCAGCCCGCCCGGGGTGTCGCAGGCGATGACCCGGCCCCGCTCCAGGACGGCGACCCGGTCCAGTACGGTCTCGGCCTCGATCACGTTGTGGGTGACGAGCAGCACGGTCGTGCCGTGCTCGGCGCGCCGTCGGTCGACGGCGGACCAGACGGCCCGCCGGGCGATCGGGTCCATCCCGGTGGTGGGCTCGTCGAGGACCAGGACCGGCCGTTCGCCGACCAGGGCGGCCGCGACGCAGGCGAGCCGTCGCTGTCCGCCCGAGAGCTTCTTCAGCGGCCGACCGGCGAGCTCGGTCAGACCCAGCTCCTCCAGGACGGCGTCCTTCGCGGCCCGCGCGTCCCGTGCGGTCAGCCCGCGCAGCCGCCCGGTGGTCTCGGCGGCCAGCGCGACCGTCAGTTCGTCGAGCGCGGTGGACTCCTGGCCGAGGTAGGCGAGCAGGCGCGCGGCACGTTCCGGGTGGCGTACGAGATCGTGGCCGAGCAGCTCGACCGTGCCGGAGTCGGGGCGCATCAGCCCGGTCAGCTGGCGTACGAGGGTGGACTTGCCGGCTCCGTTGGGGCCGAGCAGGCCGAAGATCTCGCCGCCGCGCACATCGAGGCTGATCCCGTCGGTGGCGCGGATCTCAGGGGTCGCGGGCGTCCCCCGCCGGGCGCGCGCGGCGGGGTACGTCTTGACCAGATCCCGCACCACGCACACCGTACTCACGGAGGAAGAGCCTACGGGGTCCTTCGGCCTACTCCCCCGCGGGGGCGCGTTCCGCGGCGGCCCGTACGTCGATCTCGCGCCAGAAGCCGGCCCGGATCGCGTACCGGTCGTGTTCGTCGATCTGGTCGTCCTTGTGGGCGAGCAGGCCGAACCTGGCCGCGTACCTGAGCAGTTCGCCGTCGATGCGGTGCGGGATGCGCGGGTACATCACGGACAGCTTCTGGACATGGCTCTGCTCGGGGAGCCGCTCCATCCAGCGACGGGCGAAGACCTGTCCGACCTCGAAGGGGTCGCCGCCGACGGTGGTGATGTCCTCCTCGCGGTCGGCCCAGCGCTGCTCGGCGCTGGTGAGCTGGGCGAGGGTGGGCAGGGAGGCCGTCTCGGGGGGCTCGCCGAGTGCGCCGCCGGGGCGTTCGATCCAGCCCTTGTCGGAGGACCAGCGCAGGGTGGCGTTGGTGGCCGGCGGGTGAGCCGGGGCACCGGGGCCGCGCAGTCCCGCGAGGTCCTTGGGGGTGGGGACGACCTTGCCGGTGGCCGGTGAGCGCGTATCGGTCGCCGCACCGTCCTCGGTGGGCGCGGGCGCCTCGGGGGCCGCCGCGCCGTTGTGTACGGAGGCGGCTGCCGCGGCCGCGGCCTCGGCTGCCCGTTCGGCGGAGGCGGCGAGCGCCGATTCCGGCAGCGGGGCGGAGAGGATCGCGGCGATCTCGGGGCGTGGGGCCGGCGGGGGCGCGCAGATGCCCGTGAGGTCCTTGGCGCGGACGGCCCGGGTGATCCAGGCCCGGTCGAGGACCCGGCGTTCGTCGGCCTCGGCGACGAGGTCCTCGGACTGGTTGTAGTCGCCGTCGGCGGCCTGCACGGCCCAGAGGTGGACGGCGACGCCGTGTTCCTTGGCGGACATCAGGCCGGGCAGCAGATCGCCGTCGCCGGTCACGAGCACGACATCGGAGCAGGCACGGTTTCTGGCCAGTTCGGTGAGCTCGGCGTGCATGGCCGCGTCGACGCCCTTCTGGGCCCAGCGGCCGTCGCTGCGGGTCAGCGCGCCGAGCCGCACGGTGACCCGGGGCATCACACGGAGCCTCCGGTGTTCGGGCTGGGGCACTCGGTCGGGGGCGCCGTCGAACCAGTAGATCCGCAGCAGGGGCTGTTCGGTGTCGGCCTCGGCGCGTTCGCGCAGCCCCTGGATGAGCGCGGCGTGGTCGACGGTGATCCGGGAGCGGGCCGGTTCCCCGGCGAGGAGGCTCGCGGCGGCGCCCAGCAGATAGCCGGCGTCCACGAGAACGACGCAGCGGTCCACGTGTTCCACCTTCTTTCGGGAACCTCGGGATCGGAAGTTGCTTCGGATTTCCCCAGAGTCTGCCCGACCGTGGAGAGGTAGACGGCCGGAACTGGATCATCGGCGTGGCGAATGTCACTCCGCAACCCGCTCACTGTCGGTAATGATCCAAAATGCGGCGGTTCACCCCATATGTGAGGCTGACAGCGGCCCTGGCCCCGAGATCCCTTTGAGGAGGCATCACCATGGCCAAGAATCGGAAGCAGAACCGCAGTCAGCAGCAGTCCTCGCAGGCCGAGCGCGGCGCCCAGCAGGCGCAGCAGTCGTCGATGGAGTCCCAGGCCGAGCAGCGCGCCTCGCAGGTGACCCCCGGTGACATGGCTCGCAAGGGCCGGCAGAAGCGCTTCGGTCACAACTGATCGCGCGTAACCCCGGAAGGGGCGCACCCGTGACGACGGGCGCGCCCCTTCCGCGCGTGTGGGCCCGGGCTTCCGCCCGGGGACCCCTGTCCGGCCCTATCCGGCCAGACAGGACGGGCCGAGCAGAACCTTCAGATCGCCGAAGAGCGCGGGATCGGGCTGGACCCGGTGCCGGTCGAGCCGCAGGACGGTCGTCGTGCGCGGGCCCTGGAGCTTGATCCGTACCTCGGTGTTGCCCTTGTGGTGCCCCAGGATCTCGCCGAGCCGGCTGATCATCGGCGGGGTGACCTTGACGGTCGGGATGGTCAGGACGACGGGCGCGTTGGTCCCGGCGTTCGACAGGTCCGGGACCATCAGCTCCATGGCGACCAGCCGGGGCACGTCCTCGCGCTTGTCGAGACGGCCCTTCACGAAGACGACCGTGTCCTCGACGAGCTGGGTGGAGACCAGCTGGTACGTGGCAGGGAAGAACATGCACTCGATGGAGCCGGCGAGGTCCTCGACGGTGGCGATGGCCCAGGCGTTGCCCTGCTTGGTCATCTTGCGCTGGAGGCCGGAGATGATGCCGCCGATGGTGACGACCGCGCCGTCGGAGTGCTCGCCTCCCGTGAGCTGGGAGATCGCGGCGTCCGTCTTGTCGGAGAGGACGTGCTCGATTCCGAAGAGCGGGTGGTCGGAGACGTAGAGGCCGAGCATCTCGCGCTCCTGGGCGAGCAGGTAGGACTTCTCCCACTCGACGTCGGAGAACTCCACGTCCAGGCCGAAGCCGGGCTCGTCGGTCGCCTCGTCTCCCATGCCGCCGAAGAGGTCGAACTGTCCCTCGGCCTCCTTGCGCTTGACCGCCACCACGTTGTCGATCATCGGCTCGTGGTGGGCGACCAGGCCCTTACGGGTGTGGCCCATCTCGTCGAAGGCGCCGGCCTTGATCAGCGATTCGATGGTCCGCTTGTTGCAGACGACCGCCTCGACCTTGTCGAGGAAGTCGGGGAAGGTGGAGTACTTCCCCTTCGCCTTGCGGGACTTGATGATCGACTCGACGACGTTGGTGCCGACGTTGCGGACCGCGGAGAGGCCGAAGAGGATCACGTCGTCGCCCTGCGCGGCGAAGTTCGACTCGGACTCGTTGACGTTGGGCGGCAGGACCTTGATGCCCATGCGGCGGCACTCGTTGAGATAGACCGCGGACTTGTCCTTGTCGTCCTTGACCGAGGTCAGCAGACCGGCCATGTACTCGGCCGGGTAGTTGGCCTTGAGGTACGCGGTCCAGTAGGACACCAGGCCGTACGCGGCGGAGTGCGCCTTGTTGAAGGCGTAGCCGGCGAAGGGGACCAGGACGTCCCACAGGGCCTGGATGGCCTCGTCGCTGTAGTCGTTCTTCCGGGCACCGGCCTGGAAGATGGTGAAGTTCTTCGCCAGCTCCTCGGGCTTCTTCTTGCCCATCACGCGGCGGAGGATGTCGGCCTCGCCGAGGGAGTACCCGGCGATGATCTGGGCGGCCTTCTGTACCTGCTCCTGGTAGACGATCAGGCCGTAGGTGACCGCGAGCACCTCTTCGAGCGGCTTCTCCAGCTCGGGGTGGATCGGGGTGATCTCCTGCTGCGCGTTCTTGCGCAGGGCGTAGTTCGTGTGCGAGTTCATGCCCATCGGGCCCGGCCGGTACAGGGCGGACACGGCGGAGATGTCTTCGAAGTTGTCGGGCTTCATCAGCCGCAGCAGCGAACGCATGGGTCCGCCGTCGAACTGGAAGACACCGAGGGTGTCACCGCGCTGGAGCAGTTCGAAGGTCTTCGGGTCGTCCAGCGGCAGGGCCAGCAGGTCGAGGTCGATGCCCTTGTTGGCCTTCACCATCTTGACGGCGTCGTCCATGATGGTCAGGTTTCGCAGGCCGAGGAAGTCCATCTTCAGCAGGCCGAGCGACTCGCACTGGGGGTAGTCCCACTGCGTGATGGTCACACCGTCGGTGTGCCGCACCCAGATCGGCGCGTGGTCGACGATGGGCTCGCTGGACATGATCACGCCGGCCGCGTGCACACCCATCTGCCGGACGAGGCCCTCCACACCCTTGGCGGTGTCGATGACCTTCTTCACGTCCGGCTCGTTCTCGTACATCGCCCGGATCTCGCCGGCCTCGCTGTAGCGCGGGTGCGAGGGGTCGGTGATGCCGTTGAGGTCGATGCCCTTGCCGAGGACGTCGGCGGGCATCGCCTTGGTGAGCCGGTCACCCATGGCGTACGGGTAGCCGAGGACGCGGGCCGAGTCCTTGATCGCGTTCTTCGCCTTGATCTTGCCGTAGGTGCCGATCATGGCGACCTTGTCGGCGCCGTACTTCTCGGTCACGTACCGGATCACCTCGACGCGCCGACGCTCGTCGAAGTCGATGTCGACATCGGGCATCGAGATGCGCTCGGGGTTGAGGAAGCGCTCGAAGATCAGTCCGTGCGGGATCGGGTCGAGGTCGGTGATGCCCATGGCGTACGCGACGATCGAACCGGCCGCGGAGCCTCGGCCGGGGCCGACGGCGATGCCCTGCTTCTTGGCCCACATGATGAACTCGGCGACGACGAGGAAGTAGCCGGGGAAGCCCATCGAGATGATGGTGTCCATCTCGTACTCGGCCTGCTTCAGCCGGTCGTCCGGGATGCCTCC
>NZ_JBVIUJ010000011.1:0-282840 GCF_055596705.1 Streptomyces sp. NPDC039609
TCGGTGATGCCCATGGCGTACGCGACGATCGAACCGGCCGCGGAGCCTCGGCCGGGGCCGACGGCGATGCCCTGCTTCTTGGCCCACATGATGAAGTCGGCGACGACGAGGAAGTAGCCGGGGAAGCCCATCGAGATGATGGTGTCCATCTCGTACTCGGCCTGCTTCAGCCGGTCGTCCGGGATGCCTCCGGGGAAGCGGCGGTGCATGCCGCGCATGGTCTCCTCGCGGAACCAGGAGACCTCGGTGTAGCCCTCGGGGATGTCGAACTTCGGCATGAGGTTCTTCTCGACGAACATGCCGTCGGTGCTGACCTGCTCGGCGACGAGCAGCGTGTTGCGGCAGCCCTCCTGCCAGGCGTCCGAGGAGTCGACGGCGTACATCTCGTCCGTGGACTTCAGGTAGTAGCCCGTGCCGTCGAACTTGAAGCGGTCCGGGTCGGAGAGGTTCTTGCCGGTCTGGATGCACAGCAGCGCGTCATGGGCGGTGGCCTCGTGCGCGTACGTGTAGTGCGAGTCGTTGGTGACCAGCGGCGGGATGCCGAGCTTCTTGCCGATCTCCAGAAGCCCGTCCCGGACCCGGCGCTCGATCTCGATGCCGTGGTCCATCAGCTCCAGGAAGTACCGGTCCTTGCCGAAGATGTCCTGGTACTCGGAGGCCGACTTCAGGGCCTCGTCGAACTGGCCGAGGCGCAGCCGGGTCTGCAGCTCGCCGGAGGGGCAGCCGGTGGAGGCGATGAGGCCCTCGGACCACTGGGAGATGGTCTCCTTGTCCATCCGGGGCCACTTCTGCAGCCAGCCCTCGGCGTAGGCGTCGGAAGAGAGCCGGAAGAGGTTGTGCAGTCCGGTGTTGTTCGCCGCCCAGATCGTCTTGTGGGTGTAACCACCGGAACCGGAGACGTCGTCCCGCTTCTGGTGCGGCTGGCCCCACTGGATCTTCCGCTTGTTGCGCCGGGACTCCGGGGCGACGTACGCCTCGATGCCGATGATCGGCGTCACACCGGCCTTCTTGGCCGAGTGGAAGAAGTCGTACGCCCCGTGGAGGTTGCCGTGGTCGGACATGGCGATATGGGTCATGCCCATCTCGTTGCACGCGTCGAACATGTCCTTGAGCCGCGCGGCACCGTCCAGCAGCGAGTACTGGGTGTGTACGTGAAGGTGCGTGAAGGGCGGCTTGGTCACGGCGGAAGGCCTCCGGGCTGCAGTCTTCTGGGGTGCGACCCCCAGACCCCCGCTTTGAGGGAACAGCGTGGAAGTCTACGGCTCCCCACTGACAACCGCCGGGCACTCGGGGGTACGGTCGCGCGTTGAGAGACACGGAACGCCTGTCCCAATTGTCATGAACAGTCTTGCACCAGGAGGCCCCTCGATGTCGGTCCCGCAGCCCACCGCCGCCCAGCGCGGTGAGCAGATACTCGCCGTCTTCGACACCGCCTTCGGTGAGCTCCTCGCCGCCGACCCCGCCGCCTTCCGCGTCAAGTTCCGGAAGATGGCCGGCTCCGCCTTCGCCTTCTACCGGGGCACGGCGTGCCTGTTCTACAGCGACCTGGAGCAGGAGCAGCACGGCGGTCCCTATCTGGACGAGCGGACCGGCCGGGTCTGGATCCACGGCGATCTGCACGCCGAGAACTTCGGTACGTACATGGACGCCAACGGCCGGCTGATCTTCAACGTCAACGATTTCGACGAGGCGTACGTCGGCCCCTTCACCTGGGACCTGAAGCGGCTCTCGGCCTCCCTGGCGCTGATCGGCTACACGAAGGCGCTCAGCGACGAGCAGATCACCGAGCTCGTACGGATCTACGCCGCGGCCTACCGGGAGCGCATCCACGCCCTGGCGCTCGGCGCCAAGGACGACGAGGTGCCCCCCTTCACCCTGGACACCGCCGAGGGCCCGCTCCTGGACGCGCTGCGCGACGCCCGCTCACTGACCCGCTTCGGGCTCCTGGACTCGATGACGGAGATCCGCGACTTCGAGCGCCGCTTCTCCTCCGGCGGCGGCTCCATCGAGCTGGACGCGGCGACCCGCTACAAGGTCCTGGCGGCCTTCGACGGCTATCTGGAGACCCTGCCGGAGTCGTCCCTGGCCCGCCCCGACTCGTACCGGGTCAAGGACGTGGTCGGGCGGCGCGGGATCGGCATCGGTTCCGCGGGCCTGCCCTCGTACAACATCCTTCTCGAGGGCAACAGCGACGCCCTGGAGAACGATGTCGTGATCTACATGAAGCAGGCGCAGACCCCGGCCGTGTCGCGTCATGTGACGGACGCGGCGGTGCGCGGGTACTTCCAGCACGAGGGTCACCGCACGGTCATCTCCCAGCGGGCCCTCCAGGCGCACGCGGACCCGTGGCTGGGCTGGACGGAGCTGGACGGCTCCGGGCAGCTGGTCGCGGAGGTCTCGCCGTACGCGGTGGATCTGGACTGGTCGGACGTCGACGACCCGGAGGAGATCGCGGCGACCGTGGCCGACCTCGGCCGCGCGACGGCGACGATGCACGCGGCGGCGGACGACTCCAGCGGCCACTCGCTGGTGCCGTTCTCGACCGAGCGGGCCATCGACGCGGCGATCGCCGCCGACGAGGAGGGCTTCGCGGACCTGCTGGTGGACTTCGCGCACAGCTACGGGGCACGCGCGCGTGCGGACCACCAGATCTTCGTGGACCTGTTCCGGAACGGCCGGATCCCGGGCTTGTAGGTCCCCTCACAGCTCGCCCTTAAGAGGCTCTTACAGGAAGGCATGGCACACTCTCCAGCGCGATGGACATATCAGGGACGCGGCTCAGGGGGCTGCGGGCGGCGCTCTTCACGGCACTGGTCGTGACGCTGTCCGCCGGCTCCCATGTGCTGCTGTCCCAGGTGCCGCTGCCGCTGCTGACCGTGGGCCTGCTCTCGGCCGGTGTGTTCGCCGTGGCGTACGCGCTGGCCGGCCGCGAGCGTGGTTTCGGCGCGATCGCCGGGCTGCTCGTGCCGCTGGAGCTGGCGGCCGACACGGTGTTCACGACCGGCCAGGCGGTCTGTTACGGCCAGGCCGGCGGCCCCGTCGCCGGTTCGCTGCGCGCGGTGGGCGTGGACGTGCTCTGCGGCGGCGCCCTGGGCACCCCGCTGCCGGGAGTCGCCGCCCCCGAGAGCGGGACCGCGGCCGCCCTCCTGAACTCTCCCGACCCGTCCCTGCCGTGGCTGCTGCTCGCCGCCCATGTGTCGGTCGGGCTGTTCGCCGCGGCCTGGCTGCGGCACGGCGAGCGGGCGCTGACGCGGCTGGTCGGCGCCGTGGCGGCCTTCGCGTTCCGGCCGCTGCTGCTCGTCGCCTCGCTCCTCGGCACCCCGCGCTCCGCCCGTGGGCGCGGCGGGCGCCCCCTGGACCGGCCGCGTCGGTCCCGTACCCGCCTTCTCGTGCACTCCGTCGGACGGCGGGGACCGCCGTGCTCGGGCTTCGCCCTCGCCTGAGCACCGCCCCCCTTTTTCTTTCGACCTTTCACGGAGATCACGACCATGAGTGCACGCAACAGCCAGGCCAACAAGGCGGCCGCCCGCGAGCGGCTGCGCATAGAGCGCGAGCGTCAGGCCAAGAAGGACAAGGCCCGTCGTCAGGTGATCGTCGCCGTGTCGGCGGTCGCCGCCCTGGCGGTCGCCGGCGGCATCGGCTACGCCGTCGTCCAGGCCAACAAGCCGTCCCACTGGGAGGCGGTGGCGAAGGAGTCGACCATCACCGCGCCCAAGAACACCGAGGGCACGAACGGTACGACGGTCGTCGTCGGCAAGGCGTCCGCGAAGAAGACGCTGGAGCTCTACGAGGACTCCCGCTGCCCGGTCTGCGCGACCTTCGAGCAGCAGGTCGGCGCGACGGTCGAGAAGGACGTCGAGGCCGGCAAGTACAAGGTCAAGTACGTCGGCGCCACCTTCATCGACAACGTCGACCAGGGCGAGGGCTCGAAGAACGCGCTGTCGGCGCTGGGCGCGGCGCTGAACGTGAGCCCCGAGGCGTTCATGACGTACAAGTCCGCCCTCTACTCCGCCCAGTTCCACCCGGAGGAGAGCCAGGACAAGTTCGCGAAGGACTCCTACCTCCTGGACGTCGCGAACTCGGTCCCGGCGCTGAAGGGCAACGCGGAGTTCAAGAAGAACGTGGAGAACGGCACCTTCGACGCCTGGGCGATGAAGATGTCCGCGGCGTTCGACGCCAGCGGTGTGAAGGGCACGCCGACCCTGAAGATGGACGGCAAGACCCTGACGGCCGAGGGCAGCGAGAACCCGCCGATGACGGTGGAGCAGTTCAACGCCGCGATCACCCCGGCGCTCAAGGGCTGACAGGCGCTCGGGTCCGCGGGAGCCCCGGCCCCGCGGACCCGCCCCGCACGGGCAGCGGCTGATCACGTCCGCAGGGCGACGAGTGTGCGAACTTTCCGGATTTCGCCTGCCTGTTCGTCATACTGGTCAGTAATCTGACTGCCCGTGACCAGTCGACACATTCCCCCTGCCCCCACCCGCCGTACGGTCGTGAAGGCCGCCGCCGTCACGGCCGTCGCCACACCGGCGCTGGTGGGCGCCGCCTCCCCCGCGTTCGCGGACTCCGAGGCACCCGCGTTTCTGCACGGTGTCGCCTCCGGCGACCCGCTGCCCGACGGCGTCCTGCTCTGGACCCGTGTGACACCCACCCCCGACGCCGGACCCGGATCCGGCAGAGGCCCCGCCGTCACGGTCGGCTGGGAGGTGGCCGAGGACCGGGCCTTCACCCGGATCGTGGCCCGTGGCACCTCCGATGCGACGGCCGCCTCCGACCACACCGTCAAGGTGGATGTCCGGGGCCTTCGCCCGGCGACCGCCCACTGGTACCGCTTCACGGCGGGCGCCACCGTCTCCCCGGTCGGCCGCACCCGCACCACGCCGACCACCGACGCCGTCACGCCCGGCGTCCGGTTCGGCGTCGTCTCCTGCGCGAACTGGGAGTCCGGCTACTTCTCCGCGTACCGCCACCTCGCGGCCCGGGCGGACCTGGACGCGATCCTCCATCTCGGCGACTACATCTACGAGTACGGCACCGGCGGCTACCCGGAGGCGAAGTACGTCGTCCGGCAGCACGAGCCGAAGCACGAGATCGTCTCGCTGTCCGACTACCGCACCCGGCACGGGAAGTACAAGACGGACGCCGATCTGCAGGCTCTGCACGCCGCGCACCCGATGATCGCGATCTGGGACGACCACGAGGTCGCCAACGACGCCTGGTCGGGCGGGGCGGAGAACCACACGCCCGGCACCGAGGGCGACTGGGCGGCCCGGGTCGCCGCCGCCAAGCAGGCGTACTTCGAGTGGATGCCGGTCCGCGCCTCGACCGAGGGCACGGTCTACCGGCGGCTGCGCTTCGGCAAGCTGGCCGATCTGCACCTGCTCGATCTGCGTTCGTTCCGCTCGCAGCAGGCGGGCATCGGCAAGGGCGCGATCGACGACCCGGAGCGCACGCTCACCGGCCGCGCCCAGCTGGACTGGCTGAAGTCCGGCCTCGCCGGCTCCGACGCGACCTGGAAGCTGGTGGGCACCTCGGTGATGATCTCGCCGGTCGCCTTCGGCGCCCTGCCCGCGCATCTGCTCGGCCCGCTCGCGGAGTTGCTGGGGCTGCCGAAGGAGGGCCTCGCGGTCAACGTCGACCAGTGGGACGGGTACACGGACGACCGCAAGGAGCTGCTGGCGCATCTGACCCAGCGATCCATCCGGAACACCGTCTTCCTGACCGGCGACATCCATATGGCCTGGGCCAACGACGTGCCCGTGAAGGCGGCGACGTACCCGCTGTCGCAGTCGGCGGCGACCGAGTTCGTGGTGACCTCGGTGACCTCGGACAACCTGGACGACATCCTCCATGTGGCACCGGGCACGCTCTCGGTGGTGGCGGCCGGGGCGGTCAAGGCCGCCAACCGCCATGTGAAGTGGGTGGACATGGACCACCACGGCTACGGCGTGCTCGATGTGACCGCCGAGCAGTCCCAGATGGACTACTACACGGTCTCCGACAAGGCGGAGGCGGACGCGACGGCCGCCTGGTCGCGCTCGTACCGGACGAGGAACGGAACGCAGCGCGTCGAGCGGGTGTACCAGCCGGTGCGCTGAGCTTGCCCCCGCCTTTCGCCGACATGACGTCATGGTCGATTTTCAGCCATGATCGCGTCTGTTAACAGCAGATCACATCGCCACGGCGGGTGGTGAGTTCGGGAGATCAAAATCCGGACACACCACCCGTCACTGGCGCCTCGTTCGTTACGTCCACGTCTCAAACTCCGGAACGGGCGAAAGTTTTTCTTCCCCATGACCCGCTTTGCACCATGAATGATTGGGCTTGATCAATGCTCAACAACGTCTGACATGGACCCGTAATCTCCCCGCGGTGGCGAGGAACTGCCTCTCCACACACCCCCCCGCGAGGAGTCACCAGTGCGTGCTCTTGTTCGTATATCGCCGCGTATGTCACGTCGTGTGCTCGGCACCGCGGTCATGGCCGGAACCCTGGCCCTGGCCCCCCTCTCCGCCCCGTCGGCCGCCCCGGCCACCACCACGGCGGCCGCCGCTTCCTCCGCCGAGGAGTGCGCGGACGGTACGGAGGCCCTCTCCGGCGCCCGTAAGGCCCGCGGCGCCTCCACCCACGCCGGCGAGCCCAACGAGATCTCCGCCGCCCAGGCGAAGGCCATGGACGCGGACCTGAAGAAGAGACTGGAGTCGGTCCGCGCGAGCGGCATGAACTCCACCGCCGCCGTGGTGAACATCCCCGTCTACTTCCACGTGGTTCACAGCGGCACCACGGGCAAGCTGAGCGCCACCGCCATCAACAACCAGATGGCGGTCCTCAACGCGGCCTACGGCGGCCAGGGCACCGGCAATGTGAACACCAACTTCCAGTTCACCCTTGCCTCGACCGACTACACGGACAACGCGTCCTGGTACAACCTGGCGTCCGGCTCCACGGCCGAGAAGCAGATGAAGCAGACCCTGCGCAAGGGCGGCGCCGGCGCGCTGAACTTCTACACGGCCAAGCTCAGCGGCGGTCTGCTCGGCTGGGCGACCTTCCCGTCCTCGTACAACTCGAGCCCGTCGATGGACGGTGTGGTCGTCCTCGACTCCTCCCTGCCGGGCGGCTCCGCGGCCAACTACAACGAGGGCGACACCGCGACCCACGAGGTCGGCCACTGGCTGGGGCTGTACCACACGTTCCAGGGCGGCTGCAGCGGCTCCGGCGACTCGGTGAGCGACACCCCGGCCGAGAAGAGCCCGGCGTACGAGTGCCCGACCGGCCGTGACAGCTGCACCAACAAGACCGGTGTGGACCCGATCCACAACTTCATGGACTACACGTACGACTCGTGCATGTACCAGTTCACCGCGGGCCAGGTCTCGCGGATGAGCAGCATGTGGACCGCGTACCGCGCCGGCTGACAGCCGGTCACCTGAGGAAGGGCGCGGCGGGAGAGCCCCCGCCGCGCCCTTCCGTATGTCCTACAGACTCTCCAGGAACGCCAGCGCGACCGCCCAGGTCTGCTCGGCGGCGCCCTCGTCCCAGTCCGGCAGCTCCGGATCGGTGTAGAGATGCCCGGCGCCCGGGTAGCGGTAGACCTCCACGTCCGCACCCGCCTTCCCCATGCGCAGATACCAGGACGTCAGCCAGTCGTGCGATTCGAAGGGGTCCGGGTCGGCGATGTGCAGCTGTACGGGAAGGTCGTCGGCGGACGCGCTCTCGGCGATGTCCGAGGTGCCGTGGAGGAGAAGCAGCCCGCGCGCCTTGTCGTCGCCCAGCGCGAGGGTCTGCGCGACCGAGGCGCCGAACGAGAAGCCCGCGTAGAGGAGACCGCGCTCGGAGTACGGAGCCGCGGCGAGGATCGCGCGCTTCAGCAGCTCCTCCTTGCCGATCGCCTCCTTGATCGCCATGCCCTCTTCCACGGTCTCGGCGGTCCGTCCCTCGAAGAGGTCGGGCACGTGCACCAGGTGCCCGGCGGCCCGCAGCCGTTCGGCCGCGGCCTCCACCGCCGGACGCAGACCGTAGGTCGAGTGGAAAAGCATGATGTCCATGCGGTCCATCCTGCCAGCCGACCGCGTCATCTCATGCTGCGCACGTCCAGCTGGCGCAGCACCCGGTCGACCACCTCGGGGTCGGTGCCCGGCTCGCTCCGCGCCGAGAGCACCTCGTGGCGGGCGGCCGACATCATCTCCCGCTGGATGCGCTGCACGGCCTTGAGACGTCCGGCCCGCTCGGTGAACGCCGCCCGGCGCTCCTCGTCCAGCATGTCGGGACTGATCCGCGCCCCGATGTCGAACGCCCCGCGCAGCAGCCGCTCCTGAACCTCTTCGGGCAGCTCCTCCGCATCCTCGATCTCCTTGAGCCGGCGCCTGGCCGCCTTCGCCGCACGGAGCGCGAGGTCCCGCTCCAGGGCTCGCTCGACGTCCGTGTCCGCCTGCACCCCGAGCCGCTTGACCAGCCAGGGCAGGGTGAGTCCCTGGAGGACCAGGGTCGTCATGATCACACAGAAGGCGATGAAGACGATCTCGTCCCGACCGGGGAACGGCGAGCCGTCGTCCGTACGCAGCGGGATGGCGAGCGCCAGCGCCACCGAGGCCACCCCGCGCATCCCGGACCACCACATGACGACGGTCTCCCGCCAGCTCATGGGGATCTCCTCGTCGTAGTCGCGACGGGTGTGCAGCCGCTTGGCCAGCCAGGTGGCGGGCATCAGCCACAGCAGCCGTACGCCGATGACGACACCGGTCACGGCCGCGCCCCAGCCGAGCATCTCCCCCAGGCGGCCGTCGCTGGTGCCGAAGACGACGTGCAGTTCGAGTCCGATCAGTCCGAAGGCGATGCCCGTGACCAGGGTGTCGACGATCTGCCAGAACGCCTGTCCGGCGAGTCGGCCCATGACGTCGTCGGCGTCGAATGCGTGCTCGGCGAGGAAGAGGGCGACGACGAGGACGGCGAGCACGCCGGAGCCGCGCAGCTCCTCGGCGAGGACATAGGCGACGAAGGGGACGAGGAGGGTGAGCCCCGTCTGGAGGGTGGGCTCACCGAGCAGACCCATCAGCTTGTTGCTGAGCCAGCCGAGGACGAGCCCGACGGCGATGGCGACGACGGCCGACAGGACGAGATCGAGACCCGCGCCCTCCCAGGAGAACGAGCCACCGACGGCCGCGCCGATGGCCACGTGGTAGAGCACGATCGCGGTGACGTCGTTGAAGAGCCCCTCGCCCTCCAGGATCGAGACGAGCCGGCGCGGCAGCCCGAGCGACCCGGCGACGGCGGTCGCCGCCACCGGGTCGGGCGGCGCGACGAGCGCGCCGAGCGCGACGGCGGCGGCGAGCGGAAGCCCCGGGACGAGCGCGTGGGCCATGGCGGCGACGGCGGCCGTGGTGACGAAGACCAGGGCCACGGCGAGCAGGAAGATGGGCCGCCTGTTGGCCGCGAACTGGCGCCAGGAGGTGCGCTGCACGGAGGCGTAGAGGAGCGGCGGGAGGACGAGCGGAAGGATGTACTCGGGCGGGATCTCGACGCTGGGTACGAAGGGCAGAAAGGCCAGCACGATCCCGACGAGGGTCATGAGCACGGGGGCCGGCAGCCCGAGCCGGTCCCCGAGCGGCACGGTGAGCAGCGCGCCGAGCAACAGCAGGAACAACAGGGCCAATTGGTCCACGGTGAGCCCTCCCGGCCTGGCGGCACGGTCGATGATCGGGCCTCAACCCTGCCACGGGCATGGACGAATCAGCCTAAACCCACCGACCGGCGCCGCCCGCGGGCGGCCCCGTGGGGAACTCCCCCGTGAGCGCGCGCGGACGCTCCTAGAGCGCCCGCCGCATCGCGCGGTGCGGAATGCCCGCGTCCTGGAACTCGGGGCCGTACGCCTCGTAGCCGAGACGCTCGTAGAAACCGAGCGCCTGGGTCTGGGCGTGGAGGTCCACGGCGGCCAGCCCGCGCGCACGGGCGGCGTCCTCGACGGCGCGGACCAGCGCCACGCCGACCCCCAGGCCGCGCGCGGCCTTGGTGACGGCGAGCCGCCCCAGCGAGCCCACGGACGTGTCGGCGCCGGTCTTTCCGACCGCGTCCTCGCCGTGGATCAGCCGTCCGGTGCCCAGCGGCAGTCCGTCCTCGCGGACGGCGAGGACGTGCACGGCCGTCTCGTCGTACCGGTCGTACTCGATCTCCTGCGGCACCCGCTGCTCGACCACGAAGACGTCCCGTCGCACCGCGAAGCAGGCCTCGCGGTCCTCGGGCCCGCGCACCTCGCGTACCGAGAACCCCGTGGTCACGCGCTCTCCGCCGCGATCCGGTCCAGCGCGTTCTGCAGGTCCGCCGGGTAGGTGCTCGCGAACTCGACCCAGCGCCCGTCCGACGGGTGCTCGAAGCCCAGCCGTACGGCGTGGAGCCACTGCCTCGTCAGACCGAGCCGCTTCGCCATCGTCGGATCGGCGCCGTAGGTGAGGTCGCCGACGCAGGGGTGGCGGTGGGCCGACATGTGCACCCGGATCTGGTGGGTGCGGCCGGTCTCCAGCTTGATGTCGAGCAGCGAGGCCGCGCGGTACGCCTCGATCAGGTCGTAGTGCGTCACCGAGGGCTTGCCCTCGGCGGTGACGGCCCACTTGTAGTCGTGCTGGGGGTGGCGGCCGATGGGCGCGTCGATGGTGCCGCTCATCGGGTCCGGGTGGCCCTGGACCAGCGCGTGGTAGCGCTTGTCGACGACCCGCTCCTTGAACTGCGCCTTCAGCAGCGTGTACGCCCGCTCCGACTTGGCGACGACCATGAGACCCGAGGTGCCCACGTCGAGTCGGTGCACGATGCCCTGGCGCTCGGCGGCGCCGGAGGTGGAGATGCGGTACCCGGCGGCGGCGAGGCCGCCGATGACCGTCGTTCCGGTCCAGCCCGGGCTCGGGTGGGCGGCCACCCCGATCGGCTTCATGATCACGACGATGTCGTCGTCGTCGTGGATGATCTCCATGCCCTCGACGGGCTCGGCCACGATCTGCACGGGCGCCGGGGCGCCCGGCATCTCGACCTCGAGCCACGCGCCTCCGCTGACCCGCTCGGACTTGCCGACGACGGCGCCGTCGACCTGGACCTTCCCGGAGGCGGCCAGCTCAGCCGCCTTCGTACGGGAGAACCCGAACATACGGGCGATGGCGGCGTCGACGCGCTCGCCCTCCAGGCCATCGGGAACGGGCAGGGTTCGGATCTCGGGACTCGTACTCACCCGTCGAGTATGCCTTGTCAGTCCTTGTGGACGGTGCCGTCCGGGTCCAGGCCCCGGAAGGACAGGATCACGATCAGGAAGCCGCCGCAGACGATCGCCGAGTCCGCGAGGTTGAAGACGGCGAAGTGGGCCGGCGCGATGAAGTCGACGACCGCGCCCTCGAAGACGCCCGGCGAACGGAAGATCCGGTCGGTCAGGTTGCCCAACGCACCGCCGAGGAGCATGCCGAGCGCGATGGCCCACCAGGTGCTGTAGAGCTTGCGCGCGAGCCGGGCGATCACGATGATCACGGTCGCCGCGATGAACGTGAAGATGATCGTGAAGGCCTCGCCCATGCCGAAGGCCGCACCCGGGTTCCGGATCACATGGAACGTCAGCAGGTCCCCGACGACCCGGATCGGCTCACGGCCCTCCAGCTCGGCCACCACGAGCAACTTGCTGCCGAGGTCGAGCAGGTACGCGAGCAGAGCGACCACGAAGAGCGCGACGATCTTGCGCTTGCCCTTGGGCTGCTCGGCGGGGGCCGCAGCCTCGCCGTCCGCCGCGCCGTCCGCGCCTGAATCCGGCGTACCGATGATGCGCTCCGCCTCTGCCACGTGAGTCCCTCAACCTAGGTGCCCTGACTGTGCACGAGGGTACGGCACGCCTCCGCGGCACCGTCAGGGCAGCCGGGCACCGAATCAGCCGCGCCTTTCCTGCTTCTGCTTGTCCTCGACGCACAGCGTGGCCCGCGGGAACGCCTGCATCCGCGCCTTGCCGATCGGCTTGCCGCAGACCTCGCAGAGCCCGTACGTGCCCGCGTCCAGCCGCTCCAGGGCGTGCTCGGACTGCTCGAGCATCTCGCGGGCGTTGGCCGCCAGGGCCAGCTCGTGCTCGCGCGTGATGTTCTTGGTGCCCGTGTCGGCCTGGTCGTCGCCCGCGCCGTCACCGGAGTCCCGCATCAGCCCGGTCAGCTCCTCCTTGGAGTGGAGCAGCTCGGCCCGGAGTCTGAGCACCTCGCTCTCCAGCTCGGCGCGGGCCTCGGCGACCTCCTCGGGCGTCCAGGGGTCTTCGCCGGGACGCACCGCGAGCTCGCCGGTACGGGCCGGGGGGACCGCGGCCTCGTTCTCGGCCGTCGTGACGCCACCCGCGGTCTTCTTCGCTGCCACCGTCCTGGCTCCTGTCTGCTTCACCTGCGCCGCGGACGCGGCCTTCTTCGTGACCGCGGCCTTCTTGGCCGGGGCCTTCTTCGCCGCCGGGGCCTTCTCGGCGGCCGTGGACCTCTTGGCCGCTGCGGCCTTCTTCGTGGCCGCCTTCTTCGCCGGGGCCTTGGCCTTCTTGGCCGCCGGAGCCTTCTTCGCGGCCGCCTCCTCCTCGGGAGCCGTCTTCGCGGCGGAGGTCTTCCTCGCCGTGCTGTTGGCCGTCTTCTTCGCCGTGCTCGTGCGTGCCGGGGCCACCGCGTTCGCCTTCTTCGTGACCGTCGTCTTCTTTCCGGTGACGTCCTTGGCCGCCCCGCCCGCACCGGCGGTACCGGCGGTCGAGGTCTTCTTCGCGGCGGTCTTCTTCGCCACCATGTCGCGGCCCCTTCACATTTTGTGATCTTGCTCGCGAATCGTGCTGGGACGATAAATCGGCCCAAGGCCCGCGGCAACGGGGCACGCCGCCGTTTCGCACCCGCCCATGCCCGCGGCATGGCATGCCTGCCTCCGTTGTGCCCAGCTCCCCGCCCGGTAAATCCGCCCCATCGCCCCGGCCGAAGCCCGACCGCACCCGTATGGCCATTCGGGTCACGCCGGATGCCCCGGCGAGCCGCCGGAAAAGCGGTCTGCCGACCCGCTTCCCGCCCCGTACACTGGGCAGAGCGAAAGGCTTGGATGGGGACGAGTAGCGTCGTACGCAGCCATGAGCGACCCGGGGACGGTGAGAGCCCGGGGGCCAGCCCGATGTGAAGGATCACCCCGGAGCCGCCGGAAGAAAGCCGTCAGGCGACTAGACCCGGCATCGCGACCCCAATGAGGGGGCCACGGGCACACGCCCGGGGCCAAGGAGGGTGGTACCGCGGGAGCCGCGCAGCACGGCGCTCTCGTCCCTCCGGACGGAAACGAAGCAGTCCGCCGGAGGAAGATCGATGACGCAGTACCGCCAGGTGCCCGCCCAGGTCGACCTGCCCGCGCTCGAGCACGCCGTGCTCGATTTCTGGCGCGAGAGCAAGGTCTTCGCCAAGACCCTGGAGCAGTCCGAGGGCCGCCCCGAGTGGGTGTTCTACGAGGGTCCGCCCACCGCCAACGGAATGCCCGGCGCCCACCACATCGAGGCCCGCGTCTTCAAGGACGTCTTCCCCCGCTTCCGGACCATGCGCGGCTACCACGTGGCCCGCAAGGCCGGCTGGGACTGCCACGGCCTCCCGGTCGAGCTCGCCGTCGAGAAGGAGCTCGGCTTCTCCGGCAAGCAGGACATCGAGGAATACGGCATCGCCGCGTTCAACGACAAGTGCCGCGAGTCCGTGACCCGCCACACCGACGCGTTCGCCGACCTGACGACGCGCATGGGCTACTGGGTCGACCTCGACGACGCGTACCGGACGATGGACCCCGAGTACATCGAGTCGGTCTGGTGGTCGCTCAAGCAGATCTTCGACAAGGGCCTGCTGGTCCAGGACCACCGCGTCGCCCCCTGGTGCCCGCGCTGCGGCACCGGCCTCTCGGACCACGAGCTGGCGCAGGGGTACGAGACGGTCGTCGACCCCTCGGTCTTCGTCCGCTTCCCGCTGACCTCGGGCCCGCTGGCCGGCCAGGCGTCGCTCCTGGTCTGGACGACGACCCCGTGGACCCTGGTCTCGAACACGGCCGTCGCGGCCCACCCCGAGGTCACCTATGTCGTCGCGACCGACGGCGAGGAGAAGCTCGTCGTCGCCGCGCCGCTGGTCGAGAAGGCGCTCGGCGAGGGCTGGGTGACCACGGGCGAGTCCTTCACGGGCGCCGAGATGGAGCGCTGGACGTACCAGCGCCCCTTCGAGCTCGTCGACTTCCCCGCGGAAGCCCACTACGTGGTGAACGCGGAGTACGTCACGACCGAGGACGGTACGGGTCTGGTGCACCAGTCCCCCGCCTTCGGCGAGGACGACCTCAAGGTCTGCCGTTCCTACGGCCTGCCGGTCGTGAACCCGGTCCGCCCCGACGGCACCTTCGAGGAGGAGGTGCCGCTGGTCGGCGGCGTCTTCTTCAAGAAGGCCGACGAGCAGCTGACCGCCGACCTGGACGCCCGCGGCCTGCTCTTCCGCCACGTCCCGTACGAGCACAGCTACCCGCACTGCTGGCGCTGCCACACGGCGCTGCTCTACTACGCGCAGCCGTCCTGGTACATCCGTACGACCGCCGTGAAGGACCGCCTTCTCGAGGAGAACGAGAAGACGAACTGGTTCCCGGACTCGGTCAAGCACGGCCGCTTCGGCGACTGGCTGAACAACAACATCGACTGGGCGCTCTCCCGCAGCCGCTACTGGGGCACCCCGCTGCCGCTGTGGCGCTGCGAGGACGACCACCTGACGTGCGTGGGCTCACGCGCCGAGTTGTCCGAGCTGACGGGCACGGACCAGTCGGAGCTCGACCCGCACCGCCCGTACATCGACGCGGTGACCTTCCCCTGCCCGAGCTGCTCGAAGACGGCGACGCGCGTGCCGGAGGTCATCGACGCCTGGTACGACTCGGGCTCGATGCCGTTCGCGCAGTGGGGCTACCCGCACAAGAACAAGGAGCTCTTCGAGTCGCGCTACCCGGCGCAGTTCATCTCGGAGGCGATCGACCAGACGCGCGGGTGGTTCTACACGCTGATGGCCGTCGGCACGCTCGTCTTCGACAAGTCCTCGTACGAGAACGTGGTCTGCCTCGGCCACATCCTCGCCGAGGACGGCCGAAAGATGTCCAAGCACCTGGGCAACACCCTGGAGCCGATCCCGCTGATGGACCAGCACGGCGCGGACGCGGTGCGCTGGTTCATGGCGGCCGGCGGCTCGCCGTGGGCGGCGCGCCGGGTGGGCCACGGCACGATCCAGGAGGTGGTGCGGAAGACCCTCCTCACCTACTGGAACACGGTCGCCTTCCAGGCGCTGTACGCCCGTACGTCGGGCTGGGCGCCGAGCGCGGCTGACCCGGCGCCGGGTGAGCGCTCGGTCCTGGACAAGTGGCTCCTGTCCGAGCTGAACACGCTGGTGTCCGAGACCACGCAGGCGCTGGAGTCGTACGACACCCAGCGGGCAGGCAAGCTGATCTCGTCGTTCGTCGACGACCTGTCGAACTGGTATGTGCGGCGTTCGCGCCGCCGGTTCTGGCAGGGCGACGCGGCGGCGCTGCGCACCCTCCACGACGTGATCGAGACGGTCACGCGGCTCATGGCCCCGCTCACGCCGTTCATCACGGAGCGCGTGTGGCAGGACCTGGTGGTTCCCGTGACGCCGGACGCCCCGGAGTCGGTCCACCTCTCGACCTGGCCGGAGCCGGACCTGTCGCTGGTCGACCCGACGCTCCCCACGCAGATGACGCTGGTCCGCCGCCTGGTGGAGCTGGGCCGGGCGACCCGGGCGGAGTCGGGCGTGAAGACCCGCCAGCCCCTGTCGCGCGCGCTGGTGGCCGCGACGGGCTTCGGGGACCTCTCCCCGGAGCTCCAGGCCCAGATCACGGAGGAGCTGAACGTCTCGTCCGTGGCTTCGCTCTCCGAGGTCGGCGGCTCGCTGGTCGACACCACGGCGAAGGCGAACTTCCGTGCGCTGGGCAAGCGCTTCGGCAAGGGCGTCCAGGACGTGGCGAAGGCGGTCGCGGCGGCGGACGCGGCGGCGCTGTCGCTGGCGCTGAGGAGCGGTGAGGCGACGCTGGAGGTCAACGGCGAGACGATCACGGTCGGCCCGGACGAGATCATCATCACGGAGACTCCGCGTGAGGGCTGGTCGGTGGCGTCGGACGCGGGCGCGACGGTGGCGCTGGACCTGGAGATCACTCCGGAGCTCCGCAAGGCGGGCCTGGCGCGTGACGCGATCCGCCTGATCCAGGAGGCCCGCAAGAACAGCGGCCTGGACGTGGCGGACCGGATCGCCCTGCGCTGGACGTCGGACTCCCCGGAGACCACGGAGGCCCTGACGGCCCACGCGACCCTGATCGCGGACGAGGTCCTGGCGACGGACTACGCGACGGGCCCGGCGGACGACACGTTCGGCACCCCGTTCAAGGACGAGGGCCTGTCCCTGACGTTCCAGCTCCGCAAGGCGTAACACCGACACGAAGCGGCCCGGCCCCTACGGGGTGCCGGGCCTTTTCGTTCCCTCCGACGAGCCAGAGGCCCGACGCCGGCACCGCGGCGCAGACCCCGGCGGCACACGGCCCACAACGCGACCCCCGACCCGGGCACACGCCCACAGGCGGCACGGCCCTGCGGCGTGAGCCACCACCGCCCCAGGCACACCCACAGGCCGCACGGCCCTGCGGCGCGAAGCCACCGCCCACCCAGGCACACGCCCACAGGCGACACAGACCCGCGGCGCGAGCCACCACAGCCCCAGGCACACACCCCCAGGCGGCACGGCCCTGCGGCGCGAAGCCGCCGCCCACCCAGGCACACGCCCACAGGCGACACAGACCCGCGGCGCGAGCCACCACAGCCCCAGGCACACACCCCCAGGCCGCACGGCCCTGCGGCGCGAAGCCACCGCCCACCCGGACACCTCTCCCGGCGCGAAGCTGCCGGCCTCTCGGGGCAGTGGGGGCGGAGCCCCCGCATCAGCCCCCACCGGGGTCTGGGGCGGAGCCCCAGTTCGGGAAGGCGCGGGGTGGGGAAGGAGCCCGCCGCAGGCGCCCCCCGCATGCCCCCGCTCCCGGTCCGCTCCCGCCCGCGCCCCCGTCCCGCAACCCGCCCACGACAAAGGCCGGGCCCCTGGTTTCCCAGGGGCCCGGCCTTCAGCCTGCCGACGGCTACGCGCTCATCGCGCGAGCGGCCGCCGTCAGTTGTCGTCCTCGTCGATCAGGAAGCCACGCATCGGCGCCGGCGCCTGCTGCATCGGCTGCGGCGCCTGCGGGCGGACCGGAGCCATCGGCTGCGTCATCGCCGGGGACATCTGCTGCTGGCCACCGTAGGACGGGGCACCGCCCATGGACGGCGCGCCGCCCATCGTGCCGTTGCCGCCGTACGACGGGGCGCTCGCACCGGCCGAAGCCATCGACGGGGCCGGCGGCAGGGAAGCCGTGGCCGGCGTCCGCGGCGGAGCCAGCGAGTCGTCCGCCTGGGTCTCCAGCTGACGCAGCTGCGACTCGAGGTAGGACTTCAGACGCGTGCGGTACTCGCGCTCGAAGCCGCGCAGGTCCTCGACCTTGCGCTCCAGCGTGGCGCGAGCGGACTCGAGCGAGCCCATCGCGACGCGGTGCTTCTCCTGCGCGTCCCGCTCCAGCGCGTCCGCCTTGGCGCGGGCGTCCCGCTCCAGGCCCTCGGCGCGCGAGCGCGCCTCGCCGACGATCTTGTTGGCCTCGGAACGGGCCTCCGCGATCGCCTGGTCGGCCGTCTGCTGGGCCAGCGAAAGCACACGCGCGGCGCTGTCGCCACCGGGGCCCTGCTGGGGCTGCTGCATCGGCTGCTGCATCTGCTGCTGCGGGTGACCCATCGGGCCGCCCATCGGCTGACCCATGGGGCCGCCCTGCATCTGGCCCGGGCCGGGGCCCATCGGGCCACCCTGCATCGGGCCGTGGCCACCAGGACCGGCGGGAAGCTGCGGCGCACCGGACGGCAGCTGCGGCGGACCCATCTGCGGGGGCTGCTGCTGGACCGGCGGTCCGGATATGGCGGCGGGCACGGGGGCACCGGGACCGACGGGACGATCCTGCTGCTCCGGCGGCTTGCGCATACCCTGCTGCTGCTGGTTCTGCGCGGCGGCACGCGTCGCCGCGGCCAGCTTGGCGCGCAGGTCCTCGTTCTCGCGGAGCAGGCGGGTCAGTTCGGCTTCGACCTCGTCGAGGAAGGCATCGACCTCGTCCTCGTCATAGCCTTCTCGAAGGCGGACGGTCGTGAACTGCTTGTTCCGCACGTCCTCGGGGGTCAGCGGCATCTCTTCTTCACCTCTACGTAGTCGTCGGCAGTCGGCAAGACCGTATCGTCCACATTCACCTCGCGAAGCTGCTCACGATGGAGATCAGGATGTAGACGATGATCATCAGAACGAAGAAGGACAGGTCGAGTGCCACGCCCCCGAGACGCAGCGGCGGAATGAACCGCCGCAGAAGCTTGAGCGGTGGATCGGTGACAGTGTAGGTGGCCTCCAGAACGACCACCATCGCCTTACCGGGTTGCCATGAACGGGCGAACTGGAAGACGTAGTCCATGACCAATCGGAAGATCAGCACGATGAGGAAGCACATCAGAGCGATGTAGACCACTTGTAGTGCGACGCCCATCCCGCGCTTCCCTCTCCCCTGGCTCTCGTGCTCTCGCTTGTCCGGCCTCGCGGCCGGGCCGTTCCGGTCTCGTAGTTCTCAGCTCTGGTTGAAGAATCCGCCCTCTGCGATGCGGGCCTTGTCCTCCGCCGTGACATCGACGTTAGCAGGCGACAACAGGAACACCTTCTGCGTCACGCGCTCAATGCTGCCATGGAGCCCGAAGACGAGTCCGGCGGCAAAGTCGACAAGTCGCTTCGCATCCGTGTCGTCCATCTCCGTGAGGTTCATGATCACGGGGGTGCCCTCACGGAAGTGTTCCCCGATGGTACGGGCCTCGTTGTACGTCCTGGGGTGCAGTGTTGTGATCCGGTAGGGCTCCCGCTCGGACACAACCTTGGGCATGATCACCGGCGCGTTCTTCTCCATGCTCGGACGTTCGGGTGTGATGGATGCCACGGGGGCAATTCGGGCCGGACGTCCGCTCTCGGCGGGTACCGGGACAGAATGGGACACCGGTTCACGCGGGGCGGGCGGCTGCACCACTCGTACCGGTTCCTCCCGCTCGATCTGTCGCGGGGGCTGGTGGCGCCGTTCACGCTCGGGCTCGGGCTCCAGCTCGGGTTCGAAGTCGTCGTCGGGGTCGAAACCCCGGCCGTCGTACCCATCGTCCTCCACGAGGCCGAGGTAGACCGCCATCTTGCGCATCGCGCCGGCCATTCTCTGAGTCCTCCGCTCTGTGGTGGATCGGCATCGTCACCAAGTGCCCGCGATCCACGAGGCCTGCCCGCCGATCAGCGGGAATGACCATATTTTCTGCTGTGGTCCGACTTGCTTCGCGACGTTACCGGAGCCTGGGGCGGACACCCAGTACCGCCGTACCGATGCGCACATGTGTCGCTCCGGCCGCCACGGCGTCCTCGAGGTCCGCACTCATCCCCGCCGACACCATGTTCGCAGCCGGACGGTTCGCGCGCAGGACAGTCGACAAATCCATCAGGCGGTCGAACGCCGCACGTTGGCGCCCCGCGTAGGGGCCGGCGAGCGGCGCGACGGTCATCAGTCCGTCGAGCCTCAGCCCCGGCGCGGCGTCCACGGCGGCTGCCAACTCCTCGATGCCGTCGGGCGACACGCCGCCCCGCTCGCCCCGCGCGCCCGATTCGGCGTCGAGCGCGACCTGGACGAGGCAGCCGAGCTCGCGCCCGGCCTTGTCCGCCGCCACCGACAGCGCGGTGACGAGCTTCAAACGGTCGACAGACTGCACTACATCCGCATAACTCGTCACAGATCGGACCTTGTTGGTCTGCAACTGGCCGACGAAATGCCAGCGCAGGTCCAGATCCGCGCAGGCCGCGGCCTTGGGGGCCGCGTCCTGGTCCCGGTTCTCGGCGACGTCCCGCACTCCGAGTTCGTGCAGAAGTCGCACATCGCTCGCGGGGTAGGTCTTGGTGACCACGATCAGGGTCACATCCGCCCGCTTGCGGCCGGCGGCGGAGCAGGCGGCAGAGATACGTTCCTCCACCTGCGCCAGATTTTCGGCGAGTTCCGTCTTACGGTCCGTCATATCAGTCCAACCAGACATATCCCGCGAGTCGCCCCGTGGTGCGATCGCGGCGGTACGAGAAGTGGTCGCCCGACTCGCGGGTGCAGATCTCACTGGCCCGCCGGTCCCGGATCCCCGACCGCTCCAGTTGGGCGTGGACTCCGGCGGTGACGTCGACGGCCGGGGTTCCCCAGCTCGTCTCGGCGAAGGCCGCCGGCTCGACCGCCGCGACCTCCTCCCGCATCCCGGCGGGCACCTCGTAGCAGCGCCCACAGACGGCGGGGCCGGTGCGAGCGGCGATACGGGCCGGGTCGGCACCCAAGTCGATCATGGCCCGCACCGCGGCCGGTACGACCCCGGCGACCATCCCGGGCCGCCCGGCGTGGGCGGCGGCCACGATCCCCGCGACGGGGTCGGCGAGAAGGACCGGGGTGCAGTCGGCGGTGAGGACGGCGAGAGCGAGTCCGCGCCGGGCGGTGACGATCGCGTCGACGGCCGGGATCCGGTCCGTGTCCCACGGCCGGTCGACCACCGCGACGTCCGCGCCGTGGACCTGGTTCATCCAGACCACGAGTGCCGGGTCGAGCCCCAGCTGCTCCGCCACCCGCGCCCGGTTCGTGCGTACCGCCTCGGGATCGTCCCCCACCGCGCCGCCGAGGTTGAGCTCCTCGTACGGAACGGCGCTCACCCCGCCCCACCTGTCGGTGAAGGCGAAATGCGCGCCGCTCACGGGTTCGAGCTTCTCTATCACTTCAGGAAGTCCGGCACATCCAGCTCTTCGGCCTGGGTGTCCGGGTACGGGCGGGCCGGCGGGACCGCCGGCGGGGTGACCGGCGGCAGCGAGGACTCGTTGACCGCCGGAGCCGGCTCGACCGGGGCGGGCGGCTCGTCCCGGGGGGCGACGGTGCCGAGGCCGCCGAGCGGGCGCTCGGTGGCGCGCGGCGCCGGGGCCGGCTCCTCACGCTTGGCCGAGGCGGAGCTGAGGATGTTGTCCCGGCGGGCCGGCGGCTGGCCGCCGTCGAAGCCGGCCGCGATGACCGTGACCCGTACCTCGTCGCCCAGCGCGTCGTCGATGACGGCACCGAAGATGATGTTGGCCTCGGGGTGCGCGGCCTCGCTCACCAGCTGCGCGGCCTCGTTGATCTCGAAGAGACCGAGGTCGGAGCCACCGGAGATGGAGAGCAGCACGCCACGGGCGCCGTCGATGGACGCCTCGAGGAGCGGCGAGGAGATCGCCATCTCGGCCGCCGCGACCGCGCGGTCGTCGCCGCGGGCGGAGCCGATGCCCATGAGTGCCGAACCGGCCTCGGACATGACCGACTTGACGTCGGCGAAGTCGAGGTTGATCAGACCCGGGGTGGTGATGAGGTCGGTGATGCCCTGCACACCGCTCAGCAGCACCTGGTCGGCCGACTTGAAAGCGTCGAGCACGGAGACCTGGCGGTCCGAGATCGAGAGCAGGCGGTCGTTCGGGATGACGATGAGGGTGTCGACCTCTTCGCGGAGCTCGGCGATGCCGTCCTCCGCCTGGTTGGCCCGACGGCGTCCCTCGAAGGTGAACGGCCGGGTGACCACACCGATCGTCAGGGCGCCGAGCGAGCGCGCGATGTTGGCCACGACGGGTGCGCCGCCGGTGCCGGTGCCGCCACCTTCGCCGGCGGTGACGAAGACCATGTCGGCCCCCTTGAGGACCTCCTCGATCTCCTCACGGTGGTCCTCTGCCGCCTTGCGACCGACGGCCGGGTTGGCCCCGGCCCCGAGGCCGCGGGTGAGTTCACGACCGACGTCGAGCTTGACGTCGGCGTCGCTCATCAACAGCGCTTGCGCGTCCGTGTTGATCGCGATGAACTCGACGCCCTTGAGACCGACCTCGATCATTCGGTTGATGGCATTGACACCACCGCCGCCGACACCGATGACCTTGATGACTGCGAGGTAGTTCTGCGGTGCTGCCACGTCGAAGGCCTCTCGCCTCGAGTTACGTGTCGCCGCTTCGCGGTGGTAGTCGCGCTGCGACGACGGATGCCGATTGGGACGGTCCGAAACGCCGACCCAAACCCTAACGTTGAAGTTTAGGGTTACCAGTGTCTCTGTTCTCTGGACTCTTCCGAACAGGACACTAAGTCGACAAGTGGCGCACGTTCAACGAACACGCCGAACCTCCCGTTTTTCTTTTCACCCTATGTGATCACCCGTAGCGCTGGCCAACCAGGGTGCTGGCCAGCGCCGATGAGCGTCAACTCCCCGACACGGCGGGTGCCGTGGGGGCGCTTACATCGAAGTGCCCCGCTTTGGGCGTTGCTTTCATCAGCGCCGTGAGTACGCGCGCCTTGACGGCACCGTCCTCACCGCTGCCCCAGAGGATCGTGCGGCCGCCGCTGAGCTCCAGAGTGATGGAGTCGTACGACACCACCTTGACGACACGAGTATCCCGGGCGATCTTTTCCGGGAGTTCGCCCGTCACGCCCACTGCTTCGAGCAACAGCCGGTCGGCGTCGAAGCGGCGCAGGCTCGCCGAGGAGGCGATGTCGAGGACGAGCTTCGGTACGCCTGGGGGCGCTTTGTCCACGGTGGCGAAGCGGGTTCCGGTGGAGTCCACTTCCGTGAACTTTCCGTCCTTTTCCACCAGCAGAACGGGCTGCCGTTCCGTCACTTTCAGACCAATTCCGTCCGGCCAGGACCGAACGACCTCCACCGTGTCGATGCGGGGCAGTTTCTGAAGAAGTCGCGCCTCGATCGCGTCCGTGTCGACGGAGACGAGCGGGGATCCGATCGGGACGGCGGCGGCCGTTTCCACCTCATGAGGTGTCAGAACCTGGGTTCCGGAAGCATCCACCCGCTCCACACGCAGCCAGGACGAGCCGTAGAGCGCCCAGATTCCACCGGCCGCGATCACGAGAACGGCCAGGGCGATCAGCAGGAGGCGCGGCGCGGGCACCCGGAAGCCACTGCTCCGGGTGCCCGAGGGGGACGGCCGCTCCGACGACCCCTTCGGCGTGCTCGTGCCGTGCTTCTCGGCGGTCGTCGGTCCAGCCACCTGGCGTCCCCTTCGTTGTTCGGACTCGGCTCGCCGCCGGGGCGCCCCGTTGGCTCGCCCGCCATTCCGCTTCCGCCCCGCGCGCTACGCCCGGCGGCGTGCGGCGATCGCCTCGTACACCATGCCGACGAGCAGGTCGTCGGCGTCCCGGCGGCCGAATTCGGCCGCGGCGCGGGACATCTCGTACAGCCGGTGCGGATCGGCGAGTACGGGCAGGACATTGCCCTGCACCCACTGCGGCGAAAGCTCCGCGTCGTCGACGAGCAGACCACCGCCGGCCTTGACCACCGGCTGGGCATTGAGCCGCTGTTCGCCGTTGCCGATCGGCAGCGGGACATAGGCGGCGGGCAGCCCGACGGCGGAGAGTTCGGCGACGGTCATCGCGCCCGCACGGCAGAGCATCATGTCGGCGGCGGCGTACGCGAGATCCATCCGGTCCACGTACGGTACCGGGATGTACGGCGGCATCCCGGGCATGTTGTCGACACGCGGCACCTCGTTCTTGGGGCCGACCGCGTGCAGGATCTGGATGCCCGAGCGCTGGAGCACCGGCGCGATCTGCTGGACGACCTCGTTGAGCCGGCGCGCGCCCTGCGAGCCGCCGGAGACCAGCAGCGTCGGCAGGTTCGGGTCGAGACCGAAGGCGGCGCGCGCCTCGGGCCGGACCCGGGCCCGGTCGAGGGTGGCGATGGTGTGCCGCAGCGGAATGCCGATGTAACGGGCGTTGCGCAGCTTGGAGTCAGGGGTGGCGACGGCGACGCCGGCCGCGTACCGCGAGCCGATCTTGTTGGCCAGACCGGGCCTGGCGTTGGCCTCGTGGACCACGATCGGCACCCCGAGCCGTTTGGCCGCCAGATAGCCGGGCAGCGCCACGTAGCCACCGAAGCCGACGACACAGTCGGCGTTGGTGCGCTCCAGGATCTGCTCGGCCGCCTTGATGGTGCCGCGCAGCCGTCCGGGGACGGTGATCAGCTCAGGGGTGGGCTTGCGCGGCAGCGGCACGGCGGGGATGAGGGCCAGCTCGTAGCCCCGCTCGGGCACGAGCCGGGTCTCCAGGCCCTTCTCCGTGCCGAGCGCCGTGATTCCCACGCTCGGGTCCTGCCTGCGCAGGGCGTCCGCGAGGGCGAGCGCGGGCTCGATGTGGCCGGCGGTCCCCCCACCGGCAAGTACGACATGCACCGAAATTCACCGCTCTCCGGACGGACGCTTCTTGACGCGCCGTCGCATCGACTTCCATCTCACCCCGGCCCGCCTACCCCAGCCGGGGCGCCGCATGGCCAGGGCCGCTTTCGCGGCGGGTTCCTGTCGCGCGAAGGCGATGAGGAGCCCGACGGCGAACATGGTCGGCAGCAGGGCCGACCCTCCGTAGGAGAACAGCGGGAGCGGGACTCCGGCGATCGGCAGCAGACCGAGCACCGCACCGATGTTGATCACGGCCTGCGCCGTGATCCAGGTGGTCACGCCTCCCGCGGCGTACCTCACGAAGGGGTTCTCCGTGTGTCCGGCCACGCGGATACCCGCATAGCCTAGAGCCGCGAACAGGGCGAGCACCGACAGCGTCCCCGCCAGACCCAGTTCCTCCCCGGTGACGGCGAAGATGAAGTCGGTGTGCGCTTCGGGTAGTTGGCCCCATTTTTCCACACTGGCACCCAAACCGGAACCGAACCATCCGCCCGAGGCCAGAGCATAGATGCCGTGCGCCGCCTGAAGACAGGGCGCGCCCTCTCCCCCGGGGTCGGTGGCACCGATGCAGGCGAATCGCTTCATCCGGTTGGCGCTGGTCTTGATCAGCAGGAAGCCGATCGCCCCGGCCACGCCGAGCACCCCGACGAAGAGCCGGGTGGGCGCGCCGGCCGTCCACAGCAGCCCGAAGAGGATCGCGGTGAGCACGATGGCCGTGCCCATGTCCCCGCCGAGCATGATCAGCCCGAGCAGCAGAAACGTGCCGGGAACCAGTGGCACCAGCATGTGCTTCCACTGCGTGAGCAGCTTCATGTCCTGCTTGCGGGCGAGCAGATCGGCGCCCCACAGGATGAGAGCCAGTTTGCCGAACTCACTGGGCTGCAGCATGAAGGGGCCGCCCAGTGAGATCCAGTTCTGGTTGCCGCCGACCGCGCGCCCTATCCCCGGGATCTGGACGAGCACCATCAGGAAGACGGCGCCGACCAGGATCGGGTACGCGAGCGCCCGGTGCAGCTTCACGGGCATCCGGGAGGCCACCAGGAGGAGCGCCGTGCCGAGGACCGCGGCGAAGAACTGTTTACGGAAGAAGTACGAGGGCACGAGGTCGTACCGCAGCGCCGTGATCATCGAGGCGGAGTAGACCATCACCAGGCCGAGGGTGGTGATGAGCAGTGCCGCACCGAAGATCACGTAGTACGCCGTCAGCGGGCGGTCCCAGGCACGGCGGGCCTGCTCGTACATCCGCCGTACGCCGCCGCGCGAGGCGCGCGGCGGCGTGGGGGCCCGGCCTCCGCCGCGTACGGCGGAGGGCCGGCGAGTCCCGGCGGTTCTGCTCGGCATGGTCGCTGTCCCCTCCAGTCGTGCCCGGCGCTGCCGGACCTTCTCGCTGGTCAGGTCAGACGCGCCCGGTGGCGGCAAGGGTGCGGACCGCGTCCGCGAACGCCTCGCCCCGCTTGTTGTAGTTGGTGAACATGTCCATCGAGGCGCAGGCCGGGGCCAGCAGGACCGTGTCCCCCGGCCGGGCGAGCCGGGCGGCCTCCTGGACCGCCGCTGACATCGCCCCAGTGTCGGTCCGGTCGAGGTCCACCACCGGTACTTCGGGGGCGTGTCGCGCCAGGGCTTCGCGGATCAGGGCGCGGTCGGCGCCGATCAGCACGACCCCGCGCAGCCGCTCCGCCGACTTCGCGACGAGCTCGTCGAAGGTCGCGCCCTTGGCGAGGCCGCCGGCGATCCAGACGATCGGGTCGTAGGCCGCCAACGAGGCTTCCGCGGCGTGGGTGTTGGTCGCCTTGGAGTCGTCGACGTACACGACGCCCTGGACGTCCTCGACCAGTTCGATGCGGTGCGGGTCGGGCCGGAAGGCCCGCAGTCCGTCACGTACGGCCCTCGGCTCGACACCGAAGGCGCGGGCCAGGGCCGCCGCGGCGAGCGCGTTGGCGACGTTGTGCGGGGCCGGCGGGTTGACGTCCGCGACCTCGGCGAGCTCCTGGGCCTGCTTCTGGCGGTTCTCGACGAAGGCCCGGTCGACGAGGATGCCCTCGACGACGCCGAGCTGGGACGGGCCGGGCGTGCCGAGGGTGAAGCCGATCGCGCGGCAGCCCTCCTCGACATCGGCCTCGCGGACCAGGTCCTCGGTGGCCTTGTCGGCGACGTTGTAGACGCAGGCGACGGTGTTGCCCTCGTAGATGCGGCCCTTGTCGGCGGCGTACGCCTCCATGGAGCCGTGCCAGTCGAGGTGGTCGGGCGCCAGGTTGAGTACGGCGGCCGAGTGGGCGCGCACGCTCGGCGCCCAGTGCAGCTGGTAGCTGGAGAGTTCGACGGCGAGCACGTCGTAGGTCTCCTCGCCGAGGACCGCGTCGAGGAGGGAGACGCCGATGTTCCCGACGGCCGCGGTCCGCAGGCCCGCGGCCTCCAGGATCGAGGCGAGCATCCGTACGGTCGTGGTCTTGCCGTTGGTGCCGGTCACGGCGAGCCAGGGGGCGGCTCCCGGGCCGCGGAGGCGCCAGGCGAGCTCGACATCGCCCCAGATCTCCACGCCCGCCTCGGCGGCGGCCGCGAACAGCGGCTTGTCGGGCCGCCAGCCGGGGGTGGTGACGATCAGTTCGGTGCCCTCGGGCAGGGTCGCCCCGTCGCCGAGGCGGACGGCGACACCCTCCGCCTCCAGTTCGGCGGCCTGGGCCCGGGAGCGCTCGTCGTCGCCGTCGTTGACGACGGTCACGACCGCGCCGAGGCCGTGCAGGACGCGGGCGGCCGGGATTCCGGAGACCCCGAGGCCCGCGACGGTGACCCTCTTGCCGTTCCAGCTCACTTTTCGGACGCCCATCCCGCGTAGAAGAGGCCCAGACCCACGATCACACACATGCCCTGGATGATCCAGAAGCGGACCACCACAAGGACTTCGGACCACCCCTTGAGCTCGAAGTGGTGCTGGAGCGGGGCCATCCGGAAGACACGCTTGCCCGTCATCTTGAACGAACCGACCTGGATGACCACCGACATGGTGATCAGCACGAACAGGCCGCCGAGCAGGGCGAGCAGCAGCTCGGTACGGGAGCAGATGGCGAGACCGGCGAGCGCGCCGCCGAGCGCCAGCGAGCCCGTGTCGCCCATGAAGATCTTGGCCGGCGAGGTGTTCCACCACAGGAAGCCGAAGCAGGCACCCATGAGGGCGGAGGCGACGACCGCCAGGTCGAGCGGGTCGCGGACCTCGAAGCAGGCGTTGGGGTTGGTCAGGGTCTCCGCGTTGGCGCAGGACTCCTGGAACTGCCACAGGCCGATGAACGTGTACGCGCCGAAGACCATCACCGACGCGCCGGTGGCCAGGCCGTCCAGACCGTCCGTCAGGTTCACGCCGTTGGACATGGCCAGGATCATGAAGAGCGCCCAGACCACGAACAGCACCGGCCCGATGGCCCAGCCGAAGTCGGTGATGAAGGAGAGCTTCGTGGAGGCGGGGGTGAGCCCGCGCAGGTCCGCGAACTGCAGGGAGAGCACGGCGAAGGCGATGCCGACGATCAGCTGGCCGGCCATCTTCGCCTTGGCCCGCAGACCCAGCGAACGCTGCTTGACGATCTTGATGTAGTCGTCGAGGAAGCCGACGAGACCCATGCCAGCCATCAGGAAGAGGACGAGGACGCCCGAGTACGTCGGGTCCTCACCGGTGATGACCTTGGCGAGGGCGTACGCGATGAGCGTGGCCAGGATGAAGGAGATACCGCCCATGGTGGGCGTGCCCTTCTTGCCGGCGTGGCCGCGCGGGCCGTCATCCCTGATGAACTGTCCGTATCCCTTGCGGGCAAGGAGCTTGATGAGCAGCGGAGTACCGATCAGGGTCAGGAAGAGCCCGATGGCCCCCGCGAAGAGGATCTGCCTCATCGACCGGCAACCTCGCTCCCGGAGTCGAGCAGTGCCAGGGCGACCTGCTCCAGACCGACCGACCTGGAAGCCTTCACAAGGACGACGTCCCCCGGGCGCAGCTCACTGCGCAACAGGTCGACCGCCGCCTGCGCGTCGGACACGTGCACCGACTCCTCACCCCACGAACCCTCGTTATATGCGCCCAGTTGCAACCAGGACGCTTCCCTGTCCCCGACCGCCACGAGCTTGCTGACGTTGAGCCGGACGGCGAGCCGCCCGACCGCGTCGTGCTCGGCGAGCGATGCGTCACCGAGCTCGGCCATCTTGCCGAGCACCGCCCACGTGCGGCCCCCCTGGGCCTGTGCGGCCCGACCCATGGCCGCGAGCGCGCGCAGCGCGGCTCGCATGGACTCGGGGTTCGCGTTGTAGGCGTCGTTGACGATCGTCACGCCGTCCGGACGCTCGGTGACCTCCATGCGCCAGCGCGACAGGGTGCCTGCCTCGGAGAGCGCGGTGGCGATCTCCTCGACGGCCATGCCCAGCTCATGGGCGACGGCGGCCGCGGCGAGCGCGTTCGACACGTGGTGCTCACCGTACAGGCGCAAGGTCACGTCACTGCACCCGGTGGGTGTGTGAAGACTGAAAGAGGGCTGTCCGTTCTCTGTGAGCCGGACATTCTCGGCACGTACGTCGGATTCGCGTGCCTCTCCGAAGAGGATCACGCGCGCGTGGGTGCGCGCTGCCATGGCCCGGACGAGCGGGTCGTCGGCGTTGAGGACCGCCACGCCGCCCTTGTCGGCCGGCGGGAGCGCCTCGACGAGTTCGCCCTTCGCCTGGGCGATCTGCTCGCGGCCGCCGAACTCGCCGATGTGGGCGGTGCCCACGTTCAGGACGAGTCCGATGCGCGGCGGGGTCAGTCCGGTGAGGTAGCGGATGTGCCCGATGCCGCGAGCACCCATTTCCAGGACCAGGTGCTGGGTCTCGTCGCCGGCGCGCAGCGCCGTCAGCGGCAGCCCGATCTCGTTGTTGAGCGAGCCGGGCGTCCAGACGGTGGGCGCGTGGCGCTGCAGGACCTGGGCGATCAGGTCCTTGGTGGAGGTCTTGCCGGCGGAGCCGGTGAGCGCGACGACATCGGTGCCGAGGCGTTCGACGACGGCTCGGGCGAGGGCGCCGAGCGCCGTCTGGACGTCGTCCACGACGATGGCGGGCACGCCGACGGGGCGGACGGCCAACACGGCCACCGCGCCCGCTTCGACGGCACGGGTCGCGTAGTCGTGGCCGTCGACCTGTTCACCGGCGAAGGCGGCGAACAGGCTGCCGGGCTTCACCTCACGGGAGTCGATGACGACGGGTCCGGTGACCTGGACGGCCGGATCCGGTATGTCGTACGACTGCCCGCCGACGATTTCGGCGATCTCGGCGAGGGAGAGGGCGATCACTGCTTCATCCCTGACTTCTTGTGGCTGGCTTCAAGCGCTTCGCGCAGGACCAGGCGGTCGTCGAAGGGGCGGACCACTCCGGCGATGTCCTGGCCCTGCTCGTGGCCCTTGCCGGCGACGAGCACGGTGTCGCCGGGCTGTGCGCGGGCCACGGCCGCGGCGATGGCGGCGGCCCGGTCGGCGTCGACCAGGACGTCGCCGCGCTCGTGGGCGGGCACCTCGGCGGCGCCCGCGAGCATCGCGGCGAGGATCGCGAGGGGGTCCTCGGAGCGGGGGTTGTCGGAGGTCAGTACGGCGGTGTCGGCGAGGCGCGCCGCGGCGGCGCCCATCGGGCCGCGCTTGGTGGTGTCCCGGTCGCCTCCGCAGCCGAGGACGATGTGCAGCTTCCCCTCGGTGACCTTGCGCAGCGAGCGCAGGACGGATTCGACGGCGTCCGTCTTGTGGGCGTAGTCGACGACCGCGAGGTACGGCTGGCCCGCGTCGACGCGCTCGAGGCGGCCGGGGACGCCGGGGACGTCGGCGACGCCGTCGGCGGCGGTCTGCGGGTCGATCCCGGCGACGGCGAGGGTGACGATCGCGGCGAGCGTGTTGGCGACGTTGAACGGGCCGGGCAGCGGGGCGGTGGCGGCGATCCGCTCGCCCTCGGGGCCGACGACGGTGAACGTCGAGCCGACCGCGCCCAGTGCGACGTCCTCGGCTCGCCAGTCGGCGTCCGGGTCGCCCTCGGCGGAGAAGGTGACGACCGGGACGGACGCCTCCTTCGCGAGCCTGCGGCCGTAGGTGTCGTCGAGGTTCACGACGCCGCGCCTGCTGCGCTCGGGCGTGAACAGCCGCGCCTTGGCCCCGAAGTAGTCCTCCATGTCGGAGTGGAACTCCATGTGCTCCGGGCTGAGGTTGTTGAAGACGGCGACGTCGAAGACGCAGCCGTCGACCCGGCCGAGCACGAGGGCGTGGCTGGAGACCTCCATGGCGACCGCCTCGACGCCGCGCTCGCGCATGACCGCGAACAGCGCCTGGAGGTCGGTGGCCTCCGGGGTCGTACGTTCCGACTTGATGCGCTCGTCGCCGATCCGCATCTCGACCGTGCCGATGAGGCCGGTCCTGCGTTCGGCGGCGCGCAGCCCTCCCTCGACCAGATAGGCCGTGGTGGTCTTGCCGGAGGTGCCGGTGATGCCGATCTGGAGCAGGTCCGTGCCCGGGCGGCCGTAGATCTCGGCGGCGAGCTCGCCCATCCGTCCGCGCGGGTTCGCGACGACCAGGACCGGCAGGCCGGTCGCGGCGGCGCGGTCGGCGCCGGACGGGTCGGTGAGGATCGCGGCGGCGCCGAGTCCGGCGGCCTGGTCGGCGAAGTCGGCGCCGTGCAGCCGGGCGCCCGGCAGGGCGGCGTAGACGTCCCCGGGGCGTACCGCCCGCGAGTCGTGGGTGATGCCCGTGACGGCGGTGTCCGTGCTGGCGGGCGTCTCGACACCGAGCCGGGCGGCCAGGTCGCCCAGGGGTGTCGGGCGGGCCTGCTCCGGGCGGGGCGGGGCGGTTCGGTACTGATCAGCGTGTGGCACGGCGGTGAGCGTACCGGGCCCACCCGCCGAGGGGCCAAAAGAGACCCGGGCCTCGCCGGAGTTCGATTTCCGGTTCCCGGAATCGGGGGTGATCGTGGTCACTGGTGCTCCCGGGGTGTCACTCGCTGTCCTTGAAAATCACCGGCAGACGGGCGGGCTCGCTGCCGGTCGGGGCCACGTGGAGGGTCTTCAGGGCGAACTCCATGACCTTCTTGTAGATCGGGCCGCAGATCTGGCCGCCGAAGTAGCTGCCCTTGGTGGGGTTCTGAATGGCGCAGTAGACCGTGATCTGCGGGTTGTCGGCGGGCGCGAAGCCGGCGAAGGAGGCGGTGTATCCCCTGTAGCCACCGACTTCGGGGTCTACGCGGTTGGCGGTGCCCGTCTTGCCCGCGACCCGGTAGCCGGGGATCCGGGCCTTGGTGCCGGTGCCCTCCCGGTCGTCGACCACGGACTCCAGCATCGTCGCGAGGGTCTTGGCGGTCTTCTCGCTGACCACCCTGGTCTGCTCCGGGGCGGGCGCGGGGGTGAACCGGCCGTCGGGTCCCTTGGTGCCGCGGACGAGGGTGGGCTCGATCCGTACGCCTCCGTTGGCGATGGTCGAGTAGACCGAGGCGGCCTGCATGGCGTTGATCGACAGGCCCTGACCGAACGGGATCGTGTACTGCTGCGAGGTCGACCAGTTCGCCGGCTTGGCGAGGATGCCAGGGGTCTCACCGGGGTAGCCGAGCCCGGTGGGGCTGCCGATGCCGAACTTGCGCAGATAGGAGTGGAGGACCCGGTTGGACTCGGCCTGGGTCTTGCCGAGCTGGCCGGTCGCCAGGATCGTGCCGATGTTGCTGGACTTGGCGAGGACGCCGTTGAGGGTCAGGTACCAGGTGGGGTGGTCGATGTCGTCCCTGAAGAGTCGGTCCCCGCGGTGCAGCCGGTTGGGCACGACGACATGGGTTCCGGGCGTCGCCACGCCCTCTTCCAGAACGGCGGCCATGGACATGACCTTGCTGGTCGAACCGGGCTCGTAGGCGTCCTGGAGGGCGGCGTTGCCCATCGCGGCGGAGTTGGCCGCCGACAGGTCGTTGGGGTCGAAGCCGGGGGCGTTGGCCATCGCGAGGACCTCGCCGGTCCTCGTGTTCTGCACTATGACGTAGCCGCGGTCGGCCTTGGACTTCCTCACCTGGTCGGTGATGGCCTGCTGGGCGGCCCACTGGATGTCCCGGTCGATGGTCAGCTCGATGTCGGAGCCGGGTACGGCAGGGGTGCCCCGGGTGCCGGCGGTCGGTACCTGGCGCCCCCCGGACTCGGCGAACCTGATCTTGCCGTCCTGGCCCGCGAGCTCCTTGTCGAGCATCGACTCCAGGCCGCCGGCGCCGCGGCCCTCGGCGTTGACGTACCCCAGTATTCCGGCGGCGAGCTCCCCGTTGGGGTACACGCGCTTGGTGCTGGGTTCGCTCACGATGCCGCCGAGGAGATTGACGCCGTTGCCGCCCTCGGAGCGCGCGGACTTCTTCCCGTAGACCTTCTTGAGGTCCTTGATCTGGTTCCAGACCTGCGGGGTCTGCTTGCGGGCGAGCAGGGTGTAGCGGGACTTGGGGGTGCGGAGCTTCTTGGCCAGGTCCGCGGGCTGCTTGCCCAGGAGCGGCGCGAGGAGCGCGGCGGCCTGCTCGGGGGCGTCCTGGACCTTGCTCTCCTCGGGGGTGAAGAGCAACGGGTCGGCGACGATGTCGTACGCGTCGACGCTGGCGGCCAGCGCGATCCCGGAGCGGTCGGTGATCTCGCCGCGGTCGGCGGAGAGCGTGTACTCCTGGTAGCGGTGCGCCTCGGCCTTGGCGGCCAGCGTGCTCGCGTCGACGGCCTGCACCTGGAGCAGGCGGACGACGAAGGCCAGCATCACGAGGGTCAGTCCGAGGGAGACCAGCCGCAGCCGGGGCTTGGGGCTGCCGAGCCGAATGGTGCGCGGCCTCGCCGGTGGCCTCGGAGCGGGCCTGCGCGTGGCGCCCGGGCGGGCGGCGGGGCGCGGTCCGGGCCGGGCCTGCCTGCCCTCGGGGGGCCGGGGCCGTGCGGAGCGGGCGGGGCCGGGCACCCGGCGGCGCGGGGGCTCCTTGGGGGGCACTGCGGTCACCTGCCGGGGGTCGTCGGGGCGGGCGGGGTCGTCTGCGGCTTCCCGGTCTTCCCGGGTGTCGCGGGCGGTGGTCCGGTCGGGGACCCCGTCGGGGGTGTGGTGCGCGGTGGGGCCGGGGTGCGGGTGGGCTTGGGCGCGGACGCCTTGGAGGGCTCGCCGAGGACCTTGCCGTCCGGGTTCAGGAAGGCGGGGCTCCCGCCCGGGACCATGCCGAGCTCCCGGGCCCGACGCTCCAGCGCGTCGGGCGCGGAGCGGTCGTCCACGTCCCGCTGGAGGGCCTGCTCCTCGTCGGTGAGTTCCGTGGTCCGGTTCTTGAGGTCACGCAGCTTGAAGGAGCCCTGGTTCAGGGCGGAGTTCAGCAGCAGGAGCGTGATGAGCCCGCCGCCGAGCAGGACCACGACGAGGAGGACGAAAGGGGTACGGGCGGCGGTACTGTGCCCCGAGGGCATGAGCCGCCCGAGTCGCGCCGCCCGCCCTTTGAGCGGCCCCTTCGTGGTCATGCGTGCCTGTCCTCGCTCGCTTCTCCGCCCGCGAGACGCGGAGGCGCTGGCATCGTCGTCGTCTGCGGCCCGGTGGCCTCGCGTGTGTCGCTCACCGGAGCACGTCCTCCCGGATGCGCTGCGCCCCTCGGAGCCGGGCCGGGGCCGCGCGGCGGTTCTCGGCGATCTCCTCCTCGGTGGGGAGTTCGGCGCCGCGGGTGAGGAGTTTCAGGCGGGGCTGGTACTGCTCGGGGACGACCGGCAGGCCGGGCGGGGCCGTGTTCGCCGCGCCCGCCGCGAAGACCTGCTTGACCAGCCGGTCCTCCAGGGAGTGGTACGACAGGACCGCGATCCGGCCGCCCACCGCGATCGCCTTCACCGCCGCCGGGATCGCCCGCTCCAGGACGGTCAGCTCGCCGTTGACCTCGATGCGCAGGGCCTGGAAGGTGCGCTTGGCGGGGTTGCCGCCGGTGCGCTTGGCCGCCTGCGGCAGGGAGTCGCGGATCAGCTCGACCAGGCGGGCGCTGTTGGTGAACGGCTCCTTCTCGCGCTCGCGCACGATCGCGGAGACGATCCGCTTGGCCTGCTTCTCCTCCCCGTACGCGCGGAGGATGCGGACCAGTTCGCCGGCCGGGTAGGTGTTGAGGACCTCCGCCGCGCTGACCCCGGTCGTCTGGTCCATGCGCATGTCGAGCGGGGCGTCCTGCGCGTACGCGAAGCCGCGGTCGGCCTCGTCGAGCTGCATCGAGGAGACGCCGAGGTCGAAGAGGATGCCGTCCACCTTCGGGATGCCGAGCCGGTCGAGGACCTCGGGCAGCTCGTCGTAGACCGCGTGGACGAGCGTGGCGCGCTCACCGTAGGGGGCCAGCCGCTCGCCGGAGAGCCGCAGCGCCTCCTTGTCCCGGTCGAGGGCGACGAGCCGCGCCTCGGGGAAGCGGCGCAGGAGCGCCTCGCTGTGGCCGCCGAGGCCGAGGGTGCAGTCGACGACCACCGCACCGGGGTGCTCGAGCGCCGGGGCCAACATGTCCAGGCACCGCTGGAGCATCACCGGGACGTGTCGGTCGTTGCTCAATTGCGCCCTCTCAGAATTCGGCTCAGATTCGGCGCGGCCGCTACGCATCCGCCGCACTCGCGGGGGAGAAACTGCGGAAATCGCTCAATGTCTCCGTGAACTTCGCGTCACTTTAGTCCACTGGACCCAGCGGTCAATCAACCGGCTGGCGCGTCGCACGGGCCATCGAGAGGAGTCGGGCATTCCCGACAGCTCACTCGAATGGGTCTGCTCTTCCCATGCCTGTGGGTTAGCTCACAACAAGGCTCATTGACGTTCTTTGTCCGCTCTCACGACGGGCCGCGACGTTCTGTGACCACTACCGTCATAGACATGTCGACCTCAGCGCACCCCTCCGCAGACGCCGCCGACGTGATACGTACCGGCGGTACCGTCACCGACCGCCTCGTCGAGGCCAACGAGCGATACGCGTCCCGCTTCACCGATCCCGGCATGGACGCCAAGCCCGTCCTGCAGGTGGCCGTGGTGGCCTGCATGGACGCCCGTCTCGACCTGCACGCCGCACTCGGTCTGGAGCTCGGCGACTGCCACACCATCCGCAACGCGGGCGGCGTGGTCACCGACGACGTGATCCGCTCGCTCACGATCAGCCAGCGCGCCCTGAAGACGCGCAGCGTGGTGCTCATCCACCACACCGGCTGCGGCCTGGAGTCGCTCACCGAGGACTTCCGGCACGAACTGGAGATGGAGGTCGGTCAGCGGCCGGCCTGGGCGGTGGAGGCCTTCCGCGACGTCGAGCAGGACGTCCGGCAGTCGATGCAGCGCGTGCGGACCTCGCCGTTCCTGCTGCACACCGACGACGTCCGCGGTTTTGTCTTCGACGTGACCACGGGCCTGTTGCGCGAGATCGACCCCTCCTGATTCGCGGGGCACAACACGGCAAACCCCGGCATATCGCTCTCACTTGTCCACAGGCAAGTGACACAACCCGGCAGAGGCAACAAGAATGCTCGGGTGACACCCCCCGAATGAACCGCGGGGGCAGGTGTCGGTGTTTTTCGCAGGGGCCGAGGAGGGCCGGGTGACGACCTATGACGATCGAGCGAGCCTCACAGATCTGACCACCACAGCGGAGCGTGTCCGCAGGTCGGTGGAGGGTGTGATCGAGGGCAAGCCTGAGGTCGTACGGCTTTCGCTGACCGTGCTGCTCGCCGAGGGGCATCTTCTGATCGAGGATGTCCCCGGCGTCGGCAAGACGATGCTGGCCAAGACGCTGGCGCGGTCCATCGACTGTTCGGTGCGCCGTATCCAGTTCACGCCCGACCTGCTGCCGTCGGACATCACCGGCGTGTCGATCTTCGACCAGCAGCGGCGGGACTTCGAGTTCAAGCCGGGCGCGATCTTCGCCCAGATCGTGATCGGCGACGAGATCAACCGCGCCTCGCCGAAGACCCAGTCGGCGCTCCTGGAGTCCATGGAGGAGCGGCAGGTCACCGTCGACGGGCAGACGTACGAGCTGCCGAGCCCGTTCATGGTCGTGGCCACGCAGAACCCGGTGGAGATGGAGGGCACGTACCCGCTCCCCGAGGCACAGCGCGACCGCTTCATGGCGCGCGTCTCGATCGGCTACCCCAGTGCCGAGGCCGAGCTCCAGATGCTCGACATCCACGGGGCGGTCAACCCGCTCGACGACCTGCAACCCGTCGCGCACGCCCACGACATCGTGAAGCTGATCGACGCGGTACGCGGCGTCCATGTCGCCGACGCCGTGCGCCGGTACGCCGTCGACATCGTCGCCGCGACCCGAAACCACGCGGATCTGCGGCTCGGCGCCTCGCCGCGTGCCACGCTCCACCTGCTGCGCGCCGCCAAGGCGTCCGCCGCGCTCAGCGGCCGCGAGTACGTCCTGCCGGACGACCTCCAGGCGCTGGCCGTGCCGGTCCTCGCGCACCGGCTGCTGCCGACGGCGCAGGCCCAGCTGAACCGGCGCACCTCGGAGCAGGTCGTGCTGGACATCCTGCAGCGCACGCCCGTCCCGGTCGCGGCGCCGCCCGCCGGCCCGCACTACGGCCAGCAGCAGCCCGGCGTTCGGCAGCTGTGATGGCGACCGCTGCCGCGCCGGAGGGGCAGCGGGGTGACGACCGGGGCGCTCCCACGGGGAACGACAAGGGCGGACTGAGGGCCGCGCTCGGCGGTCTCACCACGCGCGGCCGGTCCTTCCTCGCCGCCGGTGTCGCCGCCGCGATCTGTGCCTACGTCCTCGGCCAGGGTGATCTGCTGCGCGTCGGGCTGCTGCTCGCCGTGCTGCCGCTGATCTGCGTCGGGGTGCTCTACCGCACCCGGTACCGGGTCGCCGGCAGCCGCCGGCTCTCCCCGCACCGGGTGCCGGTCGGCTCCGAGGCCCGGGTCCATCTGCGGATGGACAACGTCTCCCGACTGCCCACCGGGCTGCTGATGCTCCAGGACCATGTCCCGTACATGCTCGGGCCGCGGCCCCGGTTCGTCCTGGACCGGGTCGAGGCGGGCGGCCGGCGCGAGGTGTCGTACCGGGTCCGGTCCGATCTGCGCGGCCGCTTCCCGCTGGGCCCGCTCCAGTTGCGGCTGAACGACCCCTTCGGCATGTGCGAGCTGACCCGCTCCTTCAGCGCCTACGACACCCTCACCGTGGTCCCGCGGACCGAATCGCTCCCGGCGGTGAAGCTGGCCGGCGAGGCCGCGGGGTACGGCGACGGCCGGCAGCGCTCGCTGGCGCTGGCCGGCGACGACGACGTGATCCCGCGTACCTACCGCCACGGCGACGATCTGCGCCGGGTGCACTGGCGTTCCACCGCGCGCTACGGCGAGCTGATGGTCCGCCGTGAGGAGCAGCCGCAGCGGGCCCGCTGCACGGTCCTGCTCGACACCCGCCGGATCGCGTTCCAGGGCGCCGGCCCCGACTCGGCCTTCGAGTGGGCGGTCTCGGGCGCGGCCTCGGCCCTGGTGCACATGCTGGAACGGGGCTATTCGGTACGGCTCCTCACCGACACGGGCACCGCGGTGCCCGGTGAGGGCGCCGAGGGCTTCGCCGGTGCGACGCAGGACTCGGCCGAGGCGGCCGGGCTGATGATGGACACCCTCGCCGTCGTCGACCACTCCGACGGGGCCGGACTCTCCCGCGCGTACGACGTCCTGCGCGGCGGGAACGAAGGGCTTCTGATCGCCTTCGTCGGCGACATCGACGAGGAGCAGGCGGCGGTGGCGGCCCGGATGCGGCAGCGCAGCGGTGCGGCCGTGGCCTTCGTCCTGGACAGCGGAACATGGCTGACGGGCGGCGCGGTGACCGGTGCGGTCGACGAGCGGCTGCGGCAGTTGCGGGAGGCCGGCTGGACGGCGCTGGCGGTGCGCCCGGGCGCACGGCTCGCCGAGCTGTGGCAGCAGGCCGGCGGAGCGCGTGCGGAGACCGCCGCGGGTGACACGTACGGAGGTTGGTCATGAGCGGCCGCGGGCGGCTGACACTGGGCGCCTTCGCCGCCACGCTGATGGCGGCGGGCGCGCTTCTTCCGCTGGTGAAGCCGGCGACCTGGATCTTCACGGCCGTGATCCTGCTGGCGCTGCAGAGCGGGGTCGGCGCGCTGACCCGGCGGGTTCCGCTGGCCCGGCCGCTGACGATCGCGGCTCAGGCCCTGACGAGCCTGCTGACACTGACCCTCGTCTTCACCCGGGAGCAGGCGCTGCTCGGCTTCCTGCCCGGGCCGGGGGCCCTCGGGGAGTTCGCCGCGCTGTTCCGGGCGGGCGCGGACGACGTCGGCACCTACGCGATCCCGGCCCCCGACACCGAGGGCATCCGGCTGATGGTGGTCGGCGGCGTGCTCGTGATCGGTCTCCTGGTGGACACGATCGCGGTGACCTTCCGCAGCGCCGCTCCGGCCGGTCTGCCGCTCCTCGCGCTGTACTCGGTGGCCGCGGGTCTCTCCGACGGCGGCGCGAGCTGGCTGTGGTTCGTGCTCGCCGCCACCGGCTACCTCGTGCTGCTCCTGGCGGAGAGCCGTGACCGGCTCTCGCAGTGGGGGCGGGTCTTCGGCGGCGCGCCGCGACCCGGGAGCACCGGCGCGGCCGGGAGCGGGCAGGCGCTCGCCCCGGTGCGGACCGGCCGGCGGATCGGCGTGGTGGCCATGGGTGTCGCGCTGGTCGTGCCGGCAGCGCTGCCCGCGCTCTCCGGCGGTCTGTTCGGCGGCCCGGGCGGCGGATCGGGTGAGAGCGGCAAGGGCGGCACGATCTCGGCCGTGAACCCGCTGGTCTCGCTCCAGGACAATCTGCGGCAGCCCGAGGACCGCGAGGTGTTGCGCTACCGGACCAACGCCACCGACACCACCGGGATGTATCTGCGTCTGGTGGCGCTCGACCAGTTCGACGGCACCTCATGGAAGTCCTCGGTCCGCCCGATCGGGGACGTTCCCGAGCGGCTGCCGCGGCCCGACGGGCTCGGCGAGCAGGTCCGTACGACCGAGGTCACGGGCAACTTCGTGGCCTCCTCGACGTACGAGCAGAAGTGGCTGCCGATGCCGTACCCGGCGGCCAAGGTCGAGATCGACGGCCGCTGGCGGTACGAGCCGGCCGGGCGGATGATCGTCGGCGACGACGAGCAGAACACGCGGGGCGCCCGGTACACGGTGAGCAGCCTGGACGTGCGGCCCACGGCCGCGCAGCTGGCGGCGGCGCCGCCGGCACCGCCCAAGCTCCGCTCCGAGTACACCCGGGTGCCCTCCTCGCTGCCGCTCGACGTGAAGGCGACGGCTCTCCAGGTCACCAGGGGCGCGCGGAACGACTACGAGCGGGCCGTGAAGCTCCAGGACTGGTTCGCGACGGACGGTGGCTTCCGCTACGACGTCGAGGTCGAGTCGGGCACGGGTGTCGAGGCGATCTCCCGCTTCCTCCAGCGGCGGGAGGGCTTCTGCGTCCACTTCTCGTTCTCGATGGCGGCGATGGCACGCTCCCTGGGCATTCCGGCCCGGGTGGCGGTCGGCTTCATGCCGGGCACCTCGCAGTCCGACGGCACGATGTCGGTCGGTATCCGGGATGCCCACGCCTGGCCGGAGCTGTACTTCGAGGGCGCGGGCTGGATCCGGTTCGAGCCGACGCCGACGCGGGGTACGACGCCGGACTACACGCGGCAGCAGTCCCCTTCGGGGACGCCGTCGCAGACGGCGCAGCCGGAGACCAGCGCCTCGGCGATGCCGTCCGCGGCGCCGAGCACCTCGGAGAGCTGCCCGCCGGAGATGCGTCGCCTCGGCGAGTGCGGCCCGGACGCGGCGGCGGGCGGAGGGTCGTCCGACGGCGGTGGGGTGGATCCGCTGAAGGTCGTGCTGATCTGCCTGGGCGTGGCGGTGGTGCTTCTGTTGCCGCTGTCGCCCTGGTTGTGGCGTACGCGGGTACGGGCGCGACGGCTCGGATCCTCGGGCCGTACGCCCGAGGACGCGGTGGCCAGGACGCTGGCGGCGTGGCAGGAGATCCGCGACACGGCCTGGGACCACGGGGTCACGCCGGACGACTCGCAGACGCCCCGGAAGACGGCGGCCCGGATCGTCCGCCTCGGCTCGCTGGAGGGCGAGCCGGCGAACGCGGTGCACCGGGTGGCCCGCGCGGTCGAGCAGGTCCTCTACGCCCCGCAGCCCCGTCCGGCGACGGGTCTCGTGGAGGAGGTCGCTCTGGTCGGGTCGGGCTTCGCGGCGGCGTCCTCCCGGAAGACGCGCCTGCGCGCACTGCTGGCACCACGCTCGGCCGTCCGGGTGGTGTGGGCGGCGTCGTCGCGCTGGTCAAGGGCGACGGGAGCCTGGTCGGCCCGCCGCCAGGCCCTGATGACCCGCCTGACGGTCGCCCTCCGCCGCACCGAACGCACCTGACCCCCCGGTAGGGCTCCGCTCCACGGTGGGCGGAGCCCACCTCCACCCGGTTGTGGGCATTCGCTCCGCGGGGGCTGGGGGTCCCCCGGACGAAGTCTGGGCGACCCCCAGCCCCAGCCGGAACGAATGCCCACAACGAGGGGAGGCGTGGGCGCCGCTCACCCCGGCGACAGGCGCCCACGACGAAGCCCCGCCGAGCCGCGCTCCAGCGCGGCCCCGCGGGGCTCTGTGTCGTGAGGAGGGCTTCGCCCTCAGGGCGCCGTCAGTGGCCGCCGCCCTGCTGTTCGTCCCGGCGGCGCTGCCACCGTTCCTCGATCCGATTCATCATCGAGCGGCGCTGCCGGGCCTGACGGCCACCGGCCGCCGATCCGCCCGTCGCCTGCTGCTCACCCGGCTTGGGCGCCTTGCGCCAGCCTGTAACGGCCATCACCGCGCAGCCCAGCATGACGAGGAAACCCACCACGCTGATCCACCACTGCTGAGCGACCATTCCAGCCATGAGGAGCGCGATACCCACCAGAAAGCCGACGACTGCCTGGTAGACCCGTCGCCGGGTGTACGTACGCAGTCCGCTTCCCTCGAGCGCTGTCGCGAACTTGGGATCTTCGGCGTACAGCGCTCGCTCCATCTGCTCGAGCATTCGCTGCTCGTGCTCCGAGAGCGGCACGGAGTCCTCCTAGTCGTCGGTCGCGGGGGCGACCGGGATGCGGCCCTTTCAGGATAGGCAGGGAATCGTCCCCGTGAAACCCGCCCTCAACGCCAAATCGCCAATCCGGGCCGCCATGCGGTTCGGTTGCTGAAGCGTTGATTCCCCAGCGCCTGGCCTGTCATGCCGGATGGTGTCCCCCGATCATACGGGGCGAACTCCCCGTTCGGGGGGCCTGTGGCGTACTCCATGTGCGGCTGCGTCGCTGATCAGCACGGTGCGCGCCGTCCGGGGCCGGGCCCCGGACCTGCCGCCGGGCGGGTGTCAGGCGCGCTTCTCGCCCAGGACGTGCAGCTGGGTGGCGATGGCGTGGAAGGACGGCAGCTCCGCGGCGGCGGCCTCCAGCTTGAGCAGGGCCTCCGCCGCTCCGGGCTCGGTGTCGACCAGGACGCCGGGGACGAGGTCGGCGAAGACCCGCACGCCGTGCACCGCCCCGACGTCCAGACCGGCCTCGCCCGCCAGTTCGCCGAGCTGGTCCGCCGTGAAGCGACGGGGCACCGGGTCACCGTCGCCCCAGCGCCCGGACGGGTCGCTCAGGGCGGTGCGGGCCTCGGTGAAGTGGCCGGCGAGCGCGCGGGCCAGGACCGCGCCCCCGACGCCCGCGGCGAGCAGGCTGAGCGCGCCACCGGCCCGCAGCGCCGCCACCGCGTTCCGTACACCCTCGGCCGGGTCGTCCACGTACTCCAGGACGCCATGGCAGAGCACGACGTCGTACGCCTCCCGCCCGACCACGTCGAACAGGCCGCGGATGTCGCCCTGGACCCCGGTCACCCGGTCGGCGACGCCGGCCTCGGCGGCCCGGCGCTCCAGCGCGAACAGCGCGTTCGGGCTGGGGTCGACGACGGTGACCCGGTGGCCGAGGCGGGCCACCGGCACCGCGAAGTTCCCGGAGCCGCCGCCCGTGTCGAGGACGTCGAGGCCGTCCTGCCCGGTGGCCTTGACCCGGCGGTCGAGGGCGTCCTTGAGGACGTCCCAGACGACGGCCGTACGCAGGGAGGCGCGCGACGGGCGCGACGACGCCTCTCGACCGAAGACAGGGGAAGGGTCCGACACGGCTGTTGACTCCTCGGTGACGGTGCACGAACGCCTCCCACCCTATGGCCTCGGGCGTGCTCCCCCGCTCACATGTGGCTACCCCGTGGCCTCCTCGGCGCCGGACTGACGGGGCAGCACGGGCTGGAGGACGAGGAGCCGCTCGACGAGGCGCAGGAACATCGCGGCGTCCCGGATCAGGTCGTCGGCGTCCCGGCGGCTCGCCGCGCCGGGTATGCCCGCCTCCGCCCTGGCCCGGCGGGACGCTCCGGAGGCGAACAGTGCGCTCCACTCGGTCAGCTCGGGCGCTATCTCGGGGAGCACTTCCCAGGCGCTCCTGATCCGCGCGCGCTTGCGCGGGTTGGTCTCGGGGCGGCCACGGGCGGCGAGCACGGCCGCGGCGGTGCGCAGCGCGGCGAGGTGTGCGGTGGCGTACCGCTCGTTGGGCACATCGTGTCCGACGGCCTCCTCCAGGCCGGCGCGGGCCTGGGCGAGCAGGTCGAGTGCTGCGGGCGGCGCGGTGGAGCGGCGCAGCACGGGGTGGACGTCGGACGGCGGTCCGGACAGTGCGGGGGCAGGGCGGCCGGCGGCGCGGCGCCGCGGTGCGGCTGCTGCGGAGGAGCTGGTCATGACGAGCCTCCTGTCGTCGTGTGACGGCTCTGTGTCCGTATGTGTCCATCGTGAAGGGCACCACTGACAATCCCTCTGACCTGCGACTTTGCCTGGATCGCCGACTCAGGGGTAAGTTTTTGAACTGACTGGTCAGTTCAAAAACTGGGGAATGTGGGGGTGGACCGGTGGAAGCGAAGCCGGAGGAGCCGCACGGCGCCGCCGTCGTCGCGGACGGATTCGGGCTGAAAGGGCCGCGCGGCTGGGTGTTCCGCGAGGTCGGCTTCCGGGCCGAGCCCGGCTCGCTCGTCGCGATCGAGGGGCCGTCCGGCTCGGGCCGTACCTGTCTGCTGCTGGCGCTGACCGGCCGGATGAAGCCCCAGGAGGGCCACGCCGAGGTCGCGGGGCTCCGTCTGCCCCGCAAGATGGCCGCCGTGCGCCGGATCAGCGCGCTCGGCCCGGTGCCCGGGGTCAGCGACCTCGACCCGGCGTTCACCGTCGCCGAGCACCTGCGCGAGCGCGCCCTGCTCCAGCGCCGCTACGACGGCTCGGTACGGGCCCTGCTCCGGCCGCCGGCCGAGCGGGCGACCGCCGCCAAAGCACGGATCGACGCGGCCCTGGAGGCGTCCGGGCTCGACCTGGACACCCTCCCGAAGGGCGAGCGGACCTCCGTACGGGATCTGGAGCGGCTGGAGGCGCTGCGGCTGTCCATCGCCCTGGCGCTGATCGGCCGGCCCCGGCTGCTCGCGCTCGACGACACCGATCTGAAGCTCTCCGACGCCGACCGGGCCGAGGCCTGGTCCCTGCTGCGCTCCATCGCCGACGCCGGTACCACCGTGCTCGCCGTCTGCAGCGAGGCGCCCGAGAACGCCCTGAAGATCACCACGGCGCCGCGCGCGACCGAGGACGACACGACCACCGAGGACCACACGATCGAGGAGGGGGCAGCCGATGCGCTCGCCGAAACTGGCCGCGCTTGAGCTGAAGCGGTTCGGCAGGGGGAAGCTGCCGCGGGCCGCGCTCGTCGCGATCCTGCTGCTGCCGCTGCTGTACGGCGCGCTGTACCTGTGGTCCTTCTGGGACCCGTACAGCAGGCTCGACCGGATACCCGTCGCCCTGGTCAACGAGGACAAGGGCGCGACCGCCGACGGCAAGAAGATCAACGCCGGTGACGACATCGCGAAGGGCCTGCTGGACAGCAAGGTCTTCCAGTGGCACGAGGTGAGCGACGCCGACGCCCGCAAGGGCGTGGAGGACGGGACGTACTACCTCTCGCTGACCATGCCGGGCGACCTCAGCACGCGGATCGCCTCCAGTTCGGGCGACGCCCCCGAGACGGGCGCGCTGCGGGTCCGTACGAACGACGCCAACAACTACATCGTCGGGCAGATCTCCCGGACGGTCTTCTCCGAGGTCCGCACCGCCGCCTCCACCAAGTCCTCGCGCACCTTCCTGGACAAGATCTTCATCTCCTTCTCCGACATCCACGACGCGACCGCCGAGGCCGCCAAGGGCGCGGGTGAGCTCAAGGAGGGCGTGGACAAGGCGAAGAAGGGTTCGAAGAGCCTGGCCGACGGCCTGAAGGACGCCAAGAAGGGCAGTGGCGACCTCGCCACCGGCCTGAAGAAGCTCGACAAGGGCGCGGGTGACCTGGAGACCGGCTCACGACAGGTCGCGAACGGCACCCAGGCGCTCGCCGACAAGGTCAACGAACGGGCCGCCCAGGTCCGCCCGTACCTGAAGAACAACGGCAAGACGATCGGCGACACCGCCCGGCTGGTCGCCGACTCGACCGCGGCCGTGCGTCACGACCTCGAGGACGTCGTCCGCCGCGCCCCGATCGCCCGGACCGCCGCCCACCTGGCCGACGACCACCTGGACGCGCTCCACAAGAAGGAGTGCGTGGACAATCCGCTGCCCGATCCCAAGGCCTGCCCGGTCCTCAAGGAGGCCAAGGTCTCGGCCGACGACGTGGCGAAGATCGCCGACGACCTGCACGAGCTGACCAAGGACAGCGACGGCGACCTGAAGAAGCTCGACGGCCGGCTCGCCACCCTGCAGAAGCAGGCAGAGGACCTGGCCAAGGCCGCGCCGCACCTCGACGAGGACCTCGAAGGCGCCGTCAAGAAGATCAACAAGCTGAACGAAGGCGCCCTGAAGGTCGCCAAGGGCGCCGACGAGCTGCACACCGGCCTCACGAGCGCCAAGACCGGTTCCACGAACCTCGACACGGGTGTCGGCAAGCTCAAGAAAGGCGCCGGGGACCTCGACGGCGGTCTGTTCAAGCTGGCCGACGGATCCGGCGAGCTGGCCACCGGCCTGAACGACGGAGTCGCCAAGATCCCCGACTACGACAAGCAGGAGCGTGACAAGCGCACGGAGGTCATGGCCGACCCGGTCGCACTCGCCTCCCAGTCGCTCCACAAGGCGCCCAACTACGGCACCGGCTTCGCCCCGTACTTCATCCCGCTCTCCCTCTGGGTCGGCGCGATGGTGGCGTACATGCTGATCCAGCCGCTCAACCGGCGCGCGCTCGCCGCCGGTGCCTCCGCCTGGCGGATCGCACTGGCCGGCTGGCTTCCGGTCGCGGCCATCGGGCTGCTCCAGGTCGCCGCGCTGATGTCCGTACTGCACTGGGGCCTCGGCCTCCAGATGGCCAGGGCGGCCGGGACCGTCGGCTTCCTCGCCCTGGTGACCTGCTGCTTCGCCGCGATCATCCAGTGGCTCAACGCCCGCTTCGGCGCGGCAGGCCGGATCCTGGTGCTCGCCGTGCTGATGCTCCAGCTGACCTCGGCGGGCGGCACGTACCCCGTTCAGACCAGTCCCGGCTTCTTCAACGCGATCCATCCCTTCCTGCCGATGAGTTATGTGGTCGAGTCGCTGCGCCGGCTGATCTCGGGCGGCGGCATCGGACCGGTCTGGCAGGCGGTCGCGGTACTGACGGCGTTCACCGTGGGCGCGCTGGCGCTGACCGCGGTCTCCGCCCGGCGCAAGCAGGTGTGGACCCTGGACCGGCTCCACCCCGATCTGTCCTTGTGACACCTGCCTCTGTGACCCCCGCGAGACCTGTGAGAATCGAGCCCATGGACAGCAGCAGCACCAGACGCCAGGCCACGCGCGCGAAGCTCTACGAGGCCGCCGTCACGCTCATCGCCGAGCAGGGCTTCTCGGCGACGACGGTGGACGAGATCGCCGAGCGCGCGGGTGTCGCCAAGGGCACGGTCTACTACAACTTCAAGAGCAAGACCGAGCTCTTCGAGGAGCTGCTGCGGCACGGAGTCGCCCTGCTCACCACCTCTCTGAGGACGGCTGCCGAGGAGACGGCGGAGCGGGGCGGGAGCCGGGTCGACGCGCTGGACGCGATGATCCGGGCGGGTCTGGTCTTCATCGACCGCTATCCGGCCTTCACCCAGCTGTACGTGGCCGAGCTGTGGCGCACCAACCGGGCCTGGAACTCGACCCTCCTGGTCGTCCGTCAGCAGGCGGTCGCCGTGGTGGAGGGGGTGTTGCGCGAGGGCGTCGAGAACGGCGAGCTGAGCGAGGAGATCGACATTCCGCTCTCCGCGGCCGCGCTGGTCGGGATGGTGCTGGTGGCCGCCCTCGACTGGCAGGCCTTCCAGCGGGAGCGCTCGATCGACGACGTGCACAGCGCGCTGTCACGGCTGCTGCACGGGCGCGTGGGCGGCTGCTGACCGACAGCCGAACGACCGCCGGGAGAAACGCCGGACGGCGAGGCTCGATCCCCCCGAGCCTCGCCGTCCGGCGTTTCCGCACCCCCGTGCTCCCCCGTGGTACCCCCGTACCCCCGTGCACCCCCGTGCCGGCAGGCGCACGGCCCCGTTCCGCCGCCCCGTGCCGGCGGTCCGGAGCCGTGCCCCTTCCGTTGCCTCCACTCTTCCGTCTCGGCAGGTCGGAACCCATCCGCATCCCTACTCATCTCACGCTCTAGGTACGGGTACTCAGACCTGGATACGATCGCGGGCGTGTCCGTACTCCCCCTGGTCTTCACCAGCGGCTGGGCGAGCGGGATCAACGCGTACGCGGTGATCCTGCTGCTCGGCGTCTTCGGCGCGACCGGCATCAGCGACGAGGTGCCCGAGGCGTTGCAGCGCACCGATGTCCTGATCGCGGCCGGGGTGTTGTTCCTGTGCGAGGCGGTGGCGGACAAGATCCCCTATGTCGACTCCGTCTGGGACTCCGTCCACACGGTGATCCGGCCGATCGCCGGCGCCGTCGTGGCCGCCCTGCTGGCCGGGGAGTCCGGTTCGCTGCCCGAACTCGCGGCGGCCGCGGTCGGCGGCTCGACGGCTCTCCTGAGCCACCTCGTCAAGGCCGGGACCCGGATGGCGATCAACACCTCGCCGGAGCCGTTCTCCAACATCGGCATGAGCATCGCGGAAGACCTCGGGGTCGCCGGGATCATCACCTTCGCGATATTCAATCCGGAGGTGGCGGCGATCATCGCGGCCGTACTCCTCGTGCTCGGCCTGGTGATACTGGGCTTCCTCGCCCATCGCATCCGCCGCTTCCTGCGCCGCAGGGCACAGCGGCGGGAGGAGAAGACCCTGGCGGCCGCGGAGGCCAGGACGCGGGCGCGGGCGCGGTCCGGCGACGGGTCGGAGCACTTCTGACCATGCCTGCCCAGTTGGCCGCACCTGGCCTTCGGCAGTGTCCGAGGGGCCGGATAAAGTCGCTGACATGGCACGGATTGTGGTGATCGGCGCGGGGCTCGGCGCCATGGCGGCGGCCGCCAGGCTGGCCGTGGCGGGCCACCGGGTGACGGTGTACGAGCGCGGCGGGACGTACGGCGGTGCGGTGCGCCGCTTCGAGCGGGACGGGTTCGGCTTCGACACGGGCCCGGGGCTACTGCATCTGCCCGCGGTCTACCGCGATCTGTTCGTCAAGACCGGCAAGGAGCCGCTGGAGGACTGCGTCGAGCTGGCGCAGGTCGACCCGGCGAGCCGTCATGTCTTCGCCGACGGCACCCGCGTGGACCTGCCGAACGCCTCGCGCGCGGGCACGGTCTCCGCGCTGGACGCGGCGCTCGGCGCGGGCGCGGGTGAGCGCTGGGGCGATTTCCTGGTCCGGGCCCGCGAGGCCTGGGACCGCACCCGCCGCCCGCTCCTGGAGGAGCCGCAGCCCGCGGACGCCTCGGCCCTGGGCCGCGAGCCCTACCCCGCCCTGAAGGCGGGGCTCCTGCGCCGCCCGACGACCACGCTCGCGCAGATCGGCGCCCGCGAGCTGCGCGACCCACGGCTCGCCGCGCTCCTCGACTCGTACGCCTGGAGCCATGGCTTCGACCCGGCCACCGCCCCGGCCTCGGCCGCCGTCCTGCCGTACATGGAGCAGACCTTCGGCACCTGGTACGTGAGCGGCGGCATCAGGGCGCTCGCGGACGCGGTGTACGAGCGGTGCCGGAAGCGGCGGGTGGAGTTCGTGTTCGACGCCCCCGTGGAGAAGGTCCTGGAGAAGGACGGGCGGGCGTGCGGCATCGAGCTGGCCGGAGGGGAGACCGTCGAGGCCGATCACGTCGTGTCGGGCGCGCCGGTGCCCTCGCACCACGACGGGGATCGGCGGCTCGCGCCGAGCGGCGTGGACGTCCACGCGCTCCGGCCCGACGGCACGGGCCGCGTGACGGTCTGTCTGGCCCTGCGCGGGGCGCAGGAGTCCGGCACCGTGCACCGCACGGTCGTCCACGGTTCCGGGGACCGGCCGACGGTGACCGTACTGCGGCCCGACGACCCGGCCCTGCGGCCCGACGGCGACCACGAGTCGGTGACCGTGACCGCGACCGTGGGCACGCAGGGCGGGCAGGACTGGAGCGCCGTCGCCGCACGCATGGTCACGGCGGCGGAGTCGGCCGTTCCCGGGCTTCAGGAGCGGTTGCTCTGGCGGGAGGTCCGCACCCCTGACGACACGCGGCACGAGACAGGCGTTGCCGAGGTACCCGGACCCGCGCTCGCGGGGGCCGCCGGACGGTATCTCCCGGCGGCCAATCCTTCCCCGCTCCCCGGGCTCTACTTCGCCGGCGGCTGGTCCCACCCCGGCGGCGGGCTCGCGCACGCCGGGATGTCGGGCGCGCTCGTCGCCGGGCTGATCGTGGAGGGCGCGGACTTCCGCGGTTCGCGGTAGACGCGTCCGGAGCGGTCAGTACCGGTACTGCTGGTCGTTGCCGTAGCCGTAGTGCTCCTGGCCCTGCTGCGGGGCGGACTGTTCGTTGTCGCGCTGCTGGGGCACCCACACGCCGCCGGGCGGGGTGTCGTAGCCGTACGAGGGCGCGTAGGGGTCGGCGTACTGCTGCTGGCCTGTGCCGTAGTCGTACGAGGCGTACTGCTGGCCGTCCGTCCCCCCGCCGATGTACGGGTCGGAGTAGGCGGCGTACTGCTGCTGGCCGCTGCCGTAGTCGTAGGCCGGCTGCTGCTCGTAGGCGGGCTGGTACGCGGGCTGTTCGTACCCCGGGCCGTAGCCGTCGTATCCGGTGCTGTAGGCGGGCTGCTCCTGCGGCTGCGCCTGGGTGTGGTCGTGACCGTGGCCGTACGAGGTGTCGTAGATGCCGTACTGGCCGGTGTCCTCGTCCATGGGCTGGGGCTCGTAGACCGCGGTGGACTCGGCGGCGGAAGGCTCCGCGTGCTCGTAGGAGAGGTCGCTGACCTCCAGGGTGGGGCCCGTCTCGACCGGTGCGGACCTGCGGCGACGGCTCGCGCCCGGGCTCCCGCCGATGGCCCAGCCGGTGGAGAAGCCGCGGCGGAAGGACAGGGTCACATAGGTCTGGCCGACGGCGAAGGCGATCGCCCCCGCGATGATCACCGCGACCGAGGGCATCAGGACGCCCAGGACGACGCCGAGGAAGCCGCAGAAGGCGAGCACCCGCCAGCGCAGGCGTGCCTTGTACTGCAGGAGCACCTCACCCAGCAGCCACAACGCGACAACGCCGAACGCGATGTAGAGGACCGTCCACCCCATGCCCGCCCCTCTCCTACGGCCACCGCCGCGGGTCTGGGGCGGGTACGCCGGTCACGACTGCACGTGCAGTCCGAGATTCTCGTAGATCTCCAGCGTCGCGGTGGAGTTGTTCAGCGTGATGAAGTGCAGTCCGGGGACACCCTCGGAGAGCAGACGTGCGCAGAACTCCGTCGCGAACTCGATGCCAATGGAGCGTACAGCGGCCGCGTCGTCCTTGACGGCGAGGATGCGTTCTTTCACATCGGCCGGGAAGTGCGCGTTGCTCAGCTGGGGCAGCCGGTCGAGGGTCTTCACGTTCACAACGGGCATGACTTCGGGGATGATCGGCGTCTCGCAGCCGGCCTTCGCCACGCTGTCACGCATCCGGAGGTAGTTCTCCGGATCGAAGAACATCTGCGTGATCGCGTAGTCGGCGCCCGCCCGGCACTTGTCCACGAAGTGACGGATGTCCGTGTCCCAGTCGAGTGAGCGGGGGTGCATCTCGGGGAAGGCGGCGACACCCACGCAGAAGTCGCCGGACTCCTTGATCAGCCGGACCAGGTCGGCGGCGTACCGCACACCCTCGGGGTGCTCGATCCACTCCCCCAGCGGGTCGCCGGGCGGGTCGCCGCGCAGGGCCAGCATGTTCCGGATGCCGGCGTCCGCGTACTGGCCGAGAACGTTGCGCAGCTCGGCGACGGAGTGGTCGACCGCGGTGAGGTGGGCCACCGGGGTCAGCGTGGTGTCGCCGGCGATCTTCTGGGTGGCCTTGACCGTCCCGCCGCGGGTCGAGCCGCCGGCGCCGTAGGTCACCGAGACGAAGCTCGGCCCGACCGCCTCCACTCTGCGCAGGGCGTTCCACAGGCTCCGCTCGCCCTTCTCCGTCCGGGGCGCGTAGAACTCGAAGGAGTACGACGGCTTGCCGGCAGAGAGGATCTCGCGGACCGTGCGGGCACGGTCCGTGCGGGTGGAAGCGGTTCCAAGGGCCATACCGGCAGGTTAGACGGGGTCACACGGCCGGCGAAGCCGCGTCCGAGGGATGGACACGTTTTTGGACAACGCCCAAGGGGCGGACCCGGCCTTCGGGCATTGCGCCAAAAAGGTCACGCGGCCGTCCACGGCGGGGAGATCACGCCGAGCGCTCGCGGACCCGCTTGGCCAGGCGGGCCGTCGCGGCGGCCGGGTCGTCGGCCTCTGTGATCGCCCGGACGACCACGATCCGGCGGGCGCCCGCGTCGAGGACCTCGTCGAGGGTGGTCTCGTCGATCCCGCCGATGGCGAACCAGGGCCGGTCCTGCTCCAGGGCGGCCGTGTACCGCACCAGGCCGAGGCCGGGTGCGTACCGCCCGGGCTTGGTCGGGGTGGGCCAGCAGGGGCCGGTGCAGAAGTAGTCCACGCCGGGCTCGGCGACGGCGGTGTCCACCTCGGACTCGCCGTGGCAGGAACGGCCGATCAGCACGTCCTCGCCGAGGATCGCGCGGGCCGCGGGCACGGGCAGGTCGCCCTGGCCCAGGTGCAGCGCGTCGGAACCGATGGCGTGGGCGACATCGGCCCGGTCGTTCACGGCGAGCAGCTTGCCGTGGCGGCGGCAGGCGTCGGCGAACACGGCGAGGTGCTCCAGCTCCTCGCCGGCCTCCATGCCCTTGTCACGGAGTTGCACGATGTCCACGCCGGAGGAGAGCACGGCGTCGAGGAAGGCCGACAGGTCTCCCTGACGCTTTCGGGCGTCCGTGCACAGGTAGAGCCGGGCGTCGGCGAGCTGCTCGCGAGGCGTGGACATGGGTGCTTCCCCCCGTTGGGTGCGGATTCCGTGGAGCCGGGGCGGGCCCGGCCCCACGGAATCTCTGTGGTGTCTTCGGTACGTCAGACGGCGAGCGCCTGGGCGCGGCGCTTCACCTCCGTGCCGCGATTCTCGCTGAGGGCCTGCGCGGGCGTGCCCGGCAGGCTCGGGTCGGGAGTGAAGAGCCACTCCAGCATCTCTTCGTCGGTGAAGCCGTCGTCCTTCAGGAGGGTCAGGGTCCCGGAGAGGCCCTTGACCACCTTGTCGCCGTCGATGAAGGCGGCGGGCACCTGAAGCGCCTTGTTCTCACCGCGGCGTACGGCGATGAGCTGGCCCTCCTTGACCAGCTGCCGCACGCGCGTCACCTCGACATCGAGCATTTCCGCGATGTCGGGGAGGTAGAGCCAGGCGGGGACGAGAGCATCGATTCTTGCGTCAATCTCGGTCACGTGGACAAGCCTGCCATCCCGGACTGACAGCCGGTAGTCGAGCCCTACTGGAGTGCCGCCTTCAGAGGGACGGACGGGTCGGCGGCACGGTCGGGGTCGACCCGGGCGCCGGACTCGATCAGCTTGCGGCCCTGGGCCAGGTCGCGGGGGCGTCCGACGGCGAGCAGGGCGACGAGCACGCCGTCGCGCAGCCAGAGCGCCGACCAGGAGGGGCCGGCCGGGTCGCCGCGCCTCACCAGCTGCGCGTCGCCTCCGTGGTGCCCGGCGTACTGCACGAAGCGGCCGAACTGCTCGGACCAGAAGTAGGGCACGGGGTCGTACGGCCGGGGGGCCTCGCCGATGATGTCGGCCGCGACGGTGCGCGGGCCCTGGAGCGCGTTGTCCCAGTGGTGGACGAGGAGGCGGCGGCCGTAGCGTGCCGAGGGGAAGGATGCGCAGTCGCCGACGGCGTACACGTCGGGCAGGGAGGTGTGCAGCCGCTCGTCGGCGGTGATGGAGCCGTCGGGGTCGCGGGCGATGCCGGAGTCGGCGAGCCAGCCGGTGGCGGGGCGGGCTCCGATGCCGACGACGACCGCCTCGGCGGGCAGCCGGCGGCCGTCGGTCAGGACGACCGTGCCGGGTTCGACGGCGGCCACGCGCGCGTGGGTGAGGAGTTCGGTTCCGCTCTCCTCGTACCACTGCGCCATCGGGGCGGTGACCTCGGCGGGGAGCGCGCCGGCGAGCGGGCGGTCGGCGGCCTCCACGACGATGACGGCGCACCCCGCCTCGCGCGCGGCGGTGGCGAACTCGGCGCCGATCCAGCCGGCGCCGACCACCACGATGTCGTGGCGCCGCTCCAGGACGGGCTTGAGGCGGGCGGCGTCGTCGAGGGTGCGCAGCAGATGGACTCCGGGGACACCCTCGGTGCCGGGCAGGGTGACCGGCTCGGCGCCGGTGGCGACGACCAGGACGTCGTACGGGACGGGTCCGGCCTCGGTGTCGACCTCGTGGCCCTCGGCGCGCAGTCCGGTGACGTCGAGGCCGAGGCGCAGTTCGATGGCGAGGGCCTCGAAGTCGACGTCGAAGGCGGAGTCCTCGGCCTTGCCGAGGAGCACGGCCTTGGAGAGGGGCGGCCGGTCGTAGGGCTGGTGCGGCTCGGCGCCGATGAGGGTGACCTGGCCGGTGAAGCCCTGTTCGCGCAGGGCGACGGCGGTCTGCACCCCCGCCATGCCGGCGCCCACGATCACGACCCGCTGCTGTGCCTGCTTCTGCTCGCTCACCCGATCACCTTAACGATCTGACGCACCGTCAGGAAGGCGGCTGTTCCACCACGCTGGTGCCGGAGCCCTCCTGGGACTCCCATGCCCAGGTCTCCTCCAACCGAACGCGCCCGTCCGGCAGCTCCACCACAATCGAGACGCAATGCCCGGAAGAGGTGGATCCGTCCTGCTTCAACTGGACGTAGCGGAAGTCGAGCCGGTCCCCCGCGCGCGTGCCGACGAGATTCCCGCGGACCACGTCCCCGCCCGCGTACTCGGCCCAGATCCGGCCGTCCTCCTCGTGGTAGGTGAACCGGGTGCGCGTACCGACCTGACCGGGGGCCTGGTCGGCGACGGGCGCGAGGACGAGTCCGTCGAGAGATCGGGCCACGGTGGAGGCTCCCTTACTGGGCGTCGGGGGCGGGGGATAGTCTGACCGTCAACGTAGAGCACTCGCGGGAGCCCGGACGCACCGGGCTGAGAGGGAGGCTGGCCGGCCTCCGACCGTACGAACCTGATCCGGGTCATGCCGGCGAAGGGAGGGGCTGGACGCCCATGTCGCGTACATGCAGTACCCCGGACGTTCTCGTCATCGGGGGCGGAATCATCGGTCTGGTCACGGCCTGGCGGGCCGCGCAGCGCGGGCTGCGCACCGCGGTCGTCGACCCGGAACCGGGCGGCGGGGCCGCCCGCGTGGCGGCCGGAATGCTGGCCGCGGTCACCGAGCTCCACTACGGCGAGGAGACCCTGCTCGCCCTCAACCTCGCCTCCGCGCGCCGCTATCCCGACTTCGTCACCGAGCTCCGGGACGCCACCGGGCACGACGTCGGGTACCGCGCCTGCGGAACGCTCGCCGTCGCGCTCGACGCCGACGACCGGGCGCATCTGCGCGAACTGCACGCCCTGCAGACCCGCTGCGGCCTGGAGTCGGAGTGGCTCAGCGGGCGCGACTGCCGCCGTCTGGAGCCGATGCTGGCCCCGGGCGTGCGCGGCGGACTGCGGGTCGACGGCGACCACCAGGTCGATCCGCGCCGGCTCGCCGCCGCGCTGGTCACCGCCTGCGAGCGGGTCGGAGTGGTCTTCCACCGGGCCCTCGCGGAGCGGCTGGCCGTCGTACGGGACCGGGCGGCGGGCGTGCTGCTCGCCGGGGGCGGGACGCTCGAAGCCGACCAGGTCGTCCTGGCCGCGGGCAGCCTCAGCGGCCGGCTCGCCGGCGTACCGGACGAGGTGCTGCCGCCTGTACGCCCCGTCAAGGGGCAGGTGCTGCGGCTGAGCGTGCCACGGGCCTACGCGCCGTTCCTGTCGCGGACCGTCCGGGCCGTCGTGCGCGGCAGCCACGTCTATCTCGTGCCGCGCGAGAACGGCGAGCTGGTGGTCGGTGCGACCAGCGAGGAACTGGGCTGGGACACCACCGTCACGGCGGGCGGCGTGTACGAGCTGCTGCGTGACGCCCACGAGCTCGTGCCGGGCATCACCGAGCTGCCGCTCACCGAGACCCGCGCGGGGCTGCGGCCCGGTTCGCCGGACAACGCACCGCTGCTCGGCCCGACCGCCCTGCCCGGCCTGCGGCTGGCCACGGGGCACTACCGCAACGGGGTCCTGCTCACCCCCGTCACCGGCGATGTGATGGCCGACCTCCTCACCACCGGCGTGCTTCCGGACGAGGCCCGCCCCTTCAGCCCCCGCCGCTTCTCCCCCGTACCTCAGGAGCAGCCCGTATGAACGTCTCGACGAACGTCTCCGTCAACGGCGAGGCACGTGCCCTCGCCGCGCCCACGACCCTCGACGCCCTGGTCGCGACACTGACGCCGGCGCCGTCAGGGGTGGCCGCGGCCGTCAACGAGACGGTCGTGCCGCGCAGCCAGTGGTCCGCGACCGTCCTCGGCGAGGGCGACCGGGTCGAGGTTCTCACCGCGGTGCAGGGGGGCTGAGCGCGATGTCCGACGACACCTTCCTCCTCGGCGGTACGGAGTTCTCCTCGCGTCTGATCATGGGCACGGGCGGCGCCCCGAGCCTGGACGTCCTCGAACGCTCCCTGATCGCCAGCGGCACCGAGCTCACCACCGTCGCCATGCGGCGCCTCGACCCGACCGTGCAGGGCTCCGTCCTGTCCGTCCTGAACCGGCTCTCCATCCGCGTCCTGCCCAACACGGCGGGCTGCTTCACGGCGGGCGAGGCCGTCCTGACGGCGCGGCTGGCGCGGGAGGCGCTGGGCACCGACTGGATCAAGCTGGAGGTCGTCGCCGACGAACGGACCCTGCTGCCCGATCCGATCGAGCTGCTCGACGCGGCGGAGACGCTGGTGGACGACGGCTTCACGGTCCTGCCGTACACCAACGACGACCCGGTCCTGGCGAGGAAGCTGGAGGACGTGGGGTGCGCGGCGATCATGCCGCTGGGCTCGCCGATCGGCTCCGGGCTCGGGATCCGCAACCCGCACAATTTCCAGCTGATCGTGGAGCGGGCCGGGGTCCCGGTGATCCTGGACGCGGGGGCGGGGACGGCCTCGGACGCCGCCCTGGCGATGGAGCTGGGGTGCGCGGCCGTCATGCTCGCGTCGGCGGTGACCCGGGCGCAGGAGCCGGTGCTGATGGCGGAGGGGATGCGGCACGCCGTGGAGGCGGGCCGCCTGGCGTGGCGGGCGGGCCGGATCCCGCGGCGCCACTTCGCGGAGGCCTCGTCCCCGACGGAGGGCCGCGCGGTCCTGGACCCGGAGCGGCCGGCGTTCTGAGGCCGGTGGAGCGGGCCCCGCGCGTCACAGGTGTGCTGCGGTAGCGGCCGGTGGGGACGGGCGGTCCTCACCGGCTCGTAAACTCGAGGCCGTGGACACGACCCTTCATGACCCCCTCGTCGGGCAGCTGCTCGACGACCGCTACCGCGTCGACGCGCGCATCGCCGTCGGCGGGATGGCCACGGTCTACCGGGCGGTCGACACCCGACTCGACCGGGTGCTCGCGCTCAAGGTGATGCACCCGGACCTCGCCACCGACGCCACCTTCGTGGAGCGGTTCATCCGCGAGGCGAAGTCCGTGGCGCGGCTCTCGCACCCGAACGTCGTCGGGGTCTTCGACCAGGGAGCGGACGGCGCGTACGTCTATCTCGCCATGGAGTACGTCGCCGGGTGCACCCTGCGCGACGTGCTGCGCGAGCGCGGGGCGCTCCAGCCCCGGGCGGCGCTCGACATCCTGGAGCCGGTCCTCGCCGCGCTGGGCGCCGCGCACCGGGCCGGATTCGTGCACCGGGACATGAAGCCGGAGAACGTCCTGATAGGGGACGACGGCCGGGTGAAGGTCGCCGACTTCGGTCTCGTACGGGCCGTCGGCTCGGCCACCAACACCACCGGCTCCGTCCTCGGCACCGTGTCGTACCTCGCCCCCGAGCAGATCGAGCACGGCACGGCGGACACCCGCGCCGACGTGTACGCCTGCGGTGTCGTCCTGTACGAGATGCTGACGGGCGGCAAGCCGCACTCCGGGGACACTCCCGCGCAGGTCCTCTACCAGCATCTGAACACCGACGTCCCGGCCCCGTCCGCCGCCGTCCCCGGTCTCGCCCTCGAACTGGACGAGCTGGTGGCGACCGCGACCGCGCGCAACCCCGACGTCCGTCCGTACGACGCCGTCGCGCTCCTGGCCCTGACCCGGGAGGCCCGTTCGACGCTCGGGGACGAGCAGCTGGACGCGGTCCCGCCGCAGGCGCACCGGGAGGACACCACGGGGGCCGAGGACCGGACCAGCGTCATCCCCCGGACCCTGCCCGCGGAGACCGAGCAGCCGGTGCAGCACACCAGCCGGCTGACGATGCCGCCGCCCGAGCCCCGTCCGGAGTCCCGGCGCGCTCCGCGCCGCCCCCGCGGGCCTCTGCTCGTCGTGGCCGCCGTCCTGCTGGCCCTCGGACTCGGCGCGGGCGTCTGGTACATCAATTCCGGCCAGTTCACCCGCGTCCCGGCCGTCCTCGGCCAGAGCGAGGCGCAGGCCAGCCAGCGGCTCAGGGACGCCGGGCTCGACGTGGGTGCGACGAAGCGCGCCTTCAGCGAGGTGTACGAGCGCGGCACGGTCATGGCCACCGACCCCGCCTCCGGCGCGCGGATCCGCGGCAACGGCACGGTCACGCTCACCATCTCCCGCGGCCCGGAGATCGTGAAGGTCCCGAACCTCAAGGGGAAGCCGCTGGCGGAGGCCAAGCGGCTCCTGGCGAAGGAGGGGCTGGCGCCGGGTGTGATCACCCGGGCGTTCAGCCAGGACATCGCGCAGGGCGCCGTGATCAGCTCCGACCCCGAGCCCGGCACCGAGCGCAGCCCGGACTCGGCCGTGGCCCTGGTCGTGAGCAAGGGTGTCCCGATCGACGTCCCCGACGTGGCCGGCGAGACGGTGGACGAGGCCACGAGCACGCTCCGGGACGCCGGACTCAAGGTGGAGGTGGCCGGCGAGCGCGTCCACTCCCCCGAGGCGGCCGGCACCGTCGCGGCCCAGTCCCTCGCGGAGGGCAGCCGCGCCGCGCAGGGCGACCGGATCGTCCTCACCGTCTCCAAGGGCCCTCGCATGATCGAGGTCCCCGACGTCGTGGGCGAGTCCACCGACACCGCGCGCGAGAGACTGGAAGGCGCGGGCTTCGAGGTGAAGGTCGAGAAGACCTTCCCCTTCCTCGGCGACAAGGTCTCGGGCCAGTCGGTCGAGGGCGGCTCCACCGCCCCCGAGGGCTCCACCGTCACGATCACGATCAAGGGACTGTAAGAACTCATGCGCAACCCCGTCGGCGGCCATGTACCCGTGGCCGGCGGCCTCGCCACGGTCGGTCTGGGCTACGCCCGCGAACTGGGTGCGGAGACCGTCCAGGTCTTCGTCGCCAACCCGCGCGGCTGGGCCACCCCCGTCGGCAACCCGGCGCAGGACGAGCTGTTCCGCGCCGGGTGCGAGGCCGAGTCCCTGTCGGCCTGGGTCCACGCCCCGTATCTGATCAACTTCGGCTCCCACACCGAGGCCACCGTCGAGCGGTCGGTCGAGTCGCTGCGGCACTCGCTGCGCCGGGGCCGTGAGATCGGGGCGAAGGGCGTCGTGGTGCACACCGGTTCGGCGACCGGCGGCCGGCCGCGTGCGGAGGCGCTGGCGCAGGTACGGGAGCGGATGCGGCCGCTGCTCGACGAGCTGACCCACCCGGACGACCCGTTCCTCCTGCTCGAGTCGACGGCCGGGCAGGGGTTCTCGCTCTGCTCACGCGCCGAGGACTTCGGCCCGTACTTCGATGCGCTGGACCGCCATCCGAAGCTCGGCATCTGCCTGGACACCTGCCACATCTTCGCCGCGGGCCACGATCTGACCGGTCCGTACGGGATGACGCAGACGCTCGACCGGCTGGTGGAGGTGGTCGGCGAGGGGCGGCTGAAGCTGATCCACGCAAACGACTCCAAGGATGTCGTCGGCGCGCACAAGGACCGGCACGCGAACATCGGGGCCGGCCACATCGGCGAGGAGCCGTTCCGGGAGCTCATGCGGCACCATGCGACCGAGGGCGTCCCGCTGATCATCGAGACCCCGGGCGGGAAGGAAGGGCACGTGGCGGACGTGGAGCGGCTGAAGAAGCTCAGGGGCCGAGTTTCCCGTTGAGGAATACCCCTGGGGGGTATACGGTTCCTGTCAAGGCAGCAGGAACCGCTACCGGCCATTGGGGGACCTCATGGAGCACGAGGCGCACACGCATCACCACTCCACGCACGACCACGCCACCCACCACGGGCACGAGAGCCAAGCCGCCCACCAGGGCCACGGCGGCCACCAGGGACACACCCCCGGCAAGGTCAGCTGGTCCATGGCGGCGAAGGCCACCCTCCACTGCCTCACCGGATGCGCCATCGGCGAGATCCTGGGCATGATCATCGGAACCGCGCTCGGCTGGGGCAACGCCCCGACGATGGCCCTCGCCATCGTGCTGGCCTTCTTCTTCGGCTACTCGCTGACCCTGTGGGCGGTCGTCCGCGCCGGCCTGAGCCTGAAGGCCGCCATCGGCGTCGCACTCGCCGCCGACACGCTCTCCATCGCCGTGATGGAGATCGTCGACAACGGGGTGCTGCTCCTGGTCCCCGGCGCGATGGACGCACACCTCTCGGACGCGCTGTTCTGGGGCGCCCTGGCCTTCGCCTTCCTCGTCGCCTTCCTGATCACCACACCCGTCAACAAATGGATGATCGGCCGCGGAAAGGGCCACGCGGTGGTCCACCGGTACCACCACTGAGACCGCGCACGAGGGACGGCCCTGGAGCGCTACAGCTCCGGGCCGTCCCCGGGCTCCTCCTGGTACGAGTACCGCTGCTCCGTCCACGGGTCGCCGATGTTGTGATAGCCGCGCTCCTCCCAGAAGCCGCGGCGATCGGCGGTCATGTACTCCACGCCCCGGACCCACTTGGGCCCCTTCCAGGCGTACAGGTGGGGCACCACGAGACGCAGCGGGAAGCCGTGCTCGGCGGTGAGCAGCTCACCGTCCTTGTGGGTGGCGAAGATCGAGCGCTCCGAGGCGAAGTCGGCGAGCCGCATGTTGGCGCTGAAGCCGTACTCGGCCCAGACCATCACATGCGTGACACTGGCGGCCGGCGGGGCGAGCTCCAGGATCGTCCGGGCCGGCACTCCACCCCATTCGGCCCCGATCATGCTGAACTTCGTGACGCAGTGCAGATCGGCCACGACCGTCGAGAACGGGAGCGCCGAGAACTCCTCGTGGTTCCAGCACCGCTTGTCGCCGTCCGCCGTGGCCCCGAAGACCCGGAACTCCCAGCGGTCGGGCTTGAACTTGGGGACGGGGCCGTAATGGGTGACCGGCCAGCCTCGCTGCAGCCGCTGCCCCGGCGGAAGATCCGACTGCCCTGCTTCCCGGTGTACTCCGCTCTCCGGCTGACCCATGTCATCCATGGTGACAGACCGCGAGGGGTGGTCATGACCAGCCAACCTCGCACACCAGCTTGATTCAGGGCAAGCCCCACTAAGCCTGCACTTACTGGACGCCCCCCATCCGTGGTGCAAGGATGCGGCCATCCTGCCCAGTCACGACATAGACATGCGTGGAAGGAGCCTCTGCGATGCAGGGCGACCCCGAGGTCCTCGAGTTCCTCAACGAGCAGCTGACCGGCGAGCTGACGGCCATCAACCAGTACTGGCTGCACTACCGCATCCAGGACAACAAGGGTTGGACCAAGCTCGCCAAGTACACCCGCGAAGAGTCCATCGATGAGATGAAGCACGCGGACAAGCTCACCGAACGCATCCTGATGCTGGACGGTCTGCCCAACTACCAGCGGCTCTTCCATGTGCGGGTCGGTCAGACGATCAAGGAGATGTTCGAGGCGGACCGCCAGGTGGAGGTGGAGGCGATCGACCGCCTCAAGCGCGGCATCGAGGTCATGCGCGCCAAGGGGGACATCACCTCGGCGAACCTCTTCGAGGAGATCCTGGCCGACGAGGAACACCACATCGACTACCTCGACACACAGCTGGAGCTGATCGAGAGCCTCGGCGAGGCGCTGTACATCTCGACGCTCATCGAGCAGCCGAGCTGATCGGCTCCGGGCGGCCCTACGCGGCTTCGGAGAGGTCCTCGGGGGCCGACGTCAGGGCCGGCATTCCCTGGTCCAGGAGCTCGCGTCGGGGGCAGTTGCCGCGCCCGAGGATGGCCTGAATGCGTCGCACACAGGAACCGCAGTCGGTCCCGGCCTTGCAGGCCGAGGCGATCTGGCGAGGGGTGCAGGCGCCCGCGTCCGCGTGCTCCTTGACCTGCTTCTCCGTAACGCCGAAGCATGAGCAGACGTACACGCGGTTCACCTCCTGCCGGGATCGATAAGGCTAACCTAACCTTACCCGGCGCCTACCAGGTGTAAAGCCCGGAAATGACTGTGGGGCGCGGATCACATGGATCCGCGCCCCACAGTCGTAGGAAGCCACTTACTGATCGCGGTACATCTCCGCGACCAGGAACGCCAGGTCGAGCGACTGGCTGCGGTTCAGCCGCGGGTCGCAGGCCGTCTCGTAGCGCTGGTGCAGGTCGTCGACGAAGATCTCGTCGCCGCCGCCCACGCACTCGGTGACATCGTCACCGGTGAGCTCGACATGGATGCCGCCCGGGTGCGTGCCGAGGCCCTTGTGGACCTCGAAGAAGCCCTTGACCTCGTCGAGCACGTCGTCGAAGCGGCGGGTCTTGTGGCCGGAGGCCGCTTCGAAGGTGTTGCCGTGCATCGGGTCGGTGACCCAGGCGACGGTCGCACCGGAGGCGGTGACCTTCTCGACCAGCTCCGGGAGCTTGTCCCGGACCTTGTCGGCGCCCATGCGGACGATGAAGGTCAGCCGGCCGGGCTCACGGTCCGGGTCCAGGCGGTCGATGTACGTCAGCGCGTCGTCGACCGAGGTCGTCGGGCCCAGCTTGATGCCGATCGGGTTCGCGATCTGCGAGGCGAACTCGATGTGGGCGTGGTCGAGCTGGCGGGTGCGCTCACCGATCCAGACCATGTGGCCGGAGGTGTCGTACAGCTTGCCGGTGCGCGAGTCCGTACGGGTCAGCGCACCCTCGTAGTCGAGCAGCAGCGCCTCGTGGGAGGCGTAGAACTCGACGGCCTTGAACTCGGCAGGGTCGGTGCCACACGCCTTCATGAAGTTCAGCGCGTTGTCGATCTCGCGCGCCAGCTGCTCGTAGCGCTGGCCCGAGGGGGACGACTTCACGAAGTCCTGGTTCCAGGCGTGCACCTGGCGCAGGTCGGCGTAGCCGCCGGTGGTGAAGGCGCGCACCAGGTTGAGCGTGGAGGCGGAGGCGTTGTACATCCGCTTCAGACGCTCGGGGTCCGGGATGCGGGCCTTCTCGTTGAAGTCGAAGCCGTTGACCGAGTCGCCGCGGTACGTCGGCAGGGTCACGCCGTCGCGGGTCTCGGTCCCCTTCGAACGGGGCTTGGAGTACTGCCCGGCGATGCGGCCGACCTTGACGACGGGCACGGAGGCCGCGTACGTGAGGACGGCGCTCATCTGGAGCAGGGTCTTGAGCTTGGCACGGATGTGGTCGGCGGAAACGGCGTCGAAGGCCTCGGCACAGTCGCCGCCCTGGAGGAGGAACGCCTCGCCACGGGCGACGGCTCCCATACGGGCGCGCAGCTGATCGCACTCGCCCGCGAAGACGAGCGGCGGATACGACTCGAGGTCCGCGATCACATCGCGCAGAGCCTCGGCATCGGGGTACTCAGGCTGCTGCGCCGCGGGAAGGTCTCGCCAGGTGTTGCCACCGGTTGCGGTGGTCTTAGCGTTCACGGTCACAACCACCACATTACGGGGTCGGGCGACCTGTCCAGGGACGCGACCAGTGGCTGAGACGCGCGTCCGAAATGTCTGTGAACAAGGTTCACGCCTTCGAGTGGTGTTACCCTCACGCGCGTTTAAACATCTGAGACTTGAATTAATCACAGGGGTGGGTGTGACTCAAGGGCACCGCAGGGACCGCAAGAAAAGACGGCTGCTTTACGGTGCGGCGGCGGCGGTCGTCGCCACCGCGACGATCGGCACGATCGCCGTGGCATCGCCCGGCATCCTGGGCTCCTCGGACGACAAGCCGGGCGCGCACGTGTCGCTGCAGTCGCAGTTCGCGCAGGCGGCGGACGAGTTCGACGTGCCGCAGAGCGTGCTGATGGCCGTGGCGTACCGGCAGACGCGGTGGGAGTCCCACGACGGCGAGCCGAGCACGACCGGTGCGTACAACGTCATGGGTCTGACGGATGTCGACCCGGAGGACGTGGAACCCGAGGCCGACGAGGAACGCCTCGAGCACATGAACCGGAGCGGCGACCCCAACGTCGAGAAGCACTTCGACGCACAGAAGGCGCTGCGCACCACGCCGAAGGAGACCGTCGACACCGACGATCCGCGGCTGCACACCCTGGACAAGGCCGCCGAGCTGGTCGACGGCTCCGCCGACTCCCTGAAGAACGACACCGCCGCGAGCATCCGCGCCGGCGCGGCGCTGCTCGCCGAGTACCAGAAGCAGGCGACCGGTGATCTGCCGGACGAGGCCGGTGCCTGGTACCCGGCCGTGGCGCGCTACAGCCAGGCGCCGGACAAGAAGGGCGCCGACCTCTTCGCGAAGCGGGTCTTCGAGTCGATCAAGACGGGCGAGCGGGAGCTCACCACGGACGGCGAGCAGGTCGTCCTGGCCGCCGATCCCTCGGTCGAGCCCGTGAAGCCGTCGAACGTCCCGCTCGCCGCGACCTTCGCGGCGACGACGGCGACGGCCGACTGCCCTGTGGGTCTGAACTGCAACTTCATCCCTGCCGGTTTCCGGCAGAACAGCACGACCGACCCGACGGACTACGGCAACTACAACGTCGCCAACCGCCCCGAGGGCGGCTACGACATCCGCTACATCGCCATCCACGACACCGAGGGCGGCTACGACGGCTCGCTCGCCGTCTTCAAGAACCCGGCGTCGTACGCGAGCGCGCACTACCTGATCCGCGCCTCGGACGGTCTCGTCACCCAGATGGTCGAGAACAAGAACGAGGCCTGGCACGCGGGCAACAAGACCCTCAACATGCACTCGATCGGCATCGAGCACGAGGGCTACGCCATCAAGAGCGGCTCCTGGTACACCGAGCCGCAGTACGAGTCCTCCGCCGCGCTCGTGAAGCACCTGGCGAAGAAGTACTCCATCCCGCTGGACCGCCAGCACATCATCGGCCACGACGAGATCCCCGGCGTGCTCGACGAGAAGGTCCGCACCCAGCACTGGGACCCGGGCCCGTACTGGGACTGGAACCACTACATGTCGCTGCTGGGCGCCCCGACGGGTGTCGGCGGCGCGGGCGGGCTGCTCAAGGCGGGCCAGATCGTTCGCTACGTCCCGCCGTTCACCACGGCCAACCAGCCGACGCTGACGTACGGCGGAGCCGCTGTCGCCGCACGGCCGTCGAACTTCAACTACCTCTACACCTCGCCGTCGACGAGCTCGGCCACCCTCACCGACCCGTACTTCTCGTCCACCTGGTCGGAAGGTTCCAACTGGGCGAACAAGCTGGTCGCGGGCGGCGAATACGTGGTCGCGGAGAGCCAGTACAACTGGACGGCGATCTGGTACGGCGGCAAGAAGGCCTGGTTCCAGAACCCCGGCGGCCAGTGGACCGTCCCGGTCGGCACGGGCACCAAGACGGTGACGCCGAAGGCCGGCCTGACCTCCGTCAAGGTCTACGGCCGTGCCTACCCCGAAGACGCGGCGTACACGGGGACGAACGTCGCGGTCCAGTCCCGCGGCCAGGAGTCGCTGACGAAGTACAGCAGCCTCCTGCTGTCGGGCCAGAAGTACGTCCAAGGTGGCGCCCAGGTCGCCGGTGACTACTACTACGGCGGCACCTTCGACGGAACGGGCGCCGGCTCGCGCACCCTGGTCAAGGGCACGACGAACCAGTTCATCCCGATCCGGTTCAACCACCGGATCGCCTGGGTGAAGGCGTCCGACGTGGACGTGGTCGCCGGTGCCGCACCGGCCACCGCGACCAACCGCTACAACGTCGTCGCCCGTGACAGCTCCGGCGTCATCTGGCAGTACCAGGGCACCGGCAGCGCGTCGTGGCAGTTCCTGAACCGCTACCGCGTCGGCAGCGGCTGGCAGGGCTACGACGTCATCACCCCGATGACCGCGCTGCGCGCCGACGGCACCGGTGACGTCGTGGGTCGCGAAGGCGGCGACGTGCTCTGGTACCACCAGGGCAGCGGCAACCCGTCCGCGCCCTTCAAGGCGCGAGTCAAGGTCGGTCCCGGCTGGGGCGGCTACGACAGGATCGTCGGCATGCGTGACCTGACCGGTGACGGCAAGGCCGACCTGCTCGCGCGCGAGAAGTCGGGCGCGATCTACCTGTACCAGGGCACCGGCAACCCGTCCGCGCCGTTCACCACCCGCGCGAAGCTCGGCACGGGCTGGCAGGGCTACACCATCATCCTCGGCGCCGGCGATCTGACGGGTGACGGCAAGCCCGACATCCTGGGCCGCGAGGCGTCCGGCGTCCTGTGGATGCACAAGGGCACGGGTAACGCCGCCGCGCCGTACACCAGCCGGGTCCAGGTCGGCACCGGCTGGAACATGCACAACGTCATCCTCGCTCCGAGCGACCTGACCGGTGACGGCAGGGTGGACCTGATGGCACGGGACACCACCGGCGTCGCATGGCTGTACCCCGGCACGGGCAGCGCCACGTCCCCGATCGGCGCGCGCATCAAGATGGGTCCGGGCTGGGGGATCTACAACTCGATCTTCTGATCCGAGGAATCGATCCTGTCGATCTGTGAAGAGGGGCCCGGCCCGCACCGTCCACGGTGCGGACCGGGCCCCGTTTCCCTGTCCGGCTGGGCTACAGTGCTCGCATGTTCGCGCCGCAGATCCAGAACTGGTGGTGGACCGCTCATCCGGCGGCCCACTGACTGCGCGTACACCGAGACACGCGAAGGCCGCCCCGAGGGGCGGCCTTCTTCCGTTTCAGGAGCCGTTCCTCTCCGAATTCCCCGGAAGGAACACGCACCATGGACCTCTCCCGACTCCTGGACCCCTCCTGCCCTCCCTTCGCGCTGCTCCGCAGGCGCACACCGGGCCGTGATCACGACACCGTCGACGTGCTGATCGGCGCGGTCCACGAGGCCGGGCGGCTCGCCGAGCTGCCCGTCGGCACGCTGCCGACGCTCGCCCTCGTGCCGTTCCGGCAGATCCGCGAGCGCGGCTTCGACGTCCGCGACGACGGCACCCCGCTCGCCGTCCTGGTCGCCGAGGAGGCGTACGAGCTGCCGCTCGCCACCGCGATGGAGCAGCTGCCCGGCCATGACGTACGGGTGGAGGGTGGCGGGTTCGACGTGTCGGACGAGGCGTACGCCGAGACCGTACGGCGGGTCATCGACGAGGAGATCGGCTCCGGCGAGGGCGCCAACTTCGTCATCCGCCGCACCTACACCGGCGAGATCCCGGGCTTCGGACGCGCCGACGCCCTGGCGCTGTTCCGTCGGCTGCTCGCGGGCGAGCGGGGCGCGTACTGGACCTTCGTCGTCCACACCGGGGACCGCACGCTGGTCGGTGCGAGCCCCGAGGTGCACGTCCGGATGTCCGGGGGCACGGTCGTGATGAATCCGATCAGCGGCACGTACCGCTACCCGTCGGGCGCCGCTCCGACCCCCGAGGACCTGCTGACCTTCCTCGCCGACCGCAAGGAGACCGAGGAGCTCTCCATGGTGGTCGACGAGGAGCTGAAGATGATGTGCACCGTCGGCGACATGGGCGGAGTGGTGATCGGTCCCCGGCTCAAGGAGATGGCGCATCTCGCGCACACCGAGTACGAGCTGCGCGGCCGTTCGTCCCTCGACGTGCGGGAGGTGCTGCGGGAGACGATGTTCGCGGCGACGGTCACCGGCTCCCCCGTACAGAACGCCTGCCGGGTCATCGAGCGGCACGAGGCCGGCGGGCGCGGCTACTACGCGGGCGCCCTGGCCCTGCTCGGCACCGACGAGAACGGGGTCCAGACGCTGGACTCCCCGATCCTCATCCGGACCGCCGACATCGCCCGGGACGGGCGGCTGCGGGTGCCGGTCGGCGCGACCCTGGTGCGCCACTCCGACCCGGCGGGCGAGGTCGCCGAGACCCATGCCAAGGCGGCGGGTGTGCTCGCCGCCCTGGGAGTTCGGGAGGGTCGGCCGCGCGAGGAGTCCCCGCGGGCGGCCCGGCTCGCGGACGATCCGCGGGTGCGGGCTGCGCTGGACGCCCGGCGGGCCGATCTGGCGCCGTTCTGGCTGCGGATGCAGGTCCGGTCGGCCGAGCTGAGCGGCCACGCGCTGGTGATCGACGCCGAGGACACGTTCACCGCGATGCTCGCGCATCTGCTGCGCTCCTCGGGTCTGGAGGTGTCGGTCGTCCGCTACGACGAGCCGGGACTGCGGCAGCTCGCGCTCTCCCACGACGGCCCGGTGGTGCTCGGCCCGGGGCCGGGGGATCCGTCGGACGCCGCCGATCCGAAGATGCGTTTCCTGCGCGGGCTCACCGCCGATCTCGTAGGGGGCCACCGGCACGGACTGCTCGGTGTCTGCCTCGGCCACGAGCTGATCGCGGCCGAACTGGGCCTGGAGATCGCCCGCAAGCGCACCCCCTTCCAGGGGGCGCAGATGCGGATCGACCTCTTCGGGCAGGAGCAGACGGTCGGCTTCTACAACAGCTTCACGGCCCGCTGCGACGACCGGACGGCCACCGAACTGGCCCTGCACCGGATCGAGGTGAGCCGCGACGCGGCGACGGACGAGGTCCACGCCCTGCGCGGGCCGGGCTTCGCGGGCGTCCAGTTCCACCCGGAGTCGGTGCTGACGAGGGAAGGGGCCGCGCTGACCGCGTCACTGCTCGCCGGGGTGCGGGCCCAGGACGGACACGCCCTGGGGCGCGGGTGAGCGATGGGCCGTACATGCGCGAACAGCGCGTATACGGCCCATGCCCTCGGGGTGCTCAGCCGAAGAAGACGCCCACCTCGGCGTAGAGCGCCGGATCGACCGTCTTCAGCCGTGCCGTGGCCTCGGAGATCGGGACGCGGACGATGTCGGTGCCGCGCAGCGCGACCATCTTTCCGAAGTCCCCGTCGCGCACGGCCTCGATGGCGTGCAGACCGAAGCGGGTGGCGAGCCAGCGGTCGAAGGCGCTGGGGGTGCCACCGCGCTGCACATGGCCGAGGACGGTGGTGCGGGCCTCGTTGCCGGTCCGCCGCTCGATCTCCTTGGCGAGCCACTCGCCCACGCCCGAGAGCCGGACGTGTCCGTACGAGTCGAGGGTGCCGTCCTTGAGGACCATGTCCCCGTCCCGGGGCATCGCGCCCTCCGCGACGACCACGATCGGGGCGTACGTGGCCTTGAAGCGCGAGGTGACCCAGGCGCAGACCTGGTCGAGGTCGAAGCGCTGCTCGGGGATGAGGATGACGTTGGCGCCGCCCGCGAGGCCGGAGTGCAGGGCGATCCAGCCGGCGTGGCGGCCCATCACCTCCACCACCAGGACCCGCATATGGGACTCGGCGGTGGTGTGGAGGCGGTCGATGGCCTCGGTGGCGATCCCGACGGCGGTGTCGAAACCGAAGGTGTAGTCGGTGGCGGACAGGTCGTTGTCGATGGTCTTCGGCACGCCCACGCAGGGGACGCCGTACTCGTCGACCAGCCGGGCGGCGACCCCGAGGGTGTCCTCGCCGCCGATCGCGATCAGGGCGTCGACCTCGCACTTGGCGAGGTTCTCCTTGATCCGGCGGATGCCGTTCTCCACCTTGAGCGGATTGGTGCGCGAGGAGCCGAGGATGGTGCCGCCGCGCGGCAGGATGCCGCGGACGGCTGGGATGTCGAGCCGTACGGTGACGCCGTCCAGCGGGCCGCGCCAACCGTCGCGGAACCCGGTGAACTCGTAGCCGTACTCCTGGATGCCCTTGCGGACGATGGCGCGGATGACCGCGTTGAGACCGGGGCAGTCGCCGCCCCCGGTCAGTACGCCGACGCGCATGGAGCTCTCCTTCACCGTGGCGGACGGGATGCGCGACCCACGCTAGTAGTGACGTGGGTCACTCCGACACAGCGCGAAGAGTGAATTGTCCGTGCCCGCCCGGACGATGGGCCCTGCACGCCCGGAAGACCGGGCCGGGCGCGCCCGGAGACCTGGCGGCCCGGCGCGCCCGGAGCGCTCAGGCGTCGTCGAGGCCGCGCTCGATGGCGTACCGGACGAGCTCCACGCGGTTGTGCAACTGGAGCTTGCCGAGGGTGTTCTGGACGTGGTTCTGCACCGTGCGGTGCGAGATGACCAGGCGCTCGGCGATCTGCTTGTAGCTCAGCCCCTTGGCGACCAGACGCAGGACCTCGGTCTCGCGCTCGGTCAGCTGCGGCGCCTTCGACTCGTCGCCGCCGGCCGCCGGAACGGGCTCGGAGGCGAGGCGGCGGTACTCGCCGAGCACCAGGCCCGCGAGACCAGGGGTGAAGACGGGGTCGCCGACCGCGGTGCGGCGCACGGCGTCGATCAGCTCGGCCGTGCTGGCGGACTTCAGCAGATAGCCGGTGGCGCCGGACTTGACCGCCTCCAGCACGTCGGCGTGCTCGCCGCTCGCGGAGAGCACGAGGACCCTCAGCCGGGGGTTGGCGCCGACCAGCTCCTTGCAGACCTGGACGCCCGGCTTGGCGGGCAGGTTGAGGTCCAGGACGAGGACGTCCGGGGCGGCCGCGCCGGCGCGGCGCACGGCCTGTTCGCCGTCGCCCGCCGTGGCCACCACGTCGAAGCCCGCCTCGGCGAGGTCGCGGGCGACCGCGTCCCGCCACATCGGGTGGTCGTCCACGACCATCACTCTGATCTGCTGCTCGCTCATCGTGTTCCTGCCTTCCCCCGTGGATCCCGCGGGACCTTCAGTTCGACTTCCGTGCCCTGGCCCGGGACCGAGATCAGCTCGGCCGTGCCGCCCAGATCGCGCAGTCTGCCCCGGATGGACAGGGCGACGCCCATCCGGCCCTCGCCCTCGGCCTGGGCCAGCCGCCCCTCCGGGATGCCCGGGCCGTCGTCCCGTACCGTCACGATCACCTCGTCCGGCCAGTCCTCGACCAGGATCCAGGCCCGGGCGTTCCCGCCCGCGTGCACCCGGACATTGTCCAGGGCGGCACCGACGGCGGCGGCCAGCTCGCGGGCGGCGGCGGGCTGCAGCAGGACCGGGGCGCCCGGGTCGGAGAGCGTGACCTTCGCCCCGGCGCGCGGGGCGAGCAGGGCGCGCAGATCGACCGGGCAGTCGTCGTCCGGCTCCTCGACGATGCGGACCACGGCGCCTTCGGACTCGTCCTCGGAGACCAGCGACGGGCGGGTCAGCCCACCCGCGACCAGGGTCCGCAGCGCGACCTCCTGCTCCCCCGCCATCCGGCCCAGCTCGGCGGCCTCGCCGCCCAGTGCCGTGCCGCGCCGCTGCACCATCGCCAGAATCTGGAGGACGCTGTCGTGGATGTCCCGGGCGAGCCGCTCCCGCTCCCGGGTCGCGGCCTCGATCTCCAGGGCGCGGGCGAGGGTGCGTTCGGATGCGCGGGCGACCTCGACGACGTAGCCGATGGCGATGGACGCCACCCACACGAGGAGGACGTTGTGAAGGGTGTCCCGGGTGGGGTGGGCGCGCTCGATGATGTTGGCGACGGCGACCAGCGAGGAGGCGAAGCCGGCCCAGCGCCAGCCGCCCTTGATCGCGTACGCGAGGACGGCTCCGGCGGTCCATATCGTCGGCAGAGTAGGACCGTCGACCGACTGGGCCTGCTCGTCCGCGAGCGGGGTGAGCAGGATGCCGGTCAGGGCGACGGCCAGGTCGGCGATCAGAAAACGCTTGGTGCAGCTGGCCGCGTTCGCCACCTTGGGCAGGGTGGCGAGGGTCCAGACGCACATGACGGCGAGGAAGGCGACGGCCACCCAGGGCCGCTCGTAACGGTCCCGGGCGAAGACGAAGATCAGAACGGCGTAGATCATCGTTCCGACGCGGTACGCGGTGAGCGCGCGCCACAGCGGCTGCTCAACCGACATCCGCACGACACGCTCGCGCTTGGCCATCTCCCCCACCCCCGGGCGCCCCCTCTACGAGAGGGTCAGGCGCCGGACTCTTCCCGCGCCGCGATCTCGGCCTTGACGGCCTCCTTGGCGGCCTTCTCGGCATCCGCGATCTGACGCTTGGCAGCGGTCGCGTAGATGTCGACGTACTCCTGGCCGGACAGCTTCATGATCTCGTACATGACCTCGTCGGTCACCGAGCGGAGGATGAAGCGGTCGCCCTCCATGCCCTGGTAGCGGCTGAAGTCGAGCGGCTTGCCGATCCGGATCCCCGGGCGCATCAGCTTGGGGACGACCTTGCCGGGCGGCTGGATCTTCTCGGTGTCGATCATGGCGACCGGGATGACCGGCGCGCCGGTGGCCAGCGCCACGCGCGCGAGACCGCCGGGCTTGCCGCGGTAGAGCCGGCCGTCGGGCGAGCGGGTGCCCTCGGGATAGATCCCGAAGAGCCCGCCCTTCTCGATGACGTCGATACCGGCCTTGATCGCCGCCTCGCCCGCACCGCGGGCGCCGGAGCGGTCCACGGGGAGCTGGCCGACGCCCTTGAAGAAGGCGGCGGTGAGCTTGCCCTTCACACCAGGCGAGGTGAAGTACTCGGCCTTGGCGATGAAGGTGACCTTGCGGTCGAGGACCGCCGGCAGGAAGAAGGAGTCCGAGAAGGACAGGTGGTTGCTCGCGAGGATCGCCGGCCCCTCGGCGGGAATGTTCTCGAGGCCCTCCACCCAAGGCCTGAAGGCGACCTTCAGTGACCCTCCGATGGAGAACTTCATTGCGCCGTAGATCAACTCGAGTACCTTCCGTGTGCTGTCGGACAGACCTTATCCCGCCTTTTCCCGCCTGCCCTCGCGGGTGTGGCCGTGTGCGGGGCACCTTCGTGCGAACGGCCCTGGTCGGTGTCGGTCCGGTCGCGTACGGTGAAGGTTCTTCCCTCTTTCGTCGTTGCTTCGTCGCGGTACTCGCCGTACTCGCACCTCGAAGCCGAACCCGAACAGGAGACCCCGGTGCCGGTCCTTCCTGGAGCCGAGCCGTACCGCCATGAGGGCGGAGAGGTCGGCGTCCTTCTCTGTCACGGTTTCACCGGTTCCCCGCAGTCGCTGCGCCCGTGGGCGGAGTATCTGGCCGAGCGCGGTCTCACGGTGTCGCTGCCGCTGCTGCCCGGGCACGGCACGCGCTGGGAGGACATGCAGCTCACGACCTGGCACGACTGGTACGCGGAGGTGGACCGGGCGCTGCGGGAGCTGCTCGCGAGCTGCGAGCGGGTCTTCGTCTTCGGCCTGTCCATGGGCGGGGCGCTGGCCCTGCGGCTCGCGGCCAAGTACGGGGACGCGGTGCAGGGCCTCGTCCTGGTGAACCCGGGCAACAAGGTCCATGGCCTGGCGGCGCACGCGCTGCCGGTGGTCCGCCACTTCGTCCGGTCGACGAACGGCATCGCCAGCGACATCGCCAAGGAGGGCGCGGCGGAGGTCGGGTACGACCGGGTGCCGCTGCACGCGGCGCACTCCCTGCGCCGGTTGTTCCAGACGGTGGACGCGGAGCTGCCGCAGGTCACGCAGCCGCTGGTGGTCCTGCACAGCACGCAGGACCATGTGGTGCCGCCCGCCGACACGGCGCGGATCCTGAGCCGGATCTCCTCGACGGACGTGAAGGAGATCCTGCTGGAACAGAGCTACCACGTGGCGACGTTGGACCACGATGCGGAGCGGATCTTCGAGGAGAGCTGGGCGTTCCTCTGCCGCCTCGCTCCGGAGGCCGTGGGGGAGAAGGGGAGCACGAGCAGTGGCTGAGCAGCAGGACGGCGAGCGCGAGCCGCAGCCGATCGACGAGGAAGCGGCCTGGGCCGCGATCGTCGCCGGGTACGGCGAGGAGCCGGCGGACCCTCCGGGGGCGAGGCCCTTCAGATCGGTGGAGGACCTGGCACTGCCGGAGCCCGTGGAGGGTTCCGACGACGGTGACGACGACGGCGAGGACGACGAGGAGGAGGAAGAGGACGGCGAGGACGAGGATCCTCGGAAGCCCGTCCTCGGCGGCTCGGTCGTCTTCGCGCCCGGTGTGAGCGTGGGCGGCGGCCCGCGCGACTACGAACTCGCGGATCCGGACGCCGAGACCGGCGAGAAGCCGTCCGGCAAGAAGGGCGAGGACGGCGACGAGGGCCACTTCGTCCCGCCGGAGCCGCCGCCGCTGCCGGAGGCGGACGCGACCACGAAGTTCGCGTGGCTCGGCGTCGTCGGCGGCCCCGTCCTGATGCTGCTCGCGGTGCTGCTCAAGTGGGACATGACGTGGTGGCTGACGACGCTCTGCGTGGGCGGCTTCCTCGGCGGCTTCGCGACGCTGGTGGCCCGCATGAAGCACGACGACGACGATGACGGCTTCGACGACCCGGGGCGCGGCGCGGTGGTGTAGCGGACCGGGCGCCGCTCCGTCCGTTCCTGGCCGGGGGATCCTGGCGGCCGCGAGGACCGGAAGGTGGGCTGATCCTCCCGGCGGACCGCGTCCGCCGGGTGCCGTCGCCCCGGCCTCCGGCCCGCGCCTCCGGCCCGCCGCTCAGGTCGCCGGAATCCTGACCGCCGCGAGGACCGGGAGGTGGTCCGTCGCCGCTCTCAGGTCCGTCGGGTCGAGCTCCGTCGGGACTCCGCAGCCCAGGAACTCGACGCCCTCGGTCGCCAGGATCGCGTCGATGCGCTGGTGCGGGTCGGTGGGTGTCGAGGTGTACTCGCCGCCCCAGGGGCCGGCCGCCCAGCCGTCCTGGAGCTCCTTGGTGAGACGGGTGAAGCTCCGGCCGCCGGGGCGTTCGTTGAGGTCCCCTGCGACGATCGTGTGCGGGACGTCCATGGCGGCGACCCGGTCGAGAACCATCCCGGCCTGCGCGTACCGTTCGTCGCTCCGCAGACTCAGATGACAGCTGATCAGCCCGACCCTCGCGCCCGCGAACCGTACGACGGCGGTGGCGAGGCCGCGCCGGTGCAGCCCGGGGGTCAGCGGCAGCAGCACGTCCTCGGTCCGCTCCACGGTGGCCCTCAGCGAGCACATCAGCAGCGGCCCGGCGGCCGTGGCGCCGCCGCTCAGCACGACGAGCTCGCTCTTGGCGGCGAGCCGGGCCGCGTGCTTGCGCCAGCGGAAGAAGCGCGGCGCCTCCTGGACGAAGACGAGATCGGGCGCGCAGGCCCGGATGACCCGGGCGAGGGCGTCCTCGTCGTCACGCATCGAGCGGATGTTGTAGCTGAGCACCCGGACGACGGCCGAACCGTCCGCCTCGGTGCGGGAGTTGGGCAGCCCGGTGATCGCCATGCCCAGCAACATACGACAACCGCCCGTCGGTCCCCAGAGGACGCGACGGGCGAACGTGGCCTCGACGTGCGGAACGCCGCCCCTCGCACGAGCGCGGGACGGCGTTCCGAGTCGTACGAATGCTGTACGAGCGTGGCGTGGGCGTCAGCCCTGGCGGGCCAGGTCCGCCGCGCCGACCAGACCGGCCTTGCCGCCGAGCTTGGCCGCGAGCACCTGGGCGTGCGGCCGCCACTCGCCGCCGATCAGCCAGCGGCGGAAGGACTTCCGGATCGGGTCGAGCACCAGCTCGCCCTCGTCCGAGACGCCTCCGCCCACGATGAACGCCGAGGGGTCGAAGAGCGACGCCAGGTCCGCGAGGCCCGCGCCGGCCCAGCGGGCCAGCTCGCGGAAGGAGTCCACGGCCACCGGGTCGCCCTGTCGGGCCGCCGCGCTGACGTGCTTGCCCTCGATGCCGTCGGGGGTGCCGTCGCCCAGGCCGAGGAGGATCTCCGCGTGCTCGGGCGTGGCGTGGGCGCGCTGCTTCGCGTACCGGACGAGCGCGCGGCCGGAGGCGTACTGCTCCCAGCAGCCCTGGCTGCCGCAGCCGCACAGCAGGCCGTCGGGGACGACCCGGATGTGGCCGAACTCGGCCGCCACGCCGAAGCGTCCACGGCGGAGCTTGTTGCCGATGATGATGCCGCCGCCGAGGCCGGTGCCGAGGGTGATGCAGATGACGTCCTCGTGGCCCTGACCGGCGCCGAACTTGTACTCGCCCCAGGCCGCCGCGTTCGCGTCGTTCTCGACCACGACCGGCAGGCCGACCCGCTGTTCGACCTTGTCCTTCAGCGGCTCGTGCCGCCAGTCGATGTTCGGCGCGAAGAGGACGGTGGCGCGCTTGTCGTCGACATAGCCCGCGGCACCGATGCCGACAGCCTCGATCTGATGACCCTTGCCGGCCTCGGACACGGCGGCGCAGATCGCGTCGACGATGCCTTCGGGGGTCGGCGGGGTGGGCACCTTGTGCGTGTCGAGGATGTTGCCCTCCTCGTCGACCACGCCGGCCGCGATCTTCGTGCCGCCGATGTCGACGCCGATGGTGAGTCCCATGTGTCCCTCAGTTTTCGGTCGAGCCCCGCTAAGGCCAACCGTACCCGAGGGGGGCGACCGTACTGATCAGTCCAGGTCGATGTGCTGCCCGGTTCCGGGCCCGTCGTCGTCCTTCTTGGAGTCCTCGGGCCGGTCCGGCCGGGATTCCTTGCGCGGGTCGTGCGGCTCGTCGCGGGTCCAGCGCGTCTCGTGGCCCTCGACCGCCGAGCGGTAGGCGGCCAGCAGTTCGTTGCCGGCGGCGGCGAGGTGGTCGAAGACCTGCGGGTTGCGCTCGATGACGGGCTCGACGGCCGCCTTCGCCTGGTTGACCAGCTGCTGCACGGTGCCCTGGGCTGCCATGCCCATCAGCGGGTTCCGCATCGAGGAGACCTTGTCGGCGACGGCGTCGAAGAGCTTGCGGAACTCCTCGGCGGCCGAGCCTGGCTCCGCGCCGGCCTCGGCGCGGCGGCGCGCCTTCTCGGCCTCCAGGTCCTCGGCGCACGCCTTGGCCCAGGCATCCGAATCGCTCATGGCGTACTCCTTACGGCTTATACCGTCGACGGTACACGGCCTCAGGACGTCCGGGGCCAGAGACCGGCGTCCGGTGCGAAGCGGACCCTCAGATCGCCGTCGACGAGCCCGGCGCCGGCGACCGTGCAGCGGCGCAGGGCGGGCGGCAGCGGGACGTTGCGGCGGAACGGGCCGACGGCGAGGAGAAGTTCGTCCCCGCGGCGGACGAGGGAGAGCTCGCCCTTGACGGCGCCGGGCAGGGGGATGTGCCAGACGAGGATGCCGTCGTCGTCCCTGCGGTCCTCGACGGTCCACTCGGGGACGGGTGCGGGTTTGGCGTCGACCGCGAGCAGGGCGAGGTCCTCGGGGCCGCGCAGGTCCCGGCCGAGGTGCGGGAGCGCGTGCACGGCCCCGTCGTGGGAGGTACGGAGCCGGTCCAGGTGCTCGTGCTGCTGGGCGGTCAACCCGGCGAGCCAGGGGTCGGGCGAGTCGGCCGGGAGCAGCTTGTTGGCGATCACGGTGTCGAGGGCGAGGCGGTGGAGCGCGAGGCCCAGGCGGGCGGTGCACAGGGCGACGGTGGCGGCGGGTCCCGGCTCGACGACGAGGCGGACGGCGGTGGTGGGGTCGTCGACGACGGCCTGGACGGCGGCGAGCTCGGCCTCCCAGCGGGCCGTCGTCGCGTACAGCCACTGGGCGGGCATGGGGACGCCGGCGAGCTGGGCCAGCATGGGGCGCAGGGCGCGGGCGGCCTGCCGCTCGGGGGGCAGGAGGCGGCGGAGGTAGCGGCGCAGCTGCTCGGGCAGCGCGAGGAGGGCGAGGGCTTCGAGCAGCGGGGGCAGGTCGACGACGACGAGGTCCCAGTCGCCGCCGGCGGCGTCGCGCAGGGCGCGGAGCAGGGCGAACTGGTGACTGCCGGGGAGTTCGGTGAGCTCGGCGTCCTCGAAGGGGGCGGCACCGAGGAGGTCGAGGGCGGCGCCGGAGCGGGCCTGCAGGGCGAGGAACTCGCGGCGGAAGTCGGCGGCGGGGGCGGGGCGGAGGAGCTCCACGCCGGGCGTCTCGTCGGCGTCGCCGGACACGAGGAGGACTCGCCGGCCGGCCTGCGCCTCGGCGAGCGCGGTGGCGGAAGCGACGGTGGTACGACCGGCGCCGCCGGTCCCGGTGACGAGCAAGATCCCCATACGACGGAACGTTACCGCCCACGGCTCCCCGCCCTCACGGCGTCATGGACATCCGCCCTGCAGGGCAGTGCCGACCAGCAGCCCCCACGCACGCAGCTTGTGCCCATCCGCAACGGGTCCGCCGGGTTGTGGGCAGGCGTTCCGCTGGGCTGGGGGTCCCCCCCGGACGGAGTCTGGGGGGACCCCCAGCCCAGCGGAACGAATGCCCACAACGGGGGTGGGAGGGGTAAGGCGCGGGTGGGCCCGCCCCGGCGGAACAGTTGCCCACCACCGGTGGGACGGGCGGACACCGCCCCAGCGGCGCGGGTGCACACAACCGGTGAGATGGCGGGCGCCGCCCCAGCAGGCGCCGGGGCCCGAACGACGCGGTCGCGCAGGCGCCGCCCCCGCGGCTACGCCCCCGATTCCACCCGCTTCTTCAGGCCCGCCAACGCCCGGTCGATGATGACCTTCTCCGCCTTGCGCTTGATCATGCCCAGCATCGGGATCTTGACGTCCACCGTCAGCTGGTACGTCACCTCGGTGCGCGTCCCGCCGCCCGCCGGGGCCAGGCGGTACGAGCCGTCCAGGGAGCGGAGCATCTGGGACTTGACCAGCGTCCAGGAGACCTCGTTGTCGCCGGTCCAGGTGTACGCCAGCGTGTGGTCGTCCTTGATCGCGCCCGCGTCGAGCAGCAGCCGCACCTTCTCCGCGCGGCCGGCCTCGTCCTTCTCCAGGACCTCGGCCTCCTTCACCTCGCCCGTCCACTCGGGGTAGCGGGCGAAGTCGGCGATCACGCCCATGACATCGGCCGGCGCTGCCTCGATGGTGATGCTCGAGCTGGTGTGTTCGGCCATCGCTGTGGCTCCTCCACTGTGCGGTCCGGCGAGAACTCGAAGAAATCGAAGGGCACGAACCGTGCCGACCGAAGGCTATCGCGCCGTCACCGAAGGCCCGTCACCACTCCAGCGTCCACGGCCTGCCCGTCGCCGCGAAGTGGCCGACGTTCACGCATTCCGTGGCCCCGACCCGCATCCGGCGCGCCAGCGGCTGGTGGACGTGGCCGAAGAGGGCGTACCGCGGCCGCGTGCGCCGGATCGCGTCGAGCAGGGCTCGGCTGCCGCGTTCGAAGCGGCGCGCGACCGTGTCGTAGGTCAGCTCGGGGACGTCCGGCGGAATGTGACTGCACAGCACGTCGACCTCGCCGAGCGCCTCCACCTTCGCCGCGTACTCCTCGTCGGAGATCTCGTACGGCGTCCGCATCGGGGTGCGCAGTCCGCCGCCGACGAAGCCGAAGACCAGCCCGTCGAGCTCGATCCGCTCGCCGTCGAGGACCGTGGTCCCCGGCCGGGCGTACTCGTTCCACAGCCCCGGGATGTCGACATTTCCATAGGTCGCGTAGGTGGGGGTCGGGAAGGCCGCGAACAGTTCCTCGTACTGGCGCCGCACCGCGGACTCGATCGCCGTGTTCCGGTCGACGGCCAGTTCGGACCAGAGGCGTCGTCCCAGGTCACGAGCTTCGTCGAAGCGGCGCGCGGTGCGCAGTTCGACGATCAGGTCGGCGTTCTCCACGCCGAAGAGGTCGGGGAAGATGCCGCGACTGTGGTCGGCATAGTCGAGGAAGAGCACCAGGTCGCCGAGACAGACGACGGCGTCCGCGCCCTCCCCCGCCTTGAGGAGGGCACCTGCGTTCCCGTGCACGTCACTGACCACGTTGATCCTCATGCGGTTCAGCGTAGGGCGTCGGACCTGCGGTTACTTCCGAGTCCGGAAAGCTGTGGATTACTGTGCGCGAAGCACGGCCACTACTGTGTGATGCACCGAACATCTGGCCAGACCCCCCTATCGGGAACCGAGTACTGATGGGTAACGTCCGGGCAGTCCAGTTGTGCTCACCCCCACTGAGCACCTGCCCGATCTTGGACCGCACCGGTGCATTCACACAGAGCCGTGGCGCCGGCGCCCGATGAGGAGCAGCAGTCTTGCGCGAGTTCAGCCTTCCGGCCCTGTACGAGGTCCCCTCGGACGGCAATCTGACGGATCTCATCCGCCGCAACGCGTCTCAGCACCCAGACACCGCCGTCATGGGACGCAAGGTGGCCGGCGTCTGGACGGACGTCACCGCCAAGCAGTTCCTCGCCGAGGTCCGCGGGGCTGCGAAGGGGCTGATCGCCGCCGGCGTGGAGCCGGGCGACCGGGTGGCGCTGCTTTCCAGAACGCGGTACGAGTGGGTACTCCTCGACTTCGCGATCTGGAGCGCGGGCGCCGTGACGGTGCCGGTGTACGAGACGAGTTCGCCGGAGCAGATCCAGTGGATCCTCGGCGACTCGGGCGCCTCGCTCGCCCTCGTCGAGTCCTCCGCCCACCAGGAGTCGGTGGAGTCGGTCCGGTCGAACCTGCCGGCGCTGAAGGGCGTCTTGCAGATCGAGGCCGACGCCGTCGCCCAACTCACCGCCACCGGTGCGGACGTCTCCGACGAACTGCTCGACGAGCGGATGTCGTCGGCGCACGCGGACGACCCGGCGACGATCGTCTACACCTCGGGCACCACCGGCCGCCCCAAGGGCTGCGTGCTGACGCACCGCGCGTTCTTCGCGGAGTGCGGCAACCTGGTCGAGCGACTGAAGCCGCTCTTCCGGACCGGCGAGAGCTCCGTGATGCTCTTCCTGCCGGCCGCCCACGTCTTCGGCCGCATGGTGGAGCTCGCGGCGGTCATGGCGCCGATCAAGCTCGGCTGCCTGCCGGACATCAAGAACCTCACCGACGAGCTGGCCACGTTCCGGCCCACGCTGATCCTCGGCGTGCCGCGCGTCTTCGAGAAGGTCTACAACTCGGCGCGCGCGAAGGCCCAGGCGGACGGCAAGGGCAAGATCTTCGACAAGGCCGCGCACACGGCGATCGCCTGGAGCCGGGCCACCAGCACCCCGCAGGGCGCATCGCTCGGTCTGAAGATCAAGCACAAGGTCTTCGACAAGCTCGTCTACAGCAAGCTGCGGGCGGTGCTGGGCGGGCGTGGTGAGTACGCCATCTCCGGCGGAGCGCCGTTGGGCGAGCGACTCGGTCACTTCTACCGCGGCATCGGCTTCACCGTCCTGGAGGGCTACGGCCTGACGGAGTCCTGCGCGGCGACGGCGTTCAACCCGTGGGACCGGCAGAAGATCGGCACGGTGGGTCAGCCCCTGCCGGGCTCGGTGGTGCGGATCGCCGACGACGGCGAGGTGTTGCTGCACGGCGAGCACATCTTCACCGGCTACTGGAAGAACGAGGCCGCGACGGCAGAGGCTCTGGCCGACGGCTGGTTCCACACCGGTGACATCGGCACGCTCGACGAGGACGGCTACCTCGCGATCACCGGACGGAAGAAGGAGATCCTGGTGACGGCGGGCGGCAAGAACGTCGCCCCGGCGGTCATCGAGGACCGGATCCGTGCGCACGCGCTGGTCGCCGAGTGCATGGTCGTCGGCGACGGGCGTCCGTTCGTGGGCGCGCTGGTCACCCTGGACGAGGAGTTCCTCGGCCGCTGGGCGAGCGAGCACGGCAAGCCGGCGGACTCGACGGCGGCGTCGCTGCGCGACGACGCGGAGCTGCTCGCGGAGATCCAGCGGGCGGTGGACGACGGCAACGCGGCCGTGTCCAAGGCCGAGTCGGTACGGAAGTTCCGGATCCTGAACTCCCAGTTCACCGAGGAGGCGGGCCACATCACGCCGTCGCTGAAGCTGAAGCGCAACGTGGTGGCGAAGGACTTCGCGGACGAGATCGAGGCGATCTACCGCCCGTAGGCACGGGTGCCCGAACCACGACGGGCCCCGCGGGACGCCGTTCGGCGTCCCGCGGGGCCCGTCTCCGTGTGCGGGGCCTGGGCCGGCCGGCGTGTGGGGACGACGTCGCCCCACCCCGAAGGCGGCGGCTCCCCGCCGCGGGCGTACCGGGCCGGGGGCCGCGCGGGCGACGCCCGGCAGGGACCCGGTCCTACAGCAGTTCCTTCAGGCGCTCCGCGAGCAGGTCCCAGCGCCAGCGGTCCTCGACCCAGGCGCGGCCTCGCTCGCCCATGCGGGCGCGCAGGGCGGGGTCGAGGAGGAGGGTCGCGATGCGGTCCGCGGACTCCTCGGGGGCGTCGCCTCGGACGACCCAGCCCGTTTCGCCGTCCAGGACCGCGTCCGGGGCGCCGCCCGAGTCGCCGGCGACGACCGGGAGGCCGGTGGCCGAGGCCTCCAGGTAGACGATGCCGAGACCCTCGACGTCGAGGCCGCCGCGGCGGGTGCGGCAGGGCATGGCGAAGACGTCGCCGGCGCCGTAGTGGGCCGGCAGCTCCTCCCACGGCACCGCGCCCGTGAAACGTACGGAACCGGCCACCCCGGTCGTCGCCGCGAGCGACTTGAGGTCCTTCTCGTAAGGGCCGCCGCCGACGATCAGCAGCACCGCGTCCGGCACCCGCCGCAGGATCTCGGGCATGGCCCGGATCAGCGTGTCCTGGCCCTTGCGCGGCACGAGCCGCGAGACGCACACGACCACGGGCCGGTCGCTGAGCCCGAGGCGCTCCCGTACCGCCTCGCCGCCCGAGCCCGGGTGGAAGGTCTTCTCGTCCACGCCCGGCGGGAGCTGCACCATGCGCGCTGCCGCCTCGGGCGTCAGCGCCGCCGCGATCCGCGAGCGCGTGTACTCGCCGAGATAGGTGAGGGTGTCCGTGCCCTCGCCGATACGGCGCAGGAGCTGTCGCGCGGCCGGGAGCTGGGCCCACCCCGCCTCGTGTCCGTGCGTCGTCGCGACGAGCCGCCGCGCACCCGCGCGACGCAGCGCGGGGGCCATCAGGCCGAGCGGCGCCGCCGCCCCGAACCACACGGATTCGCAGCCGTGCTCACGCAGCAGCGCGGTCGCCCGCGCGGTGACGCGAGGTGTGGGCAACAGCATGGTGGTGCTGTCCCGCACCACCGTGAAAGGCTGCTCCGCGTCGAACGCGGCGGTCGCCTCGATCCCCTCGCGGCTGCGCTTCCACGTGGAGGCGTAGACCACGATCCGCTCGGGATCCAGACGCAGCGCCATGTTGTGCAGGAACGCCTGGATTCCGCCGGGCCGGGGCGGGAAGTCGTTGGTTACGATCAGGGTCTTGTGCATCGTCGCCGAATGTACGTGACCGCACCCCCCGCCCGGCAACACACCCTCCGCAGGCGCGGACCGACCGACCGACTGGAATGGACGAGGTAGGAATGACGGGCGTACTGGGTACGGCTGCCGAGCGCGCGAGAAGAAACCCCGTCCTCATCTGGGGACTCACCCGGATCATCCTGCTCCTCTGTGTCTTCAAGGTCGTCACCGTCCCCGGGCCGGACGTCACGAGCGACATCGAGCAGATCTACCAGGGCTGGTACGAGGTCCTGAAGACCGGCACGTATCCGCTGGACGACGTGACCTGGCAGTACCCGCCGCTCGCCGCCCTGGCGATCCTCGCCCCCGCCCTGCTGCCGTTCCTGGAGTACTCCGCCGCCTTCTTCGTGCTCGCGTTCCTCTGCGACGCGCTCGTCTTCGGGCTGCTGATGTACGCGGGGAAGCGGCGGGGCCGCAGCCCGCACGGCGCGTGGATCTGGATCGCGGGCGTGCCGCTGCTCGGCCCGACCGCGTACGCCCGGTACGACCTCATGGTCACCGCCGTCGCCGTGGCCGCGCTCCTCGCGGGGCTCTCCCGCCCCCGGGTGCTCGGCGCGCTGGCCGGCTTCGGGGCGATGCTGAAGGTCTGGCCGGCGCTGCTGCTCGCCGGCACCCCGCGCGGCCGCGCCACCTTCCGCTCGTGGTCGACGGCCGCGGGCGCGGCGGCCGGGCTGCTGCTTCTGTGCGTGCTCGCGGCGCCGGGGGCGCTGGCCTTCCTGACCTTCCAGCGCGACCGGGGGCTGGAGCTCGAGTCCCTGGGCGCGATGCTCTTCCATGTCGCCCGGCACATCGGCTGGGAGGGCGAGGCCCGGATGAACTACGGCTCGATCGAGTTCCTCGGCCCGTACGTCTCCACGGTCTCCTCGATGGCCATGGCCCTGACCATCGCCGCCTTCGCCTGGTTGCTGGTGTGGCGGATACGGGCCCGCGCGTTCACGACGTCGACTCCGGCGGACGTGGCGTTCGTGGCGGTGCTGCTGTTCACCACCACGAGCCGGGTGATAAGCCCCCAGTACATGATCTGGCTGATAGGTCTGGCCGCCGTGTGCCTGGCCTACCGGGCGAGCCGGATGCGGCGGCCGGCGCATCTGGTGGTGTGGGCGACGGCGGTGACGCAGTTCGAGTTCCCGGTGTGGTTCTCCCATGTGACGGACAGCGATCCGCTGGGCATCGGCCTGCTGCTGATACGGAACGGACTCCTGGTCGCCGCGTCGGTCTCGGCATGCCGCATCCTGTGGCAGCAGACGGTGACGGAGCCGCGTCTCACCCCGGCGAGGATTCCGGTTCAGCAGTCCGAGCGTGCGAGGCGCCTGCCCGTCGGCTGAGCGGCGGGGTGCGGCGGTGCATCAGGCCGGCGAGGGCCGCGCACTGCGCCGCCGTCGCGAGACCCATGGCCAGGCAGATTCCGGGCAGCCCCAGGCCTGAGAGCACATACGCGAGAGGCAGCTGGAACAGGACGCCGGCGACCGTGATCCGGGCGAGCCGCGGGCTGTCGCCGCTGCCCTCGAAGACCCCGGCGAGGGCGATGAACCCGGCCATCAGCACCAGATGGGGCCCCAGGCAGCGCAGGAAGAGGGCGCCGGCGGCCACCACGTCCGGCTCCGCGCCGAAACCGCGCATGACGGGGCCGGCAACGAGGAACAGCAGAGCGGCGGCGGCCGCACCGATGACTCCCCCGAGGAACAGGGCCTGTCGGCCGACGGCCCGGCGCTCGTCCCGGCCCGCCCCGAGCAGATGCGCGGTGTGGATGGCCGCGGCCTGGCGCACGGCGTAGAACGCCATCGTGGCGACGTACATGGCCTTCGTGGCGATGCCGTACGCGGCGACCTGGGTGACACCGAGCCGGGCCACGACGGCGACGAGGGCGAGGGCCCCCAGCATCCGCACGACGAAGTCGACGGACATGGGCAGCCCGGTGGCGACGGTACGGCGCAGGGCGGCGGCCGTCCCCTCCGAGGGCGAGGCGGCCCGCGCGGCCCGCAGGAGCGGGTTGCGGCGCAGGGCGAGGAGTCCGGCGCCGAGGGCGACCGTGCGGCCGACGACGGTGGCGAGGGCGGCGCCCCGCACTCCGTACGCGTGGATGAGCAGTGGGTCGAGGACCAGGATCAGTCCGTTGGCGAGGAAGGCGAGTCGCATCGGTGTGCGGGTGTCGCCCGCGCCCTTGAGGATGCCGTCGAGGACGGTGAGGGCGAAGAAGACGGCCGTGCCGGGCAGCGAGATCGCGAGGTAGCCGGTGGCGAGGGCGCGCGCAGGAGTGTCGGCGCCGCCGAGGACGAGCCCGGCGAGGGGTTCGCGGAGCAGATAGCCGCCGAGGGCGACGGGCGGGACGAGCAGCGCGCCGAGCAGCCGTCCGCCGCGGACGGCTGCCCGTACGGCGCCGGGGTCCTCGGCACCTCGGGCGCGGGCGACGAGGACGGTGGTGCCGGAGCCGGCCATGAGCACGATGCCGAGAGCGACGTTCTCGACGTTGGTGGCGACGGCGACGGCCGCGACGGCGTCGCCGCCGAGTCGCGCGACCCAGACCATGCCGATGATGCCGGCGGCGACCGCGGCGAGGAGCTCTCCGTAGACGGGGTACGCGAGCCGGATCAGTGTGCGGCGATGTGTCATCGACTCCCCCTCTTATCGAGCTACATCGATTCGAGGTAGCTCGATAAGAGGTAGCATGGCTGGGGATCCGGGACAAGCGCGAAGGAGGAGCGGGTGCTGGAGCTGACGATCCTCGGCTTCCTGTACGAGAAGCCGCTGCACGGTTACGAGCTGAAGGACCGCATCCAGGGGCTGAGCGGCCATGTGCGCCCGGTCAGCGACGGCGCGCTCTACCCGGCGATCACCCGCATGGTGAAGGCCGGGCTGCTCGAGCGCCGCACGGAACCGGGCACGAGCGCGGCCCCGCGGCGGATGCTGTCGCTGACCGCCGAGGGCCGGGCGGAACTGTTCGCCCGCCTCCGCGATCCGAAGGACGCCGAGATCACCGACGGCCAGCGCTTCTTCACGCTGCTGTCCTTCCTGGGCCTGCTCCCGGACCGCGCGGCCCAGGCGGCCGTCCTCCGCCGACGTCAGGCCTTCCTGAACACCCCCGCCAGCTTCTTCTACAAGGACGGCGCCCCGGTGCGCGCCGAGGAGGAGCCGGACCTCTTCCGCCAGGGCATGCTGCGCATCGCCCGTGCGACGGGCACGGCCGAGAAGCAGTGGCTGACGGAGGCGTTGGCGGAGCTGGACCCCGAGGCCTGACACCCGGGGCGGGCGGCTCCGAACCCGAGGCCTGACACCCGCGCCGGCGTCCCCGTCGGTCAGCTCAGCCGGTCCCGCAGAAAGCCTCGCCAGGCCGCCGTGAACTCCTCCGGGGTCGTGCCGAGGGTCTCGGTCAGCGCCTTCTCCACCGCGCCCTCGCGACCCGGGTGGGCGCCCACCGCGCGGTAGAAGGCCGTCAGCTTCGCCTCGCCCCAGCGTTCGGCGATCAGCTCGCAGGCCAGCCAGCCGCCCTCGTACGCCCGTGCCAGTGCTTCCGCGTCGCCGCCGAAGGCGAAGGCCTTGTCGTCCGGGAGCACCGCCGGAACGTCGCCGGCCCGGACCGCGCGACGCAGCTCCGGGGCCGCCTGGGCGGCCGTGCGGCCCGTGCCCCGGTAGGCGACCCAGTCGGCGAAGCCCTCCGACAGCCACACGGGCGTGGCCGCCGAGGTGGCGGTGCGGGTGGCCACGTGGGTGGTCTCGTGCGTGAGGACGACCTGCTGTCCGAACTCGCCGAGGACCCCGTACGCCTCGGGGTTGACGATCACCCGGTCCGCCGGGGCGTCCGGCCCCCCGCCGACCTCCCCGGTCGTGACCGCCGCTATCCCCCGGTAGGAGGTCGCCGGCGCCCCGAGCAGGCCGCCCATGGCGTCCAGGGAGGCGGGGACGAGCACGACGACCCGGCCGGCCCAGGGCGGGGACCAGGCGGCCGAGACCGCGGGCACCGCCCGGTCGGCCGCCGCCGCGATCGCCTTCAGACGCTCCTCCGACTGCCCGACGCCGAGGACGAGGCTGCGCGCGCCCCGTACCGCCTCCACGTCGCCCTGCTGCCACAGCTGCTGGGCGGCGCCCTCTCCGGGCCGCTCGGCGGTCACGTACCAGCGGCCGTCCCGTTCGGTCAGGTCGAGGACGCGCTCCGTGGTGACGGGCCCGGAGTCGTAGCCCTCGACCCGATACGTGAGGTCGGCGCGGGCCGTGGCCCGGTCGTCGCCCGCCCGGTCCCCACTCTGCCGCTCGACGGCCTTGAGCCGGTAGCCCCACGAGGCCAGTGGCACCTCGGCCAGGTGGTCGAACTCCTTCAGGGCGACGGAGGCGCGCTTCGGGTCGAGCGTGACCGCGTAGGCCGCCTCGTCCCGGGTGAGCAGCGCCCGCGCGTGCTGGTCGAGGAGCGTCTGGATCTCCTGGGGGGCGGGATCCGGAGGCTCGGGGAACCCGCACCCGGCGAGGGCCAGAAGGCCGGCCAGCAGACCGACTGCCACCCGACGTGCCCCTCCATGCCCCTGACCTGCCACGCCATCGATCGTACGGGCAGACGTACGCGCAGGCGTACGGTCAGACTCGCGTCACCGTCACGTGGGACATCATCCCGACCGGGTCGTAGCGCACCCGCGCCCCGGGGTAGGGCGCGTGGATCACCTGCCCGTTGCCCGCGTAGATCCCGACATGGCTGGCGTCGCTGCGGTACGTGACGAGGTCGCCGGGCTGCGCCTGCGAGAGCGGCACCTGCCGTCCGGCGTACCGCTGCGCGGAGGAGGTCCGCGGCAGGCTGATCCCGGCCTGCCGGTAGGACCACACCATCAGGCCGGAGCAGTCGAAGGCCCGCGGGCCGGTCGCGCCCCACACATAGGGCATCCCGATCGCGCTGCGCGCAGCGATCACCGCGGCGGCGGCACGGGAGGAGGCCGGGCCAAGGTCGGAGAGCGGCGGCAGCTCCTCCTCTCGGCCGGAACGGGAGGCCCGGGCGTCCTGGTCGAACTCCGCGCGGTCCTCGGCGCTCAGGGACGCCAGGACCCGGCGGGCCTCGGCAAGCTTCCGCTCGACGGTGCGCTTGTGCTGGGCGACCTGGGTCCGGCTGCGCTCCAGTTCGGCGAGGAGCCGGCCGGCCTCCGTCCGCTTCTGGGTCAACCTCCGCTGCTCGGCCTGGAGCTGGCCGAGCGCCACGCCCTGCCGGGCGGCCACCCGGTCGAGCACGGAGGCCCGGTCGAGGTACGAGTCGGGGTCGGAGGAGAGCAGCAGCGCGAGGGCGGGGTCGATGCCGCCGGAGCGGTACTGGGCTCCGGCGACCGAACCGAGCGCGCCCCTCATCCGGTTGATCCGCTCCTGGCCACGCGCCAGGCCGTCCTGCGCCCGGGAGACCGACCTGCGCAGCGTGTCCGCCCGCTCGTCGGCCTTGTTGAAGCCCTCGGTGGCCCGCTCGGCCTCCTCGAAGAGCCGGTCGACCGTGGCCTTGGTCGCGGCCTCCGGGGCGCCGCCCGGGTCGGCGCTCGCGGGGACGGCACCGAAGGCCGTGGCGGCGGTGGCCGCGGCGGCGGTCAGGACGGTGACCCTCGCGGGTCGTCGGTGGGACGCCACGTATCGCGCTCCGTTCGGCTGTTACCCAGACTGGCGCGGCAGACAGTAGCCGGTGATCACTCCGTGTCCAACGAAGGCGCCGGGCACACAAAGTGACGCCCCGCCGGAGACCACAGGTCACCGGCGGGGCGTCACGTCAGCGAAGGATGCGACGAACCACCCGATTGGGCGTCATGTCGGGATGCGTCAGATACGGACGCCGAACTGGAAGGTGCCCATGTAGCTCATCGACTCGTAGCGGACCGAGGCGCCCGGCTTGGGGGCGTGCAGGATCTGCCCGTTGCCCGCGTACAGACCCACGTGGGACAGGCTGTTGAAGAAGACCAGGTCGCCCGGCTTGAGCGCGCTGCGGCCGATCTTCACACCGTCGTTCTGCTGGGTGTAGGTGGTGCGGGTGAGCGTGACGCCGGCCTGGCGGTAGGCCCACTGCGTCAGACCGGAGCAGTCGTACGAGTTGGGGCCCTCGGCGCCGGAGACGTACGGCTTGCCGATCTGGGTGGCGGCGGCGCTGAGCGCGGCCTGGCCACGCGCGGAGGCCGGGACCTCGTTGCCGAGGTCGACGCGGTCGCCGGCGGCGCGGCTGGCGCGCTGCTCCTCTTCCTGCATCTTGGCCCGCTCGGCGGCGGTCAGGGTGTTGAGGAGCTTCTGCGCCTCGGCGAGCTTGCCCTGGAAGGTCTTCTTCTTCTCGCCGAGGGTCTTGCGGACGTCCTCGAGGTCGGCGAGCTTCGTCGTCGCCTCGGCGCGCTGCTGGGCGAGGGTCCGCTGCTTGGCCTGGATCGACTGGAGCACGTCGGCCTGCTTGGCGCCGAGCTGGTCGATCGCGGACGCCTTGTCGAGGTAGGTGTCCGGGTCGGAGGAGAGGAAGAGCTGGAGGGCCGGGTCGATGCCACCGGAGCGGTACTGCGCGCTGGCGACCGAACCGATGCTGTCCCGCAGGGTGTTGAGCTCCTGCTGACCGCGGGCCACCTTGTCCTGGACGGCCCCGATCTCCTTCTGCAGCTTGCCCCGGCGCTCCTCGGCCAGGTTGTACTGCTCCGTGGCCTCCTCGGCCTCGTGGTGCAGCTTGTCGACCTTCGACTTCACGTCGTCGATCTTCGGCTTCGGAGCCGCCTGGGCGCCGGTCTGGGCGGAGAGCGCGACGGCCGCTGCGGCGGTCGCGGTGAGCACGGTCACACGGGTGCGGCTCGGCTGCTTGGGACGACGGTGGGACGCCACGAAGGCGATCTCCTTCTTCCTCGAGCCGCCCAACCAGGCTGCGGCAGGCGGTTCCTCCGCTGCCATCCCGGATGGATGATCAACCGCGCGAAGGTTCGAGGCCTGACCCTAGTGACCAAGTTGTGATCAGTTCAAATCCTCATGAGCAAAATCTCGCCCACGCGGCACTTTATTTCCACAGACCACACAGGCAGTAGCGGCCACTTGACCGTGCGCCCTCCAGAATTCGGGCATTACACCCAGGAGTTATGAGGTGTCACGAGGTGCGCGAAAGCCGCTTCAGCAACAATGCGGACGTGACCGGCCGCGCGCCGGCCTTGGCCACACCGTCGGCGACCTCGCGGTCGGTGGAGACCACGACGACCGGCCGGCCCGGCGGCTCGGCACGCACCAGCTGACGGATCAACTCGTCGGCGGTGACGCCCGGCTTGGAGAACAGCACCCGCACCCCGCGCGGCGGGGCCAGCAGGACCGGGGCCGCCAGCTCCGCCCCGTCGAAGACACAGGTGATCTCGGCGCCCGAGCGGGCCGCGAGCGCGGAGAGCCCGCCGAGCAGCCGCAGCCGCTGCTTCTCCAACGGCATCGTCGGATAGCCGGTCTTGGTGACGTTGTAGCCGTCCACGACCAGATGCGCCTGCGGCAGGGCGAGCAGCTGGTCAAGGAGCGCGGGGTCGGTCTCGGACAGTGCCCGGGCCGCGATGTCCTTCGGCGACATCCGGCCGGGCTCCACCGCGTCGACGGTGTCGGCGGGATGGATCGAGACGGGCGGCAGGGCCAGTTCGCGGCGCAGCCCCTGCGCGGCGTCGAGCACGGTGTCGAGCAGCAGGCGCAGCCGCATGTCCTCCACGGAGCGCCCCTCGCGGGCGGCCCGCCGGCTGGCCTCGAGGGCCGCCTCGACCTCGCCGAGCCGGGCCTTGAGCCGCCGGGTCTCGCTCTCGGCGGCCGAGACCTGCGCCGCCGCCTCCGCCCGGAAGGTGTCGATCTCCGCCTGCGTGCGACGCAGGGCGGCCTCGCCGCGCTTCACATCGCTCTGGGCGCTGCGCAGCTTGCGGTGAAGCGATTCCGCTTCCTTGCGGGCCACCTCCAGATCGGTGCGCAACTGCTCGGTCTCCGCGCGGCCGCGCTCCTTGGCGGTGGAGACCTCCTCGCGCAGCCGCTCCAGCTCTCGCCGGCCTGCCTCGTCGGCCCGCTCGGCGTCCGCGCGCTGGGCCTCCTCACCGGCGGCGGCGACCAGCTTGACCCAGCCGGCGGGGCGCAGGACATAGGCGGCCGCGGCCACGTCGACGGGGTCGGCGGCGGCGGGCGGGGCGCCGGACTCGACGGCCCCGGCCAGCTCGGGCTGCGCCTCCTTGAACCGCTCGCCGATCCGCTGCCGGAAGAGCGGGTCGCCCTCCAGTGCGGCGGCCATCGCGTTGCCCGCGAACTTGGCCCGCCTGCTGGCGGTGAACCGCGCGTACTGCCGCAGGGGTGCCGGAAGCTCCGCGACGGTCAGCCCGCCGAAGGCGTCCGAGACCAGCGCGACGACCCTCCGCCGTACGCCGTCGGGCAGCGGCCGGTCGAGCGTCTCGGCAGCGTCACCTGCCGCGCCGGCCGGTTCACCACCGTGCGCGGGCTGCTCCACGATCCGTCACCCCATCGTCATACGCACCGCTCCGTCAGGAGGCGGTGCCGGGCCTGTCCACGAGTTCGATCTGATCCACCGCGTTGCACCAGCGGCAGCGGACCGACTCGATGGTCTCACTGACCACCTCGCGCTCCTCGACCTTCGGTTCGCCCGCGAGGTCCAGATGGACGTACTCGACGACCTTGGAGGAGCGGGTCACGTCGAACCGGGTCAGATTGCCGCAGAGCGTGCAGCGCCAGCGGGTCTCGGCGGTCGGCAGGGGAACCGTCGTCATCGTGCCGTCCTCTTTCATGATGCGAGTGCGGGTGCCGCGGTGCGCCGTCGAACTGCGGAGGTACTGCCCGTCACCCTACGGCCTCGCAGGTACCCCGTGTCGCGGCGAGGCACTCTGTCCAGTTGAGCACCGTTACGCAATGATCTGTCCATGATCGACCGGCGGCAGACCGACTGGCGGAAGGCGGTCCTCGGCGTCTGGCGAGGCGCCCGGGGCGGACCGGCGGTGACGTACGGCCTCATCGCGGTCTGCTGTTTCACCTTCCTGATCAGCCCGGTGTCCGGCCTCGATCCGGGAAACGGGACCGGGGACGCGGCCCTCGCGGCGCAGAGCGCGTACTTCCACCGCTGGGGAGTCGTGCCGGCCGAGCTGATGAGCGGCGAACCACGCACCCTGCTCACCCCGCTCACCGCCCTCTTCGTCCACGGCAGCTGGCTCCATCTGCTGGGCAACATGCTGTTCCTGTACGTCTTCGGCGCGATGGCCGAGGAGCGGATGGGTGCCGTCCCGTTCCTTCTCTTCTACCTCGGCTGCGGATATCTGGCCCTGTTCGGCTACGCGGCGGCGTACGCGAGCAGCGAGCAGACGCTGGTGGGGGCGTCGGGGGCGATCTCCGGGGTCCTCGGCGCGTTCCTCCACCTCTTCCCCCGCTCCCGGGTGACCAGTCTCTTCCCGTTCCTCTTCTTCCTGCCGCTGCGCTTCCCCGCCTGGATCGTGCTGGTCTTCTGGTTCGTGCTGCAGTGGCTGGCGGCGCGGACGGCCGGGTCCGGGCCCGGGGTTGCCTATCTGGCCCATGTGCTGGGCTTCGCCTTCGGCTTCCTCTATGCCTGGGGGCGCTACAGGGGAAGGGTGCAGCGCGCGTAGCGCCTCGTCGGCAGGGTGGTGGCGTGAGGCGGGCGGGCTAGAGTGAAGGTCCAAGCCGCGGCGACCGAGGGAGTAAGCCAGCCGTGATCACCGCGATCGTGCTCATCAAGACCAGTGTGGACCGCATCCCGGAGATCGCGGAGTCGATCGCCGCGCTCGACAGCGTCAGCGAGGTCTTCTCGGTGACCGGCACGTACGACCTGATCGCCATGGTCCGCGTGCCCCGGCACGACGACCTGGCGGACGTGATCCCCGGCCGGATCAGCAAGATCCCCGGTGTCGAGGCGACGGACACGCACGTCGCGTTCCGTACGTACTCCCAGCACGACCTCGAAGCGGCCTTCGCCATCGGCCTGGAGTCCTGACCCGGAGGACACCGCGGTGAAGATGAAGGAATCCTCATCGGGGCCTCATCCTGGCGGCCACCCGCGCGCGCCAGCCTGATCGCATGTCCTTCACCCATCGCATGGCCACGCTCGCCGCCGTCGTCGCCATCCCGCTCGGGATAGCCGCGACGAGCTACGCCCTGACCGACGAGCCCGAGGCTCCCCGGGTGCCGCCCGCCGTGCAGCTCGGCTCCACGCCGAGCGGCTCGACACCGAGCTCCACCCCGAGCCCCGGCGGCACGCCGTCGGCCCCGTCGGCTCCGCCGTCCGACGCGGTGGTGCCCGGACCCTCGGCCACCGGCGACGACGATGACGACCTCGGTGAAGAGGGCTGACCACCGCGTCTCCGCACGCGTCCGCATCCTGCTGTGGCTGCTGTTCGTGATGGCCGTGGCCCTGGCCGCCGTCGCCGTGGCCACCCGCTCGCTCCTGCTGCGGGACGTGGACCACCGGATCAACCAGCTCCTGACCCAGGAGACCGGGGAGTTCGCCAACTTCGTGGAACAGGGCGTCGATCCCGCGACCGGGCGCCGGTTCACCGACCCGGACGCGCTCCTGCGGATCTTCCTCCAGCGGCAGTACTCCGACCCCGACGAGGAGCTCCTCGGCCTGGTGGGCACCAGTGGCCCGGGGCTCCGCGTCATCCGGCAGTCCCGGGACCTCCCCACCACGGTCGCCCTGCACCGCGACCGCGTCTCGCTCGACGCCATCGCCGCGTCCGACGCCTCCTCGGGTCGGATCGAGCGCGCCCGGGGCGAGGTCCGGTGGGCGAAGGTGCCGATGGAGAGCCCCGGCGGCGGGGGCGACTCCGCGTTCGTGGTCGCCTTCCACGCGGACCGCGAGCGGGCCGTCGCCGACGAGGCGTTCCGCGTCCTGCTCGCCATATCGGGCGTGGCGCTGCTGATGACGACCGGCATCGGCTGGGCCGTCGCGGGCCGCATCCTTGCACCCGTACGAGTGGTCCGCGCGACGGCCGCCGAACTGACCGAGCGCGATCTGACCCAGCGGATCCCCGTCCAGGGCCGGGACGACATCGCCGCGCTCGCCGAGACCTTCAACGCGATGCTGGACCGTCTTGAACAGGCGTTCGCCGGGCAGCGCCAGTTCGTCGACGACGCCGGGCACGAGCTGCGCACGCCGATCACCATCGTGCGTGGTCATCTGGAGCTGATGGGCGAGGACCCGGCCGAGCAGCGCGAGACCGTCCGGCTGGTGACCGACGAACTCGACCGGATGAGCCGGATCGTGGAGGACCTGCTGCTGCTCGCCAAGGCCGAACGGCCGGACTTCGTCCGCACCGAGCCGGTCCAGCTCGCGGAGCTGACCGCCGATGTCTTCGTGAAGGCGCGGGCGCTGGGCGAACGGGACTGGGCCCTCGACGGGGTCGCCGACCGGGAGGCCGCCCTCGACCCGCAGCGGATCACCCAGGCGATGGTGCAGCTCGCCCAGAACGCGGTCCAGCACACCGTGCCGGGGCAGCGGATTGCGATCGGCTCGCGGACGGCCGAGGGCCGGATCGAGCTGTACGTCGCCGACAACGGCCCGGGCGTCCAGGAACAGGACGCCGAGGTCGTCTTCGAACGGTTCCGGCGGGGCACCACCCGCCGCGGCGCCCGGACCAGCGGCGCCGGCCTCGGCCTCTCCATCGTCCGGGCCATCGCCGAAGGCCATCGGGGCGGGCGCGTCGAACTGCGCCCGACCGAGGGCGGCGGCGCCACCTTCGTACTCGTACTCGCCCTCGAGGAGTCACCGTGAACCGCATTCTGATCGCCGAGGACGAGGACCGGATCGCCTCCTTCGTGGAGAAGGGGCTGCGCGCCAACGGCTTCACGACCACGGTCGCCGCCGACGGCGACACCGCCCTCCACCGGGCCGTCACCGGCGGCTTCGACCTGATGGTCCTGGACATCGGGCTGCCCGGGCGGGACGGCTTCACCGTCCTGCGAGAACTGCGCGAGGCCCGGGTGACGTTGCCCGTCATCGTGTTGACGGCCCGTGATTCGGTACGGGACACGGTGGCCGGTCTGGAGGGCGGGGCGGACGACTGGATGACCAAGCCGTTCCGCTTCGAGGAGCTCCTGGCCCGGATACGGCTGCGGCTGCGCACCGCCGCCCGTACGCCCGAGGTGACGGTGTTGCGCAGCGGCGATCTGACCCTGGATCTGCGCACCCGGCGGGCCAGGTCCGGGGAGCGGACCGTGGATCTGACCGCCCGTGAGTTCGTGCTGCTCGAGCTCTTCCTGCGCCACCCGGGGCAGGTGCTCTCGCGCGTGCAGATCCTGTCCCATGTGTGGGGGTACGACTTCGACCCCGGATCCAACATCGTGGACGTGTACGTCCGGGCGCTGCGCAGGAAGCTGGGGGCGGAGCGCCTGGAGACGGTCCGGGGCATGGGGTACCGGATGCCCTGACGGGCCGGGCCGATGAACCTCCTTTCATGGAGGGCTCATCGGTGGCTCACCGCCCGCTCGGAGAGTGGTCCGTGTGAAACTCTCCCTCGGTCGGTCGGTGTGGCTCTGCCTCTCCTTGAGCCTCTGTGCGCTGCTCGCCGTCCCCGGCGTCGCCCCGGGCCTCGGTGGCGAGGCCCGGCTCACTCTGGTGGTCTTCGCCCTCGCCACCTGCGCCTGGATCGCCGCCCCCGTCGACGACACCCATGTCGCCCTCGGCGCGGGGCTCGCGCTGACGGCGACGGGGGTGATCAGCGCCGACACCCTGTTCGGCACGCTCGGCGACGAGACGATCTGGCTGCTGATCTGCGCGTTCGTGCTGGCCGCCGCGGTGACCCGGACAGGGCTCGCCGGGCGGGCCGCGGCCTTCCTGGTCAGCGGGGCCCGTACCGTACGTCAGCTGGTCCATCTGACCACCGCGGCCCTGGTGGTGACCGCCTTCGCCGTCCCGGCCACCTCGGGCAGGGCCGCGCTCGCGCTGCCGGTCTTCCTGTCGCTCGCCAAGGCTCTGTCCGAACGGCGCCGGCTGGTGGTGATGCTGGCCCTGCTCTTCCCCACGGTCGTGCTGCTGTCGGCGGTGGCGACGCTGATCGGGGCGGGGGCGCATCTCATCACGGTGAGTCTGCTCCTGGAGCGGACCGGTGAGCGGATCGGCTTCGTGGAGTGGCTGGTGCTCGGGCTGCCACTTGCGGTGGTCTCCTCCCATCTGGCTGCGGAGACCGTCCTGCTGACGACGACGCGCCGGGCGGATCGGCGCGAGCCGGTGCGGATCACCGCCGCCCGGCTCCAGGAGCACTCCCCCACCGCGGTCTCGGGGCCGCTGACCACGGAGGAGACCCGGTGCCTGCTGCTGCTCGGGACGGTGATCGCTCTGTGGTGCTCGGAGCCCGTGCACGGGGTGTCGCCCGCCGTGGTCGCGCTGATCGGCGCGGTGGTGGCCTCCTCGCCGATGCTGGGGACCGTACGGCTCAGGGACGGTCTTGGCGCCGTGCCGTGGCCGATGCTCCTGTTCATGGCGGCGACCACCGCGATGGGCGTGGCGCTGGTCGACTCGGGCGCTGCGGGGTGGCTGGTCGGCGGGCTGCCGGACGGGATGCCCGCCTGGGCCTTCCTCGCCGTGGTCGTCGTGGTCGGCACGGCCGCGCACCTGGTCCTCCAGTCCCGCTCCGCCCGTTCCTCGGTCCTGGTGCCGCTGGTGATGGCGGCGGCGGTCGGCGCCGGGGTCGATCCGGTCGCCGCCGCGCTCGCCTCCACGGCTGCCGCCGGCTTCTGCCAGACCCTGCCCGCCTCCGCCAAACCGGTCGCGCTGTTCTCCGAACCGCCGGACGGCGTCCCGACCTTCACACCGCGTCATCTGCTGCGGCTCTCCGCCGTGCTCGCCCCGCTCAGCGCCGCGCTGGTGCTGTTCTTCGCCCTCGTCGTCTGGCCGCTGCTCGGCGTGCCCGTCCGTCTGGAGTCCCAGCCATGACCCTTCGTATCGCCGTCGCCCCCAGCGGGTTCAAGGAGTCCCTCTCCGCCCCCGAGGCCGCGGAGGCCATCGCCGAGGGGGTGCGCAGGGCCTGCCCGGACGCCCTGCTCGATCTGATCCCGCTGGTCGACGGCGGGGAGGGTACGGCGCGGGCGCTGGCGGCCGCGACCGGTGGCACGCTCGTGCCCCGGGTCGCGACCGGCCCGCTGGGCGCACCCGTAGGGACCCACTTCGCGCTCCTCGACGACTCCTCCGCGGTGGTCGAGATGGCGGCCGTCGCGGGCCTCTCCCTGGTGCCGCCCGGACGGCGGGACCCGGGCGCCACGACCACCTTCGGGGTCGGCGAACTGATCCGGGCCGCGCTGGACGCCGGGGCCGACCGCATCCTGGTCGGCTGCGGCGACTCCGGCACCTCGGACGGCGGGGCGGGTGCGCTCCAGGCACTCGGAGCCCGGCTCCTGGACGCCGACGGGGTCGAACTTCCCCCAGGGGGTGGCGCGTTGAACCGCCTGGCTCGGATCGACCCCGACGGCCTCGACCCGCGGCTCGCCTCCTCCGAGCTGCTCGTGGCCTGCAATCCGTACAACCTGCTGTGCGGGGAGCGGGGCGTGGCGCGGGTCTTCGGTCCGCAGAAGGGCGCGAGCCCGGAGCGGGTCGAGGAGCTGTCGGCCGCGCTGGAGCGCTGGGCCACCGTCCTCGGCCGCGACCTTCCCGGGCCCGTCGATCTGCGAACCGCCCCGGGCACGGGCGCCTCGGGCGGTCTCGGTGCCGGGCTGGCCGCACTGGGCGCCCGGCTGCTGCCCCGCTTCGAGGTGCTGCTCGACCGGATCGACCTGGATGCCCGGCTGGCCCGCGCCGACCTCGTCATCACGGCCGAGGGCGCCCTGGACGGCCAGACCGTCCGGGGAAAGATCCCCGCCGAGGTGGCCCACCGGGCCAAGTCCCATGGCGTCCCGGTCCTCGCGCTGGCCGGCATGCTGGGGCACGGCGTCCACCATGTGCGGGCGGTGGGGGTGGACGCCTACGGTTCGATCCTGCCGGCGCCGATGGCCCTGCCCGAGGCGCTCGTCCGGGGCGGCGAGTTCCTCGCCGACGCGGCCGAGCGCGCCCTGCGGATGGTCCTGGTGGGGACCCGGCTGGCGGCCTGAGCGGGACGGATCAGCCGCGGTCCGGGACGCAACGGCCGTCCTCGGTGCGGTACTTCCACTGCGCGCCGTCCCGGACGAGCTCCTTCACGGCCCGTACGAAGCGCTCCACGTGCTCGTCCGGCGTACCGGCTCCGAAGCTGACGCGGATGGCGTTGAGCGACTTCTCACCGGGCGCGGCCTCGGGGGCCCCGCATTCGCCCTGGGTCTGCGGGTCGCTGCCGAGCAGGGTGCGGACCAGCGGGTGGGCGCAGAAGAGGCCGTCGCGGACGCCGATGCCGTACTCGGCGGAGAGCGCGGCGGCGAAGTGGGAGCTGTTCCAGCCCTCCACCACGAAGGAGATGACACCGACGCGCGGGGACTCGTCGCCGAAGAGCGAGAGCACCTTCACCTCGGGGACCTCGGCCAGACCCTCGCGAACGGTGTCGATCAGGTGCTGCTCACGGGCGACGAGGGTGTCGAACCCGGCCTCGGTGAGCGCCTTGCAGGCGGAGGCGATGGAGTAGACGCCGATGACGTTCGGCGAACCGGCCTCGTGGCGGGCGGCGGTGGTGTGCCACTCGACGTCGACACCGCCGTCGGCGCGGCGGGCGACCTTCTTGGACGCGCCGCCGCCGGCGAGGTACGGCTCGGCCTCCTGGAGCCAGTCGGCACGGCCGGCGAGGACACCCGAGCCGAACGGGGCGTACAGCTTGTGGCCGGAGAAGGCGACCCAGTCCACGTCCAACTCCTGTACGGAAACGGGGTGGTGGGGCGCGAGCTGGGCGGCGTCGAGGACGATCCGGGCACCGTGGGCGTGCGCGGCGGCGGCCAGCTCCCTCACCGGCCACAGCTCCCCGGTGACGTTGGACGCGCCGGTGACGCAGACGAGGGCGGGGCCGTAGGGGTCGCGGTCGGCGAGGGCCCGCTCCAGGGTCTCGACGGCCTGGGCGTGCGTGCGCGGGGCGTTGAGGTAGGTGACCCGGGCGTCCTTCCACGGCAGGAGCGAGGCGTGGTGCTCGGTCTCGAAGACGAAGACCTCGCAACCGGCGGGGAGCGTGGCGGCGAGCAGGTTGAGCGAGTCGGTGGTGGAGCGGGTGAAGACGACCTGGTCGCCGGGGCGGCAGTCGAGGAACTCGGCGACGGTGACGCGGCTGTTCTCGAAGAGGTCGGTGGAGAGCTGCGAGAGGTACCCGGCGCCGCGGTGGACGCTGCCGTAGTACGGGGCGTAGGCGGCGACGTCGTCCCAGACGCGCTGCAGGGCCGGCGCGCTGGCGGCGTAGTCGAGCGCGGCGTAGGTGACCTCGCCCCCGGTGACGAGCGGAACGGTGACGTCCCGCCCCAGGACCGGGAGCGGGGCGGCGCAGCAGGGGTCGCCGGCCTCGGGGTCGACGGCAGAGGCGGCCGGCGTGGTGGCGGCGGAAGCGGCGACGGCGGTGGCGTTCGGGTACGCGGACATGACGGTATCTCCTGGCGGGAATGGCAGCGAAGGGCCCGCAGGGCAGCGCGAAGTGGGGTGCCGCGTACGGGTGTTGCCTCGACACACGGTGTTCGTGCGGAGGGTGGGACAACGGGGCCGAAGGCCCTAGCGCATTCGCTTGCTCACGAGACTGCTCCCTTGAGGACCAGGACCCCAGGGTGTCGCAGGGGTCCGCGCTTGCCGTAGACCTTGCTGCCTACGGCCTGGTCTTCACCCGGGGCACCCCGCCACGGACGGAGGGTTGCCGGACAGCCAGCCGGGGCTTAATGGCTGTCACTCATGACCTGGCACAGAACGTATGCCACGTGATCGCCGCCGCGCAACCCCGTCCCGGATTCCGGAACGGGGTCCGCGCCGTGCTCCTACCTGTTGCTGGCCGCGACCCAGCGCTCCAGCGCCTGCCTCGCCGCCCCCGAGTCGATCGACTCGGCCGCCTTCGCGATTCCCTCGCGCAGCTGCTCCACCAGAGTGCCCTCGCCCGGCTCCAGGGCCGTCAGCGCGGCCGCCGAGTTCAGCAGCACCGCGTCCCGTACCGGCCCTGTCTCGCCCGCGAGCAGCCGGCGGGCGACATCGGCGTTGTACGAGGCGTCGGCGCCGCGCAGCGCCTCCACCGGTACGAGTTCGATGCCGACGTCCCGCGGGTCGAAGGCCTCCTCGCGCACCGCACCGTCCCGTACCACCCAGACGCGTGAGGTGGCCGTGGTCGTCAGCTCGTCCAGGCCGTCGTCCCCGCGGAAGACCAGCGCCGAGGAGCCGCGCTCGGCGAGCACCCCGGCCATGATCGGCGCCATCCGGGCGTCGGCCACGCCGGTCGCCTGCGCCTTGACCCGGGCGGGGTTGGTGAGCGGACCGAGGAAGTTGAAGGTGGTCCGGATGCCGAGCTCCTTGCGGGCAGCGGCCACATGGCGCAGCGCCGGGTGGAATTTCACCGCGAAGCAGAAGGTGATCCCGGCCTCCTCCGCGACCTCGACGACCCGCTGCGGGGTCAGCTGGAGATTGACGCCCAGCTTCTCCAGGACGTCGGAGGCGCCGCTCGCGCTCGACGCGGCACGGTTGCCGTGCTTGACGACCTTGGCGCCGGTGCCGGCCACGACGATCGCTGACATCGTCGAGATGTTGACCGTCTTGGCGCCGTCGCCGCCGGTGCCGACGATGTCCACGGACGGGCCGGGGACCTCGATCACATTGGCGTGCTCGTACATCGTCCGGACGAGGCCGGAGATCTCCTCGACGGTCTCGCCCTTGGCACGCAGCGCGACGGCGAAGCCGGCGATCTGGGCGTCGGTGGCCTCACCGCGCAGGATGCGGTCCATCGCCCAGGCGGTGTCCTCGGCGCTCTGGTCGCGGCCGGTCAGCAGTCCGTCCAGGACGGTGGGCCAGGAGCGGCCCGCCGACGTAGGTCCTCCAGCGGGGGTCGCAGCGCTCATGGCAGCTCCTGGTCAGTGCGTAACGGATACGACTCCACCCTATCGACCCACGGGGACGGCAAAGAGCCCCGTCCATCGAATGGACGGGGCTCCCGCTGTGGCGACCTTCTGGGCGTCCCCCCAGGGCGAAGCCCTAGGGGGGAGTCAGGTGATCAGTGGTGGCCGTGGCCGCTGGTGATCTCCTTGTACTCCTCGGCGGTCGGCTTGGCGACCTGGTGGTCCTCGCCGTAGTAGCCCTTGTTGAGCTTGACCCGGAGCTTCTCCATGCGACCGATCTTGCGCTCCACGCCGTTCTCGTCGACGAGGGGGCCGAGCTCGGCCGGCTCGTTCTGCTCGTGGGCCGTGAGCTTGTACAGCTCGCCCTGGCTGAGCGGCTGGTGCACCTCGACGAACTCGCCGTGCGGCAGACGCTTGATGATGCCGGACTCGCGACCGTGCAGCACCTTGTCCTTGTCCCGGCGCTGGAGGCCGAGGCAGATCCGCTTGGTGACGACGAACGCGATGACCGGTCCGGCGAAGAAGAAGATCCGGACGAACCAGGTGATCGAGTTCAGCGACAGGTGGAAGTGGGTCGCCCAGAGGTCGTTTCCACCACCGACGAGCATGATCATGTACGCGGTGATCCAGGCGACACCGAAGGCGGTGCGCGTCGGAGCGTTGCGCGGGCGCTGCGCGATGTGGTGCTCGCGCTTGTCGCCGGTGATCCACGACTCGATGAACGGGTAGACCGCGATCGCCGCGAGGACCGCCGGGAAGATCGCCAGCGGGATCATCACGCCCAGGACGAGCGTGTGGCCCCAGAGGTTGATCTCCCAGCCCGGCATGACACGGATCAGACCCTCGGCGAAGCCCATGTACCAGTCGGGCTGGGCGCCGGTGGAGACCTGGTCGGGCCGGTACGGGCCGAGCGCCCAGATCGGGTTGATCGAGGCGATCGCCGCGATGACCGAGATGACACCGAAGACCAGGAAGAAGAAGCCTCCGGCCTTGGCCATGTAGACCGGCAGCAGCGGCATGCCCACGACGTTCTTGTTCGTACGGCCGGGGCCCTCGAACTGCGTGTGCTTGTGGTAGAAGACCAGGATCAGGTGGGCGACCACCAGACCCAGCATGATGCCGGGCAGCAGCAGGACGTGCGCCGAGTAGAACCGGGCCACGAAGTCGCCGCCGGGGAACTCCCCGCCGAACAGGAACATCGACAGGTACGTGCCGATGATTGGCACGGACAGGATCGCGCCCTGCATGAAGCGGACACCGGTGCCGGAGAGCAGGTCGTCCGGGAGCGAGTAACCGGTGAAGCCGGTGAACATGCCCAGGAAGAACAGCAGGAAGCCGAACAGCCAGTTGATCTCACGCGGCTTGCGGAACGCGCCCGTGAAGAACACGCGCATCATGTGTACGAACATGCCGGCGAGGAAGATCAGCGCCGCCCAGTGGTGGATCTGCCGGATGAGCAGACCACCGCGCACATCGAAGGAGATGTGCATGGTCGAGTTGAACGCCTCGGACATCAGCTGTCCCTGCAGCGGGACGTAGCTGCCGTGGTACTCCACCTCGTTCATCGACGGGTGGAAGAACATCGTCAGGTAGACGCCCGTGAGGATGATGATGATGAAGCTGTAGAGGCAGATCTCACCGAGCATGAAGGACCAGTGGTCCGGGAAGATCTTCCGCATGTTGGCCTTGGCCAGGGAGTAGATCCCCAGGCGGCCGTCGGCCCAGTCGGCGACCCGCTCACCGGCGGGCGCCTTCTTCTTGGTGTCGGTCACAGTGCTCATCCGCGCTCCCAGAAGGACGGGCCGACGGGCTCGTCGAAGTCGCCGAGCGCCTCGAGGAAGCCCTTGTCGTTCACACCGATCCGCAGCTGCGGAAGGGCGTGACCGGCCGGGCCGAAGATGACGCGGGCGCCGTCGGAGAGGTCGAAGGTGGACTGGTGGCACGGGCAGAGGACGTGGTGCGTCTGCTGCTCATACAGGGAGATCGGGCAGCCGACGTGGGTGCAGATCTTCGAGAAGGCGACGATGCCCTCGTGCCCCCACTCGAGCTCCTGCTTGTCCTTGATGTCCTCCGGCTGGATACGGACGATCATCAGGGCGGCCTTGGCGATCTGGACCTGGAAGTCGTGGTCGTGCTCCGACAGACCCTCGGGCATGGCGAAGGTCAGCGAACCGACGGCGACGTCCTCGGGACGCAGCGGCTCGTGCGTGTTCATGTTGATGAGCTGCTTGCCCTTGGCCCACAGGGTGACCCGGAGCTTCTTCTCGGGCAGCGGACCCATGTCACGCAGCAGCACGATGCCGGAGAGCGGTACGAGCGACAGCGCGCCGAACATCGTGTTGCGGATGAGCTTCCGACGGCCCATGCCGGATTCGGCGGCACCGGCCGCGAAGTCCGCCATGACCTTCGCCTTGGTCTCCGGGGAGGCCTGGATCGGGTGACGCTCGTCGGCGATCTCGACGTCGGACATCAGGGTGCGGGCCCAGTGGACCGCGCCCGCGCCGATGAAGAACAGCGCCAGACCGAGCGTCCATCCCAGGGCGAAGTTGAGCGCGGACACCCGGCCGAACGGCCAGATGTACACGATCTTGTCGACCGGGAAGATCACGTACGAGGCGATGAAGCCGATCGTGGCCAGCATCGACAGCGTGAACATGAAGGCGACCGCACGCTCGGACCGACGGGCGGCCCGCTCGTCGATGTCCTGGATGCGCGGCTTGTGGGGCGGAAGGCCCGGGTCCGCGAACGGGTCGTCGAGGACCTTCACCGCGCCGTGCGCGGTGTCCTGCTCAGCGGGCAGGTTCTCTTCTGGAATCTCTTGGCTACTCATGACTTCTTGGCCTTAGCGGTGTGGGCCGCGACCCAGACGGCAACTGCGATCAGCGCACCGAGACCGAAGACCCAGGCGAACAGACCCTCGCTGACCGGGCCGAGGCCGCCGAGCGAGAGCCCGCCGGGGCTGTCGGCCTTTTCGCCGTTGACGGCCTGGACGTACGCGATGATGTCCTTCTTCTCCTTCTCCGGCATGGTCGTGTCCGGGAAGGAGGGCATGTTCTGCGGGCCGGTCTGCATGGCCTCGTACAGGTGCTTCGGGCTCACGCCTTCGAGGTTCGGGGCGTACTTGCCGTGCGTGAGCGCGCCACCCTCACCGGTGAAGTTGTGGCACTGGGCACAGTTGGAGCGGAACAGGTCGCCACCACGGGCGATGTCGGCCCCGTCGGGGCTGTACTGCCCCTCCTTCGGCGTGATCGGGCCGGCACCGAGGGAGGCGATGTACGCCGCGAGCTGATCGATCTCAGCCTGCGTGTAGATGACCTTCTTCTTCGGCACCTGGGCGCCCGGCTGCTGGGCCGGCATACGGCCCGTGCCGACCTGGAAGTCCACGGCGGCGGAGCCGACGCCGACCAGGGAGGGGCCGTCGGAGGTGCCCTGACCGCCGGTTCCGTGGCAGCTGGCGCAGCCGACGGCGTAGAGCTTCTGGCCCTCCTCGATGGCGAGGGACTGGGCGGTTTCATCGGCCTTCGCCGTGCCCGCAGGCGCGAACGCGGCGTACAGCCCCCCGGTGGCCGCCAGCGCGAGGAGTAGGACGACGACCGCCGCCAGCGGATGGCGTCGTCGTGCGGAGAGCTTTTTCACGGATTACCCCGGTGTCAGGATCTTCTGCGTCGATGCTTGCTGGATGTGCTCGGGTCCCGGGACCCGATTACTTGATCATGTAGATCGTGGCGAAGAGGCCGATCCAGACGACATCGACGAAGTGCCAGTAGTAGGACACGACGATGGCGGCGGTTGCCTGCTCGTGAGTGAACCTCTTGGCGGCGTACGTCCGGCCCAGGACCAGCAGGAAGGCGATGAGACCGCCCGTCACGTGCAGGCCGTGGAAGCCGGTGGTCAGGTAGAACACAGAACCGTACGGGTCCGACGAGAGCGAGAGCCCCTCGTGCTTGACCAGCTCGGTGTACTCGAAGACCTGGCCGCCGATGAAGATCGCACCCATCACGAACGTGATGATGAACCACGTCCGGAGCTTCTTCACATCGCCCCGCTCGGCGGCGAAGACGCCGAGCTGGCAGGTGAGGGAGGAGAGCACCAGGATCGTGGTGTTGGTCGCCGAGAACGGGAAGTTCAAGGCGTCTGCCTTTTCCGTCCAGAACTCGGGGCCCATCACCGATCGCAGGGTGAAGTACATCGCGAAGAGGGCCGCGAAGAACATCAGCTCGGAACTCAACCAGATGATGGTTCCGACGCTGGTGAGGTTCGGTCGATTGACCGACGGGTGCGCGTGCCCGGTTTCTACTGTCGTTACTGTCGCCACGACCGACATTATGTCGGTCGCTTATCCCGCCCTCACTCCGGGGGGTGCCGTTCGGAGTGTCAGGGGCGTGTGTCCAGCCCGAACGGCCCATCGAAGCGGTCTCCCTGGCGGTGTCGAACCGGTGTTGACGGGGTGTGGGACGGAGTAGCATCCGCCGCATCGGTTGATGACCTTCACGGAGGAACGATGCAGTCGAGCGCCACGGTCCTGGTCTACAGCGACGATGCGAACACGCGGGAGCAGGTGCGCCTGGCTGCGGGGCGCAGGCCCGCGGCCGACGTACCGCCGGTCGAGTTCTTCGAATGCGCGACACTCCCGGCCGTTCTGAAGCGCCTGGACGAGGGCGGCATCGACGTCTGCGTCCTGGACGGCGAGGCCGTGCCGGCGGGCGGGATGGGCGTATGCCGGCAGATCAAGGACGAGGTCTTCCACTGCCCGCCGGTGCTGCTCCTGATCGGCCGCCCGCAGGACGCCTGGCTGGCCACCTGGAGCCGTGCGGACGCCGCTGTCACTCTTCCGGTGGAACCGGTCGAGTTCGCGGCGTCCTTGGCGGCCCTGCTGCGTTCGCGGCTGTCCATCGACGTCTGACCGACCCTGATCCGCCGGACAGGCCCTAGATCGACGGCTGCAGGCGGGTCGGGTCGGGCTGGTGGGCGGCGCTCTTGGTGTCGGCCACCAGGGCGCTGCCCTGACGCCACTTGTCCCAGGCCACGTTCCAGTCGCCGAATCCGTTCCCGAACGGGTCCATCATGTCGCCGATGCTGTTGACGGTCTGCACGATGTCGCCCGGACGGACGGTCTCGAAGAACCAGGCCGCGTTGCCCGTCGACATGCCGACACAGCCGTGGCTGACGTTGGCGAATCCCTGTGAGCCCACGGACCAGGGCGCGGCGTGGACGTACTCACCACTCCAGGTCACCCGTGTCGCGTAGTAGACGGGAAGGTCGTACGACTCCGAACTGCCCTCCGCGATGCCGACGCTGGTGCCCCGCATCCGGACGTAGTACTCCTTGCCGAGGACGACTTTGATGCCGTTGCGGGTGGAGAAGCCCGGTTTGCCGGTGGTCACCGGCATGGTCTTGATCACTTCTCCGTTGCGTCGCACGGTCATGGAGTACGAGCCGGCGTCCGCGATCGCCTCGATCCGGTCGCCGATCTTCAGCTTCAACGGCTTCGACTCCCCGCCGTACAGCTTGTCGCCGACCTTGACGCCCGCCAGATTGCCGGTGACCGAGACCGACGCGCCCGCGGGCCAGTACTCCTTCGGGCGGAAGTGCAGCTTCTTGTCGTCCACCCAGTACCAGGAGCCCTCGACGGCGGGCGTGGAGCGGACCTTCAGGGCCCGTTCGACGACCGCCCTGGCCGCCTTGTCCTTGACGGGGACGCTGAGCTCGGCCGTGATGGGCTGTCCGACGCCGTACGTGCCCGCCTCCGGGCCGAACGTCGCGGTCAGTCCCCGCTTGGCCGGGGCCGTCTCGAACGTGAACGTACGGGTGCCGGGGGCGCCGTCCTCGTCCTCCGTGGAGACCTTGACGGTGTAGCGGCCGCCGGCCGTCAGCGAGCTCGTGGAGCGCCAGCGCTGGCCGTCCGCGGTGAGCTCGCCCGCCAGGTGGTGCCCGGTCTCGTCGACGGCCGTCACATCGGTGATGCGGCCGTCGTCGCCCTTGGCCGTGATCTCCAGCGCCTTGTCCGGGTCGGCCTTCCTGCCGTCCTCGGGGGCGTTGAAGGAGACCTGCTCCGCGGCGTCGTAGGGCTTCACGGACAGCGGGTGGCCGTCGGTGCCCGCGCAGGCACCGGCGCCGACGGTGACCAGGAGGGCCATAAGGGTGCAGCTCAGAACAGTCCGAATGCGCGGCGTGTCGTTCATGACATCACCGTAAGAACAATCCTCGCGCCCAGCGCGTCGAGTGCTGCAAACGAGGGGCCCGGACACTTCGGGTGACGAAGTGTCCGGGCCCCTCGGGGTGTTACGGGGTGCTGCTTCCGCTACTGGTTCTGGTTCTCACCACGGTAGAACTCGAACACCCAGCCGAACAGACCGACCAGGATCAGCGGAGCCGAGAAGTACAGGATCCACCAGCCCATCGCGACGGCGAGGAAGGCGAGCGCACCTCCTATGGCCAGCGACAGCGGCTGCCAGCTGTGGGGGGCGAAGAAGCCCACCTCGCCGGCCTCGTCCGCGACGTCGGCCTCCTTGTTGTCCATGGCCATCTCGTCGACACGCCGGGCCGTGAAGGCCAGGTAGTAGCCGACCATGATGCAGAGACCGAAGGCCAGGAACAGCGCCGTCGTACCGACCGGCTCCTTCGACCACACGCCGTAGAGGATGGCCATGGCGAGCACGAAGATGCTCAGCCAGATGAACAACCTGCCCTGGAACTTCACTTGCCGGCCTCCTTGCCACCCGTGAGGGCCACGGCCTCGTGCGGCTTGTTCTCGAGCTGGTCGACCGCCGCGATCTCAGGGTGGTGCAGGTCGAACGCCGGGGATTCGGAACGGATCCGCGGCAGGGTGAGGAAGTTGTGCCGCGGCGGCGGGCAGGACGTCGCCCACTCGAGCGAGCGGCCGTAGCCCCACGGGTCGTCGACCTCGATCTTCTTGCCGTACTTGGCGGTCTTCCACACGTTGTAGAGGAACGGCAGGATCGACAGTCCGAGCAGGAACGAGGAGATCGTCGAGATCGTGTTCAGCGCGGTGAAACCGTCGGCGTCGAGGTAGTCCGCGTAACGACGCGGCATACCCTCGGCACCCAGCCAGTGCTGCACCAGGAACGTGCCGTGGAAGCCGATGAACAGCGTCCAGAACGTGATCTTGCCGAGCCGCTCGTCCAGCATCTTGCCCGTGAACTTCGGCCACCAGAAGTGGAAGCCGGCGAACATCGCGAAGACCACGGTGCCGAAGACGACGTAGTGGAAGTGCGCGACGACGAAGTACGAGTCGGAGACGTGGAAGTCCATCGGCGGCGAGGCCAGGATGACGCCGGTCAGACCACCGAAGGTGAAGGTGACCAGGAAGCCGATCGTCCAGAGCATCGGTGTCTCGAAGGACAACGAGCCCTTCCACATCGTTCCGATCCAGTTGAAGAACTTCACGCCTGTCGGTACGGCGATGAGGAACGTCATGAAGGAGAAGAACGGTAGGAGGACGCCTCCGGTGACGTACATGTGGTGGGCCCACACGGTCACGGAGAGACCGGCGATCGCGATCGTCGCGGCGATCAGACCGATGTAGCCGAACATCGGCTTGCGGCTGAAGACCGGGATGACCTCGGAGACGATGCCGAAGAACGGCAGCGCGATGATGTACACCTCGGGGTGGCCGAAGAACCAGAAGAGGTGCTGCCACAGCAGCGCGCCACCGTTGGACGCGTCGAAGATGTGCGAGCCGAACTTGCGGTCTGCCTCCAGCGCGAAGAGCGCGGCGGCCAGCACCGGGAAGGCGAGCAGGACCAGGACACCGGTCAGCAGCACGTTCCAGGTGAAGATCGGCATGCGGAACATCGTCATGCCCGGAGCGCGCATGCAGATGATCGTGGTGATGAAGTTGACCGATCCGAGGATCGTGCCGAAGCCGGAGAAGGCCAGACCCATGATCCACATGTCGGCGCCGACGCCCGGCGAGCGGACGGCGTCCGACAGCGGGGAGTAGGCGAACCAGCCGAAGTCGGCCGCACCCTGCGGGGTGAGGAAGCCGGCCACCGCGATGATCGAGCCGAAGAGGTACAGCCAGTACGCGAACATGTTCAGCCGCGGGAACGCCACGTCGGGCGCGCCGATCTGCAGCGGCATGATCCAGTTCGCGAATCCGGCGAACAGCGGCGTCGCGAACATCAGCAGCATGATCGTGCCGTGCATCGTGAACGCCTGGTTGAACTGCTCGTTCGACATGATCTGCGTGCCCGGACGGGCCAGCTCGGCGCGCATGAAGAGCGCCATCAGACCGCCGATGCAGAAGAACACGAACGACGTGACGAGGTACAGCGTGCCGATCGTCTTGTGGTCGGTGGTCGTCAGCCACTTCACCACGACGCTGCCGGGCTGCTTGCGGCGTACCGGGAGCTCGTTCTCGTACGAGTCCTCAGCCGCGGCCGCACCCTGGGGTTCGTTGAGGATGCTCACAGTTGGTTCTTCTCCGCATTCCTGGCCGGGTCCGTCTGCTCGATGCCCGACGGGATGAAGCCGGTCTGCCCCTTCTCGGCCAGCTCCTTCAGGTACTTCTGGTAGCTCTCCGGGGAGACCACCTTGACGTTGAAGAGCATCCGGGAGTGGTCGACGCCGCAGAGCTCGGCGCACTTGCCCATGAAGGTGCCCTCCCGGTTCGGAGTCACCTCGAAGACGTTGGTGTGACCGGGGATGACGTCCTGCTTGAACAGGAAGGGAACCACCCAGAACGAGTGGATGACGTCACGGGAGGTCAGGATGAACCGGACCTTTTCCCCCTTCGGCAGCACCAGGGTCGGACCGGGGTTGCCCGTCTGAGGGTTCCGGTCTCCGGGGATACCGGCTTCGTAGACGCCCTCGGCGCCCTTGGGGAAGTCGTTGCTGTACTTGTCCGGGATCGCGTTCAGCTGCTTCTGTGCCTGAGGGTCACCGGTGGCGGGGTTGCCGTCCACGTCCTCGAGGTAGTTGAAGCCCCAGCTCCACTGGTAGCCGACCACGTTGATGGTGTGGGCGGGCTTGTCGGAGAGCGCGAGGAGCTTCGACTCGTCGCGCGCGGTGAAGTAGAAGAGCACCGACACGATGATGAGCGGAGTGACCGTGTACAGCGCCTCGATGGGCATGTTGTACCGCGTCTGCGGCGGTACTTCGACCTTGGTGCGGCTGCGCCGGTGGAAGATGACGGACCACAGGATCAGCCCCCAGACCAGCACGCCCGTGACGAGCGCAGCCGCCCACGAGCCCTGCCAGAGGGAGAGGATCGTGGGAGCCTCTTCCGTGACCGGGGTGGGCATACCAAGGCGGGGGAAGTCTTCCCAGTTGTACGAGCAGCCGGTGGCTGTCGCCAGGATCAGGCCCGCAGTCAGCACCTGCGGCAGCTTCCGCCGCATCGGGCGCCGAGACGTGGGGGTACCACCCGCGCCTTGGCTGCGGGGGAGGTCGGAGCCGTTGGGACTCACGTAGCGCCTTCCCGAGAGTCTCGGCCCGCGCTGGTCGGCTACGGCCGTCTCGCTGGTCGGTCGCCGCCCCGGCCGCGGGCAGGGGTTTGGATGTTTATGCGGACCAAACCCTACTGGACGCTATTTGGGGTCGCGCGGGGAGGGTGCCCAACGCGCCGTCCGACTCCCCGAAGGGATGGACGGGACCATTCCGCGGAGGGTCCCCGAGCGGTCCCGGACGCGCGATCGGCGGCGCGGGTCGGGCATCTGACGGGGCCTTGAGCGACGGGAGGCTAGCTTTGTCCGGTGCCCTACTTCGACGCCGCCTCCTCCGCCCCACTGCACCCCGTCGCCCGCCAGGCGCTGCTCGCCTCCCTGGACGAGGGCTGGGCCGACCCGGCCCGGCTCTACCGAGAGGGGCGCCGGGCCCGGCTGCTCCTGGACGCGGCGCGGGAGGCCGCGGCGGAGGCGGTCGGCTGCCGCCCCGACGAGTTGGTGTTCACTCCTTCGGGGACACGCGCGGTTCACTCCGGAATTTCCGGCGCCCTCGCGGGGCGTCGGCGTGTCGGAACGCGGCTCGTGGTGTCGGCGGTCGAACACTCCTCCGTCCTGCACGCGGGCGAGGCGCACGCGGCGGCGGGCGGGTCGCTGACGGAGGTCCCGGTGGACCGGTCCGGCGCGGTCGACCCCTCGGCGTTCGCCGCGGCACTGACGGAGGGGACGGCCCTGGCCTGTCTGCAGTCCGCCAACCACGAGGTGGGGACGGTGCAGCCGGTGGCCGAAGTCGCGGAGGCGTGCCGGGAGACGGGGGTGCCGCTGCTCGTCGACGCGGCGCAGTCGCTGGGGTGGGGACCGGTGGAGGGCGGCTGGTCGCTGCTCGCCGCGAGTGCACACAAATGGGGCGGACCGTCAGGGGTCGGGCTGCTCGCGGTACGGAAGGGGGTGCGGTTCGCGGCCCAAGGGCCCGCGGACGAACGGGAGTCGGGGCGGGCGGCCGGTTTCGAGAACCTGCCGGCGATCGTGGCCGCCGCGGCGTCGCTGCGGGCGGTGCGGGCGGAGGCGGCGGCGGAGGCGACACGGCTGCGGGGCCTGGTGGACCGGATCCGCGCGCGGGTGGCGGCGCTCGTGCCGGATGTGGAGGTGGTGGGTGACCCGGTGCGCCGACTCCCCCATCTCGTCACCTTCTCCTGTCTCTATGTCGACGGGGAGACCTTGTTGCACGAGCTGGACCGGGAGGGTTTCTCCGTTTCGTCCGGTTCGTCGTGCACCAGCTCGACGCTGACGCCCAGCCATGTGCTGCGCGCGATGGGAGTGCTGAGCGAGGGCAATGTCCGGGTGTCGCTGCCGATCGGGACACCGGAGGCGGACGTGGACCGCTTCCTGGAGGTGCTGCCGGGCGTGGTCGCGGGGGTACGGGAGCGGCTGGGCGCCCCGGAGGCGGTGACCAGCGCGGGGTCCGCGGGCTCGCTCGTGGTGGACGCGCTGGGCAAGCGCTGCCCGATCCCGGTCATCGAACTGGCGAAGGTGATCGACGACGTCCCCGTCGGCGGGACGGTCACGGTTCTCGCCGACGACGAGGCCGCCCGTCTGGACATCCCGGCGTGGTGCGAGATGCGTGGCCAGGAGTACGTGGGCGAGGAGCCGTCCCCGAAGGGCGGCACGGCCTACGTGGTGCGGCGGGTGGCGTAGAACTCCGCCACCCCTGCCCCCGGGGCCCGGGCGGCGTGAGCCGTCCGGGCCGGGGGTGCGGGACCGAGAGCCCTCGGCGTCAGGCCAGGTGCGCCTGGACCTCGGTCGCGGCCTCGTCGCCGTACGCCTTGGTGAAGCGCTCCATGAAGTTCGCGCGGCGCAGCGTGTACTCCTGGGTGCCCAGGGTCTCGATCACCAGCGTCGCGAGCATGCAGCCGACCTGGGCCGCGCGCTCCAGGCTGACGCCCCAGGACAGTCCGGTCAGGAAGCCCGCGCGGAACGCGTCGCCGACGCCCGTCGGATCGACCTTGGCGTCCTCCTCCGCGCAGCCGACCTCGATGGCCGGCTCGCCCGCGCGCTCGATACGGACACCGCGCGAGCCGAGGGTGGTGACCCGGTGGCCGACCCGGTCCAGGATCTCCGCGTCGCTCCAGCCCGTCTTGGACTCGATGAGGCCCTTCTCGTACTCGTTGGAGAAGAGGTAGGTCGCACCGTCGAGGAGGGTGCGGATCTCGTCGCCGCCCATCCGTGCGATCTGCTGCGAGAAGTCCGCGGCGAAGGCGATCCCCCGCGTCTTGCACTCCTCGGTGTGGCGCAGCATCGCCTCGGGGTCGTCGGCGCCGATCAGGACCAGGTCGAGGCCGCCGACGCGGTCGGCGACCGACTTCAGCTCGATCTGCCGGGCCTCGCTCATCGCGCCGGTGTAGAAGGAGCCGATCTGGTTGTGGTCCTTGTCCGTGGTGCAGACGAAACGGGCGGTGTGCAGGACCTCGGAGATCCGCACCGAGCCGGTGTCCACACCGTGGCGGTCGAGCCAGGCGCGGTACTCGTCGAAGTCGTAGCCCGCGGCCCCCACCAGGATCGGGTTGCCGCCGAGCTGGCCCATGCCGAAGCAGATGTTCGGGCCGACGCCTCCCCTTCTGATGTCGAGGTTGTCGACGAGGAAGGAGAGGGAGACCGTGTGGAGCTGGTCCGCTACGAGCTGGTCTGCGAACCGGCCGGGGAAGGTCATGAGGTGGTCGGTGGCGATGGAGCCGGTGACTGCGATACGCACGGCTGGGCGCTCCTGCGGGACGGAAAGGGGTTGACAGTTCACGCTACCGGGTGGGAGGCGCCCTGCCGAACAGTGGAAACTACCCCAGAGTAGGTCTTTTCCCTGGAGTCATGGCGTGCGTACGGTGCGTTTATGTCCACGTACCCCGCTCCTCGTGAGCATCAGGAGTCCGAGTTCAGCCTGGCCCAGCTGCGCGGCGACAGTGCGCGCATGGCCCCCCACTGGGTGGTTCCCGCAGCTGACGCCCCCGCCCCCGTCTCTCCCGCACTCATCCACGGCGTCGTCGTCCCACCCGCCTCGGCGCGGCTGATCGACGCCACCTCGGAATACGGCGGCTGAGGGACGGAACCACCCGCTCGCCCATTCCGTCCCACTGATGTCTCCCGGGGAGATGCCTTCCGGGTCAGGGACGAAGGAGCGATGTGGTGAGCGGTACGGAGAACCGGCGGATGCGGCACCGGCCGATGCTCGTCGCCTCGGTGGCGGCGAGCGTCCTGCTCGTCGGGGGCGGCGGGGTGTATCTCGCCGCTACGGCGACCGACGGCGATGCCACCCGGCCCGCCGGGGCGGCCGCTCCCCCGCCGCTGAAGCTCGACGGGAGGAGCGGCGACGACGGGCCCGGTATCGCGCCGGGTGAGCCCGACCCCAACGGCGGTGGCGCCGTCTACAAGGCCGAGGGCGACCTGCCCCAAGGGCCCTCCTCGGCCGCGGTCCACCGGCCCGACGGCCGGGTCACCTCGGCGGAGGTGACCCGGCTGGCGCAGGCGCTGGGCATCGCGGGCACGCCGCGCCTGGAGGGCGGGGTCTGGAAGATCGCGCCGGAGAAGGACGGCTCCGGGCTGCGGCTCGACGTGGCCGCCGAGGCCCCGGGCAGCTGGACCTTCTCGCGGTACGACGGGGGCCCGGTCGGCGACACCTGCCTGAAGGGCAAGTCATGCCCGCCTCCGGGCGAGGCGAAGCCCCCGAGCGGTGGGCCGGTGAGCGAGGCGGCGGCGAGGGCGGCGGCCACTCCCGTGCTGAAGGCGATCGGCCAGGAGGACGCCAAGCTGGACACCGGCCAGCTGATGGGCTCGGTACGCGTGGTCAACGCCGATCCGGTCGTGGGCGGGCTGCCGACGTACGGCTGGTCGACCGGGATCCATGTCGGCCCCGGCGGTGAACTGGTCTCGGGCAGCGGGCAGTTGAAGGATCCGGTGAAGGGCGACAGCTATCCGGTGATCGGGGCGGAGAAGGCGCTGGAGGAGCTGAACAAGGCGTCCTCCGGGCCGGGCTCGATCGGCATCGGCGGCTGTGCGACGGCTCCGCCGGCCGGCACGGAGGGCGGAGCGGACGCTCCGGCGACGACCTGTAAGCCGGACGCGAAGCCGAAGGAGCTGGCGGTCACGGGCGCGGTCTTCGGTCTCGCGTCGCAGTTCGTGGACGGTGAGCGGGCGCTCGTGCCGTCGTGGCTGTTCACGGTGGAGGCGGAGCCCGGCACGAAGCCGTACACGGTCGTACGAACGGCGGTGGCTCCGGAGCATCTGGCGCCCCCGGCGAAGCCCAGTCCGACGCCGCCCCCGACGCAGCAACCGGGCGAGGGAACGGCGCCCGAGCGGCAGCTCACGTCGTACCGGGTCGACGGCACCGGCACGAAGCTGTCGGTGACCTTCTGGGGCGGGGTGTGCAGCGAGTACACCGCGGCGGCCAAGGAGCGGGCCGACAAGGTCGCCGTACGGGTGACCGAGCGGCCGATCGACCCGGGGCGGGCGTGCATCGCCATCGCGGTGGAGGTCACCCGTACGGTGACCCTGGAGCAGCCTCTGGGCGGCCGAGCGGTCGTGGACGCGAGCGGGGAGCCCGTACCGCGCATGTGAGGCACACACGGCGCCACACGTACGAAGGCGGCCGCCCCGGAAGTCCGGGGCGGCCGCCTTCGTACGTCCGACCGACGACTTAGCTGAACGAGTCGCCGCAGGCGCAGGAACCCGTGGCGTTCGGGTTGTCGATCGTGAAGCCCTGCTTCTCGATGGTGTCGACGAAGTCGATGGAGGCGCCGCCCAGGTACGGGGCGCTCATGCGGTCGGTGACGACCTTGACGCCGTCGAAGTCCTTGACGACGTCGCCGTCGAGCGAGCGCTCGTCGAAGAAGAGCTGGTACCGCAGGCCGGAGCAGCCGCCGGGCTGTACGGCGACGCGCAGCGCCAGGTCGTCGCGGCCTTCCTGGTCGAGCAGGGCCTTGACCTTGGCCGCGGCGGCGTCAGACAGGAGGATGCCGTCGCTGACAGTGGTCTTCTCGTCCGATACGGACATCTGCTTCTCTCCCGGGTTGTACGGAGACTGCTTGCCGACGGTTGCAACCGGCGGGGCCCCGGATTCATTCCGGGCGAGGCTCGGCTTTCGCGTCTTGTCCCTTTCATGCTCGCACACCCGCTCGCGGACCGGCTAACGGCAAGATCCGATTCGGGGACCGCGAATTCGTCACATCGACACTATGGACATCGTCAAACTGACGTGAAGCGGTTATGATAGATAGCGTCATTTAGACGAAAAGGTCTTCCGTAGAAAGAAAGGGTGCGTGACGTGACCACCGCCCAGCCCCTGGACGTCCAGCCGACGCCGCTCGCCCTGCTGCTGCTCGGCCGCGAGGCCGACCCGAAGAGCGAGCGCGGAGTGGAGTGTCCCGGCGACCTTCCGTCGCCCTCCGACCCGGACCTCGTGGAGCGCGCCCGCGCCGCGAAGGAGAAGCTCGGGGACAAGGTCTTCGTCCTCGGCCACCACTACCAGCGCGACGAGGTCATCCAGTTCGCCGACGTCACGGGCGACTCCTTCAAGCTCGCCCGCGACGCGGCCGCGCGCCCGGAGGCCGAGTACATCGTCTTCTGCGGTGTGCACTTCATGGCCGAATCGGCCGACATCCTCACCACCGACGACCAGAAGGTCGTCCTGCCGGACCTCGCGGCCGGCTGCTCGATGGCCGACATGGCCACCGCCGAGCAGGTCGCCGAGTGCTGGGACGTGCTGACCGAGGCCGGGATCGCCGAGCAGGTCGTGCCCGTCTCGTACATGAACTCCTCGGCCGACATCAAGGCCTTCACCGGCAAGCACGGGGGCACGATCTGCACCTCGTCGAACGCCAAGCGCGCCCTGGACTGGGCCTTCGAGCAGGGCGAGAAGGTCCTGTTCCTGCCCGACCAGCACCTGGGGCGCAACACCGCAGTGCGCGAGATGGGCATGTCGCTCGACGACTGCGTCCTGTACAACCCGCACAAGCCGAACGGCGGCCTGACCGCCGAGGAGCTGCGGAACGCCAAGATGATCCTGTGGCGGGGTCACTGCTCGGTGCACGGCCGGTTCTCGCTGGACTCGGTCAACGACGTCCGCGAACGGATCCCGGGCGTGAACGTGCTCGTGCACCCGGAGTGCAAGCACGAGGTCGTGGCCGCCGCGGACTACGTCGGCTCGACGGAGTACATCATCAAGACGCTGGAGGCGGCCCCGGCCGGCTCGAAGTGGGCGATCGGCACGGAGCTGAACCTGGTCCGACGCGTGGCCAACGCGCACCCGGACAAGGAGGTCGTCTTCCTCGACAAGACGGTCTGCTTCTGCTCGACGATGAACCGGATCGACCTGCCGCACCTGGTGTGGACGCTGGAGTCGCTGGCCGAGGGCAACCTGGTCAACCGGATCGAGGTCGACAAGGAGACGGAGAGCTTCGCGAAGCTGGCGCTGGAGCGGATGCTGGCGCTGCCGTAACGGTTCTCCCGTACGTACGCCGAGGGCGCCCCGCATCGTGCGGGGCGCCCTCGGCGTGTGCGGCGGCGCCCTGCGGAACGCCGGAGGCCCGGCTCGGCACGAGTGCCGAGCCGGGCCTCCGTGGGGCGCCCTGGGGGTGTCAGATGTCCAGCGCGTCCAGCTTGTCCAGCAGGGTCGCGTCCGCGGGGGTCACGTCCGGCTGCTCGGGGTTGTCCAGGGAGCCGTCGCGCTTCTTCGCCTTCTTCGCCGCTTTCTTCTTCGCGCGGCGCTCCTTGCGCAGCTCCACCATCGCGTAGAGCGTCGGGACCAGCAGCAGCGTCAGCAGCGTCGAGGTGATCAGACCGCCGATCACCACCACCGCCAGCGGCTGGGCGATGAAGCCGCCCTCGCCGGTGATGCCGAGCGCCATCGGGAGCAGCGCGAAGATCGTCGCCAGTGCCGTCATCAGGATCGGGCGCAGACGGTGGCGGCCACCCTCGACGACCGCCTCGACGACGCCCAGGCCCTGGGCCCGGTACTGGTTGATCAGGTCGATCAGGACGATCGCGTTGGTGACCACGATGCCGATCAGCATCAACATGCCGATCATCGCCGGGACGCCCATCGCGGTCCCGGTCACGATCAGCAGACCGATCGCGCCGGTCGCCGCGAACGGGATCGACACCAGCAGGATCAGCGGCTGGATCAGGGACCTGAAGGTCGCGACCAGGAGCATGAAGACGATCGCGATGGCCGCGAGCATCGCCAGGCCCAGGTTGGCGAACGCCTCGGACTGGTCCTCGGAGACACCGCCGATGGACGCCGTCGCGCCCTCGGGCAGGTCGAGCGCGTTGATCTTCGACTGGAGCGCCGTGCTCACCGCTCCGGTGTTGTCACCGGTCGGCTTGGCCGTGATCGTCGCCGCGCGGGCGCCGTCGATCCGGGTCATCGAGACCGGGCCGGGGACCAGCTTCACCTCGGCGATGTCGCCGAGCTTGACCGGGCCCAGCGGCAGCTTCTTGAGGCCGTCCAACGTCGTGGCCGGGTTCGCCGAGGTCAGGACGACGTTCCGCTCGGTGTCGTCGAGGATCGCCTTGCCGGCGGGGGTGCCACGGACCGCCTGGGCGACGGCCATGCCGAGCGTCGTGTCGTCGAAGCCGAGGTCCGCCGCCTTCGCGTTGGCCTTGACGGAGATCCGCGGCACGGACTGCGACAGGTCGCTCTGGACGTCGGTGACGTCGTCGAGCTCCGCGACCTCGGCCTTGACCGCCTCGGACGCCTTCTTCAGGGTGTCCGCGTCGGAGGCCTTGACCACCACGCTCAGGTCCTGGCTGCCGAAGCCGTCGCCTGCCGCGATCGTCGTGTCGCCGATGCCGTCGAGCCTGCCGAGGGCCTCGTCGATGGCGTCGCGCGTCTTCTCGTACGTCGCCGAGTCCTCCAGGGTCAGCTGGTACGAGGCCTGGTTGGCGCCCGTACCGCCGCCGAAGGCCGCCATGAAGCCCGAGGAGCCGACCGTGACCTGGTAGTCCTTCACACCGTCGGTGGAGGCGAGGACCTTCTCCACCTTCCGTGCGGCCTCGTCGGCCGCCACGAGGCTGGTGCCCGGAGCCAGCTCCTGCTTGATGCTCATGACCTCCTGCTCGCCCTGGTCGAAGAAGTTGGTCTTCAGGAGCGGGGCCATGCCGAAGGTGCCGACCAGGACGACGATCGCGATCGCCACGCTGGTGAGGCGGCGACGGGTCGCGAAGCGCAGGACCGGGACGTACAGGCGCTGGAGGCGGCTCTTGTTCTCCTTCTCCTCCGCGAGGCGCCGGGCCTCGTCCGGGTCCGCCGACGTGCCCTTGGGGGCGCGCAGGAACCAGTACGAGAGAACCGGGACGACGGTGAGGGAGACCAGGAGCGAGGCGAGCAGCGCGGCGGTGACCGTCAGGCTGAACGAGCCGAACAGCTCGCCGACCATGCCGCCGACCAGACCGATCGGCAGGAAGACCGCGACCGTGGTGAGGGTCGAGGAGGTCACGGCGCCGGCGACCTCGCGGACCGCCGTGAGGATCGCCGACTGGCGCTCCTCGCCGTAGCCGAGGTGCCGCTTGATGTTCTCCAGGACCACGATCGAGTCGTCGACGACCCGGCCGATCGCGATCGTGAGGGCGCCCAGGGTCAGCATGTTGAGCGAGAGGTCACGGGTCCACAGCACGATCAGGGCCAGGACGACCGAGAGCGGGATGGAGACCGCGGTGACCAGCGTCGAGCGGATCGAGGCCAGGAAGACCAGGATCACGAGGACGGCCATGACGAGGCCGAGCGCGCCCTCGGTGGTGAGACCGGAGATCGACTTGGAGACGGCCGGGCCCTGGTCGGAGACGACCGTCAGCTCGGCGCCGGCGCCGAGGTCCTTGCGGAGCTCGGGCAGCTTGTCCTGGACGGCCTCGGAGATGGCGACGGCGCTGCCGTCGTTGTCCATGGTGGCCAGCACGGCCAGGCTGGGCTTGCCGTTGGTACGGGTGATGGAGACCCGGGAGGACTCCTCCTGCTTCACCGTGGCCACGTCGCCGACGCGGACGGCCTTGCCCTGCTCGGGCTTGACGCGCAGGTCCTGGATCTGCTGGAGAGAGGTGAAGCCGCCGCCGACCTGGACCGTGCGGCTCTTGCCGGCCTCGGAGAACGAGCCCGCCGGCACCGTCGCGCCGCCCGCCTGGAGAGCCTGGGCGAGCTTCATGGAGTTCAGCCCCGCCGCGGCGAGCTTCTTCTCGTCCGGGGTGACGGAGACCTGGAGGTCCTGGACGCCGTCGATGGAGACCTGGCCGACGCCGTCGATGTCTTCCAGGGCCGGGACGACGGTCCGCTCCAGCTGGTCGGCGAGCGCCTGCTGGTCCTTGTCGGAGGTGACCGCGAGGACGACGGTCGGGATGTCGTCCGTCGAACCGGCGACGACCTGAGGGTCGACGTCGTCCGGGAGCACCGCGCGCGCCCGGTTCACGGCCTGCTGGACGTCGGCGACGAGCTGCTTGGTGCCCTCGTCGCCGTAGTCGAAGGTGGCCATGATCACGGCGCTGCCCTCGGAGGCGGTGGAGGTCACGCCCTTGATGCCGTCGACGGCCTTGATGGTGTTCTCGAGCGGTTCGACGACCTGCTTCTCGACCACGTCGGGCGACGCGCCCTGATAGGGAGCGAGGACCGAGACCATCGGGAGCTCGATCGAGGGCAGCAGTTGCTGCTTCAGCTGCGGTATCGCTATCGCCCCGAAGACGATGGCGACGATGGACATCAGCCCGATCAGGGCCCGTTGCGCGAGGCTGAATCTGGACAGCCAGGACATGGGGTCTCTCTTCTGTGGCGTACTCGGCAGGCGGGCGCCAGGACGTTCCAGGGGTGCCCGCTTACACCTTCAGCCATGGGAAGCCCCGGATCCTCGGCCCCCGGGTCCAATTCCTTATCCCGCGCATACCGCGTCTGGAGTACGCCGGGGTACTCCCTCACTCCACCCTTGGACGTACCAGGCCGGACTCGTAGGCCGTGACCACCAGCTGGGCGCGGTCGCGGGCGCCGAGCTTGGCCATGGTCCGGTTGACATGCGTCTTGACCGTGAGGGGGCTGACCTCGAGGCGCTCGGCGATCTCGTCGTTGGAGTGGCCGCCGGCGACGAGGACGAGGACCTCCCGCTCGCGGGTGGTGAGGGCGGCCAGACGCTCGGAGTACGCCGGCCCGTCCTCACCGCTCTCGGAGTCCGAACTGCCGCCCTGCGCGAGGAACTTGGCGATCAGACCCTTGGTCGCGACGGGCGAGAGCAGGGCCTCTCCCGCGGCGGCGATCCGGATGGCGTTCAGCAGCTCCTCCGGTTCGGCCCCCTTGCCGAGGAAGCCGGAGGCGCCGGCGCGGAGCGACTGCACGACGTACTCGTCGACCTCGAAGGTGGTCAGCATGACGATCCGTACGGCGGACAGCTCCGGGTCCGCGGTGATCATCCGGGTGGCGGCGAGCCCGTCCGTGCCGGGCATCCGGATGTCCATCAGGACGACGTCGGCCCCCGTGGTCCGGGCGAGCGCGACCGCCTGGGCCCCGTCGGCGGCCTCGGCGACGACCTCCATGTCCGGCTCGGAGTCCACGAGCACCTTGAAGGCGCTGCGGAGCAGGGCCTGGTCGTCGGCGAGCAGCACCCGGATGGTCATGTGTCCTCCCCCGTACGGGCCGTTGCGGGCAGTATCGCCTGGACACGGAAGCCGCCGCCGTAGCGGGGTGCCGCGGTCAGCGTGCCGCGGAGCGCGGTGACGCGCTCCCTCATGCCGATCAGTCCGTGCCCGCCGGTGTCGGCGGGCGTCGCCGGCTGCGGCACTCCGCTGTCGAGGACGGTGATCTCGACGGTACGGCCGACCCGGACCACGCTCACCTCGGCCTTGGCGTCCGGGCCGGCGTGCTTCTGCACATTGGTCAGCGCCTCCTGGATGATCCGGTACGCGGCGAGGTCGACGGCGGCCGGGAGCTCGGCGTCGTCGTCCGCCCGGGCCAGCTCGACGGGGAGGCCCGCGTTGCGGAAGGTGGCGAGCAGCTCGTCGAGGACGGCGAGGCCGGGGGCGGGTTCGGTGGGCGCCTCGGGGTCGCCGGACTGGCGGAGCAGACCGACGGTGGCACGCAGCTCGTTGAGGGCGGAGCGGCTGGCCTCGCGGACGTGCGCGAGGGCCTCCTTGGCCTGGTCGGGGCGCTTGTCCATGACGTGGGAGGCGACCCCGGCCTGGACGTTGACCAGGGCGATGTGGTGGGCGACGACGTCGTGGAGGTCACGGGCGATACGGAGGCGCTCCTCGGCGACCCGGCGCCGGGCCTCCTCGTCGCGGGTCCGTTCCGCCCGCTCGGCGCGCTCGCGGATGGCGTCGACGAAGGCGCGGCGGCTGCGGACGGCGTCGCCGGCGGCCGCGGCCATGCCGGCCCAGGCGAAGACGCCGAGGTTCTCCTGGGCGTACCAGGGGGTGGGGCCGAAGAGCATCGATGCGCCCGACAGGACGCCCATGGTGAGCAGTCCGACGCGCCAGGTGGTGGGGCGGTCGGTGCGGGCGGCGACGGTGTAGAGCGCGATGACGGCGCTCATCGCGACCGGGGCCGGCCGGTCGTCGGTGATCAGTTCGACGAGGGTGACCCCGCCGGTGAAGGCGAGGACGGCGAGGGGGTCGCGTCGCCGCAGGACGAGCGCGGCGGCGCCGAGCACCATGAGGAGGACGCTGGTGGCGTCGGGGGTGCGGTCGCCGAAGGTGGGTCCGTTGGGGCTGCCGTGGGGGTCGGCGAAGGATCCCGTGACCATGCAGGCGAGCACGGCGAGGGCGAGGCCGGCGTCGAAGGCGAGGGGGTGGGCCCGCAGCCAGTGCCGGGCCTGCGGGAAGCCGCTGTCGAGGGAGGTCACGGAGCAACGGTACGGGGTGGTGGACACGGCAGCGCCCCGCTTCCCTGGTGCGGGAGGCGGGGCGCTGCCGTTGATGTCGGAGTCGTCAGCCCGGGATCAGCCCGTCGTCGGAGAGCATCTCCCGGACCTCTTCGAGCGTCGCGTCAGGTTCCGGAAGAATCAGTTCCGAGGGTTCCAGTGCCGCGTCGGGGAGCGGTTCGCCGAGGCGCCGGACCGCGTCGAGCAGGGCCGAGAACGTACGGCGGAAGCCGTCGGCGTCTCCCGACTCCATCTCGGCGAGCAGTTCGTCGTCCAGCTTGTTCAACTCGACGAAGTGACTGTCGGCCAGTTCCCACTGGCCCTCCCCCATGATCCTTACGATCATGACGCGCCGTCCTTACTGCTTGTCGAACCTCGGGTTGGAGGACTGCTGGCCCTGGTCCTGCGACGTTCCCGTACCACCCTCGATCGCCTGCTTCGCGTCCGAAGGGCCTCCCGCCAGCTCGGCCTTCATCCGCTGGAGCTCCAGCTCGACGTCCGTGCCGCCGGACAGCCGGTCCAGCTCCGCCTGGATGTCGTCCTTGGCCAGGCCCGACTGGTCGTCGAGCGCGCCCGAGGCGAGCAGCTCGTCGATCGCGCCGGCGCGGGCCTGCAGCTGGGCCGTCTTGTCCTCGGCTCGCTGGATCGCCACGCCGACGTCGCTCATCTCCTCCGAGATGCCGGAGAACGACTCGGCGATCCTGGTCTGCGCCTGCGCGGCGGTGTAGGTCGCCTTGATCGTCTCCTTCTTCGTACGGAAGGCGTCGACCTTGGCCTGGAGTCGCTGCGCGGCCAGCGTGAGCTTCTCCTCCTCGCCCTGCAGCGTCTGATGCTGCACCTCGAGGTCGCTCACCTGCTGCTGCAGCGCCGCCCGCCGGGACAGCGCCTCGCGGGCCAGGTCCTCACGGCCGAGCGCCAGTGCCTTGCGGCCCTGGTCCTCCAGCTTGGCGGACTGGCCCTGGAGCTGGTTCAGCTGCAGTTCGAGCCGCTTGCGCGACGTCGCCACGTCGGCGACGCCCCGCCGGACCTTCTGCAGGAGCTCCAGCTGCTTCTGGTAGGAGTAATCGAGGGTCTCGCGCGGATCCTCGGCCCGGTCGAGGGCCTTGTTTGCCTTCGCGCGGAAGATCATCCCCATACGCTTCATGACACCGCTCATGGGCTTCGCGCGCCCCCTTCTGACGGACTCGGCTCAAGCACTCCAACAGGATCCACAGTACGGTCCCTGCCTCCATTACCGCACTGTTCGGGGCCGGATGTGCTCCTCCCCAAGGACGACTACGCATGCGCTCTCTCAGGCCCAGGGTGTAGATGGACCTCAGGGAAAGCGTGCGTGTCGTCCGTGCGTACCCCCACAGACGCAGGCCGATACCGGATCGTTCCCGGCCGGACTGGGGTCCACACCCCCCACCACGTACTCTGGGGAATGTGTTCCGTAGCCGTTCCAAGGAAGAGAAGGCCCCCACCGACAAGGTGACGGCGGACCTCTCCAAGCAGCCCCGCGACCCCGAGGCCCCCAAGGGCCGCCCGACCCCGAAGCGGAGTGAGGCGCAGACCCAGCGCCGTCGCGCCGCGACGGTGCCGACCGACCGCAAGGAGGCCGCCAAGCGCCAGCGCGAGGCACGCCGCACCGACCTGGCTCGTCAGCGCGAGGCGCTGGCCAGCGGCGACGAGCGTTATCTGCCGGCCCGTGACAAGGGTCCGGTCCGCCGCTTCGTGCGCGACTTCGTCGACTCGCGCTTCTCCATCGCGGAGTTCTTCCTCCCGATGGCCGTGGTGATCCTCGTCCTGTCGATGATCCGTGTCCCGGCGCTGCAGAACATCTCGCTGCTGCTCTGGCTCGGTGTGATCGTGATGATCGTCATCGACTCGATCGGCATCTGGCTCCGTCTGAAGAAGCAGCTGAACGAGCGCTTCCCGAACGAGCCGAAGCGGGGTGCCGTGGCCTACGGCCTGATGCGTACGCTCCAGATGCGCCGACTGCGACTGCCGAAGCCGCAGGTCAAGCGCGGAGAGCGGCCCTGAGCACGAACGGCTCCGGTTCCGGCGCGGGCAGCGGTCCGCTGCTGCCCGCCGCCTCCCCGTGGCCGAGCGGTTACGGGGGGTTGCGCGAGACCGTCCGTCAGGAGCTCATCGCGCGCCAGCTCGACGAGCAGATAGCCGGCCGCTACCCGGTGGGGCAGCGGCTGCGGATCCTGGACGCGGGCATGGGGCAGGGAACCCAGGCGCTGCGGCTGGCACGGGCGGGTCACACGGTGACCGGCCTGGAGGCTGATCCCGAGCTGCTCAAGGCCGCCCGGGACTCGCTGGCCACCGAACCGGCCGGGATCCGTGAGCGGGTCCGGCTGATCGAGGGCGACGGCCGCGAGACCGGTGTGCACTTCCTGCCGGGCAGCTTCGACGTGGTGCTCTGCCACGGTGTCCTGATGTACGCGGACGAGCCGGACGCCCTGCTCGCGGGCCTCGCCCGGATGCTGGCCCCCGGAGGTCTGCTCTCCCTCGTCGTACGGAACGCGGACGCGCTGGCCATGCGGCCCGGCCTGGCCGGGGACTGGTCGGGCGCGCTGACCGGCTTCGAGTCGGACACGTACACCGACGACAACGGATTCAAGGTGCGGGCCGACCGGCTCGACGCGCTGACGTCGACGCTGGCGGGGATCGCCGCACCGCTGCACGCCTGGTACGGCGTGCGGGTCTTCACCGACGGCATGGCGGGCGATGTGGGTCTGCCGGCCGCCGAGGAGCTGGAGCGGCTGCTCGCCGCCGAGGACCGCGCCGGGCGAGCGGAACCGTACCGCCGGATAGCGGCGCTGCTGCATCTGTGCGGTGTCCGGGGCTGACCCCCGCCCGCCCCCCGGGAAGCGGGACGGCGAGCGGCCGGGCCCGCGGAGGGACCGGCCGCAGGGAGTCCTACGCCTCCGCGTTCAGGGACATCGTGTAGATCTTGGTCTCGTCCTCGAAGAGCGTGGCCTGGTCCGCTCCGCCCTCGAGGAGGTCCTTCCAGACCTCACCGATCCAGGATTCGGCGTCGCCCTGGGTCGTCCACTCCTCCGGTTCCACCGCGGGAGCGGTCTCCGTGCCGTCGGACTTCTCGAACCGCCACGTCCATGCCATGTCCGCCTCCTGAGGCTCACCGGATGATCGGTTTCCTGCCCGCAGCGTAGCCGGGCGCGCACCCCTCGCGGTGACGCGGGAGGATCAATGCGTGGAACTGACTCTGCTCGGCACCGGCGCCCCCCTCGGGCTCCCCCGCCCCGACTGCCCCTGCGCCGTGTGCGCGTCCTCCCGCGGCGACCGGGCGCGGGCCGCCACCGCGCTGCTCGTGGACGAGGCGCTGCTGCTCGACCTGACGCCGGGGGCCGCGCTGGCCGCCGCCCGGGCGGGGCATTCGCTGGTCGGCGTACGGCAGGTGCTCCTGACGCATCCGCACGACGGACCGGCCGTGGAGGTGCCGGCCGGGCTGCCGTCCGCGGGACGGGTGCCGGACGGACGGGAGTTGACGCTGATCAGCGGGCACCGGGTCCGGGCCGTGCCGATGGACTCACCCGGTACGGGGTACGAGGTGACGTCCCCGGAGGGCGAGCGGCTGCTCTATCTGCCGCCGGGCGGCTCCCCCGCCGGACTGACCGACGATCACCGCAGCCCTTACGACATGGTCGTCATGGACGTCACCGGCCGCCCCGACGCGCTGGCCAGGCTGCGGGCGACCGGGGCGGTCTCCGCGAGCACCGATGTGATCGCCGTCCATCTCGACCACGACGTGCCGAACGGCGCGGAGCTGGACCGTCGCCTCGCCGCGGCCGGGGCGCGGATGGTGCCGGACGGCACGACCCTGTACGTCGGCGAGTATCACGCCGTGCCCGAGGTCCCGCGCCGCACGCTGGTGACCGGCGGGGCCCGGTCGGGCAAGTCGGTGGAGGCCGAGCGGCGCCTGGAGACGTTTCCCGAGGTGCTGTACGTGGCGACCTCCGGGACCCGCGAGGCCGACCCGGAGTGGGCGGAGCGGGTGGCCCTGCATCGGGACCGGCGGCCCGGCTCCTGGCGTACGGCCGAGACCTGCGACCTTGTACCGCTCCTTGCCGAGGCCGAGGGCCCGGCGCTGCTGATCGACTGCCTGTCCCTCTGGCTGACGGACGCGATGGACGCGGTGGGGGCCTGGGACGACGAGCGGTGGGCGGACGGCGGGCAGGAGGCGTTGCGGAAGCGGATCGAGGAACTGGTGGCGGCGGTCCGCGCCACCTCCCGTACGGTCGTCGCCGTCACCAACGAGGTGGGCTCGGGGGTCGTGCCCGCCACGGCGGCGGGGCGGCGCTTCCGGGACGAGCTGGGCCGGCTGAACGCGGCCTTCGGCGACGAGTGCGAGCAGGTGCTCCTCGTCGTCTCGGGACAGGCTCTGGTGCTGCGCGGGTAGGGTGCGATCACCGATGGCCACCGCCGACGCCACAAGGAAGAGCCTTGAACCTGGACGACTTCTCCGATCTGATCGAGCGCCCCGACGGCGGGATACGGCGTGACGCCGAGGAACGCCGGGATCGGTTGATCGTTCCGCCCGGTGCGCTCGGCCGACTCGACGAACTCGGCGAGTGGCTGTCGGCGGCGCAGGGTTCGGTCGAGGTGCGGGCGATCGAGCAGCCGCGCGTGGTGCTCTTCGCGGGCGATCACGGGGTGGCCTCGCTCGGGGTGTCCGGGCGTCCGGCCGGGACGGCCTACGAGCTGGTCCGCTCGGTCCTCGACGGCGCGAGCCCGGTGGCGGTGCTCGCCCGCGCGGCGAACGTCCCGGTGCGGGTGGTCGATGCCGGTCTGGACTGCGAGCCGGAGCTGCTGCCGGCCGAGGTGGTACGCCACCGGGTGCGGCGCGGCAGCGGCCGGATCGACGTCGAGAACGCGCTGACCACGGAGGAGACCGAGGCGGCGGTACGGCTCGGCATGGCGATCGCCGACGAGGAGGCCGACTCGGGTACGGATCTGGTCGTGCTCGGCGATCTGAGCGTGGGCGGTACGACGCCGGCCTCGACCCTGATCGCGGCCCTCTGCGGGACGGACGCCTCGGTGGTGACCGGCCGGGGCGGCGCCGGGATCGACGATCTGGCGTGGATGCGCAAGTGTGCGGCGGTCCGGGACTCGCTGCGGCGTGCCCGGCCGGTCCTGGGCGACCAGTTGGAGCTGCTCGCGGCGGTCGGCGGGGCGGACCTGGCGGCGATGACGGGCTTCCTGCTGCAGAGCGCGGTGCGCCGGATGCCGGTGATCCTGGACGGTGTGGTGGGTGCGGCCTGTGCGCTGGTGGCGCAGCGGGCGGCGTTCCGGGCGCCGGACTGGTGGCTGGCGGGTCAGGTCAGCGGTGAGCCGGCGCAGGCGAAGGCGCTGGACCGGATGGCACTCAACCCGCTGCTCGACCATGGCGTCTCCGTGGGCGAGGGAACCGGGGGCATGCTCGCTCTTCCCCTCGTCCAGGCCGCGGCGGCGCTCGCCGCGGAGCTGCCCGAGCAGCCGGAACTGACCATTCCGGACGATGCCGGGGCGGACTCCCCGGACGAGGAGAGCTAGTCGCGTCACGGCGCCGGAGGCAGTCGTTCCGCCACGCGCGGACGACCGCCTCCGGCGCCCCGCCATGGCAAGCGATGCCCCATAAGATCGCTTTTCATGGGAGAGGTCCGTTTGTCCACCGAAGGAACGCCCCGGGGCACCGTCCGTTCGCGGCGCAGCGCCGCGTTCGCCGTCTGGTACCTGCGCGCCGTCACGTTCATCAACTTCCTGAGCGCCGTGTGGGTCTCGCTCGGCCAGGACCTCCGCAGACACAACACGGACGACTACTTCACTCCGTACCTGCTGACCGCGGGCTTCGCCTCGGGTGTCTTCACGCTCTTCCTGGCGATCACCATGCGACGCCGCAAGCGCGCCGCCTGGATCCTCAACATCGTCCTCAGCGGACTCTTCCTCGCGCTCTTCGCCCTCGCGATGGCCTTCCCCGAGATCCGGCAGCACGCCCAGAACTGGATCTCGCTCGTCCTGACCGCCGGGTTCGTGCTCGCGCTGCTGCTCGGCCGCAAGGAGTTCTACGCGAAGGGCGACCGCTCCAACCCGCTGGCCGCCGCCGTCGTGGCGGTCGGCGGACTGCTCGTCACCTCCCTGCTCGCCGCCGTCCTCGTCACCGTCACCAACACCGCCACCGGCGGCTCCACCTTCCTGGAGCGCTGGCGGTACGGCGTGATGCGGCTGATCACCCTGGCCGCCGACGACTCGCGCTTCGACGGGATCGCCACCCCCGGCTGGGTCGACGTCACCATCAACGTGCTGTCCACGCTGCTGATCATCGCCGTGCTCTACGCCGCGTTCCGTTCACGCCGGGCCGTCGATCCGCTGACCGAGGGCGACGAGGAGAAGCTGCGGCTGCTGCTCGACAAGCACGGCGACCGCGACTCGCTCGGCTACTTCGCCCTGCGCCGTGAGAAGAGCGTGGTGTGGTCCCCCAGCGAGAAGGCCGCCATCGCCTACCGGGTGGTCGGCGGGGTCTCGCTCGCCTCCGGCGACCCGATCGGCGACCCGGAGGCCTGGCCGGGGGCGATCGAACCCTGGCTGGCCGAGGCCCGCGAGCACGGCTGGGTCCCGGCGGTGATGGGCGCGAGCGAGGAGGCCGGCACCATCTACGCCCGGCACGGCCTGGACGCCCTGGAGCTGGGCGACGAGGCGATCGTGGAGACCGACGAGTTCACCCTCGACGGACGCGCCATGCGCACGGTGCGACAGGCCTTCAACCGGGTCAAGCGGGCCGGGTACGAGGTACGGATCCGGCGCCACGAGGACATCCCCGCCGACGAGATGGACGCGCTGCTCCGCAAGGCGGACGACTGGCGCGACGGGGCCACCGAACGGGGCTTCTCCATGGCGCTCGGCCGTCTCGGCGACCCGTGGGACGGCCGGTGCGTGATGCTGGAGTGCACCGACGGACAGGGCGAGCTGCGGGCGGTGCTGTCCTTCGTTCCCTGGGGCCCCAAGGGCCTCTCGCTGGACCTGATGCGCCGTGACCGGGACTCGGAGAACGGCCTGATGGAGTTCATGGTCATCGAACTTCTCCAGCGCGCCAAGGAGATCGGGATCACGCAGGTGTCGCTCAACTTCGCCATGTTCCGTTCCGTCTTCGAACGTGGCTCGAAGCTCGGGGCGGGACCCGTGCTGCGCATGTGGCGTTCACTGCTCAGCTTCTTCTCCCGCTGGTGGCAGATCGAGTCGCTGTACCGCGCCAACGCCAAGTACCGACCGATCTGGGAGCCCCGCTTCATGCTCTTCGAGAAGAGCGCCGACCTACTGCGCATCGGCCTCGCCGCGGGCCGCGCCGAGGGCTTCCTGGAAGCCCCCGGGCTGCCGAAGTGGATACACCGCAAGCACCTGGAGGGCCGGCGTTGAGGCCCGCCGTCCGGGAGTTCGCGCACCGCGAGTGGGGCCCGCTGTACACCGCCGTGCGGACCGCGCTCGTCACGAGGAAGTGGCGTGCCGTACCGATGACGCTGGCCGCCGTGTGCCTCACGGCGCTCTTCCAGCTCGTGCAGAACCAGGACTGGGGCTACCAGCCGGTCCAGAACATCGGCTCGGTGCGGGCCGAGGACCCGCTCTGGCTCGCCCTGCTCCGTACGCCGCTCTCGCTCTTCGTCCCGGCGCTCGACCTGCCGGTGTGGGGCGCGCTTGCGCAGGTCCTGCTGGTGTTCGGCATCGCCGAGATCTGTCTGGGGAGGTGGCGGACCCTCGCCATCGCGTATCTGGCGACGCTGGCCGGGACGTTGTACGCGCGGGTGGGCATCGCGCTCGGCCCGGACAGCCCTCTCGGGCTGCCCGCCTCGGACGCCCGGGTCGTCGACACCGGCCCCTCGGCGGCCGTGGTCGGCCTCGCCGTCTACGTCTGCTGGCGCCACCGGGCCCGCTGGACCGGGGCGCTGGTGATCGTCGCGATGGTCGTGGAGGTGCTGATCAAGAGCAACCTGGCGGGCAAGGAGCATCTGGCGGCGATCGCCGCGGTGCTGGTGCTCGTGGCGGTCACGGCGTGGCGGGAGCGCCGTCAGCCGCCACCGGCCCCCGGGCCGGAGCCGCGGCCGGGGACCCGCTCCTGGAAGCCGCCGATCAGATCCTGAGTCCGTCGGCGGACTCGGTCCCAGCGCCGGTCGTGCCGGTAGGTGCGCAGCCGGGACTTGGCGCGGGCCCGGTGGCGCCGGCGGTAGAAGTGGCGGGACCACCAGGAGCCGGGCCGGGCGAGCCGGACCGCTCCGACGATCGCGACGAACGGCACCAGGGTGCCCAGCACCGCGATCCGGAACTTCCCCTTCACCAGGGCGATCAGGACGAAGAGGAAGTTCACCACGATGGTGAGGACGACGGTGGCCCGGTTCTGGCGCTCGTCGGGGGTGAGTTCGTTGACGCCGAGCGGCGAGAAGCCGCCGAGGACCAGCACCACCAGCGCGGCGGTCAGGACGACCACCTCGACGCTCTTACGGCCCTGGTCGCTCCAGTAGACGTCGTCGAGGTGGAGGATGAGCGCGAACTCGTCGAGGACCAGGCCGGCGCCGACCCCGAAGACCGCCGCGAAGACACAGGCGGTGACCCCCTCCCGGCCGCTGGCGACCGCGCCGAAGCCGCCGACGACGGTGAGGACGACGCCGGGAACGACATGGTGGATGTGCAGCCCGCCGGCGGACTGAACATTGCCGAACGGGCCCTTCCCCGCCCTGATCATCCGCACGATCGTCCGCGTGACCAGGAAGGTCACCACGAAGGAGAACAGGGCGATGAGCAGCGGGAGCTTCCCGGGCTCGACGAAGTTGCTGTAGAACCAGTGACCCATGCCACCCGCTTCCGGTATGTACCTGATGCGCAATTTACAAGGTAGCGGTCTGCTTTACCCTGCCCGGATGGATGGCCTGCGTTTCGCCTTCGGCACTCTCACCGTGCTTCCCGCCCGCATCACCCGCTGGGACCGGGACGCGGCGCGCGCCGGCATGTTGTGGGCCCCGCTCGCGGGCCTCGTCGTGGGTCTCTTCTCCGCGGCGCTCGGCGGCCTGTTCCTCCTGTTCGGCTCCGGCCCGCTGCTCGCGGCCGTCGTCACCGCCGCCGTACCGGCGCTGATGACCCGGGGCCTGCATCTGGACGGCCTCGCGGACACGGCGGACGGGCTCGGCAGCGCCAAGCCCGCGGAGGACGCGCTGCGGATCATGAAGCAGTCGGACATCGGCCCGTTCGGTGTCATCGTGCTGCTCTTCGTCCTGCTCGCCCAGGTCGCCGCGTTGTACCGGTTGTACGAGGAGGGCTGGGCGTACGGCACGGTCGCCGCCGCACTCGCCGCGACCGTCGCCCGCCTCGCCCTCACCCACGCCTCCCGCCATGGCGTCCCGGCGGCCCGCCCGGAGGGCCTGGGCGCGATGGTCGCCGCCACGGTCCCGGTGCGCTCGGCCGCGCTGGTCACCGGGGGCGTCCTCGTCCTGTGCGCCGCCGCGGGCGCGCTCTTCTCCCCGTACGACGCGATCCGTCACGTCCTGGCGGCAGCGGCGGGGCTCGGCGCCGCGGCGCTGCTGCTGCGCCGGTGCGTGCGGAGGTTCGGCGGGGTGACCGGCGATGTGTTCGGAGCGGTGGAGGAGACGGCCGGGACGGTGGCGCTCGTCGCGCTGACGCTGGGGTGATCGTTCCGTGACCTGCCGGAGGACAACCTTCCGCAGGTCCGCCCGGTCAAGAAGGCGTGATCAGACGCCTTGCCCGTACCGCTGCCGCGCTCGCCGCAGCCTCCCTTTCACTCACCGCCTGCGGCGGCGGCACCGACGACGGCGGGGCCGCGAAACCGGCCGCCCACCCCGTGTTCTCCGAGCCGCTCGACCGGCAGGTCTTCCTCGCGCTGCGCCACACCCAGAAGGCCGGCAGTGCCGAGCTACGCCAGACGGTCACCTTCACCTCGCGGCACGGCAAGGCCGTCCAGACCCTCACAGGACGCGTGGACTTCACCGGCAGCCGAGGAGAGGCGGCGAGCACCTGGCGCGTTCCCCGGCAGTTCCCTGAGGACGCCCGCGCGACGATCCTCGGATCGCTTCCGGGGCGGACCACGGGCGACACCTCCAGCCGGTACACGGTGGACACCCGGGCCATCCACTACCGCGCCGCCTCCGCCGGCTACTGGCTGCGGTACTCGGGCGACATCAAGCCGCTCTGGGGCGTCGACTCGATCAGCCATCTGCGCGGCTCCGAGGCCGCGATCGGCAGCACGCTCCTGGAGGCACTCGGGACGGCGGAGGCGACGGCGCAGTCGGGCACGGCGGGGCGTTCGTACACCGCCACGTTCCCGCTGCAGGCGGCGATGAACCTCTTCCCGTACGACCTGCGGAAGGAGTTCGTCCCCATCCCGCTGAACGCCACCGTGAAGACGGTCGGGATCCCGGTGACCGTCGACGCCGACGCCGACGGCCGGGTCACGCGTGCCCGGGCCGATCTGTCCGCCCTGCTCTCCAAGGAGAAGGACAGCGCCCTCGCGGAGGTCACCGCGCTCCACGCCGACCTCACCCTGGGTGGATTCGGCGCCGCGAAGCCGACGTCCGCGGCGACACCCGCCGAGCGCACCCTGGACGCCGGCACGGCGGTGATCGCCACGTACGACGCGAAGGCGGGGGACTGCATGGACTTCAACACCGGGCTGCGTCAGCACCGGTTGGTGACGCGGGTGCCGTGTACCGGCTCCTACGACGGCAAGGTCCTGGGGCAGCACACGCTCGCGGGCGGCTGGCCCGGAACCGAGTCGGCGAAGAACCGGGCCGAGCGGGCGTGTGCGGACGTGGCCGGCGACCGGTCCTGGTACACGTGGTCGACCGAACGGGAGTGGACGGACAACGGCGAGGGCCGGGCCACCTGCTACTCCGTCACCCGCGGCTGACCGTCGGCCCCCGGGTCATCGGGCCGGCTCCAGGGCGTGCGGGAGCGTGCCCCACGGGTGGGCGCCCGTGCCCGGGACCGCGCAGTGGACGGGGGTGGTCGGCAGGGCGCCGTGGGGGGCCGCGTAGACCAGATGGCAGTAGTGGTCGGCGACCGGGAGGTCGAGGGCTCGGTAGGAGTCCCAGGGGCCCTCGAAGGTGACCAGCAGATCGGCGAGCGCGGCATAGCCGGGGTCGGGGTGGGCGCCGTGGTTGAGGACCAGCGTCCGGGCCCCGGCGGCTCGGGCGGCGACGCCGATGCGCCGGAAGTGCTCGAGGGCCTCGGGCGCGGTCGGCACCTGGTCGAGGAACGCCCCGTCGGCTCCGTACCAGTCGCGGTGGCGCAGCAGCTCGGCGACGACCTCGCAGTGCGGTCGGCGGCCGTACGCGGTGTCGACGTAGCCGAGGACCCGCGTCCCGGCGGCGCGCAGCCGCTCGGCGACGGCGGCGAAGGCGGGATCGGGTGTCCGCCCCGCACCGTTCGCGGGGTTGAGGACGACGCCGTACAGCGACGGCGCGGCCTCGATCACGGCGTCCCAGGCATCCGGTCGCTCGGCGGGATGCTCGTAGAAGGGCACGAGGAGGGAAGGTTTCTTCACGGTCGTCCTAGGCGCGGTGGGCTGTCGGGCGTATGAGCAGGGCGCCGGCCAGGACGGCCAGGACGGTGGCCGCCGCCCCGGCCGCGACGGGGCCGGCCGTCGGGGTGAGGGTCTGCGCCACCGCGGCGAGCGTGCACACCGCGGCGGCGCTGCGAACCGCGCCGAAGGCCTGGAGGAGCAGGGCGAGCCAGAGCACGACCCCGACCAGCAGGAGCCCGAGGAGCCGGGCCCCGTCGAGCGCCGGGGCCCCCGGCCACAGCAGCGTGCCGACGGAGGCCAGGGCGAGCAGGACGGTGAGATACGCGCCGAGGCAGTGCGCCAGCGTCCCCGCGGCCGCCCGTCGGAACGCGCGGGCACTGGTGAGGGTGCGCAGTCCGGTGAGGGTCTCGCGGCGGAAGCGGTGCAGCAGCCACTCGGCGGGCCCCATCGACAGGGTCAGGGCGACCACGGGCGCGGCGCCCGTCACCAGGGCGTCGCCGGCCCCCGCGTACAGCACCAGCAGGCCGGTGCCGAGGCCGAAGAGGCCGTACGGGAGGGAGGCGACGAGCGGCGGGCCGGACCGGAGCCTCGGGCCCGGGCGCAGCACGATCGCCGCGAAAGTGACCGTGGTCGCCAGGGCGAGGACGAGCAGCCCGGCGCGGAGGGCGTCGGGGAGGTCGTACCAGAACGCGGGCACCGCTCCGGCGAGCGGCAGCAGGGCGCAGAGCAGGGCGCGTTCGCGGCCGAGAACGAGCAGGACGGTCGCGGCGCCGAGGTAGAGCGACTGTCCGGCGGCGAAGACGACGACCGGCCACGCTCCGGGCCCGGCGGCGGCGAGGGCGACGGCCGAGCCGACGAGCGCACCCGCCGGGCCGCCGAGAAGCAGGGCGCGGGCGGCCGCCCCGCGTTCGCCGAGGCCGAGCCAGGAGTACGCGCGATGGGCCAGGGCCTGGTTCCACACCCATCCGGCCACGGCCGACGCGAGCAGCGGGCCCTTGCCCGGCCCGGCCAGGAGCGGCGCCGCGAGGACGTACGCGAGGCCGGGCAGGGCGAAGACGAGTCCGCGCAGCAGGCAGCCGACGAGGCCGCTGTGCCAGGGCCCGGTGGGCGGGGCATCCGGCTGGGGGTGGCGCCGCTCCACGCGCGCGTAGAGGTCCTCGGCGAGCGCGAAGGAGTCGGCGCGCCCGTAGGTGAGGCGGATGTGGTCGTCGGTCATGCCGTCGGATTCGAGGATCGCGGCGATCTCGTCGGGGTGCACGGCGCAGGCGGCCAACGCGTCGAGCCGGTCGGCGAGTTCGTCGAGCGGGTCGACGGCGAGGGCACCCTGATCGAGGGCACCCTGATCGAGCGGATCCTGCACGAGGAGCCCCTGTCCGCCGCCCGCGTGAGGGCGTGGGATCACCGGCAGGGTGTCCCGCATCGTGCCGTTCTTGAGCCACAGCGAGCCGCTCACGACAGGGAGCCTCCGCCGACGAGTTCCTGGCGCCAGGGATCGGTGAGGCGCACGGTCCAGTCCGTTCCGTCGTCGAGATCGACCGGTGGCGTGTCGGGCTGCCCGGCGAGTTCGCGGTAGATCCGGCGGAAGCCGTCCACCGAGCGGTGCAGGGTGAAGCGGTCGACGACCCGCTGCCGGGCCCGGCGGCCCAGTTCGGCGCGCCGTTCCCCGTCGCGCAGCAGCTCCGTCATGGCCGCGGCCAGCACGGCGGGTTCGCGGGGCGGGACGACGAGTCCCGTGTCGCCGACGGCCTCCCGTACTCCGCCCACATCCGTGGACACCGTGGCCCGGCCGCAGGACATGGCTTCGATCAGGGAGAAGGGGAAGCCTTCACTGATCGAGGACAGCGCCACCACGCTCCCCGCCGCGTAGGCGCCGGCCACGTCGGAGACCCGGCCCTCGAAGGTGATGCCGTCGGTGACGCCCAGTTCGGCCGCCAGTTTCTCCAGGCGGGTCCGGTAGTCCTCGTTCCCGGCCGGTACCGGGCCGAACAACCTGAGCCTCAGTTCCGGGAGTTCGGCGCGGGAGATCGCGTACGCCCGGATCAGCGTCTCCAGGTCCTTGATGGGGTCGATCCGGCCGCACCAGCTCAGGGTGGGGACCTCCGGCTCGGGGCCCGCGTAGGGGAAGGCGTGCGGGTCGACGCCGTTGTAGACGGTGCGGATCCGGGCGGCGGGTGCGCCGCCGCGCTCCTCCCAGCGCCGGTTGTACTGGTTGCAGGGGGTGATCAGGTCGGCTTTGCGGTAGCCGAGGGTGTTGAGCTCGCGGTAGAAGCCGAGCATCAGGGCCTTGACGGGCCAGCGTTGGGCCTCGGTGCGGTAGCCGAGGTAGCGCTCTCTCAGATAGATGCCGTGTTCGGTGAGCAGAAAGGGCACTCCTTCGAAGCGCTGGGCGGCGAGCGCCGGCAGCGTCGCGAGGCCGCTGGAGACGGCGTGCGCGACGCTGCTGCCGGATATCCGGGCGGCGAGCGGCCGCAGCGCGTGCTCCAGCAGATCGGTGGCGGTGAGCGCGTCGTGGACGGTGGGCCTCGCGGCGGCCGTCGGCAGATGCGGCATGGTCCAGATCCACATCAGGGAGCGGAGCATGCTTTCGGAGCGCAGGGCCGCGGTGAGCCCTCCGCGCCGGGCGAGTTCGGCCAGGGCGTAGAGGCCCTCGCCGAAGTCGCAGCCGGCGCCCGGGTCGAGTATCGAGAGCAGGAAGCGCTCATAGGTGTCGACGAGGCGACGGCGTGCCCGCCCGCGCGGGGCCCGGCCCCGCTCCGGGGCGAGGCCCCAGAGCGGGAAGGCGGTGTGCCGTCGGACGTTGGACGGCAGCTCCCAGGTGACCGGTTCGCGGCCGCTGCCGGTGAGGGCGAGGACCTCGAAGTCGACCTCGGGCATCCCCCGGACGAGCTGGTCGCACCAGGTGCTGACTCCCCCGTGGACATGCGGATAGGTGCCTTCGGTGAGCATGGTGACGTGACGGCCACTGCTCGGCATGTGCGTTTCCCCCAGAACGTACGGTCAGCGGTCGGTGCGCGAAGCGGTCGGCGGGTCTCAGACGGTCGGGAGCCGGAGCGTGGTCGCGCTCTGCAGGGGCTCCGGGGCCGTCCAGGCCGAGCGCGTTCCGGCGTAGGCCGTCCCGAACACCGCGGTGCCGAGGAGGAGTTGCTTGCGCGTGCCCTCGGGGACGGTGATCGGCGCGGTCACGCCGGCGGGCGCCTTGACGGTGACGGTGGTGCCGATGCGGTACGCGGTGACCTGGCCGGCCGCGAGCGCCTGATCCCAGGCGGCACGGCGGTTCAGCTCGGTGCCGACGTCGCGCTGACGGGGGTTCACCAGCGGGGTGTTGTCGGCGAAGAGGGCCCGGTAGTCGGCGAGCACCCGGTCGAGGACGGGGTAGAGGATCCGCTCCTCGGCGAGGTTGGACTGGTGGACGTAGTGCGGGCGCGGGTCGTTCGCCACGATGTGGGAGAGGGCCGTGCGCGCCTCCTGCGGGACGATGTGGGACACGTACCCGGTGGCGGTGTCGAGCGGTGCGGGCAGGCAGGTGGAGGCCGGGTTGGACTCGCAGATCCCGCTGCCGCCGGCGGCACGCGAGGTGTAGATCCAGTTGTACTCGTCGGCCATCTCGGCGGCCGTTCCCACGTTGTAGTACACGTTCATGGGGTGTCGCGGGACGGTTTTCGCGGCGCCGACGGCGCGCTGCCGGGGCTCGCGGGAGTTGTCGCTGGCGATCCACTTCACGCCGTTGTCGGCGAGCGCGCCGGCCAGGTTCGGGTTGTCGGCGCCCTGCTGCGGGAGGGTCTTCAGACCGGAGTGCTCGCCGGTGACGAGTTCGGTGCGGTCGACGGAGATGCCCTTGGCGACGGCCCAGTTGTGGTTGTCGCGGATCTGTCCGGAGATCGCGCCGCGGCTCGTCCACAGGGTGGCGCCGGTGGCGTTCTTGGCGCACTGCCAGGGGACGGTGGTGTTGTCCTGGACGCAGCCGAGGAAGGGGTGGGTGTAGGTGTGGTTCACCCAGCGGTACTGGGCGCGGTCGGCGATCAGCTGGGTGGCGAGCGGGTCGGTGCCTCCGTGCTCGGTCTTCCACTGCTCGCCCTGGCCGCCGTTGTAGACCATGTCGAGGGTGAAGCCGGAGGACTTCTGCCAGGCGGCCGCGTACCGGGCGTCGTCGGCGGTCATCCGGACGGGGTTCACGCCCTCCCCGTCGCCGCCCACGCAGTCGAAGTCGCCGGGGGTGCAGTTGCGGACCGTGTCCCAGCGGGCGTCGGGGGCGAGGACGTCGTCGACGTGGACGGAGAAGTAGCTGCGGCTCTGGCCGAGGTGGACGCCCTGGGTGAGCCATTCGACGATGCCGCGGGCGAGCGCCCGGAACTGCCGCTGGTACTGGTTGTAGGCGAAGGTGACGACCAGTTCGCGGCGCCCGTCGTGGGCGTACTCGCCGATCAGGCTGGCCCGGCCGCCGCCGTCGACGGGGATGTCGAGGAAGCTGGTGAAGCCCTCGCGCGGACGGCCGGCGTAGCCGTAGCTCTCGGAGATCGTCGGGTCGTTGTCCTCGAAGGTCAGCGGCCCGTCCAGGTGGCGGAAGGGTCCGGCCCGGCCGGCCGCGGTGACGGAGGCCGCGGCCCCGTCGAGGGGACCGGACTGGCCCCCTTCGCTGGTGTAGTCGAGACCGACGCCGGGGTGGGCCCAGGTGTACGCGTCGACCTGCGGGATGCCGAAGGTCTTCTCGTACGCGGTGAGGGCCGCCTGCTCGGCCGAGTCGGGGCCGAAGGCGGACTCGTGGGGCAGGACGACGCCCTGGTACTTGGCCCGGGGGCGCCCGGAGACCGTGTCGCTGAGGAATCCGGCGTTGATGACCGGGCGGCCGGAATCGGCCAGATCGACCCGGCGGTACGGGACGCCTGTGGAGCGAAGTTCGGAGGTGATCGCCTCCACGGCGCTGCCGCCGTCGTCGACGACCAGGACGGTGAGGTCGATCCGCGGAACCACTTCGGCCGCACTGGCCCCCGCGGACGGGATGACGGTGGCCAGGAGCGCGGCGGCCAGCAGGGATGCCGTCCTGGCTGTTCTGGGCATACGGGATCCGGCAGAGTCCATCTGGTGGTGTCCCCCCTCGACAGGCCCGGCCGGTCAGGGAGGACCTGTGGAGATGATGCGGATGATGCAAAGGAGCGGCTGCTGCCCTTGCGCGAATGAGGCGAGTGTGACCGAGCTCTCCGACACTGAGGGGTAAACGTGAAAGAGACACCACGGATGAGTGAATCACCGTCGCCGTGAGCGAAGACGAAGAGCGAGCGTAGGCTCGTTCTCGGCGTTCCCCGGGCCGAAATACGATGCGGCGGGCACGGTCGGCCCATCCCTCGACCGCCACAGAACTCAATGGAAGCGAGATTTCACCACCGTGACTGCTCTCACTCTCAGCACTGCCGGCGCGGCGACGCTGCGCGCCGACGCCCTTGTCGTCGGCGTAGCGAAGTCCGGAAAGGGTCTGCTCGTCGCCCCGGGCGCCGAGGCCGTGGACCAGGCGTTCGACGGCAAGCTCGCCGCTGTCCTGGAGACCCTGGGCGCCGCGGGTGCCGAGGGTGAGGCCACCAAGCTGCCCGCCCCCGCCGGCCTGAAGGCCCCCGTCGTGCTCGCCGTCGGCCTGGGCTCCGCACCCGAGGACGGCCAGGCGTACGGCGCCGAGGCCCTGCGCCGCGCCGCCGGCACCGCCGCCCGCACCCTGACCGGCGCCAAGAAGGCCGCGTTCGCGCTGCCGATCACCGCCGTCGAAGACGCCGAGGCGATCGCCGAGGGCGCCCTGCTCGGTGCGTACGCCTACACCGCGTACCAGGAAAGCAGGAACGGCAAGGACGCGAAGAAGCCGCTGGCCGAGGTCGCCCTGCTCGGCGCCAAGCCGCGCGACAAGGCCTTCAAGGCCGCCGCCGAGCGTGCGCTGGCGCTCACCGAGGAGATCAACCGCGCCCGCGACCTGATCAACATGCCGCCGAACGACCTCTACCCCGAGACGTTCGCCGCCATCGTCACCGCCGCGGGCAAGGAGCACGGCCTCAAGGTGCAGGTGCTCGACGAGAAGGCGCTCGACAAGGGCGGCTACGGCGGCATCCTCGGCGTCGGCAAGGGCGCGGTCCGCGGCCCGCGCCTGGTCAAGATCGCCTACACCCACCCGGAGGCGGAGAAGACCCTCGCGCTGGTCGGCAAGGGCATCACCTACGACTCGGGCGGCATCTCCCTGAAGCCGGCCGGTCACAACGAGACGATGAAGTGCGACATGAGCGGCGCCGCCGCCGTGTTCGCCGCGGTCGTCGCCGCCTCCCGCATCGGCCTGGCCGTCAACGTCACCGGCTGGCTGGCGCTGGCCGAGAACATGCCGTCGGGCTCGGCCACCCGCCCCGGCGACGTGCTGCGCATGTACAGCGGCAAGACCGTCGAGGTCCTCAACACCGACGCCGAGGGCCGGCTCGTCCTCGCCGACGCGCTGACCAGGGCCTCGGAGGAGAACCCGGACGCGATCGTCGACGTGGCGACGCTGACCGGCGCGATGGTGCTGGCCCTGGGCAACCGGACCTTCGGCATCATGGCCAACGACGACGACTACCGCACCGCGATCCACGAGATCGCCGAGGAGGTCGGCGAGCAGTCCTGGCCGATGCCGCTCCCGGCCGACCTGCGCAAGGGCATGGACTCCCCGACCGCGGACATCGCGAACATGGGCGAGCGGATGGGCGGCGGCCTGGTCGCCGGTCTGTTCCTGCGGGAGTTCGTGGGCGAGGGCATCACCTGGGCCCACCTCGACATCGCGGGCCCGGCCTTCCACGAGGGCGCTCCTTACGGCTACACCCCCAAGGGCGGCACGGGCTCCGCGGTCCGCACCCTGGTGAAGCTGGCCGAGCGGACGGCCGACGGCGAGCTCTGAGCCGTCGTGTGACGTACACGGCCCCGGGGACCCGCTCCCCGGGGCCGTGTACGTTGCGCCCTCGACGAAATCCGTAGGTTCGTACGCCTCTGTTACCCGGCCGTACGGACGATCCCCCCGTCTCAGACACCGGCCCCGCGTCCCGCCTTCCGGCAACAAGTGCGAAGATGGGTTCTCGGCAGGACAGGGCCCCCACCACAGGGCCGAAATAAAAGCGGCCGAACACCAGCCGACAGGCCGGTCAATCCCCCCGGAAGCGGGACAGGGTGCCGGCGAGCGGCGCACATGCATGGAGGACGTGACGTGGCGAACGACGCCAGCACCGTTTTCGACCTAGTGATCCTCGGCGGCGGTAGCGGCGGTTACGCCGCGGCGCTGCGCGGAGCGCAGCTGGGCCTGGACGTCGCACTGATCGAGAAGAACAAGCTCGGCGGCACCTGCCTGCACAACGGCTGCATCCCGACGAAGGCCCTGCTCCACGCCGGCGAGGTCGCCGACCAGACCCGCGAGGCGGAGCAGTTCGGTGTCAAGGCCTCCTTCGAGGGCATCGACATCAAGGCCGTCCACAAGTACAAGGACGATGTGATCTCGGGCCTCTACAAGGGTCTGCAGGGTCTGGTCGCCTCCCGCAAGGTGACATACATCGAGGGCCACGGCCGCCTCTCCTCCCCGACCTCCGTCGACGTGGACGGCCGCCGCGTCGAGGGTCGTCACGTCCTCCTCGCCACCGGCTCCGTACCGAAGTCGCTGCCGGGCCTGGAGATCGACGGCAACCGCATCATCTCCTCGGACCACGCGCTGACCCTGGACCGCGTCCCGGAGTCCGCGATCATCCTCGGCGGCGGTGTCATCGGCGTCGAGTTCGCCTCCGCGTGGAAGTCCTTCGGTACGGACGTCACCGTCATCGAGGGCCTGAAGCACCTGGTCCCGGTCGAGGACGAGAACAGCTCCAAGCTTCTTGAGCGCGCCTTCCGCAAGCGCGGCATCAAGTTCAACCTCGGCACCTTCTTCCAGTCCGCCGAGTACACCGACAGCGGCGTCAAGGTCACCCTGGCCGACGGCAAGACCTTCGAGGCGGAGGTCCTGCTCGTCGCCATCGGCCGCGGCCCCGTCTCGTCCGGTCTCGGCTACGAGGAGCAGGGCGTCGCGATGGACCGCGGCTACGTCCTCGTCGACGAGTACATGCGTACCAACGTGCCCACGATCTCCGCGGTCGGCGACCTCGTCCCGACCCTGCAGCTCGCGCACGTCGGCTTCGCCGAGGGCATCCTGGTGGCGGAGCGACTGGCGGGTCTGAAGACCGTTCCGATCGACTACGACGGCGTGCCGCGGGTGACGTACTGCCACCCCGAGGTCGCCTCCGTCGGCATCACCGAGGCCAAGGCCAAGGAGATCTACGGCGCGGACAAGGTCGTCGCCCTGAAGTACAACCTCGCGGGCAACGGCAAGAGCAAGATCCTGAAGACCGCGGGCGAGATCAAGCTCGTCCAGGTCAAGGACGGTGCCGTGGTCGGCGTCCACATGGTCGGTGACCGCATGGGCGAGCAGGTCGGCGAAGCGCAGCTGATCTACAACTGGGAGGCGCTGCCGGCCGAGGTCGCGCAGCTCATCCACGCCCACCCGACGCAGAACGAGGCGCTCGGCGAGGCGCACCTGGCGCTGGCCGGCAAGCCTCTGCACTCCCACGACTGACGCTCACGTCATCCACGGGCGCGACGACCACTTTCCGCAATTCGTTAGGAGCAACTGAAACCATGTCGGTTTCCGTAACCCTGCCGGCGCTCGGCGAGAGCGTCACCGAGGGCACCGTCACCCGCTGGCTCAAGGCCGAGGGTGAGCGTGTCGAGGCCGACGAGCCGCTGCTCGAGGTCTCGACCGACAAGGTCGACACCGAGATCCCCGCCCCCGCCTCGGGCATCCTGGCCTCCATCAAGGTCGCCGAGGACGAGACCGTCGAGGTCGGCGCCGAGCTGGCGATCATCGACGACGGCACCGGTGCGCCGGCTGCCGCCCCGGCCGCCGAGGCCGCTCCGGCTCCGGCCGCCGCTCCGGCGCCGGTCGCCGAGGCCCCCGCCGCCCCGGCCCCCGTGGCCGAGGCCCCCGCCGCGGCTCCGGCCGGTGGCGCCACCGGTACGGACGTCGTCCTGCCGGCGCTCGGCGAGTCCGTCACCGAGGGCACCGTCACCCGCTGGCTGAAGTCGGTCGGCGAGACCGTCGAGGCCGACGAGCCGCTGCTCGAGGTCTCCACGGACAAGGTCGACACCGAGATCCCGGCCCCGGCTTCGGGTGTCCTGCTGGAGATCGTCGTCGCCGAGGACGAGACCGCCGAGGTCGGCGCCAAGCTCGCCGTCATCGGTGCCGCGGGTGCCGCTCCGGCCGCCCCGGCCCCGGCTGCCGCCCCGGCCCCCGCCGCCGCCCCGGCTCCGGCCGCCCCGGCCCCCGCCCCCGTGGCTCCGGCCGCCCCGGTCGCCGCTCCGGCTCCGGTCGCGCCCGCCGCCCCGGCTCCGGCTCCGGTCGCCGCTCCGGCCCCCGTGGCCGCTCCGGCTCCGGTCACCCCGGCCCCGGCCGCCCCCGCCGCCGCACAGCCGGCGGAGGACGGCGCCTACGTGACCCCGCTGGTCCGTAAGCTCGCCGCGGAGAACGGCATCGAGCTGGCGTCCGTCAAGGGCACCGGCGTCGGCGGCCGCATCCGCAAGCAGGACGTCCTCGCTGCCGCCGAGGCCAAGAAGGCCGCCCCGGCCCCCGTCGCCGCCGCTCCGGCCGCCGCGTCGAAGGCCCCGGCCCTCGAGGTCTCCCCGCTGCGCGGTCAGACCGTCAAGATGACGCGGATGCGCAAGGTCATCGGCGACAACATGATGAAGGCGCTGCACGGCCAGGCCCAGCTGACCTCGGTCGTCGAGGTCGACATCACCAAGCTGATGAAGCTGCGCAACCAGGCGAAGAACTCCTTCGCCGCCCGTGAGGGCGTCAAGCTGTCCCCGATGCCGTTCTTCGTGAAGGCGGCGGCCCAGGCGCTGAAGGCCCACCCGGTCATCAACGCCCGGATCAACGAGGACGAGGGCACCATCACGTACTTCGACTCGGAGAACATCGGCATCGCCGTGGACTCCGAGAAGGGTCTGATGACCCCGGTCATCAAGGGTGCGGGCGACCTGAACATCGCCGGTATCGCCAAGAAGACCGCGGAGCTCGCGGGCGCCGTCCGCGCCAGCAAGATCACGCCGGACGACCTCGCCGGTGCGACCTTCACGATCTCCAACACCGGCTCGCGCGGTGCGCTGTTCGACACGATCATCGTGCCCCCGAACCAGGTCGCCATCCTGGGCATCGGTGCCACGGTCCGTCGTCCGGTCGTCGTGAACCACCCTGACCTGGGTGAGACGATCGCGATCCGCGACATGACGTACGTCGCGCTCTCCTACGACCACCGCCTGGTGGACGGCGCCGACGCGGCCCGTTACCTGACGGCCGTCAAGGCGATCCTGGAGGCCGGCGAGTTCGAGGTCGAGCTCGGCCTGTGAGCGCAAGCTACTGAGCTGTAACAAGCCTCACCTGCGGCGCCCCCACCTGGAAGTGTTTCCGGGTGGGGGCGCCGCCGTATTGTCTTGGGTGTCAACGCGTCCCTAAGGAGCGGCTTCATGAGCGTGCCCGTCGTCCACTCGCTGCGCGAACAGATCCGCGAGCACATCGTGGAGGGCATCGTCAGCGGTCGCTGGAAGCCGGGCGAGCGGATCGTCGAGCGCCGTATCGCCACGGAGCTGGAGGTCAGCCAGACGCCGGTGCGTGAGGCGCTGCGCGAGCTGGAGTCGCTGCGGCTGATCGAGTCGTCGCCGAACAAGGGCGTACGGGTCCGGAACCTCACCGCGGCCGACCTGGAAGAGAGTTACCCGGTCCGGGCAGGTCTGGAGCAGATCGCGGCGGAGCTGGCGGCGACGCGTCTCGCGGCCGACTGTTCCACCCTGGAGCCGCATGTGACGGCCTTGTACGAGGCGGACCGGACAGCCGACGGCACGGCGCAGGTGCGGCACACGGTGGCCTTCCACCGGGAGCTGGTGAAGGCCGCGGGGAACAGCGTGCTGCTGCACACCTGGGAGGGCCTGGGCATCGAGGTGTTCACGGCGCTGTCGATCCGCTGGCTCGGCACGGTCCAGAAGTCGTACGCGGAGGAGCACCAGGAGCTCGTGGAGGCCTTCCGCCGCGGCGATCCGAACATCGGCGCCCTGGTCAAGGCCCATGTCCTCGGCTGCGCGCCGAGAGCCTGAATCGGCCTCGTACCCCCCGCGTACGTCCCGAGCGGTTCCTGAGCACCTCCTGAGCGGACCCACCCCGGTGGGTCCGCTCATTCGTGCGACCCCCCTCTCATTCGCCCTCTCACCTGCGAAAACAAGGCACCCGGTGCCCCTTTTCGCGGCACCCTGTGCCGACTTTCTCGATCTGAAGAGGTTTTCTCCTTCAACCCTTTGATCGATCATCGATCGGCGGCTTACAGTCTTCGGCGGGCCGCTACCCGGCCCTTCGCCCTGTCCTGCCAGACAAGGCACCCCTTCTCCACCCCCACCTGTCCGGAAGGCGGCGATCATGACCGATCCCGTAGGCAAGATTCCGAGCGAGCTCGACCAGCTCCCGGACCGTGACACCGAGGAGACCGCCGAGTGGGCGGCCTCCCTGGATGCCGTCACCAAGGCCGCCGGCCCGCACCGGGCCGCCTACCTGATGCGCCGCACGCTGCAGCACGCCGAGGGTGCGGGCCTCGCCCTGCCCAAGCTGCTGGAGACGGACTACGTCAACTCCATCCCCACCTCCGCGGAACCCGTCATCGACGGCGACGAGGAGATGGAGCGGAAGATCACCGCCTGGAACCGCTGGAACGCGGCCGCCATGGTCACCCGCGGAGCCAAGCACGGCGTCGGCGGCCACATCGCCACCTTCGCCTCCGCCGCCTGGCTCTACGAGACCGGCTTCAACCACTTCTTCAAGGGCAAGGAGTCCGGCGACGCCGCCGGCTCCGGCGACCAGCTCTACATCCAGGGCCACGCCTCCCCCGGCATCTACGCCCGCGCCTTCCTCGACGGCCGCCTCAACGAGGCGCACCTCGACAACTTCCGGCAGGAGTCGGGCGGCAACGGCCTCCCCTCCTACCCGCACCCGCGCCGCCTCCCCTGGCTGTGGGAGTTCCCGACCGTCTCCATGGGTCTGGGCCCGCTCTCCGCCATCTACCAGGCGCGCTTCAACCGCTACCTCACCAACCGCGGCATCAAGGACGTCTCGTCCTCGCACGTGTGGGCGTTCCTCGGTGACGGCGAGATGGACGAGCCCGAGTCGACCGCGGCACTCGCACTCGCCGCCCGCGAGGGTCTGGACAACCTGACCTTCGTCATCAACTGCAACCTGCAGCGCCTCGACGGCCCGGTCCGCGCCAACTTCAAGATCGTGCAGGAGCTGGAGGCCCAGTTCCGCGGCGCCGGCTGGAACGTCGTGAAGTCGCTGTGGGGCGGCGCCTGGGACGAGCTGTTCGCGCTCGACACCACCGGCGCCCTCGTCCGCCGCCTCCGCGAGGTCCCGGACGCGCAGGTCCAGACGTACCAGACCCGCGACGCCGCCTACATCCGCCAGGACTTCTTCGGCTCCGACCCGGCGCTCGTCGCGATGGCGCAGCTGCTGAGCGACGACAAGATCCTGGAGTGCTTCCACCTCTCGCGCGGTGGCCACGAGCCGCGCAAGGTCTACGCCGCGTACAAGGCCGCGCTGGAGTTCAAGGGCGCGCCGACGGTCGTCCTCGCGCAGACCGTCAAGGGCTTCACCCTCGGCGAGGGCTTCGCCTCCAAGAACGCGAACCACCAGATGAAGAAGCTCTCGGTGGACGAGTTCAAGAACATGCGCGACCTGCTCGGCCTGCCGATCTCGGACGCGCAGTTCGTCGACGGCGTGGTGCCCTACGGCCACCCCGGCGCCGACTCCCCCGAGGTCCGCTACCTCCAGGAGCGCCGCGCGGCCCTCGGCGGCCCGGCCCCGGCCCGTCGCGTCCAGCCGCTCGCCCCGCTGCCGGCCCCGGCCGAGAAGGCGTTCGCCGCCTTCGACAAGGGCTCCGGCACGCAGTCGATGGCGACCACGATGGCGTTCGTCCGCCTCGTGAAGGACCTGATCCGCGACAAGGAGACCGGCAAGCGCTGGGTCCCGATCGTCCCGGACGAGGCCCGTACCTTCGGTATGGAGTCGCTGTTCCCGTCGCTCGGTATCTACTCGCCGAAGGGCCAGACGTACGAGCCGGTCGACCGCGACCAGCTGATGTACTACAAGGAGGCCGTCAACGGCCAGATCCTCAACGAGGGGATCACCGAGGCCGGCTCGATGGCGGACTTCATCGCCGCTTCGTCGTCGTACGCGACGCACGGCGAGGCGATGATCCCCTTCTACATCTTCTACTCGATGTTCGGCTGGCAGCGCACCGCCGACCAGATGTGGCAGCTCGGCGACCAGCTCGGCCGCGGCTTCCTCGTCGGCGCCACCGCGGGCCGTACGACGCTGACCGGTGAGGGCCTCCAGCACGCGGACGGCCACTCCCCGATGATCGCGGCCACCAACCCGGCGGCGCTGTCGTACGACCCGGCGTTCGCCTACGAGGTCGCGGCGATCGTCAAGGAGGGTCTGCGCCGGATGTACGGCGAGGCCGCCGAGGGCGAGGACCAGAACGTCTTCTACTACCTCACGGTCTACAACGAGCCGATGCCGCAGCCGGCCAAGCCGGCCGGTGCCGACGAGGGCATCATCAAGGGCCTGTACCGCTTCAACACGGCGGAGTCGGCCGGCCTGGACCTGCCGGCGGACGCCTCGCGGATCCAGCTGCTCTCCTCCGGTACGGCCATCCACTGGGCCCTGGAGGCCCAGAAGCTGCTCGCCTCCGAGTGGGGCGTGGGCGCCGACGTGTGGTCCGCGACCTCGTGGACGGAGCTGCGGCGCGACGCGCTGGAGGCCGACGCGGCGCTGCTGCGCGGCGAGGAGCGGGTCCCGTACGTCCGCCAGGCGCTGGAGGGCGTGGAGTCCCCGGTCCTCGCGGTGTCGGACTACATGCGTCAGGTCCCCGACCAGATCGCCCAGTGGGTCGAGCAGGACTGGTCCTCGCTCGGTGCGGACGGCTTCGGTCTCTCCGACACCCGCGAGGCGGCCCGCCGCCACTTCGGTGTCGACGCGCAGTCGATCGTGGTCGCGGCCCTCGCCCAGCTCGCCCGCCGCGGCGAGGTTCCGGCCTCGGCCGTGAAGGAGGCGCGCGAGCGCTACGGCCTCTGACGAGGTCCGACCGTCGGTGCGGGCACGCATGATGGGGTCATGCGTGCCGCCCGGTTGATCAAGATGGTCCTGCTGCTCCAGTCCCGTCCGTCGATGACGGCGGCCGAACTGGCCGAGGAGCTGGAGGTGTCCGAACGGACCATCACCCGTGATGCCCTCGCCCTCTCCGAGGCGGGGGTTCCGGTGTATGCGGACCGGGGTCGGGCGGGTGGATACCGGCTGATCGGTGGGTACCGCACCCGTCTGACGGGCCTGGCGCGCGGCGAGGCCGAGGCACTGTTCCTGTCCGGGCTGCCGGGCGCGCTGCGGGACATGGGGCTCGACGACGCGGCGTCGGCGGCCCGTCTGAAGGTGTCCGCGGCGCTGCTGCCCTCGCTGCGCGACGCCCCGGAGTCGGCAGCCCAGCGCTTCCATCTGGACGCCCCGGGCTGGTACCAGGAGCCGGAGACGCCCGAGTTGCTCGCCCCGATCGCGGAAGCGGTCTGGGACGACCGGACGATATCGGCCCGCTACCGGCGCGGGGACACCGAGGTGGAGCGTGAGCTGGCACCGTACGGCCTCGTTCTCAAGGCCGGGGTCTGGTACCTGTGCGCGCGTTCGGGCACGGCGTTCCGTACGTACCGGGTGGACCGCTTCGCGGCCGTGGCCGTCGGCGAGGAGCGTTTCGAACGGGACGAGTCGTTCGACCTGCCGGCCTTCTGGGCGGAGCGGGCCGCGGAGTTCGCGCGGTCGATCCTGCGCGCCGAGGTCGTGCTCCGGCTCTCGGATGCGGGGGCGCGCCGACTGCCGTACGTGACGGACCGCGCGGCGGCCGAGGAGGCGCTGGCGGCGGGAGCGAAGGACGCCGAGGGCCGGCTGACGGTGACGCTCCGCGTGGAGAACGAGCAGGTCGCCTTCAGCCAGCTGCTCGCACTCGGCCCGGAGGCGGAGATCCTCGCCCCCGCCCCCCTGCGAGCCCGCTTCACGGAGGCGGCACGGGGTCTCGGGGCGCTCTACGACTGAGCGGGGGCGGGCGGCCCGGGCCCGCGGTCCCTTACCGCGCCGTCGACTGGGCGGCCCGCCGTCGGCCACCCGCTTCCCAGCCGCAGCGCGGCGACTTGAGGCACAACGGCTCGCGGCACTACGGGCTTCGGGGCGTCGGCGGCCGGGTCGCGGCGCGGCCCGGGGCGCCCTGCCGCTCGGCAGAGCCGCGCGGCCCCTGCTGACCGTGCCCGCGGGCACGGGCCAGCGGCTGACGGCCGGGCGGGCGCGGGCCGCCTCCCATGACACGCGCCGCACTCCCTAGCGGTAGTCCGCCACGTCCGGATCCCCGGTCTCGCCCGCGATCATGAAGCCCCACGCGTCCGGCTGGGAGCCGTCGGCGTCCGTGAAGCCGTACTCCTTCGCGAGCCGGCCGCTGTCGAGCGACCGGCCGTTCCAGCGGGCCCGTTCGGGGTCGGCGGCGAGCGCCGCCACCGCTCTGCCGACGTACACCGGCGACTCGGCGATGGCGAAGCCGGGGATCCTCTCGACCGCGTCGTGCCAGTTCTCCTCCGTGACGCCGAACGCGGCGAGCATCTGCTCGGAGCGCAGCCAGCCCGGTGTGAGCGCGACGGCGGTGCCGCCCACGCTCTCGAGGTCGTGGGCGAGCGCGAACGCCATCCGGAGGGGCGCGGTCTTCGCGAGATCGTAGAAGAAGTTGTTCCGGAAGCGGGTGTTGTACTCGGCCGTGCCGTCGGTCATCTCGACGACCAGGCCGCCGGGGTTCCTGATCAGCAGGGGCAGCGCCAGGCGGGAGGTGATCGCGTGCGTCTTCACGCCGAGCTCCAGCATCCGCAGCCCGCCCGTCAGATCGGTCTCCCAGACCTTCTTGTCGAACTCGATCAGGTGCTCGCCACCCCAGACGTCGTTCACCAGGACGTCGAGCCGCCCCTGCTCCTTGTCGATCCTTTCGACGAGCGCACGGACCTGGTCGATCTCCAGATGGTCGGTGGGAACGGCGACGCCCTCACCGCCCGCCGCCGTCACCAGCTCGGCCGTCTGCTCGATGGTCTCGGTCGTACGGCCGACCTCGCTGACCTTCTCCCGGGTGGTGCGCCCGGTCACATACACGGTGGCGCCCGCCGCGCCGAGCTCCACGGCGATGGCCCGTCCGGCGCCCCGCGTCGCGCCCGCGACCAGTGCGATCCTGCCGCTGAGCGGCTTCGTTTCCGTCTCCATGGAACGAGCGTGACAGGAAAATACGACATCTCCCGTCCGGTTTCATTTTGGTCGTTTCCGGGTGCGTCGCCCTCCCCCAAGGTCGATGCTTGGTCCGTGATGGACGAGACGGAGTTCTGGGAGATCATCGACTCCACCCGCGAGGCCGCCGAGGGCGACCCCGAGGAACACGCCGACCTGCTCGTCGAGCGGCTGCTGCAGCTCGACCCCGACTCCGTGCTCGACTTCGCCCGCCACTTCGAGGCCCGCTACAACCGCGCGTACCGCTGGGATCTGTGGGGCGCGGCCGCGGTGCTGCTCGACGGGGCGGGCGACGACGCCTTCGACTACTTCCGCTGCTGGCTGATCGGGCAGGGCCGGGAGGTCTTCGAGGGCGCGGTGCACGAACCCGACGCGCTGGCCGAGCTGCTGGTCGAGTTCGACGAGGAGATCGACGGGGACGGCGAGGAGTTGGGCTTCGCCGCCGACGAGGCGTACGAGCAGCTCACGGGCGCGGAGGCGCCGGACCTGGGGATTCCGCCGCAGCCGGCGGAGCCGGAGGGCGTGGCGTTCGACCTGGAGGACGACGAGGTGCTCTCCGCGCGCTATCCCCGGCTGTGGGAGCGCTTCGGCGGCTAGGCCGCGGGCTCCATGGAAGGTACGGACCCGGGGGGTCGTCCCCACCCCGGGTCCGTACCGGTCCGTCAGCCGAGCCGCAGCTCGGGGTCCACCTGGCCGAGGATCATGTCCGTCCGCGCAGGGAGCGCCTCGTGGAGGGTGTCGGGCTGCGGGACCACCCAGTACTTCCCCTCCGCGACCTGCGCGAAGACCCGCTCGGCGTGTTCCTCCGGCGTCAGCCCGTGCTCGTCGCTGAGCGTCTGCAGCCGCTCGGCGAACCCGGTGACCTCGGGCGCTTCGTCCGCGCCGGGGCGGGCCGCCCGGAAGATCTCGCTCTTGACGGCGCCGGGGGTCACCACGGACACCTGGATCGGAGCACCCTTCATCCGCATCTCGTAGTGCAGCGACTCGGTCAGTGCGAGCGCGCCGAACTTGGTCGCGCTGTACGGCGCCATCAGCGGGCTGGGCAGCAGGCCGCCGATGGAGGACACGTTGACCACCCAGGCCCGCTCGCCGCGCTCCAGCATCCGGGGGACGAAGGAGCGGATGCCGTTGACGTAGCCGCCGATGTTGACCCGGAGCATGGCGTCCCAGCGGTCGGCGGGGATCTCCCAGGAGTAACCCATGGCCATGATCCCGGCGTTGTTGACCAACAGGTCGACGGTGCCGAAGCGGGTGTACGCGTGGTCGGCGAGGGCGTCGACGGAGGCCGGGTCGGCGACGTCGGTGACGACGGTCTCGACCTCGGGCGCGGTGTCGGTCGCGCGCAGCTCGTCGGCGAAGGCGGCGAGGCGTTCGGCGGCGATGTCGGCGAGCACCAGTTTCATGCCGAGTCCGGCGGCGTGGCGGGCGAGCCCGGCGCCGATGCCGGAGGAGGCGCCGGTGATCACGGCGGTCCGGCCGCCGAAGACACGTGCGGCGAGGGAGGACATCAGAAGTGGGTCCCGCCGTCGACGCGGACCTCGGTGCCGGTGATGAACTTCCCGTCCTCGCTCGCCAGCATGGCCACGACGCCGGCGACGGTCTCCGGTCCGGCGAAGCCCTGGCCGAGGGCGGGGGCGAGCTTGGCGAAGAGGGACCAGTCGGTGTCCTCGGGCAGGCCGGGGCCGACGGACTGGCGGCTGGCGCCGGTGCCGTCGGTCATGCCGGAGGAGATGGAGCCGGGCTGGACGGCGGTGAAGCGGATGCCCTGCTTGGCGTACTCGGCGGCGAGGGCGTGGGTCATGGACTGGATGCCGCCCTTGCTGGCCGCGTAGGCGGCCATGTACGGGTGGGCGAACATCGCCGAGGTGGAGGAGAAGTTGACCACGGCGGAGCCGCTGCCCTCCAGGAGCGCGGGGATCGCCTCGCGGATCACCAGGAAGGTGCCGGTCAGGTTGGTCCGGAGGACCTGCTCGAAGGAGTCGAGGCTGGTCTCGTGGGTGTGCGAGGAGCGCAGGATGCCCGCAGCGTTGACCAGGACGTCCAGGCCGCCCAGCGTCTCGACGGCGGTGGCGACGGCCGCGCGCACCGAGGCCTCGTCGGCGACGTCCAGGACGACGGTGGCCAGTCGGCCGTCGGCCGCGTCCGCCTTGGCGACGGTGTCCTTCAGGCCGTCCTCGCTGATGTCCGCGGCGACGACGCTGCCGCCCTCGGCGAGTATGCGCAGCACGGTGGCCTGGCCGATGCCGGAGCCGCCACCGGTGACCAGTGCGCGGCGTCCTTCGTAGCGGTTCATGTCCTGTCCGACCTCTCGACGACGAGGGCTCTCGGTGGCGAGCCTCACGATGTACGGACACCGTACGTCCATGTGGCACGATTTGCCACACCTGCATGAAATGCATGGACGGCAGAGGCGGGGCGTACCCTTCGTACGGTGAGCACCAAGCCCCCCTCCCTGACGGAGCGCCGCAAGGCCGCCACCCAGCTCGACATCGCCCGGGCCGCCGCCGAGCTCTTCACCGAGCGCGGCCCGGACGGCACGACGGCCGAGGACATCGCCCTGCGCGCCGGGGTCGCGCTGCGGACCTTCTACCGCTACTTCCGCTCCAAGCAGGACGCCGTCGCCCCGCTCCTGGCGGGCGGCGCGGACCGCTGGCGCGAGTCGCTCGCGGCGGCGGAGCCGGGTTCGACCGTGCCGACCGCGCTGGAACGGTCGATCAGGGAAGCGCTCGCGGCTGCCGACGACGAGGCCGCGGAGGGGCTGCGGTGGACGCGGGGGCTGCTGCGCGCGGCCGCCACGGACCCTGCGCTGCGGGCGGTCTGGTACCGGGTCAACCAGGAGTCGGAGGAGAAGCTGCTGGCCGTGGTGGCCCAGCTGGCCGGCCCGGACGCCGACCCGCTGGAGGTACGGCTCGCGGCGGCGGCGGCGACCGACGCGATCCGGGTGGCCCTGGAGGCATGGGCGGAGACGGACGCGCCGGTACGGGGCAAGGGGGCACCGGCCGAGCTGGCGGTGCGGTGCCTGCGCGAACTGATGGGCGGGATGGCCCCGTTGACACCCCGGGAGGCCGGGCGCTCCTAGACCGGCCATGATCCGCCGGACCCCCTCGGGCACCGGCCATGATCCGCCGGACCGCGCCTCCCTACGGCGTGACCGCGCGGCCCATCAGGACGTCGTCGACGTACGCGCCGCCCAGGAAGAACTCTCCGGGCAGGACGCCCTCGACCACGAAGCCCTCGGACGCGTAGAGGGCGCGGGCGGGCTTGTTGTGGCCGAGGACGCGCAGGGTGAGCCGGGTGCCGCCCTGCCGCCGGGTCTCCTCCATGGCGGCGCGCAGCAGCGCGCGGGCCACGCCCCGGCCACGGGCGCTCTCGGCGACGGCGAGGCCCTGGATCTGGCGGACGTGCGCGTTGCAGGCGAGCGGGGTGGGCGGCACGAGCCGCAGATAGCCGACGACGGTCCTGCCCTGCTCCGCGACCAGATAGTCCTCGGGCCGGTGCCGCTCGTCGAAGAACGGTTCGTACGGGGGTTCCGGCGCGGGCATCACGGCGTGCAGCGGCGACCAGGTGGCGCGGTCCAGCTCCCCGAGGGCGTACTCGTCGGCGGGAAGGGCCCGTCGTATGTGCGTCTCCGGCGCGATCATGTCGGCAACTGTGCCATGTGCGGACCGGGGAGGGCAGGATGTCCCCATGCAACGCTCCCGAATCGCGGTCACCGGCGCCTCCGGACTCATCGGCTCCGCCCTGGTGCGCTCGCTGCGCGCCGACGGCCATCAGGTGCTCCGGCTGGTACGGCGGCCCGCCCGGACCGCGGACGAGGTCGAGTGGGACCCGGCGCGGCTGTACGTGGACGCGGCGGGGCTCGTGGGCGTCGACGCGGTCGTGCATCTGGCGGGCGCCGGCGTCGGTGAGCGCCGCTGGAGCGAGGCGTACAAGAAGGAGATCCGCGACAGCCGCGTGCTCGGTACGACGGCGATCGCGCAGGCCCTCGCCTCGCTCGCCGATCCGCCGAAGGTCCTGGTGTGCGGCACGGCACTGGGCTACTACGGCGACACCGGCTCGCGCGCCGTGGACGAGAGCGCACCCGCGGGCGAGGGTTTCCTGCCCTCGGTGTGCGTGGAGTGGGAGGCCGCGGCCGCCCCCGCCGAAGAGGCCGGTATCCGGGTCGCGTACGCCCGCACGGGTCTGGTGGTGGCCCGCGAGGGCGGGGCGTGGGGCCGGCTGTTCCCGGTCTTCCGTGCCGGTGTGGGTGGCCGGATGGGCGATGGCCGCCAGTACTGGAGCTTCATCTCGCTGCACGACGAGGTGGCCGCCCTGCGGCATCTGATCGAGACCGACTCCCTCTCGGGCCCGGTGAATCTGACGGCGCCCGAACCGGTCACCAACCGCGAGGTGACGGCGGCGATGGGCCGTGTGCTGCGTCGTCCCACGGTCTGCGCGGTCCCCGCGCCGGCGCTCAGGCTCGTACTCGGGGACTTCGCCCAGGATGTGCTGGGCAGTCAGCGGGTGCTGCCGGGCCGGTTGTCGGAGTCCGGGTTCCGGTTCGCGTTCCCCACGATCGACGAGGCGATCCGCGCCGCCGCCTGACCACGGGCGGGGAGCACGGCGTGTGCGACCCGTGCTTCGTGCACCCCGCCGCGCGCGGCTGGCACCCGTGGGAGCGCTGCCTAGGCTGGCAGGCCCTGAATGCGAACGCGGGCATTCCTGGGGCACGTTGGGGGCATAGGCACCCCACCAGCCGCGCCGACCTGGGGAGGGGCACGTGCTCAGTACCGCACGCCATTCGGACGCCGTCACGGACGTCGTCGTCGTGGGAGCCGGGATCGCGGGGCTCGCAGCCGCCCATCGGCTGACCAGCGCCGGAATCGGCGTCACGGTCCTGGAGGCCGGGCCGCGGGTCGGCGGCCGGATGACCACGGACGACATCGACGGCTTCCGGCTCGACCGGGTCGGGCCGCTGCTGACCGCCTCGTACGCCGAACTGTGCCGCACGCCCGGTCTGGGCGGGGTGGCGCTGCGGCCGTTCGCACCGGGGGCTCTGGTGCACAGCGACGGACGGTACGTCAGGGTCGGCGAACCGTTCCCGCACGCGCCCTGGCGCGTGGGGGTCGCGCGGGGGGCCCGGGGTACGGCGAGGGGGTCCGCGCAGGCTCCTTGGGGCGTGGGGTGGGGGTCCCCCCAGCCGCCCCGGCGCGTAGGGGGAGCTTTCACGGTGGCGCGCGCCCTCGCGAGCGCCCCGCGCCATCCGGCCGCCTCGCTCGACCAGGCGCGTCTCGGCGCCTCGCTGGCGCGGCTCGCGACCACGCCGGCGCAGCGGCTGCTGACCCGTCCGGAGCGGGCCGCGCGCGAGGCCCTGACGGCCCGGCTGCCGGCCCGTACCGTCCAGGGGGTGCTGCGGCCGCTGGTCGCCGCGCTGCTCGGCGACCCCGACCTCACCACGTCCAGCCGCTGGGCCGATCTGGCGCTGCGCGCGTTCGCCCGGGGGCGGTTGTGCGTGCCGCAGGGCGGCTCGGCGACGCTGCCCGACCTGCTGGCAGCGACGCTGCCGTCCGGCACGGTTCGTACGGGCGTCCGGGTCACGGACATCGCGGTCGACCGGGTCACGACGGCGGAGCACGGGGTGTTCCGGTGCCGCTCGGTGGTGCTGGCGACAGGCGCCCGCACCGCCGCCGAGCTGCTGCCCGGGCTGCGGACCCCCGCCTTCCACCCCGTCACCGTGCTGCACCACACCGCTCCGGCAGCGCCGACGCCCGATCCGGTGCTGCTCCTGGAGTCCGACCCGGGCGGCCCGGTCGCGCACACGGCGGTGATGAGCGCGGTCGATCCCACGCGGGCGCCGGCGGGCCGGGTGCTCGTCACCTCGACGGTCCTGGGCACTCCGCCGGACGACACCGAGCGGCGGGTCCGCAAGCACCTCGCGACGCTGTACGGCACGTCGACGGACGAGTGGGAGCTGCTGGCGCTCCATCACACCCCGGACGCGATTCCGGCGATGCCGCCGCCGCACGACCCGCGCCGGCCGGTCCGGCTGCTCGCGGGCCTGTACGTCTGCGGCGACCACCGCGACACGTCCACGCCCCAGGGCGCCCTGTCCTCGGGCCGCCGCGCGGCCCAGGCGGCCCTGCGCGACCTGGGGGTCGGCGCCCACGGGGAATCGACGACGGAGGCTGCCTGACGACCCCGCGCACGCCGGCGCGAGCCCAGGACCGGCGTCAGCCGTCGTGGCGCGCCCGGCCGGTCAGCCGATCGCTGCCACGCGGTCGCGGTACGTGCGGACCGCCGCCGCGTCGCGGTACGGCTCCAGGCGGCGCTCGAAGTCGCGTACGTACTCCACCGCCCGCGCCGAGCGCATCTCGGACGCCTGCTGCGCCGCCTCCGCGCCCAGCGCACACGCCTGGTCCAGCTCGCCGAGGCCGAGCCTGGCCGAGGCGAGGACCACACGGCAGAAGAGGCGGCTGCGGGCGAACCCGGGGGCGCGCAGCTGCAGGGAGCGTTCGGCGTGCTGCGCCGCGGGGCGGTACTGCTGGAGGTCCCGGTGGCAGTGCCCGAACTCGTCGGCGAGCTGCGCCTCGTCGAAGGGCCGCGCCCAGTACGGCACGTCGTCGCCCGGCCGGGCCGCCTCCAGGGCCCGCTCGGCCCGGGCGAGGGACGCACTGCACGCCCGCGCCTCGCCGAGCACACCGTGCCCGCGGGCCTCCACCGCGTGCAGCAGCGCCTGGACGACGGGCGGCGCGGAGGAGCCCACGCCCTGCTGGGCGACGCGCGCCAGCTGCACGGCCTCGCGCCCGTGGCCGAGGTACACGGCCTGCCGGCTCATGGTGATCAGGACGTACGAGCCGTACGCGCGGTCCCCCGCCGCCTGCGCAAGCCGCAGCGCCTGGACGAAGTAGCGCTGGGCCAGGCCGTGGGCGGCGATGTCGTACGAGGTCCAGCCGGCCAGCCTCGTCAGGTCGGCGGCCGCGGCGAAGAGACGCCGTCCGACGGACTCGCCGTACGTGCCGCGCAGCATCGGCTCGGCCTCGTGCTCCAGGTAGCGGACGAGAGCCTGGCGGGCGTGACCGCCGCCGTAGGCGTGGTCGAGGGTGCGGAAGAGCTCGCCGACGGAGCGCAGGGCGGCGATGTCGCCGCTGGAGACCCGCTGCCCGGGGCCCCGGTCGGTGCCGCGCTGGCGGGGGACGGAGACCCTGCCCTGCTGCGGGACCCGGGGGTCCTGGACCGGGCGGCGCGCTTCGGTGGCGAGCCGTCCGCCGTCCCCGCCCGGACGTGCCTCGGCGCCGTGGCGGGCCTCCGTCGCGAGCCGACCGTCCGAGCCGGGACGGCCGTCCTGGCCGAGCCGACCCTCCGGGCCGAGACGGCCGTTGGGCGCCGCCATGTCCCCCCGCGCGACTCGGTCGTCCGCCCGGCCGATCAGCCAGTCGCGGCTGGGGACCACGAGCCCGGCCGGGGTGAAGGCGATCTTGCGGAGTTCGGCATGGCTGCCGGAGTCCTTCCGCCACAGCCCGCTGACGATGTCGACCGCCTCCTCGGGCGTCGCCGCGAACTCCAGCCCCGCGTAGACGGGGGCGCAGGCGTCCAGACCGAGGTCCTGCGCGGAGAGACGACGGCCCAGGCGCCGGGTGAAGACCTCGGCGATCAGTGCGGGGGTGGTGCCCCGCGGCTGCTGACCGCGCAGCCAACGGGTCACGGAGGTCTTGTCGTACCGCAGGTCGAGTCCGTGCTCCAGGCCGAGCTGGTCCACCCTCCTGGCCAGACCCGCGTTGGAGAACCCGGCTTCGGCGATGAGCGCGGCGAGCTGGCGGTTCGGGATGCGCTGCGGGGGTCGTTCCGTCATCAGCTGTGCGGTCTCCTGCCTTCCGGGCCCCGGAGCAAGCCCGTATGGACCCTCATGGAACGGCGTGAATTTAGCGGCCCTCACTGCCTATACCGCCTCCTTCGCCCCACATTCATCCGATCGTGTGAGGATCTGGGTCGTCGCTGACACAAACGTCCTCGTCGCCGGCCCTCCGCACCTGCCGGACGGCTTTCCGCCGGGCGGCCGTACAGTGGCATGGGCGCGAATGACGCATGGTGCCGAGCCGGCCCCGGGACGATCCCCGGAACCCGGCACCGGCACCCAGGAGGAGGCACTGCCGTGAGTGAGCTGCGATTCGTCCGTCTGGGCTTCGGCGACGACGCCGTCGAGTACCAGGTGGCCTGGGACAAGCAGCGCGAGGTGCACGCCGCCCGGTTCGCCGACGAGATCACCGACACCTGTCTGCTCCTGGAGCACCCGCCCGTGTACACGGCGGGCCGGCGCACGGAGGAGAGCGAGCGCCCCCTGGACGGGACGCCGGTCGTCGACGTGGACCGCGGCGGAAAGATCACCTGGCACGGCCCGGGCCAGCTCGTCGGCTACCCGATCATGAAGCTGCCCCGCCCGGTCGACGTCGTCGCGCACGTCCGTCGCCTGGAGGACGCGCTGATCCGCACCGCCGCCGAGTTCGGCGTGGAGACCACCCGGATCGAGGGCCGCAGCGGTGTCTGGGTGCTGGGCGATCCGGTGGAGCAGCGCCCGTCGCTCGGCGGCCTGTCGCTGGACTTCGACCCGCGCCTCGGTGACCCGGAGTTCGACCCCCGTCTCAACGGCCCGGAGTACGCCCCGTCCAACGCCGGGCAGCGCCGCGAGGACCGCAAGCTGGCGGCGATCGGCATCCGGGTCGCCAAGGGCGTCACGATGCACGGCTTCGCCCTGAACGTGAACCCGGACAACGCCTGGTTCGACCGGATCATCCCCTGCGGGATCCGGGACGCCGGCGTGGCCTCGCTGGCGAGCGAGCTCGGCCGGGACGTCACCATCGAGGAAGTCCTGCCGGTGGTCGAGAAGCACCTGCGGGCGGTCCTGGAGAACGCGGAGCTGAAGCCGCGCGAGATCGAGACCTCTCCCGTAGAGGCGAACGCCTAGGGAATGCCGGGCTCTGGCCACAGGTTGCCCAGGCGTAAACAAAACCGCATGAACAACGGGCGTACCCTGGTGTGCGCCGAAGAATCGAAGCTACAGGGAGCCGGTCGTGTCCGCAGTCGCACCCGACGGACGCAAGATGCTGCGCCTGGAGGTCCGTAACGCCCAGACCCCCATCGAGCGCAAGCCCGAGTGGATCAAGACCCGGGCGAAGATGGGTCCCGAGTACACGAAGATGCAGAGTCTCGTGAAGAGCGAGGGGCTGCACACGGTCTGCCAGGAGGCGGGCTGTCCCAACATCTTCGAGTGCTGGGAGGATCGCGAGGCCACCTTCCTCATCGGCGGTGACCAGTGCACGCGGCGTTGCGACTTCTGCCAGATCGACACGGGCAAGCCCGAGGCTCTGGACCGTGACGAGCCCCGCCGTGTCGGCGAGTCGGTCGTCACGATGGACCTGAACTACGCCACCATCACCGGCGTCGCGCGCGACGACCTGGAGGACGGCGGTGCCTGGCTGTACGCGGAGACCGTGCGCCAGATCCACGAGCAGACCGCGGCCCGCGCCGACGGCCGTACGAAGGTCGAGCTGCTCGCCCCCGACTTCAACGCGGTGCCGGAGCTCCTGGCGGAGGTCTTCGCCTCCCGCCCCGAGGTCTTCGCGCACAACGTCGAGACGGTGCCGCGGATCTTCAAGCGGATCCGCCCCGGCTTCCGCTACGAGCGCTCGCTGGACGTCATCTCGAAGGCCCGTGACTACGGTCTGGTCACGAAGTCGAACCTGATCCTCGGCATGGGCGAGACCCGCGAGGAAATCAGCGAGGCGCTGCAGCAGCTGCACGCCGCCGGTTGCGAGCTCATCACGATCACGCAGTACCTGCGCCCGTCGGTGCGCCACCACCCCGTGGAGCGCTGGGTGAAGCCGCAGGAGTTCGTGGAGCTGAAGGAGGAGGCCGACGAGATCGGCTTCTCCGGTGTGATGTCGGGCCCGCTGGTCCGTTCCTCGTACCGTGCCGGCCGGCTCTACCAGCAGGCGATGGAGAAGCGCAGCCGAGCCGGAGCGTAGGTTGCGGGTCCGCCCGAGGCACGAGGGTGGGCACGCGGCCGGAGCGGTGGCGAGGCGGAGCGCGACCGACAGGCAGGAGAAGCGCAGCCGAGCCGGAGCGTAGGTTGCGGGTCCGCCCGAGGCACGCGGCCGGAGCGGTGGCGAGGCGGAGCGCGACCGACAGGCAGGAGAAGCGCCGAGACGGCCACCACGCCGACCGTGTGAATCCAAGCACAAGTAGTTACCGGCCAGTAGTGGCCGAATTCGTCGCGGCCCGTACGCCCCCGCAGGTCAGGGGGTGCGTACGGGCCGCGTCGGCGTTCACGGGTTCGTACGGATGGCCGCATCAACGTTTCATCAGTGTTTGACCACCGAGTCATGCGCTGGTAACACCAGTCTGTGAGCCTGGCTTCACACACCGCCACAACACGAGTGACATCTCTCGCTCAGCCCCCCACCTCATCTCATCCATGCTTGAGGGAGGACCCCGTCATGCAGGCCGCGACCCACGTCCGCGCCACCGCGATCCCGTCCGTCACCGATGCCCTGCGGGCCGTGGAGGCCGTGCTGCTCGGCAGCGGCCAGCGGACCGCCCGCCGCAACGCCTGGACCTCCGTCCTGGAGGACCGCCGCCGGGCCAAGGACCGGGTCGAGGCCCAGCATGTGATGGAGGCGGTGGCTGGCCGCGCCTCTCGGGCCACGTAAACTTCAGGACATGGCGAGGACTGCAAACACGGGCAGCGGTGACGCTGCGAACCAGGGGCGACTGAAGCAGATCGCCCTCACGTACAAGATGACCCGAAAGGCCGACCCGAAGGTCGGGCTTGTCGTCGCGGGCGTGGGCATCGTCGTACTCGGCGTTCTCCTCGCGATCGGCTTCCTGATCGGGCACCCGGTCTACCTGGGCATCCTGGGCTTCATCCTGGCGCTGCTGGCGATGGCGATCATCTTCGGACGACGTGCCGAGCGCGCGGCCTTCGGTCAGATGGAAGGGCAGCCCGGCGCGGCGGCCGCCGTCCTGCAGAACGTCGGGCGCGGCTGGACGACGACCCCGGCGGTCGCGATGAACAAGAACCAGGACGTCGTGCACCGCGCGGTCGGCAAGGCCGGCATCGTGCTGGTCGGCGAGGGCAACCCGAACGGCCTGCGGTCGCTGCTCGCGGCCGAGAAGAAGCGGATGGCCCGGATCGTCGTGGACGTTCCGGTGACCGACATCGTCGTCGGCAACGGCGAGGGCCAGGTGCCGCTGAAGAAGGTCCGTACGACCATGCTGAAGCTGCCGCGGGTGCTCTCCGGCCCGCAGGTGACGGCGGCCAACGACCGGCTGCGTGCCATGGGCGACCTGATGAGCAACATGCCCCTGCCGAAGGGCCCGATGCCGAAGGGCATGCGGATGCCGCGCGGCGGAAAGATGCGCTGACGATCTCTGTGAGAAGAAGGGGCGCCCCGGAACCGATCGGTTCCGGGGCGCCCCTTCTTCGTCCTTCGTCCCGCGTGTGTCAGATCCGGACCTGTACGGCACCGGAGAGGCGGTCGTGGAGGCCGCGGCCGTCGCGGTCCCAGATGAGGGCCGGGATGGCGAGGCAGACGAGAATGCTGCGGGCGACGACACGGAGGAAGCCGAGCCGGCCGCCGTTCACCGAGGCGACACGGAGGCCGAAGAGCCGCTTACCGGGAGTGGAGCCAATGGTGCCGACCGTGAGCACGCTCAGGATGAGCAGGATGACGAGGGCCCAGTTGCCGGTCGCCTGGCTGTAGCCGTCGGTGATCAGGCCGTATGCGATCAACATGCACAGAGCCCAGTCGACGGCGAGGGCGCCGATCCGGCGGCCGGGCCGGGCGATCGAGCCGGGCCCCTCCTCGGGAAGCCCGAGCTGCTCCCCCCGGTAACCGAAGTCGACGCCTGCGTCCTCGGCCGCCGCGCGGGGTCCCGAGAGCCACGATCCCATTGCTTGCCTGTTGTCCACGCGTCCACGGTACTGCGCCCGTTTTTGATCACTTCGGCCCGGGTCGACGTGAGGAACGGACGGCGCTTCGCGATGCCGAGCGCGGCCGCCCCGGTTAACTTGGGCGAAACAAATGGGTCATGCTTGAGAAATCCCGTCTGCCTATGGTCGGGTCCAGCGTGTGCCACCGCACTGGCCGCACGACCGAGCTGCAACCCCGCCCCTCCCCGGGCCGGGAGTAGGAGGAGTTGGATGTTCCAGAACGCCGACGAGGCCAAGAAGTTCATCAAGGACAACGACGTCAAGATGGTCGACGTCCGTTTCTGTGACCTTCCGGGAGTGATGCAGCACTTCACGATCCCGGCGACGGCGTTCGACCCGTCCGAGGAGCTCGCCTTCGACGGCTCGTCGATCCGCGGCTTCCAGGCCATCCACGAGTCCGACATGGCGCTGCGCGCCGACCTGTCGACGGCCCGTCTGGACCCGTTCCGCCGTGACAAGACGCTGAACATCAACTTCTTCATCCACGACCCGATCACGGGCGAGCAGTACAGCCGTGACCCGCGCAACATCGCGAAGAAGGCCGAGGCGTACCTCGCCTCCACCGGCATCGCCGACACCGCGTACTTCGGCCCCGAGGCCGAGTTCTACGTCTTCGACTCGGTGCGCTTCAACACCACCGCCAACGAGGGCTTCTACCACATCGACTCCGAGGCCGGCGCCTGGAACACCGGTGCGGTCGAGGACAACCGTGGCTACAAGGTCCGCTACAAGGGCGGCTACTTCCCGGCCCCGCCGGTCGACCACTTCGCCGACCTGCGCGCGGAGATCTCCCTGGAGCTGGAGAACGTCGGCCTCCAGGTCGAGCGCCAGCACCACGAGGTCGGCACCGCCGGCCAGGCCGAGATCAACTACAAGTTCAACACGCTGCTCGCCGCGGCCGACGACCTGATGCTCTTCAAGTACATCGTGAAGAACGTCGCCTGGCGCAACGGCAAGACCGCGACCTTCATGCCGAAGCCGATCTTCGGCGACAACGGCTCGGGCATGCACGTCCACCAGTCGCTGTGGGCCAACGGCGACCCGCTGTTCTACGACGAGACCGGCTACGCGGGCCTCTCGGACACCGCCCGCTACTACATCGGCGGCATCCTCAAGCACGCCCCGTCGCTGCTCGCCTTCACCAACCCGACGGTGAACTCGTACCACCGCCTGGTCCCGGGCTTCGAGGCCCCGGTCAACATGGTGTACTCGCAGCGCAACCGCTCCGCCGCCATGCGTATCCCGATCACGGGCTCGAACCCGAAGGCCAAGCGCGTCGAGTTCCGCGCGCCGGACCCGTCCTCGAACCCGTACCTCGCCTTCTCGGCGCTGCTCCTCGCGGGCCTCGACGGCGTCAAGAACAAGATCGAGCCGGCCGAGCCGATCGACAAGGACCTGTACGAGCTGGCTCCCGAGGAGCACGCGAACGTCCAGCAGGTCCCGACCTCCCTGCCGGCGGTCCTGGACGCCCTCGAGGCGGACAACGAGTACCTGCAGGCCGGCGGTGTCTTCACCTCCGACCTCATCGAGACCTGGATCGACTACAAGCGCACCAACGAGATCGCCCCGATCCAGCTGCGCCCGCACCCGCACGAGTTCGAGCTCTACTTCGACCTCTAGATCGCGGACCGACGTCGCGGACTGATCGACGACTTGGGCCGCCACCCCGGCATCGGGGTGGCGGCCCTCGCCGTTGTCGGCCGGCGACGGCCGCAGGGCGTCAGCCGTCCGCGCGGAGGAGGTCCGCCTGGGCGACGAGCCAGGTCGGGCCGACCACCTCGACGTTGCCTCCCAGTGCGTCGGCCGCGCGGAGCAGGGCCTCGGCGGCGGCCCGGGGGCGGGGTACGGCGCGGGCGTGGGCGGCCTCCGCGAGGGCCTGGGCCGCCGCCGCTTCCGCCGCACCCGCGATCCCCAGCGAGACCGCCGCCCGCTCGGCCGTCTCGGCCGCCTGCGCGTACTGTCCGTCGCGCCAGTGGGCCCAGGCGAGATTGCAGAGGCAGACGCCTTCGGCGCGGGGGTTCTCCGTCAGCAGTGCCTCGTCGAGCGCCGCCTTCAGCATGGTCACCGCCTCGTCCACCCTGTCCAGCGCCAGCAGGGCGATGCCCTGGGCGTTCAGAGCGTTGTTGATCCCCTCCGGGATGCCCGACGCCCGGTACGCGCGGACTGCCAGGTCGCCGGCGGCCATCGTCTCCTCCCAGCGGCTGAGCGTCAGCAGCGCGATCGTGCGGGCGTTCCCCGCCCGCGCCTGCGTGAGCAGGTCCCCGGACTCCTGACCGAGGGCACTCAACCGGTCGGCACTGGCGAGAGCGGTCTCCCCGTCGCCCAAGGAGCTGTACGCGAGGCTCAAGGACAGGATCGCGTGCACCTCGCGCTCGGTGTCGCCGATCTCGTGCGCCAGCTCGCCGGCCCGGGCCAGCGGGCCCACCGCGGCGTCGAGACGGCCCAGCTGGCGGTAGGCGTCGCCGAGACCGAACTGGGCGTTCTGCAGGGCGCGGCGATCACCGAGACGCTCCGCCAGGGCGGCCGTCTCGGTGAACAGCTCGACGGCGTCCTTGATCGGCCCCGCCGTCAACCTGGCATGCCCGAACGAGCCGAGGTGGGCGAGCCGAGCCCGGTCGTCGGTGAGACGGCCGTCGATGGCCAGGTGCATCGAGATCACCCCGAGCACCGAGCCCTGCCAGACCAGCCACTCCCCCATCCCGCCGAGGACCATCGCGGCGGCGTCGACGTCACCGGCGCGCACCAGATGATCGAACTGCCGGCGCAGCGGCCGGACGTCGTCCGCGGTCTGCCAGGCCGAACGGGGCGGGGCGATGTTCGCGTACCAGTCGGCGATCCGGCGCTCGACGGCCGTGCGCCCCGTCGGGCCGTCCGCGGGCAGCTCGCCGTACGCCAGGTCGGCGTCCATCGGGTGCAGGGCGAAGGTGCGGTGCCTGCGGTCCACCGACAGCAGGTGGATCCGTACCAGGTGGGTCAGGATGTGCGCGATGTCGAGCGTGGGATCGAGACCGCCGACGATCGTCCGGATCACCGGCTGCGGTACGGGGGTGCGCAGCGCGGCGAGGACGCCGACGACCGTACGGCTGCCGGTGTCGAGCTGGCGGTGGCGGTCCTGGACGAGGCCCTCGACCACGTCACGGCGCTGGGCGTAGTCGGCCAGGACGTCCTGCAGGGTGGGCAGCATCATGTCGTCGTCGGCCATCGCGCCGACGAGGAGCTCCAGGGCGCGCGGGACGCCGTGCACCCGGACGGCGGCCTGGAGCAGCTCCTCGTCGGGCAGGTGGGCGACACCGAGGCTGCCGTCGCGGTCCAGTTCACGCAGCAGCGCGACGGACTCGGCGGGGTGCAGCCCCTCGGCGAGGTCGACCTGGGCGACGAAGCGGCGCAGCTCGGGCGCCAGACGTACCGGTACCTGTGTCGTGACCAGGAGGCGCGGGGTGGATCTGGCCCGGAAGAGGCAGTCGAGGAAGATCGCCACCTCCTCGTCCCGGATCCGGCCGTCGTCGTGGAGGAGGTCCTCGAAGTTGTCCATCAGGATGACGAACAGCCGGTCGCCCATCGCGGCGAACAGCTCGTCGAGCTTGTCCTGGACGGGCAGCTGGGCGGCCCAGACCTCGCGCAGGTGGGTCTCGTGTTCGCCGCCGAGCAGCTGGGCGCAGTCGAAGTAGAGGCGCTCCAGGGAGATGCCCGACGTACGTGTGCTGAGGTTGACGAGTCCCGACGGGAGCGGCGCCCCGGTGTGGCCGGGCCATTCACCCTGGTCGAGACGGTCCATGACCTTGGCGGCGAGCGCGCTCTTGCCCATGCCCCGGCGCCCTGTGACCGTCACCATGCGGATGGCGGGATCGCCGAGGTGGCCGCCGATCAGGTCGAGTTCGCGGGTGCGGTTCTTGAACAGCTCGATGCCGTGGGCGACCGGCAGCCCGATCACCTTGGACCGGACCGGGGGGCTGCTCGCGGCCGGTTCCTCCTGGTGCGGTCCGTGCGCGCCCGGCCGTTCGGCGCCCGCTTCGGGCAGCGCCTGCGGGTCGACGGCCAGCAGCGCGGCCGGCTCGGCCGGGGGCGGTGCGCCGGGCGGGAGCAGCGCGTGGTCGATCCGGGCGGCGGTCAGCCGTCCCGATCCTTCCCAGCGGTGGTGCTCGGCGACCACGCCGACGATGAGGTCTCCGGCCCACACCGCCGCACCCGACATCCCCGACCATGGCGACACCTGGGGGTTGGGGTCGGCTCCGGCCGGTGCGACGGTGATCTCCAGCGTGCCCGTCCTGAGGTTGGACAGGGCCGCGACGGTGCCGTCGGTCTGGTGGAGTTCCCGGAACTGTCCGCCGTCCGGTCGGCGACGCTGCTTCCACAGCGGGAAGCCCGCGGCGTGGACGGCGACGACGGCGTGGTGGTCCGATGTGATGCGCCCGAACGGCGCGGGCTCGACGGCCGGGGCGTCCGGCGGCGGTACGAAGGTCAGGACGGCCACGTCGCTGCCGGCGTCGTACCAGGCCACGTCCGCCGGTGCCTCCCACTGTCCGGGCCGGTCCACGTCGAAGCGGACCCGGGTCCCGGCGGTGCCGGTCACGACATGCGCGGCGGTGAGCACCGTCGTGTCGGTGACCCGGTAGCCCGAGCCGCGCCGGCGGCCGGCCGGCGTGGTGACGATGACCTCGGCGATGCGGTGCGGGTCGAGTCCGCCGGCGGCGCGCCTGCTGGTTTCGGGCATGGTGCGATCAGTCCTCACCGAGCAGTTCGTCACCGGAGATCAGCACCGAACGGTCCGGTGCGTCGGGTCGTACCGGCTTCAGGGTCAGGGTGAGCCGCTGGGTGTCGGTGGTCGCCTTGCGCGCGGTGGCTCCGGCGTCGAACACCCAGAACCGGACCTTCACCCCGGGCTCCCGGCTCCGCTCCACGCCCACGGTCAGCTCCAGCTCGATCTGCTCCGCCTGGAAGCGCAGGTCGGTGCCCTCGCCCTCCGCCATGGCGCGGCTCAGGTCGTGGCGCAGCTGAGCGATGATGTCCGCCAACTCCACGGCGTTGTCCACCGGTGTGCCCCCTCGTCCCCCGTCGCCCCGGGCGGCCGTCCCTCCCGGGCCCGAACGGCCGTACGTCTACGTGGAGATCATATCGGCGGGAGGTCGACGGAGGGCGGCGGCAGGTCGACTCACTCGCCCTCAAGTAGGCCCCCCTCCGGTCGAGTTGCGAACGGGCCGCCGCCCCTGGGTCGGGGTGACGGCCCGTTCGGGCAGGGTGGTGCGGTCGGATCAGCGGCCGTAGCGGATCAGGGCGCGGACCATGCGGCAGGTGGTGTCGGACGGCGGGTGGATGCCGAGCAGTTCGGCCGTGGTGCGTATCTTCGCGTTGCCGGCCTTCGCGGGGTCGTGGACCCCCGCGTCGAGCAGGACGATCGCGAGGCGCATGGCCTTCAGCCGGCGGTTGTGGGCGATGTACCACTCGCGGGGACGGCCCGCGGGGAGCGGCCTCTTCTGGAGGGGCTTCCAGGGTTCGAGGGACGGTGTCCGGATCACGGCGAGAGCCATGGGCGACCTCCTGGCGCAAACTGGGTGCGGGCCCTCCCCGGGACCCTCACCTTCACCCCCTATTTTAGGCGCCCCCACTGACAATCGCCCCTGGCCAGACAGGGTTTGGGGGGTGGTGGAGCAGGGCGGAGGGGGTACCGTGTGGCGCATGGAGATCTGGATCAATCCCGCCTGTTCCAAGTGCCGCAGCGCGATCAGTCTGCTCGACGCGGAGGGCGCCGAGTACACGGTGCGCCGCTACCTGGAGGACGTGCCGAACCCGGACGAGATCCGGGCCGTTCTGGAGCGGCTCGGACTCGAACCGTGGGACATCACGCGAACCGGGGAGGCCGATGCCAAGGAGCTGGGCCTGAAGGACTGGCCGCGCGACGAGGCGAACCGGGACCGGTGGGTGGAGGCGCTCGCCGCGCACCCCAAGCTCATCCAGCGACCGATCATCACGGCGGAGGACGGCACGGCCGTCGTGGGGCGGACGGAGGAGGCGGTGCGGGACGCGTTGTCCCGCTGACGTCGTCACTCCGACGCCAGGAAGCCCGCGACGCGGTCGTACGTCTCCGGCGGGGACCCCACCGGCAGGGTGTGGTGCGTGGCCTTCGGCAGCGTCGCCGTCTCCACGTCGGGGAGGGCCGCCCGCGCCCGGGCCGCCACCTTGGCGATGTCGTGGGCGCGACTGCGCTCGGCGAGCAGGAGCAGGGTCGGCGGCTTCAGGGTGCGCAGCCGCGCGGGCGTGGGACGCGGGCCGACGACCGGGCGGGCGGCCGGGAAGTCCGCGGCCAGTGCGGCCAGATGCCGCCACCGCGGGTCGAGTTCCTCGCCGCCGGTCTCCCACCGCAGGAACGCGGCGCTCCGGGCAGGGGTGGGGCGCAGCAGCATCGGCAGGGCCCGGAGCAGATAGCGCGGGCTGAAGCCGGTGAAGCAGTTCGTGGGGTCGAGGAGGACGAGCCGGTCGACGCGGGCCGGGGCCTTCAGGGCGTACCGAAGCGCGATCCAGGCGCCGTAGGAGTGGCCCACCAGGCTGGTGGAGCGCAGCCCCAGGGCGTCGAGGAGGCTGCCGAACCAGGCCGTCAGGTCGTCGGCCGTACGGATGGGGTTGCCCTCCTCCGGGACGCTGCGGCCGGGCTCCCCGATGAGGTCGACGGCATGGACGCGGCGGGTTCGGCCGAGGGCCGCGGCCGTGGCGTACCAGCCGGTGGCGGTGGCGCCGCCGCCCGGCAGCAGGAGGACGGGCGGGGCGCCCTCGGGGCCGTGGCTGATCAGATGGGTCGTGCCGTGCGCCGTTACCAGCTCGGACGTGGTGGTGCCGGCGGGCCAGCGGGCGAGGACCGCGTCGTAGGCGGCGAGGAAGGCCCGGGAGACGGCGACGGACATGGCGGAAGACCTCTCGCTCGGCGATAATCTTGCTGAGCGAGATAATAGAAGGGAGAGCGGCGGAGTGACAGACTCACCGGAGCTGCGGATCTTTCATCTGCTGCGCGCGGTCACGGTCGAATTCGGTCTGCGGCAGGGCGAGTTCGCCGCCCGCAACGACATGCACGCCACGGACGTCCGGGCTCTGATCTGCCTCCTCGACGCCGAACGCGCGGGGACGGACGCGACCGCCGGATGGCTCGGCGCACAGCTCGGGCTCAACTCCGCGGGGACGACCGCCGTCATCGACCGCCTCGAACGGCTCGGCCATGTCGGCCGTGTGCGGGACGACCGCGACCGGCGCCGCGTACTGCTGCGCGTCGAGGAGAGCGCCAAGGAACTGGGCCGGGCGTCGTTCGGCCCGCTGATCGACCGGACGATCGCGCTGCTGAACACCTTCGACGAGGACGAGGTGGATGCCGTACAGCGGTTCCTGACGGGCGCACGGGAGATCATGTCCACCGCCGACGGGCCCGGAACGACACAGGGGTAGGGAATTCATGGTCGCCGTGTACTCATCGGCTCCGAGCGGAGTCGCCGCCAACCCCGCACTCCCCGAAGACGACATGGCCGATGTCCTGGACGCGGCCGGAGTGGGCGCGTGAGCGAGGGGAGCGAGGTCGCCGAGGTTCTCGGGGTCGATCTGCATCTGGAGCTGACCGGGGCCGGCAGCCGAAGGGCCGTGCTCATCCGGGCGCTGCGCGAGGCGGTACGGAGCGGGCGGCTGGCCGCGGGGACGCGCCTGCCGCCCTACCGGTCGCTCGCCGCCGATCTGGGGGTCGCCCGCAACACCGTCGCCGACGCGTACGCGGAGCTGGTCGCCGAAGGATGGCTGTCCTCGCGGCAGGGATCGGGGACACGGGTCGCCGAGCGCGTCGCGGCGCCGCAGCCGGAGGGGGCGCGGAGGGGCACGGTACGAGCGCTCCCGTACGACCTGGTCCAGGGCAAGCCGGACCCGGCCGCCTTCCCCCGTACGGCCTGGCTGGCCTCGGCGCGGCGGGCACTGACCGCCGCGCCGAACGACGCCTTCGGCATCGGTGATCCCCGGGGCCGGGTGGAGCTGCGTCGGGAGCTCGCCGCGTATCTGGCGCGGGTGCGCGGGGTGCGGACCGTGCCGGACAGGATCGTCGTCTGCTCGGGCGCGGCCCACGCTCTGCGGCTCCTCGCCCGGGTCGTCGGCGGCCGCCCCTGGGCGGTGGAGGCATACGGGCTCCCCTTCCACCGGGGGCTGCTCGCCGAGGCCGGGGTCCGTACCGTGCCGGTGGCCGTCGACGAGGAGGGGGCGCGCGTCGACGAGATCCCGCGCGGGTCGGGCGCCGTCCTGCTCACGCCCGCGCATCAGTTCCCGACGGGCGGGCCACTGCATCCCGAGCGGCGTTCGGCCGTCGTGGACTGGGCGCGGGCGGCCGGCGGGCTCGTCCTGGAGGACGACTACGACGGGGAGTTCCGTTACGACCGCCGTCCCGTCGGCGCCCTCCAGGGCCTCGACCCGGACCGTGTGGCCCTCATCGGGTCCGTCAGCAAGAGCCTCTCCCCCACCCTCCGGATCGGCTGGATGGTGCTGCCGGGCGGGATGGTGGACGGTGTGGTGGCGGCGAAGGGCGAGCGCGAGCCGTACTCCTCCGCCACCGAGCAGCTCACACTCGCCGACTTCCTCGGCTCGGGCGCGTACGACCGGCATGTCCGGCGGATGCGCCGGCGCCATCGTGAGCGCCGCGACCTCCTGGTGGCGGTCCTCGCCGAACGGGTGCCGGAGGTGCGCGTGACGGGGATCGCGGCCGGACTGCACGCGGTGGTGGAGCTTCCCCCGGGGACGGAACGCGCGGCGCTCGCGGCGGCGGAGCGGCACGGGGTCGCGGTGGAAGGGCTGAGCGCGTACCAGCATCCGGACACGGCGGATCGCGTACGCGACGACGGGCGGGAAGGGCCGGAACGACGGGACGGGCTGGTCGTGGGGTATGCGACGCCGCCCGAGCGGCTGTACGGCGGGGCACTCGACGCACTGTGCAACGCCCTTGATTCCGCACTGCGTTGAGCAGAACCGGAGGGCTCCTCGTATCTGACGCCACAGGAACCGACAGGAATCGAACGGAGCCTCACGTGTCACGCAGGAAAACGCTCAGCCGGAAGAAGAAGATCGCGCTGTTGGCCAGTGCCCTCGTACTCGCCGGGGGAACCGCGGTGGTCGTGGCCGGTACGAGTCAGGCGTCCGTGGCCTGCGACGGCCTGGCCACGGCGCTCGCGAACAACGAGCGGTTCATCGCGGACCAGCGCGCCAACCCGGACGCGCTGTCGCAGGCACGGATCGCCAACCGGGAGGCGGTGATCGCCGAGATCCGGCGCAAGCAGGCGGCGTCCGGGTGCGGGGGCGGGGCCGAGGCGGCTCCCCCGGCGCAGGCCGCCCCGCCGGCCGCACCGCCCACGCAGGCCGCGCCGCCCGCGACGACCGCGCCGCCCGCCGAGTCCGCCCCGCCCGCCGGCGGCGGGGCCGGGGACACCGGCTCCGGAGACGTCGTCTGCGCCGGCTCCACCGTCACCCTCTCCGGCGAGGGCGGAGCCCCGGCGGCGTCGAGCAACCAGTTCCCGCTCGGCACCCGCCTCAAGGTGACCAACCTCGACAACGCGCAGTCGACCACCGTCGAAGTCACCTCCGTCTCCGGCAGCTGCGTACTCCTCAACAACGCGGCCTTCGAGCAGGTCCGCGAACCCGGAAAGTTCCTGATCCGCAAGGCCCGGATCGAGCGCGTCGGCTAGGAACGACCCAAGCGCGGCGTGAGGCGGTGGGGCGCTCGGGTCCGGTGTCAGGCGGTGGGCCCCTCGGGGCCCACCGCCTCCTCCGCCAGGGTCAGGATCTCCGTGAGCCGCACCCCGAACCGGGCGTCGCACCCGTGCGGTACCCCCGTCCGAGCCGACTCGACGAGCGCGTCCACCGCCCCGGCGAACGCACCCAACGCGCCGTCCCACGCCGGCAGCACCGCCCTGCCCCGCTCCCCGAACAGGGTGAGCGCGGCCTCCGCCGCCTCCGGCGGGGCGGAGAGGGTCAGCGTCGCCGTGCTGCTCGCGCCCGAGGCGTGCCGCAGGACCAGGTGCCGGGTGTCCGCCGGGCCCCGCACGGCCGTCACCTCGGTGACGTCGCCGAGCACCGGCAGGTACACGGAGAGCACATGCGGGCCGACGTCCCAGAGACCGCCCTTCTCACGCCGCCACGGCGAGTCCGCGTACGCGCTCCGGGATCCGGGGCCGTACAGCGAACCCAGCCAGTGCGCCTCCCCCAGGAACCAGCCGCCCGCCGCCGCCTGTTCGTCGATCCAACGCCCCGTCGGCTCGGCGAACCGCAGCGTGCAGAACACCACCGACGCGACCCCGGCCTTCTCGGCCGCGTCGGCCACCTCCCGCGCCGTCGCGGGCGTCGTGGCCACGGGCTTGTCCAGGAGCAGATGACAGCCGGCGGCCGCCGCCCGGACGGCGAGCGGTGCCTGCACGTCCGGGGGCAGGGCGAAGGCGACGGCGTCGCACGCCTCGAAGAGCGCGTCCACGTCCTCGTACACGGTCGCCCCGGACGCGGCGGCGATCTCCGCCGCCGCCTCGGGCCGCCGTCCCCACACCCCGACGAACTCGACCCCGTCGTGCGCGGCGAGCGCGGGCGCGTGGGCGCGGGCGGCCCAGGGGCCGGTGCCGAGGAGTCCGATACGGGGCTTCACGCCCGGGTGCTTGGTCATGGGCCCAGTCTGCCCGTCCCCACCGACACCGGGGACCGCAAATCCGCTGGCACCCCTCCCCTCCCCCGGTGTTACGTTTCGTCCGCCGGCCGCGGGACTCCGGTGCGACTTCCGGGACCTGCCTTTGAAGCAACGTTTTCGCTGTTCGCTCCCCCATTCCCCGGCCGGCACCCATGCCACTGCGAGGGAACCCATGACCACGCCGACGGAGACGCTCTCCGACCTCATCGCCGCCGAGGACGTCCTACTCTTCGTCAACGCGGCCGTCACCGCCACCGGACAGCGGGAGTTCCGCTCCTCGGCCGGTGAACAGCGGCTGTCCCTCGCCTTCCTCCACGAGTACGTCCGCGTCAACTACCGCCCGGTGTACGCCGCCGCGCTCGCGCTCGACATCAACGACCACAACGCCGCGACGATCGTCGAGCAGCTGCTCCGCACCGCGGACGAGGCCGGCGGGCCCGTCGAGAAGCGCGTCGAGGGCCGGCTGATCGCGGCACGGCTCGCGCTGCTGCCCCCGCAGCGGGTCTACCGGCTCTTCCGCGCCCTGCGCGCCGCGAAGGTCAACAACCGCCGTACGCGCGCGATCGTCCGCGACTGGCTCGCCGACCGCGCCGACCTCGGCCACGACGCCGTCAAGTACCGCGCCGGCCTGAAGACCGCCGCCCGCCACACCCATCTCCCCTTCCCCGACGCAGCCGCCGAATCCGGCGACTTCCTCTTCGCGCCCGGCCGCCGGGTCCGCTACGAGCACGCCTTCCTGGACGCCCACCGCCGCGCGCACTACGAGCAGGGCGCGCTGTACGAGCTGCCGTTCACCGTCGCCGAAGGGTTCGCCGCGAAGCACGGCGTACCGCGGGCGCTCTTCCTGGAGCGGATCGCGCCCCGGATGACCCGCCTCGAACGGCTGCGGACGGAGCGGGCGAGCGATCTGACCGTCATGCCGCTGACCCGGCTCGCGCTCTACGTCCTCTCCCTCCCCTTCGGGGAGAGGGTGGCACGGCGCGCCGAGCTGACGGCCGCGCTGCGGGCGGCCGCGCGTCGCGTGGCCGGGCCGTACGCCGGGACCTGGGGACGGGTCGCGGCGGTCCTCGACGACAGCTACTCCGCCTCCGGCTCGGCCGTGAAGCGGCGCCGCCCGCTGGCGGTCGCCCTGGGCTGCCACTTCCTCCTCGAAGCGCTCGCGGCACCGGGGGTGTACTCCGCGCACTGGACCTCGGGCGCCACCGATCCGCTGCTCGTGCGGCCGTGGGGACCGACTCCGCTGGGGACGAGGATCCTCGACGCCCTGGAGGGCCCGGCCGCCGCCCCCGACCGGCTGGTGATCGTCTCGGACGGCTGGGACAACGCCCCGCCGGGCCTCGCGGGCGAGGTGCTGCGCGTCTGGCGTACCCGGCTCGACCCGGAGCGCCGGACGAGCGCGGTCCATGTGAACCCCGTATACGACGCGGCCGGTTTCGACGTGCGCCGGCTGGCGCCGAGCGTGCCGACGGCCGGGATCCGGGACGCGGAGGACCTGGCCGCGCTGGTGGAGATCGCGCAGTTCGCCGAGGGGCGGACGGGACTCGCGGAGCTCATGGCCTATCTGGACCGGAGGGTGGAGCTGTTCCTGAAGGGGGCGTCTCGATGACGCGGATCGATCTCACCGGTCTGGAGGTCCGCCCCGCGCAGGTCTGGGGCGGTGTCCGGCTGGTCCCGCTCGTGAGGGCCGAGCCGGTGGAGGGGCTGCGGCTCCATCGTGAGGTGTACGGGGCCGGCGGCTCGGTCGACCTGGGGGACCGTACGACGTACACCTCGTACATTCCGCACGGCTTCGTCGCGGACTGGTCGGGGGACGGCGCCGAATCGGCGACGTACGGGACCCGGCTCGGGGACGACGACCCGCGTGCCGTTCCCGTGCGCCGCCACCACCGTCTCGCCAAGCGCGGGCACAGGAACGGGCGGGCGGAGAAGCGGCTGCGTTTCCTGCCTCTCCACCTCGCCCTGGAGGGCTATCTGGCGCTCCACTTCGGCGGCCCGTCCGTCGTCTGGGACGAGTGGTCCCAGCAGGCGGTACGCCGGGGGCTGTCGCCGCGGGCCGAGGCGGCGTACGCGGGGTGGACCGTGCCGGGGCTGGCGGAGGCGCTGCGGATCTTCGAGATCCACCCGGGGCAGTGCGGGCTGATGCTGTACGTCGCCGACGCCCTGGCCGCCGCCTTCGTCGCCCCCCACCCGGACGACTACCGCGTCCTCCACCCGACCCTGGTCGAGGACCTGTACGGGGAGCTGGTCCACCAGTACGCGTTCTACGGCGCCCCGGTGCCGGAGTTCACGGCGCGCATCCGGGACGAGGCTGGCTCCGTGCGCACCCTCGCGGATCTGCGGGCGGCGGCCCGGGCGCAGGAACGGTCCTGGGCCGAGGCGCACGACGGCTTGATGGCGCGGGACCTGCTGGGGACCTCGTACGCCTTCGAGCGGGTGTACCGAATGAATTCCTATGATCTGTACCGCTTCCTCCCTCCGTTCCAGCGGGCGGGCCAGGAGCAGCACATCGGCGAGCTGATCACCGACCGCAAGGGCCGGACGCTGTACCTGAAGACGTTCCGGCTCTCCGAGAACCAGATCAGACGGGGCCACCTGCTGCACCGTCTCGCGGACGGCGACTGGCATCTGGGCCGCACGGCGGAGGCGCTCGGAACGACGTATGCCGAGCTCGTACGGCGTGTCGAGGCCGCCGGCCTCGGCTCACTGCTCCATGCCCATGCGGTCGCACAGCGCCTCCGCGATAAGCAGGAAGGCTGATTGACGTGCCCCCTGCCCTATGGGGCAGGGATCCCTGCCCCGGTCGCGTGACCGTCCCAGTGGCTTCCTGCTTCATCGCGCGGTGCCGGGACTCTCGTCCTTGTCCTACCCGCGCTCTGCGAGGCGTTTAGCCTGTCCGCCCGTCCGGCGGCCAGGGTGTTCTTGGATGCGTTGTCGTCGCGGTCGTGGACGGCTCCACATGCTTTGCAGGTCCACTCGCGGATATGGAGGGGCTTGGGGCCGTCCTTGATGCCGCAGGCGGAGCAGACCTGGGAGGTCGGCTCGAAGCGGCCGATCTTCCCGAAGTACCGTCCGTGTCTGACAGCCTTGCACTCCAGCATGTTCACGAACGCGGACCATCCAGCGTCGTGTACGGACTTGGCCAGGCGTGTGCGGGCAAGCCCGGCTACCGCGAGGTCTTCCACATACACCGCTTGGTTGTCGCGGATGATCCGTGTGGATGCCTTGTGGTGCCAGTCCCGACGCCGGTCGGCCACTTTGGCGTGCTGCCGCGCCAATTTGATCCGAGCCTTGGCTCGGTTCTTCGACCCCTGCAGCTTCCGGGACAGGTCCTTCTGCAGCCGCCTGAGCTTCTTCTCGGAGCGACGCAGGAACCTCGGAGACGAGATTTTCGTGCCGTCGGACAAGACGGCGAAGGTAGTGAGTCCGAGGTCGATACCGACCTCGGACTCGACCTCGGGCAGAACCTCCGGTTCGGTGTTCACGACAAAACTCATGAAGTACCGACCGGACGAATCCAAGATGACCGTGAGGGACGTGGGTGCGGCCGGAAGCCGCCGCGACCACTTCACCTTGAGGGTGCCGATCTTGGCCACATACACGCGGCCGTCCTCCCGGAGGGAGAAGGCGTTGGTGTTCAGCCGGATCGACTGGCGCGTGTCCTTCTTCGACTTGTACCGGGGTGGGGATACCCTCCGCCCCTTGCGTCTCCCGCCGACGGAGTCGAAGAAGTTCTTGTAGGCGGTGTCCAAATCCCGTAGGGACTGTTGCAGCACGACCGCCGACACGTCGGCCAGCCAAGCGCGCTCTTCCGTGCGCTTAGCCTGCGTCATACGCACTCGGGACAACTCCGCCGACTTCACATACGGCAGGCCCGCCGCATGCGCCTCTCTGCGATCACGCAGACAGTCGTTCCACACCACACGAGCACACCCGAACGCCTTCGCCAGCGCGGAGCGCTGTGAGGCATCCGGATACACGCGAAAGTTGTAGCGCAGCTGCATACCTTCCACGCTCCCTGGCCAGCCTGCCCAAGGCCGAGGAACTTCGCGAAAATCAAGACAGGGACCTGCTTCGGGAGCCAAACTGCTTGGTTTACCGTCGATCTTGGATCCAAGCACGGCATGGCTCCTGGTGAGCGGCCCGGGCGCCCACGGTCGCCGCCTCAGGGGTTCACCAAGGTGACGTGACCATGCCGGGACGCCGGTAACACGGGGTTCACAAACGGGCAACGGGCGGGAAATCCCGTGTTGCGAAGCTGCGCGCAGACACACAACGCAGCTCTCGCAGCGTCGCGAGCCGCAGCAAACCCCGCAGCAGCACGCCAAAGGATGAGGCCCCGTGACCTTCAAGGCTGAGTACATCTGGATCGACGGCACCGAGCCGACCGCGAAGCTTCGTTCCAAGACGAAGATTCTGCCGGGCGCGGGCGCGACCCTGGAGGAGCTGCCGATCTGGGGCTTCGACGGATCCAGCACGAACCAGGCCAAGGGCCACGCCTCGGACCGTGTTCTCAAGCCGGTCTTCGTCTGCCCTGACCCGATTCGCGGCGGCGCCGACATCCTGGTGATGTGCGAGGTCCTCAACACGGACATGACGCCGCACGAGTCCAACACGCGTGCCGCGCTGGCCGAGGTCTACGCGAAGTACGCCGCGCAGGAGCCGATCTTCGGCATCGAGCAGGAGTACACCTTCTTCGACGGCGAGCGCCCGCTCGGCTTCCCGGTCGGCGGCTTCCCGGCCCCGCAGGGCGGCTACTACTGCGGTGTCGGCGCCGACGAGATCTTCGGCCGTGACGTCGTCGAGGCGCACCTGGAGAACTGCCTGAAGGCGGGTCTGGGCATCTCCGGCATCAACGCCGAGGTCATGCCGGGTCAGTGGGAGTTCCAGGTCGGCCCGCTGGCGCCGCTGGAGGTCGCGGACCAGCTGTGGGTGGCCCGCTGGCTGCTCTACCGCACGGCCGAGGACTTCAACGTCTCGGCGACGCTGGACCCGAAGCCGGTGAAGGGCGACTGGAACGGCGCGGGCGCGCACACCAACTTCTCCACGAAGGCGATGCGCGAGGGCTACGACGCGATCATCACCGCGTGCGAGTCGCTGGGCGAGGGCTCGAAGCCGCTCGACCACGTCAAGAACTACGGCGCCGGCATCGACGACCGTCTGACGGGTCTGCACGAGACCGCCCCGTGGGACAAGTACTCCTACGGCGTCTCGGACCGCGGCGCCTCGGTCCGTATCCCGTGGCAGGTCGAGCAGGACCAGAAGGGCTACATCGAGGACCGCCGCCCGAACGCGAACGTGGACCCGTACACGGTGACCCGCCTCCTGGTGGACACCTGCTGCGAGGCCCTGGAGAAGGCCGGCCAGGTCTGATCCACCCGGATCCCGAAGGGGCGCCCACCGTTCGCGGTGGGCGCCCCTCGGCGTTGTCGGTGGCGACTGGGACAGTAGGTCCATGCTCGACATCACCGTGAGGACAGAGAACCTCCAGCGGCACGTCCGCGTCGACGAGGACGGGCTCGGCGCCCTGGTGCGGCGCATCGGCGACGAGGGCGACCATTTCCTGGTCGTGCAGCGGATTCCGGACCTTCCGGACGTCTTCATTCAGGTGTGGCACGAGAACGGCGGCTGCTACCAGCTCGAGCACCGCGCGGGCACTCCGCGGCACCACTTCGTGACGGAGGTGACGGCTCCGGGGAGGGTCGCCGAGGTCATGGCGGCCTGGGCGCGCGGCGCGCTCGGCTGGGACGAGGGGATCGTGTGGGCGGACGCGAAGCTGCCGCTGCCCGCGCCCGTACCCGAACTGCCGGACGACGTGCAGGATGTGCTCGCCCGACGGGTGCGGGAGCTGCTGGTCTGCGGATACGACGACCGCGCATCGCTGGCGGAGGCGGCCGAGGGCTACCTGGTCGAGGGTGCCGTACGACCGGTGACTCGCGCACAGGCCGAAGCGCTGGCGGACCGGCTCTGGCTGGAGCGCGTCAAGGAGATGGCCGACTGGTCGGGGGCGACCGATCCGGAGCGGATCACGGAGGCCTTCACGGCGCTCGCCCCGGCCGGCATCGTGGCACGGGAGAACTTCGCCTGCTGTCGCTCCTGCGGGCTGGCGGAGATCCGCGAGGAAGGGCCCGCGGACTCACGCGGGTTCGTCTTCTTCCACTCCCAGTGCACCGAGGGCGTCGCTGCGGGTGGTCCGCTGTATCTGCTGTACGGCGGGTTCGACGGCTCGGCGGAGACCACCGCGGCCGTCGGGCGGGAGGTCACGTCCGCGCTGCGCGAGCGGGGACTGACCGTCGAGTGGGACGGCTCGCCGGAGCAGGCGGTCCTGGTGACGGGACTGGACTGGCGAAGGCGTCTCGTGGGCTGAGACGGAGAGCCCGGGCGGGACTTGAACGAAGGAATTGGCCGGGGAGGGGCTGCTCACAGCCATTTCCCAGTAGTAGACTAGGGATATGGCCAGCAAGCAGAACGACACCGCGACGGGTCGCCACGACCTCGAGCCGTTCTGGCCTTCCCGGCAGCACCACGACTTCGACCGGTGCTGTCGACGCGTGAGGAACGCGTCGACCCCTTAACGCCCGACCGGCCTCCGTCCGGTTCCGCGGCCTTCGGCCGACGCGCATGACGTACGACACCCCGTCCGTTCGTTTCTTCGCGCGAAAGAGCTGAGCCCTCATGGCCCACACCCAGACCGGTACCGCGTCCCTGACCGCCGTCCGTCCCCTCCGGCCCCGGCTTCGTGCCGTCGATCCCGACGAGGTCGTCGACCTCTCCCGGGTCGCGGACTTCCTGCCGCCGGGCGCCACGCTGCTTCCCGCCCCTCCGAACGCGCTGCCCACACTGCCCGGGCGGCCGCCGATGGTCGGGTACCTGGTGCTGCTGCCCGTCGACCAGGAGGCGCCCGCGCCGGCCCCCGGCCCCGTGGCCGAGGAGCAGGGGCCGGTGGCCATCGACAGCACGCAGCGGATCGCCGTGTTGGACGGGCAGCCGATGGATCTCACGTACCTCGAGTTCGAACTGCTCGCCCACCTCGTCGCCCACCCCCACCGGGTGCACACCCGCGACCAGTTGGTCACGACGGTCTGGGGGTACGGGCATGTGGGCGACGGGCGGACCGTCGACGTCCATGTCGCCCGGCTGCGCCGCAAGCTGGGTGCCGAGCACCGCCACACGATCCGGACCGTGCGGCGGGTCGGCTACAAGTACACGCCCTGATCAGGCCCGGGACCTCGCCCTGGCCACCAGGCCGAGGGCGAGGTCGACCACCAGGAACGCCAGCAGGCTGATGCCCAGCATCGGGACGAACCAGCCCACGAGGGCCGTCGCCGCGAGCAGCGGCAGCAGCATCGTCACCGGAACCTTCCGCCAGGCCCCGCGCGCGACCGGCCGGCCGGGGCGGCGCAGCCACCACATCCGGTAGCCCCACAGGATCAGCAGAATCAGCGAGAGCGCCAGGGCCGCGAGCGCCAGCTGGTTGAACAGGCCCAGGAAGACGCCCGTGTGGGCGTCGATGCCGAAGCGGGTCAGCTGGGCGAGCACCGGGTAGTCGGCGAACCGGAGCTCGTCCATGACCGTGCCGTCGGCCGGGTTCACCGCCACCGAGTCCAGGTGGACGGGGAACTGGGTGTCGGTCTCCTTGACGACATAGCCCTTGCCCTCGGAGGGCAGGACGACGGACATCTTGCCCTCGATGCCCTTCGCGCGGGCCGCCTCGACGATCCGGTCGATGCCGACGTCCGGGCCCTTGGCGGCCGGGGCCTGGTGACCGCCGCCGTGGCCCTCGTGTTCCGAGGAGCCGCCGGCCGCGCCTTCGAGGACCGCGGAGACGGTCGGGGTGGCGCCGCCGAGCTGGTCCTGGACGGCGCCGATGTTCTCGCCCGCGTACCGCGACCAGGTCAGACCGGTCGCGGAGAGCAGGATCAGTCCGGCGACGGCCCACAGACCGACCGTGCCGTGCCAGGACAGCGTGCGGCGGCGGGACTTCGGGCCGCGCTCCGGAATGACGAGGGACCGGCGGTTCTTGCGCTTGCGGCCGATCCAGAGCGCCAGACCGCCGAGGGCGATCACCCACAGCCAGCTGGCGGCCAGCTCGCTGTAGTTGCGGCCGAGGTCGCCGAGGTGCAGATCGCGGTGGAGTTCGTCGATCCAGGTGCGCAGCGGAAGGGCGCCGGAGCCGCCGTAGCTGGGCAGCTGTCCGCGTATCTCGGCGGTGTACGGGTCGACGAAGACTGCGAGGGACTTGCCCTCCTCGACGTCGGGGTCGGCCATGAGGACGCGGGTGGTGGCGCCGGGCTCGGAGGAGGGCCAGACGGCGGTGACGGTGCCGTTGGGGTTGACCTTGGTGGCGGCGTGGACCTGCTGCGAGAGCGGCAGGACCTTGTCGCCGACGGGGACCTCCAGCTCGTGCGCGTAGACGATCTTCTCGGCCTGGAACGAGAGCGCGTAGAGCAGGCCGCTGGCGGCGGCGATCAGCAGGAAGGGAGCGATGAGCACGCCGGCGTAGAAGTGCAGCCGCAGGACGAGGGGGCGCAGGGCGCTCCAGGTCCCCTTTCGGCCGCCGCCCGCGGCGGCCGCGTCGGTGGGCGCGTCGGTGGGCGCGTCGGTGGGCGCGTCGGTGGTGGTGGGCGCTTCCGCGGTGTCCGGGCGCGCGGGATCGTCAATGGTCATGACTGTCCTAGGAGTCGGTGTCGACAGGGGGAATCGGCCCCCGGGTCAGACGTGTGCTCCGAGGGCTGTGGCGCGGGGTACGGACAGCCGGGGCGGGCCGCGCCGGGAGAGGGTGTGCGCGAGGACGACGCCGTGCAGTCGGCGGGTGTGCGGGCGCGGGCGTACGGGGTGCGGGAGTTCGGGGACGCGGACGACGGCGAGAAGCAGCCGCAGCGGGGTGAAGGCGAGCGCCCCGACGGTCCGGGCGAGTGCGAAGAGCGCGGCCTCGCCTCGGGCCAGCCAGAGCCCGCAGACCAGGGCGGCGAGGAGGTGGGCGCCGATCATGCCGAGGGAGGAGTGGCCGGCGGCCATCTCCATCGCCGGAAGCATCGAGGGGTCCATGGCCGTGTGGTCCATGGCCGCGTGGTCCGCCATCGCCGTGTGGTCCGTGGTGCCCCGCTCCTCCCCCGCGGAGAAGATCAGGTGCAGGGCCGCCTGTACGGCGACCAGGCCGCCGGAGATCGTGGACGCCCCGCGCCGGCGGCCGGTGGCCGGCCAGGCGAGGGCGGTGGTGACGGCGAAGGCGGTGTACAGCGATCCCGCGGGCAGGTCGTGCGCAGACATGGACGAATGCCCCACAGCAGCCAATGACACGCACACCGCCGCGAAAAGCGCGGCTCGCAGGGCGCGTATCGGCGAGCGGGCATCGGTCATGATTCGGCCATGGTGACACCCCGTGGCCGGGAGCGGGAGACCACCTCCCCATTTCTCCCGCCCGCGCCCGCATTTCTCCTGTAGAGGAATGGCTGGGCGTTGCTCCGTCCTGCGAGGCACAGTCGTGGCATGAGACTTTTGATCTTGGGTGGTACCGAGTTCGTGGGGCGCGCTGTCGCCGAGGCCGCACTCGCGCGGGACTGGGAGGTGACGGTCTTCCACCGTGGCCGGTACGAACCACCGGCGGGGGCCGTCTCGTTGATCGGCGACCGCATCGCTCCGGGCGGGATGGCCGCCCTCACCGACGACGAGAAGTCCTCCTGGGACGTGGTCGTGGACACCTGGTCCGCGGCGCCCTCGGTGGTCCGGGACGCGGCCCGGCTGCTCGAGAACCGGGTGGACCGCTTCGTCTACGTGTCGAGTCGTTCCGTCTACGCCTGGCCGCCGGCCGCGGGTCAGGCCGAGGACGGTCCGTTGGTCGAGGGCTCGCCGGACGCGGGCGAGGTGCCGTACGGCGAAGCCAAGCGGGGCGGCGAGCTGGCGACGGTCGATGCCTTCGGCACGGACCGCTCCCTCCTCGTCCGCGCGGGGCTGATCATCGGCCCGTACGAGAACATCGGCCGGCTGCCGTGGTGGCTGGGCCGGATCGCCCGGGGCGGTCCGGTCCTCGCGCCGGGTCCGCGCGAGCTGCCGCTCCAGTACATCGACGCCCGTGATCTGGCCGAGTGGACGCTCGACGCGGCGGAGGCCGGGCTCTCGGGCCCGTACAACCTGGTCTCGGCGCCCGGGCACACCACGACGGGCGAGCTGCTCGACGCCTGTGTGCGGGCGACCGGCTCGGACGCCGAACTGCGCTGGACCGAACCGGAGAAGCTGCTCGAGGCCGGGGTCGAGCCCTGGTCCGACCTGCCGGTGTGGATTCCGCCGGGCGAGATGTACGACGCGATGCACACCGCAGATGTCTCCAAGGCGCTCGCGGCAGGGCTGCGCTGCCGCCCGGTGGCCGAGACGGTCGAGGACACCTGGGCCTGGCTGCAGTCGATCGGCGGGTCGGCGCCGCAGCGGCCGGACCGGCCGCAGGTGGGCCTCGATCCGGAGCGGGAGGCGGCGCTCCTCGCGGACTGACGCGATCAAACCGACGCGCCGGAGTGACCCAGACCAAACCGACGTGACCGGAGTGACCCCGATCGGACGGACGCGACCGGGCCGATTGCGCTCGGACTGATGTCCGTATCAACTCGGTTGAACGCATGGGCCCTGCCGTCCGTATGAAGTCCCATGCGACGCACAAGAAAACGTTCGACACGCGCGAAACGAGCGGTGGCCGCCTCCGTCGCCCTGATTCTGGGCGGGGGCGGCCTGATCGCCGCCAATGTGTATGCTTCGGCCGGCCAAGGCTGGGGCGATCCGCCGCCGCCGGACCGGCCGAATGCGGTCTCGACGATCGACTGTCCCGATGTCGCCCAGGAGTTGACCGAGGTGCCGGAGTCCGCTCGGGCTTCGGTGGACCGGGAACTCGCCACGCTGGACAGTCAGATCACCGTCGCGTACCAGCGTTTCGCCGACAACAGGGAGCGGGTGGAGAGCGATCCCGTCTTCGCCGAGCAGCAGATCCTCACCCCGCTCAAGAACGAGCGGCTGAACATCCTTCAGCGGATCACGCAGTTGACCGGCAAGCAGCTGGACGGCATGGCGCCCTGCACGCTGCGCGCCGACGACGAGGGTGGCGACAACGGCGCCGGCGAGGGTGACGGCGGCGACAACGGTGAAGGGGAGGGGCAGGAGGAGCCGGAGGGGCAGTCCGGAAACGGCCCCGAGGCCTCCGACTTCGTCGACATCCAGTCCGTGCAGCCGAATGTGAAGCGTCCCCAGCAGCGCCGCGGCGCCTCGCGCGGCACGTTCGCGACCAACTGCGGGCGCAACGAGAACGGCAAGTTCAACCCGGACAACGTCATCGTCGCGCCGGGTGTGAGCAACGGCGCCCACCACATGCACGACTACGTCGGCAACCAGGCCAACGACGCCTTCGCCAGTGACGACGACCTGGCCCGGGGCCGGACCACCTGCCGCAACCAGGGCGACCGGTCCACGTACTACTGGCCGGTCCTGCGGCTCCAGAACGGTCAGGCGGAGGACGACGCCCAGGCCGACGGCGGCGGCAAGGACCAGAACGTCGGCGAGATCCAGACGCCCGCGCAGGTCACGCTGAACTTCGTCGGCAGCCCGGTCTCCAAGGTCACCGCGATGCCTCGGTTCCTGCGCATCATCACCGGCGACGCCAAGGCGTTCACCAACGGCGACGCCAATGCCAACGCCTCGTGGTCGTGCACCGGCTTCGAGGACCGGCAGCTGAAGGACAAGTACCCGATCTGTCCGCAGGGCAGCAAGGTGGTGCGGACGTTCAAGTTCCAGAGCTGCTGGGACGGCCGGAACACCGACAGCGCCAACCATCGCACGCACGTGGCCTTCGCGGACCCGGCGAGCGGGCGCTGCGGCAACGGTTTCCGGGCCATCCCCCAGCTGGTGCAGCGGATCGTCTACGACGTTCCGCCCGGGCCCGGCTTCGCCGTCGACTCGTTCCCCGAGCAGCTGCACAAGCCGATCACCGACCATGGCGACTTCATCAACGTCTTCGACGACCGGCTGATGCGGAAGGTGGTGAGCTGCATCAACGAGGGGCGCCGCTGCGCCTAGGCCCGCGTCGTGGACAGGCTCCCAGGGGGTGTCCGGCCCGGTCGGCCGGACACCCCCTCAGTGGTGCCCCGGTCGTGCTCTAGTGGTGTCCGGCGGAGTGTGACGCGTGCGGCGACTGGGACGTGTGCGCCCCGTGTGGCTCGGTGGTCTCGACCTGACCGCCGAGCCGTTCGCGTACCTTCTCCACGGTCCCCGTGTCGCCCGACACGGTCCACTTGCGGCCGACGAGATATGAACCGCCGTAGTCCTTGGCCTGGTTGAGCCACTCGCGCTGGCCCCGGTCGGTCGCGAAGGTGGTCAGGACGTACGTCCCGTCGTCCGTCGCGCACTTCGCCTGGCGCAGCTCGGCCGCGTCCGTCTGGACGTCCGGCGCGCACTCCGCCTTCGTGGCGATCTGCTCCAAGGTCCCGCTCGCCTCTTCGGGCGTGGACGCGCAGCCCGCCAGCATCACGAGCACCGCCACTGCCACCGTTCGTCGCGTACGCATCAGCATCCGCCCATCCTGCCCGCCCGGTCGCGCCGGGAGAAGGGAAATCCGATCGGTTACGGTCTTGTCCGATAGGTCCCGATATGGAGGAGTCGACGCCATGCCCGCCATCCCCGCCGCCACCGTCGCCAACCTCCGGGACCTCGGCTCGCTCCCCCTCGGCGAGGGGCGCAGTGTCCGCGAGGGCCGGGTCTTCCGCTCCGCCCAGCTCGACCGGCTCGACCCCGCCGAACCCGCGGTGGCGGCGCTCGGCATCCGTACGGTCGTCGACTTCCGCACCGAGAACGAACGCGCCGACCGGCCCGACCACCTTCCGCCGGGCGGGCGGGTGCTCGTCGCGGACGTGCTCGCCGACCATCTCGCCACCAGCGGCCTGCCGCCCGCGGCCCGGCTCAAGCAGCTGCTGACCGACCCGGCGCTGGCCGACAAGTACCTCGGCGGGGGCCGGGCGCAGGAGGCCTTCCGCCGGACCTACCGGGCCTTCGTGAGCTCCGATTCCGCGCGCGCTTCCTATCGGGCCTTCCTCGGCGAGCTGGGCGATCCGCACGCCGGTCCGCTGCTCTTCCACTGCACGGCCGGCAAGGACCGTACCGGCTGGGCGGCGACGATCGTGCTGTCGCTGCTCGGCGCGGACGAGGAGACGGTCATGGCGGAGTACCTGTCGGTCAACCCGGCCGTCCGGCAGGCCTTCGCGCCGATGATCGAGGGGTTCACGGCACAGGGCGGTGACCCGGAGCTTGCGCTCGCGCTGATCGGGGTCGTACCGGATTACCTGGAGGCGGCGCTCGACGAGGTGGCGGTGCGGCACGGTTCGATGGAGAAGTACGTACGGGAGGGGCTGGGTGTCCCGGACGAGATGACGGCCGTGATCCGCGAGCGGCTGACGGTGTACGAGGCGTGAGGTCGGGGGGCGACCGAATCCGTCCGGACGTCGACCTCGGGTCCGCGACCGGCCGGAAATCCGCGCTCCGGGGGATCCGGAGCGGGGCCGTCCGACCGGGTTGACCCGGGGTGACCATCGGATGATTCGCTCGTTCTGCTGAATGTGAGCACCCAGGAACTCGCCCCCTCCCCCCTCGGTCCTGTCGATGTCGAACAGGCCGAGGCCGCGCTCGTCGAGCACTATCCGCGGCTGGTCCGGATCGCCTACCTCGTACTGCCGCCCTCGCTCGGGCGCAACCGCCGGGTGCTGACGGCACACGCGCTGGTCCAGGGATCACTGCCGCGCCGCCGGACGTCGGGTGCCGACATCCCGGGACCGCGCCGTACCGAGGACGCCGTCGACCCCGGGTACGCGTACGTACGGGTCGAGGCGCTGCGGCAGGCGCTGATCGCGGGGTTGCCGCTGCGGCGCCGGGCGCTGCCGCGACGGGCCCAGTTCCCGCCGCTGCTGCCGCACGTGTGGGGGCTGCGACTGTTCCCGCGTGCCGGTGGCGCCGACGAACTGGCCCTGGACCAGCGGCTCTCCGCGCTGTCCGGGCCGGCGCGCGCGGTGTACGTGCTGCGGGGTCTGGAGCGGCAGGGCGACCCGGAGGTGCTGCGGGTGCTCGTGGCGGCGGGGGTCCCGGAGGAGGACGCGAGGGCCGCGCTGGAGGAGGCGGACGGTGTCGAGGCGCTGTACGCCCTGCTCGACTCGCCCGAGTTCGATCCGTGCTCGCTGCAGGCCCGGCCGACGGATCTGATGCGCCGCCGCCAGCACGGCAGGGCCGCGCTCGCCGCGGCGGCGGCCGTGGTGGTCTGCGGGACGCTGCTCGGTCTGCCGGGGGACGGTTGGGGGAGGAACGGTGCCGCGGCGCCTTCGTACGCGCGCAATCCGGCGGCCGAGGCGGCGCTGGACCCGGCGACGCTGAAGCGGGTCCCCGCGGGGTTCTGGCAGAGCTCGGCGCGTACGGACTTCTCGGTGTGGCCGGCGCGCGGCGGTCTGGCCGACGACCGGGCCCTGCTGCGGCGGGCGCTGGCGGTCTGGGCGCGGCCCGGCGGTTCGGTGCGGTCCTCGGCGACGCCCGGGACGCCGGTGGGGCCGCCGATGGGTCCGTCGCAGCTGCTGTTCGCGGGGGAGGTCGACGGGTCGCGGGTGGTGCTGTTCCACGACGGGCTGCGGGCGGTGCGGTACGCGGAGCCGGCGGGGGCGAGCGAGGGGTCGGGCGGGGCGGCGCTGGACTTCGCGCGGACGGACGGCGCGGACGCGGTCGGCTCGGCGGCCCTCGTCGTCTCGCGCTCCACGGCGAGCGTCCGCTATCTGACGGCCCCCTGGGTACGGGAGACGGCGGTACGGGACCTGCTGGCGCCCGCGAAGGAGCCCTGGCTGCTGGAGCGGGACCGGCACGGGGTGACACGTGTGATGCTCAGCCCGGCGCAGGCGCGGGGCTGTTCGGTGTGGAACACGCTCCAGGTGCGGGATGCGACGGGTGTGCGGCTGCTGACCGATCTGGGCGAGCTGGTACCGGCCCGGCTGACCTCGGGGCCGCCGGCCGCCGCGCCGGTGGACGGGACGGGGGCGGCTGCCCGGACGGTGTGGGCGCGGACGGCCTGCCAGTTGGCGACCGTCCGCTCGCACGGGGTGCGGGCGGTCAACGCCTGGCAGTTCGCCACCCAGCGGCTGCCGGAGGACGGGGGCCGGGCGGCCTGGCTGTGCACCCGGGCCGAGACCTGGCGGGGCACGGGCAGCAGGGTGCTCGCCCAGTTCGCGGTCCCGGCGCCCGGCGGGACCGCGGCCGTCGTGGCGAAGGCCGAGGAGTCCCCGGCGTGCGGGGTGCGCGAGCCGCGGGTTCTCTCGGGGGTGCTCTGGCAGGCGAAGAGCGGGCAGTGGTACGTCCTGGCCGCCGGCAGCGACGACTTCGCGTCCCTGCGCACGACGGGCGGGATGAAAGACGAGACGGAGGGCAGGCTGCTCGCGGTGAAGGCGAAGGCAGGGACCCGCGCGGACCTGAACGGGACGCTGGAGGACGGAACGAAGGTGGGCGCGCTGCGGTAGGCGACGCCGCCCACGCGGCGAGGGCGGCGCGGCAAGTCGCCGTCCCAGCCCGAAGATTCCGCATGCACGAACCTGTTGCCAACTGCTTACTCCTCAGTACATTGACGTCATGTCTAATACGCAGCCTGCACCGGTGGCGTCGGAGCACATCGAACTCAAGGCCCGGAAGGTCTCCTTCGACTGGGAGGAGACCCCACTCCACTGGGTTCCCGGCGACCCGTTCACCACCCACACCATCAATGTGCTGCACCTGCTGCTCCCGGCCGGCGAACGCTGGTTCGTGCACGTCTACAAGCAGGTGCTCCCCTTCATCACCGACGACCGGCTGCGTGCGGACGTCATCGGCTTCATCGGGCAGGAAGCCGTGCACTCCCAGGCGCACGACGACGTGCTCCCGCACCTCAAGAAGCTCGGTCTGGACCCCACGCCCTACACCGCCCAGGTCGACTGGTTCTTCGAGAAGCTGCTCGGCGACCGGACCCTGCCGCCCGGCCGGGCGCGCCGCTGGTGGCTGATGGAGCGGGTCGCGCTCATCGCCGCCATCGAGCACTACACCGCCTTCCTCGGGAACTGGGTCCTCAACGCCGAGGAGCTGGACCGCAGGGGCGCCGACCCGACGATGCTGGACCTGCTGCGCTGGCACGGCGCCGAGGAGGTAGAGCACCGCTCCGTCGCCTTCGAGCTGTTCATGCACCTCGACGGCGGCTACCGGCGGCGCGCCCGCACCTGGGCGACCGCCTTCACGGCGATGGTCTTCCTCTGGCAGCGCGGCACCCGTTTCTTCATGGAGAACGACCCCACGCTCATCGGCGGCAAGGCATCGGTCGGCCAGCTCGTCCGCAAGGGCCGGGAAGGCGTGCTGCCGTCCACACCGGATCTGCTCCGGGCCATCCCCCGCTACCTCAGCCGGGCCTACCACCCCTCCCAGGAGGGGAACACCGCCCAGGCCGTGGCCTATCTGGCCAACTCCCCCGGCGCCAACGGAGGTCGCTGACCATGCCCCGACTGCGTACCGTCGTCCTGGTCGCCGGGGCCGCGGTCCTCGCCAAGCGCGCCATGCGCCGCCGGATCAACGCCGCCCCTCTGTGGCCGATGCCCGCCCTCGACGAGCCGATCTCGGGCCGCGGCCGCCTCGCGACCGTGACCAGGAAGGTCCTGGTCACCGAGCGCACCGAACCCGCCGAGGGCGTGGTCCGGCTCCGCCTCGAAGGCACCGGCCTGCCTGCCTGGCAGCCCGGCGCCCATGTCGACCTGGTGCTGCCGTCCGGTCTGGTGCGCCAGTACTCGCTGTGCGGGGACCCGGCCGACACCGATACGTACACGGTGGCGACCCGGCTGATCGAGGACGGCCGGGGCGGCTCGCGCGAGGTGCACGAACAGCTCCACGAGGGCACGGAGATCGAGATCCGCGGGCCCCGGAACCGCTTCCCGCTCGTCGACTCGCCCGCGTACGTCTTCGTGGCGGGAGGCATCGGCATCACGCCCGTGCTGCCCATGCTGCGCGCGGCGGAGGCGGCGGGCGCCGACTGGCGGCTGCTGTACTGCGGCCGCAGCCGCGCCACCCTGCCGTACCTCGACGAGATCGAGAAGCTCGGCGGGGAGCGCAGCGAGATGGGGGTCCCCCCGGCCGAAGGCCGGGGGAGTGTGACGGTGGTCGCCGAGGACGAGTCCGGCCTGCCCGAGCTCGGGTTCCTCGCCGAGGTCCCCGAGGAGACGGCGGTGTACTGCTGCGGCCCGGACGGACTGATGGACGCGGTGACCGCCGCGATGCCCGCGGGCCGGACCCCGCACCTGGAGCGCTTCTCCCCCGCCGCGACGGCCGGTGGCGGCGCCTTCGAGGTCGAACTGCGCCGCTCCGGACGTACGGTGCCGGTGGCGGCGGACCAGTCGGTGCTCGCCGCGGTCCGTACCGAGCTGCCCGGCGTCGCGTACTCCTGCGAACAGGGCTTCTGCGGCACCTGCCAACAGCGCGTCCTGGAGGGCGAGATCGACCATCGCGACGAGCTGCTCACGGACGCGGAGCGCGGCGACTCGATGCTGATCTGCGTCTCGCGCTGTGCCGGAGAACGACTGGTGCTCGACCTCTAGCGGTTCAGCGGGAGCGCGCGGCGGCGAGCTGTCCCACGAGCGCGGCGAAGGGCATGTCGAGGTCCTGGTACACGTGCGGCGCGACGGGGTGGGCGTTGTCGGCGAGCATCTCCGCCACCAGGCTCGCGTAGTCGCTCACGATCACGCCGGCCTGCTGGAGGCGGAGCAGGCCCGTCTCGGGTGTCCGCTACGGCAGGATCAGCCAGTCGAAGGCGAGCGCGGCGGAGAGGCCGCCCACCAGGAGCCAGGTGCCCAGGCGGGTGCGGCCGTTGCGGGAGAGTTCGATCACCACACCACAGAGGATCATGGCCAGGCCGTACACGCCGACGACGAGGACGGACGTGCGGCTCGCGAGCCGGATCACCAGGACCGCCGCCATGGCGACCAGCAGAACGGACGCGGCCGCTATCCGCAGTTGGCGTGCCTGCTTCGGGCTCAAACCGGAGGTGCTCATGTCGTGGGAGCGTAACGGACGGCGGTTAGGCTGTTCGCATGACGACCGGGGTGCGACGCAGGATGGGCGTCGAGGAGCGCAAGCAGCAGCTGATCGGGGTGGCTCTCGAGCTGTTCAGCCACCGCTCTCCCGACGAGGTCTCCATCGACGAGATCGCCGCGGCCGCGGGAATCTCGCGGCCGTTGGTCTACCACTACTTCCCCGGCAAGCAGAGCCTGTACGAGGCGGCGCTGCGGCGGGCGGCCGACGAGCTGGCCGCCCGCTTCCTGGAGCCGCCGCAGGGCCCGCTGGGCGCGCGGCTGCTGCGGGTGATGGGCCGGTTCTTCGACTTCGTGGACGAGCACGGGCCGGGTTTCGCGGCGCTGATGCGGGGCGGTCCCGCGGTGGGTTCCTCCACCACCAACGCGATGATCGACGAGGTGCGGCAGGCCGCCTACGAGCAGATCCTGGCCCATCTGGACGTCGAGCAGCCCTCCGCCCGGCTCGAACTGGTCGTCCGCTCCTGGGTGTCGCTGGCCGAGTCGACGGCGCTGATCTGGCTGGACGGACGCCGCGTGCCGCGCGCCGAGCTGGAGTTGCAGCTGGTGCACGACTTCGCGGCACTGGCGGCGGTGAGCGCGGCGTACGACACGGAGATGGCGGACGTCCTGGTCCGGATCCTCGCCGACGAGCCGGCCGACGGGCCGTTCGGCGACCTGGTGGACCGGCTCGCGGCCCTGGCACCGCGGGTGCCCGCACAGCGACCGGCGTAGTCGACCGCGGAGGCCGGCGGCCGTGATCGACCGACGTGGTCGACCGCCGCGGTCGGCTGCTGTCGTCAGGCCTTGCGGTAGGAGGGTTCGAGGTCGCGCACCTCGGCGGAGACATGAACGCCCTCCGGCTCCTTGAGGTACGCGGGCAGCAGCGCGACCACGGCCTCCGCGAGGCGGGCCTTCGTCTCGTCCGTGCGGCCGGCCAGCAGCGCGATGTCGACATGGACGACGACGTCGTTCGTCGAGCCGTCCCCGACGACCGTCTCCTCGACCTCGCGGAAACGGGTCTTGCAGGCGTCGATCCGTGTGTCGACGGTCTCCACGACGAGCGGGTGCAGCGCGAGCGCGAAGCCGCGCCGGTCGAGCGGCGCGGAGTAGTCCACGATGATCTGCGGCATGGGGGTCACTCCCGGTCGATCGGATGTCTGGCCACACCTTTACGGTGATCGCCATGAGCGCACAAGTGACCTTCCGGCAGGCGGACGACCTCGATCTCGACCTTCTGGTGGGGATGTTCGACGCGGTGGCGCGGTGGATGGTGCGCCACGGGATCGACCAGTGGAAGCCGGGCGACAAGAGCGCGGAGCACTTCCGGGCCCGGATCGCGGCCGGCGAGGTGTGGCTGGCGTCGGCCGGGAGCCGGGTCGTCGGCGCGTACGAGCTGTGGTGGGACGACGAGCAGGCCTGGGGCCCGCAGCCTCCGGTGGCGGGCTATGTCCACCGGCTGATGACCGACCGGGAGGCCGCACCCGCTGGCACGGGCCGGGCGCTCCTCACCCACGCCGAGGGACGGATCACGGCCGGTGGGAGGGCGGTGGCCCGGCTGGACTGTGTGTCGCGCAACCCGCGGCTGCGGACGTACTACGAGGCCGCGGGGTACACGGCCGTCGGCGAGGAGCCGGGAAAGCTCGCCGCCGACGGCACGCGGTACGGAGTGGTCCTGCTGGAGAAGGCGCTGGGCTGACCCGCGCGCCGGACCGAGACGTGCGGCGAGGCCGGTCGGGGAGCCCCGGCCGGCCTCGTCGCGTGTGTCCGCGGTCAGCGGGTGGTGAAGACCGCCACCGTGCGGGCCGGGACCGTGAAGGTGCCCGAGCCCGTCTCGTACGACGCGGACGTGACCACGGAGTCCCCGCCCGCGGCCTGGACCGGGTGCAGGCCGTAGCCCTTTCCGGCCAGGGCGGCGATCCGCTGGGTCTGCCGCTCCGGGGTGGCGTTGAAGACCACGACCAGGTCGCCGAGGCGCATGGTGATCACGCCCGGGGTCTCGCCGGTGCCGGAGAGCGGGAAGGACAGGGCGTCCTGGACCTGCCCGGCGGTGGCGAGGGAGAAGGCGGACTCGGTCGTACGGATCTTCTGGAGGTCCCGGTAGGCGGCCGAGGCGCCGTCGATCTGCGCGCAGCCGACCGTCAGGGACGGGGCGGTGAGCAGCGGCTTTCCGTAGCCCCACTTGGCCTTGTTGTCGGCCGCGGGAGGCAGGCCGCGACCGAAGCCGTTGCCGTCCCGGCAGTCCCAGTGGATCGCGTTGAACCAGTCACCGCTGTCGTACGAGTTGCGGTCGAGCGACTTGGAACGCAGCAGGTCCGAGCCCGCCTGGGAGAGCGCCGGGCCCTGCGAGAGGGTGGCCGTCGCCATGGCGAGGACCTGCATCCTGGCCCGGTCGGCGGCCGAGGTGGTCGCCGGGAGCTTGAAGGCGAGCGCGTCGTACAGGGTCTCGTTGTCGTGCGCGTCGGCGTAGGCGAGGGCGTCACCGGGGGCGGCGGCGTAGCCGGCCGGGGCGCCGTTGTAGTCGACCTGGCTTCCCTTGACCGTACGGCCCGAGGTGTCCGTGAAGGAGTAGTCGGCGAGGTTGCCGGTCAGCCCCACCTTGATCAGGTCCTGGTAGTGGAGCAGGCGGGCCTTCTGCTGCTCCGGAGTGCCGTTGGCCGTCGAGGAGTTGGGCTCGGTGAAGAGGCCGGAGGCGAAGCCCTGCACGCCCGGGTCCTCGTCGAAGGGGCCGCCGCCGCGGACGGCGTCGCGGGCCCGGTCGGAGAAGGTCGCGATGCCGGTGCCGGCCATGTTCTTCTGGGTGGCCTGGACGAAGCGGGAGTCGTCGGCGATCTCGCCGAAGTTCCAGCCCTCGCCGTAGAGGACGATCGACTTGCCGTCGACGCCGTCCTTGGCGACGGTCAGCGCGTCCAGGGCCTTGCGGACGGCGAGGATGTTCTCCTTCGGGTGGTGGCCCATGAGGTCGAAGCGGAAGCCGTCCACCTTGTACTGCTTGGCCCAGGTGACGATCGAGTCGACGACGAGCTTGCCCATCATGGCGTTCTCGGGCGCGGTGTTGGCACAGCAGGTGGAGGTGGCGACGGAGCCGTCGGCCTGGAGGCGCTGGTAGTAGCCGGGCACGATCTTGTCCAGGACGGACTTGTCGGCCTGGCCGCTCGCCACGGTGTGGTTGTAGACGACGTCCATGACGGTGCGCAGACCGGCGCCGTTGAGGGACTGGACCATCTGCCGGAACTCGACCGTGCGGCGGGTGCCTTCGGGGTCGGTGGCGTAGGAGCCCTCGGGGACGGTGTAGTGCAGCGGGTCGTAGCCCCAGTTGTAGGCGTCCTTGGCCGCGGCGGCGGCCACGCAGGCCTGCTGCTCCTCGGAGTCGGGGGCGTACACCTTCAGGTCGCAGGCGGGCTCGGTCCGGTCGGACTCCTTCTCGGGAATGGTGCCGATGTCGAAGGCCGGGAGCAGGTGGACGTAGGACGTGCCGGAGGCGGCGAGGGCCTTCAGGTGCTGTGAGCCCTTGCTGCCGGCGTCGGTGAAGGCGAGGTACGTGCCCTTGTGCGCCGGGACGGCCGTGGTGTCCGCGATCGAGAAGTCGCGGATGTGGAGCTCCTGGATCTGGGCGTCCCGCAGCGGTACGGCCGCGGGCTTGGCCAGGCTCTTCCAGCCCTTGGGCGCGAGCTTCGGGTCCGCGAGGTCGACGACGAGGCTCTGGGCCGAGTCGCTGGTCAGGGCGGTGGAGTAGGGGTCGGTGACCTTGTTGGTAACGATCTGCCGGACGCTCGGCGCCCAGACCTCGACCGCGTACCGGTACGGCTTGCCCGTCCACGCGCGCGTGCCGGTGACCGACCAGACGCCGGAGGCGTCGTCGCGGCGCATGGGCACGGCCTTGCCGTCGAGTTCGAGGGAGACGGACTGGGCGGTGGGGGCCCAGAGGGAGAGCGTGGGGCGACCGTTGCGGAACACCGGGCCGAGCGCGGCCCCGGTGGCCTTCGCCGCGTACAGGTCGTCGAGAACGCCGGCGAGCTGGACGCCCGTGGCGGTCAGGACGGCGCCGTTCGCGGCGTACTGGGCGGCGACGAGCTGCCCCTTGAGCGCCTCGCGGATGCGGTCCCGGTCGCGCGGGTCGACCGTGAAGGCTCCGTAGGACTTCAGGTGCGGGAACGCGGCCTTCTGCGCGTCGGTCAGCTGCGTCGGGTTCAGGCGCAGCACCGTGCGGTTCCCGGCGAGCGCCCCGTCCTTCACCGCGATCGAACCGTCGCGGGAGGCGAGGAGGACGGCGGAGGCGGCGGCGTCGCTGCCGTTCCAGGCGAGGGTGGTGCCGTCGATCCAGATCGCCTGGGCCTTGGTGAGGTCGAGCGCGGCGCCGCTGCCCTTGGGCTGCGGCAGCAGGTACTTCTCCTGGCCGCCGAGCATCCACACCTCGTGGCCGTTGGCCTTGAGGTCGAGGGACTGGTCGGTGGGCAGGTCCTTCTCGTCGCCCTTGTGCAGGATGTAGGAGAGGGAGGTGGCGCCGGCCGCGAGCGGGACTTCGTAGACCGCTCCGTAGGCGTCGGTGCGCACCGGCTCCAGCGGCTTGCTCCAGTCGGTGGGGTTCGCGGCGCCGGTCCAGGTGTGCAGGCCCCAGCCCGTGTGGTCGCCGTCGGCGCGCTTGTAGTGCAGGACCGCCTTCGTCGTGTCCTGCGGCGGGTACGCACCTTCGGGCGCGGCGTTGAGGACCTCGGGCTTGCCCTGCTCGATCCAGACCTCGCCGGTCTTGGAGAGGTCGACGGTCCGGTCGGCGTCGGTGTCCTTGACGCCGTCCTTGTTCACGGCGATGAAGCCGACCGAGGAGGCGCCGGGCTTGAGCTTGACGTAGGCGAAGGCGCCGTACGCGTCACGGCCGGTGAAGGGCTTGCCGACGGGCCAGGTGGTGCCTTCGCCGTCGGCGATGTCGCCCCAGGTGTACAGGCCCCAGTCGGTGTAGTCGCCGTCGGCGCGCTTGTAGTGGACGATCGCGTAGTCGCGCTGGGTGGCGGTCGGCGGCTGCTCGACGGCCGGGGCGCCGCTGGTGGTCGCGGCGGTCGCGCTCGCGGTGCGGCCGGCGCTGTCGACGACGACGGCCTTGTAGCGCAAGGCGGTTCCGGCGGGCGCGGTGACCTTCTGGGTGACCTTGTACGGGGCGTGGTCGGCGGAGCCGAGGACCTGCCACTTTCCGTTGCCGGTCTGGGCGGCGAAGACGACGCGGTTCAGCTGCCCGCCGGTGACGTCGGCGGAGAGCTCGGCGGTGCCGGTGGCGCCGGCCTCGGGGGCCTTGAGCGCGATCGTGGGCGTGGCTGCGGGTGCGCCGAGCGGCTTGGCCGCCTTGAGCACGAGGGAGCCGAGCGCCGGGACGGTCACCTTGATCTTCGTGTCACCGGCGCTGGTGACCCGTGCGTCGCCGCCGTGGACGGCGGTGAAGGCCATGCCCGCGGAGCCGGTCGGGATCTCGACGGTCTTCGCCTCGGTGGAGCTGTTCGCGGCGACGACGTACTCGGTCCTGGTACGGGCGTCGGTACGGGAGAAGCCGTAGACGGAGCCCTCGGCGTACCGCTGCTCCTGGACGCCGTCGCGCAGCGCCGGGTGCTCGCGCGTCAGCTTCGAGAGGGCGGCGATCTGCCGGTACAGGGGGTGGGAGGCGTCGTAGGCGTCGCTCGCGTGGGTGCGGTCGGTGCCGAGCTGGTCGTCGTCCAGGTAGTCGGCGGTCTTCGACGCGAAGAGGGTCTGACGGGAGTCCTTGTCTCCGCCGGCGCCGGTGTAGCCCTGCTCGTCGCCGTAGTAGACGACGGGGTTGCCGCGGGTGAGGAACATCAGCTCGTTGGCGAGCCGGTAGCGCTGGAGGAGTTCGGCGTCGCCGGCCTTCGGGTTGTCCTGCTTGAGGAAGGTCCCGAAGCGGCCCATGTCGTGGTTGCCGAGGAAGGGCACCGACTCGTAGGCGTTGGCCTTGTCGGTGGTGTAGCGGTAGTCCTGGCCGAAGAGGTTCGCCAGCTTGTCCGCGGAGCCGCCCTGGGAGGCGAAGGTGCGGGCGGCGTCCTGGAACGGGAAGTCGAGGGTGGCGTCCAGGCGGCCCTCGGTCACGTACGGGGCGGTGATCGCCGGGTCGGCGGAGTAGACCTCGCCGAACATGAAGAAGTCGTCGCGGCCGCGCTTGGCGGCGTACTCGTCGAGGGCGGTGGCCCACTGGGTCCAGAACGCGGTGTCGACGTGCTTGACGGTGTCGATGCGGAAGCCGTCGATGTCGAAGTCGCGGACCCAGCGCTGGTAGATCTTCTCCATGCCCTCGACGACCTCGGGACGCTCGGTCCACAGGTCGTCCAGGCCGACGAAGTCGCCGTACTGGGAGGACTCGCCGGCGAAGGTGGAGTCGCCCCGGTTGTGGTACATCGTCGGGTCGTTGAGCCAGGACGGAACCTTGAGGTTCTTCTTGTCGGCGGGGACGACGGGCGTGCGGGGGAAGGAGTCCGTGTCGACGCGCGGGAACGAGCCGCTGCGGTCGTCGAAGGGGACGCCGTCCTTCGTCAGATAGGGGAAGGCGCCCTTGGAGAGGTAGTTGTAGGTCTTCTCCTTGTAGTCGACGACGTCGGCGGTGTGGTTGGTGATGACGTCGAAGAAGACCTTCATGCCCTTGGCGTGGGCCTGGTCGATCAGCTTCTCCAGGTCGGCGTTGGTGCCGAAGTGCGGGTCGACCTGGGTGAAGTCGGTGATCCAGTAGCCGTGGTAGCCAGCGCTCGCGTCCTTTCCGGTGCCCTGGACGGGCTGGTTCTTGAAGATCGGCGCCATCCAGATGGCGGTGGTGCCGAGGCCCTTGATGTAGTCGAGCTTCTTCGTGAGCCCCTTGAGGTCGCCGCCCTGGTAGAAGCCCTTGTCGGCGGGGTCGAAGCCGGTGTCGAGGCGGGTGCCGGTGAGGCCTCCGCGGTCGTTGGCGGTGTCCCCGTTGGCGAACCGGTCGGGCAGGACGAAGTAGAACTGCTCCCGGGTGAGGTCGTGACGCGCGGGCTGAGCGGCGAGCGCCTTGTCGGACGGCGGGGGTGGGGGCGGGGGCGCGGCGGCCGCGGGAAGGGCGGGCACCAGCGCCGCGCACAGGGCGGTGGCCACGGCGGCCGCCGTTCTCTTGCGTATCACGGGGGTTCTCCCTGGAGGTACGGGAAGGGGGGCCGCCCCGGCGGGGCGGCCCTGGTGGGAGGAGCGGTCAGTTGCGGAAGGTGTCGTTCAGGACGATCCGGCCGGAGGCGGGGACCGTCGCGGTGCGGTTCGCACCGGATTCCCAGGTCACGTTGCCCGCGGCGTCCTTGCGGATGTACTTGTACTCGAGGGCCGTGCCGGCCGGCAGGGAGACGTCGAGCTTCCAGACGGGGTACGAGGCCGGGTCCAGCTTCAGCGCCGCGGACGGGGACCAGTTGCCCAGGTCCGCGCGGTTGCCGGTCACGTAGATGTTCTGGCCGGAGACCGTGGTGGCGTTGACGTTGAACGAGGCGCCCGTGGCGGCGGGCGGCGGGGTCGTCGTACCGCCGCCGCAGTTCTTCGCGTTCACGTGCAGGGCCACGGCCGTGTTCGATGCCAGCGTCGCCGTGAACTGGCCCGCCGAGTTCACCGTCACGCTCGTGTTGGACTGCACGTCGCAGTAGGTGCCGGCCGGCAGCCCGGTCTGGAACGTGCGGGTCAGCGACGAGGCCTCGTGGTTGATGGCGACGTACGCCTTGTCGCCTCGGCCGAACGCGATCGCGTCGTTGCCGTTGTCCCACCAGTTGCCGACCGCCGTGCCGCGCGCGGCGTTGCGGAAGCCGACCATCGAGGCGATCTCGCGCCAGGCGTGCTGGCACTTCCAGCCGTCGCTGTAACAGGCGTTGACCTGGCCGCCGTTGGGCGCGCCTGCGTCCTTGTCGGACCACTCGTAGCCGGAGTGGACGTCCGGGGAGCCGTAGGGCCAGGCCAGCATGAAGACGCTCGCCAGGGTGTAGGTCGCGCCGTTCTTGTAGTTGAGGGTGTCGCCGCCGCGCTCGGTGTCGTGGTTGTCGACGAAGACGCCGGACTTGCCGGAGGACATGTAGCCCCAGGACTCGCCGAAGTTGCTCAGGTACGACAGCTTCTCCGAGCCGAAGATCCGCTTGAGGTCCCGTGCGTAGCGGAACTCCTGGACATCCCCGTTGCCCAGGTACTCGCTCGGGGAGACCGCCTCACCGGCCCCGTATATCGCCTCCTGCTTCCAGTAGACGCCCGGGTTGCTCAGCCGCGACTTGATGTTCGCGAGGTCCGCGGCCGGCATGTGCTTGGCCGCGTCCACGCGGAAGCCGTCCACGCCGAGGGAGAGCAGGTCGTTCATGTAGGCGGCGATCCGGCCGCGTACCCAGTCCTCGCCGGTGTCGAGGTCCGGAAGGCCGACGAGCTCGCAGTTCTGGACGTTCGCCCGGTCCTGGTAGTTCGAGATCGTGGCCCGGCAGTCGTCCATGTCGCCGCCCGAGTACAGGCCCGGGTAGTCGTACTTGGAGAACGAGGTCCCGCCCGTTCCCGTGCCCGACGCGTTCGCCATGTGGTTGATGACGGAGTCGGCGACGACCTTCACGCCCGCCGCGTGACAGGTGTCGATCATGGACTTGAAGGCGGTGCGGTCGCCGAGAGGTCCGGCGATCTTGTAGCTGACCGGCTGGTACGCGGTCCACCAGGTGGAGCCCTGGATCCTTTCCTGGGGCGGCGAGACCTGGACGTAGCCGTAGCCCGCGGGGCCGAGCTGCTCGGTGCAGGCCTTCGCCACGGAGGCGAACTTCCACTCGAACATCACCGCGGTGACGTCCTTCTCACCGGGCGGGGCGGCCTGTGCGGGGATCGGCGCCGTGACGGCCACAGCGGCTCCCGCCACAAGGGCGAGTGCAGCGGCCACGGTCTTTCTGGCCATGTTGTCCTCCTGCTGACTTCACTGTCGCAAGATGTTGCCGAAACTAGCAGCAACTGTTTTCAGCCGTGACCGTACGAGTGCCCCGACCCCCGGTCAACCCTTGGGACCCCTCGATGCAGGGAGTTACGCAAGGAGTTGCAGCGAGGTTCCGGCCGGCGGCTGCGCCGTGGACCCGCGTACCACCAGCTCCGGCTGGAAGACGAACTCCGTGCGCTGCACGGGGTTCCCCTCGACCTCCTCCAGGAGCGCGCCCACCGCCGCCGTCGCCATCGCCTGCACCGGCTGGCGCACGGTGGTGAGCGGCGGGTCCGTGAACGCGATGAGCGGAGAGTCGTCGAAGCCGACGACCGACACGTCACGGGGCACGTCGAGTCCCCGGGCGCGCACGGCACGGATGGCGCCGAGCGCCATCAGGTCGGAGCCGCAGACGATCCCGGTGCAGCCCTGGTCGAGCAGGATGTCGGCGGCCGCGTGTCCGCCCTCGACACCGAACAGGGTGGGACGGACGAACCGTTCGGCCTCCGCCCGCTCGATCCCGAGCAGGTGGTGCAGCTCGGCCGCGAACCCCTCCGCCTTGCGGCGCGAGGGCACATAGCGCGTCGGGCCGATCGCCAGACCGATCCGCTCGTGGCCCAGCTCGACCAGGTGCCGTACGGCCATCCGCGCCGCCGCCCGGTCGTCGGGCGAGACGAAGTTGGCGTCGACGCGTTCGTTGAAGCCGTTGATGAGGACGAACGGGACGCCCCGCGCGGCCAGTCGGACGTACCGCTCCGGGTCGGCGCTCGCGTCGGCGTGCAGCCCGGAGAGGAAGATGATGCCGGTGACCCCGCGCTCCTCGAGCTGCTCGACGAGCTCGTCCTCGGTGGCGCCGCCGGGCATCTGGGTACAGAGCACCGGGGTGTAGCCGTGCCCGGCCAGAACCTGCTCTATCACCTGGGCGAAGGCCGGGAAGATCGGGTTGGTCAGCTCGGGCACGACCAGGCCGACCAGGCCGGCGCTACGGCGTTTGAGCCGTACGGGACGCTCGTAGCCGAGCACGTCGAGCGCGGCGAGGACCCGGTGCCGGGTCGCGCCGGCCACCCCCGCCTTGCCGTTGAGGACACGGCTGACGGTGGCCTCGCTGACGCCCGACTGGGCCGCGATGTCCGCGAGCCGCGGGGCGCCGTTCCCGGCGCCCCGCGGCAGGGGGATCGTCACACCGCCCACCAGACGGTGGTGTCGGCGGGCAGCTCCGCGAAGCCCTCCCCGTGGGAGACGGGCTCGTTGGAGAGAAGGAACCGGCCGGGCAGCGGGACGGAGATGGCCCGACCGGTGGTGTTGGCGGTGCAGACGAAGCCGTCGCGGCGGAAGGAGAGCACGCCCTCGGGCGCCTCCAGCCACTCGATCTCCTCGCCCGCACCGAGCCCGGGCTGTTCGCGGCGCACGGCGAGCGCGCTGCGGTACAGCTCCAGGGTGGAGCCGGGGTCGCCGGCCTGTGCCTCGACGCTGAGCCCGCCCCAGGTGGCGGGCTGCGGCAGCCAGCTGCCGCCGCTGCCGAAGCCGTACGAGCTGCCCTCGACGGTCCACGGGATGGGGACCCGGCAGCCGTCGCGGAAGCCGTCCTGGCCGGTGGCCCGGAAGAACGACGGGTCCTGGCGGACCTCGTCGGGCAGGTCGGTGACGTCCGGCAGGCCGAGCTCCTCGCCCTGGTAGACGTAGGCGGAGCCGGGCAGCGCCAGCATCAGCAGCGTCGCGGCCCGGGCCCGGCGCAGACCCAGCTCACGGTCGCCGGGCTCGCGCAGCTGGGTGCCGAGGCCCGCCGGGTTGGCGAAGCGGGTGGCGTGCCGGGTGACGTCGTGGTTGGAGAGCACCCAGGTCGTCGGCGCACCGACCGGCCGCATCGCGGCGAGCGAGGCGTCGATCACCCGGCGCAGCTCCTCGGCGTCCCAATGGGTGCCCAGGTACTGGAAGTTGAAGGCCTGGTGCATCTCGTCGGGGCGCACGTAGTGCGCGGTCCGCTCGACGGTCGGGGTCCACGCCTCGGCGACGAGGACGCGCTCTCCGTCGTACTCGGAGAGGACCTGGCGCCAGGAGCGGTAGATCTCGTGGACGCCGTCCTGGTCGAAGAACGGCATGACGTCGTTGCCGAGCAGCTTGAGCTGGTCGTGCGCGCCGATGTCCGGCAGCCCCTCGGCCTTCACCAGGCCGTGGGCGACGTCGACGCGAAAGCCGTCGACGCCCATGTCGAGCCAGAACCGCAGGATGGAGCGGAACTCGTCGCGTACGGCGGGGTGCTCCCAGTTGAAGTCGGGCTGCTCCGGCGCGAAGAGGTGCAGGTACCACTCCCCGGGGGTGCCGTCCGCCTCCTCGACCCGCGTCCACGCGGGGCCACCGAAGATGGACTCCCAGTCGTTGGGCGGCAGTTCACCGTTCTCGCCCTTGCCCGGGCGGAAGTGGTAGCGCTCGCGCAGCGGGGAGCCGGGGCCCTCGCGCAGCGCGCGCTGGAACCACTCGTGCTGGTCGGAGGAGTGGTTGGGCACCAGGTCGACGATGATCCGCAGACCCAGCTCGTGCGCCTCGCGGATGAGCGCGTCGGCGTCGAGGAGGCTGCCGAACATCGGGTCGATGGCCCGGTAGTCGGCGACGTCGTAACCCGCGTCGGCCTGTGGGGAGGCGTAGAACGGGCTGAGCCAGACGGCGTCGACGCCGAGCTCCTTCAGATACGGCAGCCGGCCGCGGATGCCCTCCAGGTCGCCCATGCCGTCGCCGTTTCCGTCGGCGAAGCTGCGCGGATAGACCTGGTAGATCACCGCGTCTCTCCACCAACCCGTGTGCGTGCCGGTGGTCGGGGCGGCGGCGGGGGCAGCGAGGTGCTGGGTCATGTCTTCCTTGAGAGGTAAGGAGGGAGGTACGTGTGGGGTGTTCAGGGTCAGCCCTTGACGGCGCCGGCGGACATGCCGGTCACCAGGTGCCGCTGGGCGAAGAGGAACACCAGCGCCGCCGGGATGGCGATGAGCACCGAGGCCGCGGACATCGGACCCCACTGGGCGCCGTACTGGTTGACGAACTTCTGCAGTCCGCCGGCCAGGGTGAGGTTCTCGTCGCCGACCATGAAGGCGGACGCGTACGCGACCTCGCCCCAGGCGGTGATGAAGGAGTAGAACGCGGTCACCGCGAGGCCCGGCTTGGCGAGCGGCAGGATCAGGCGCCAGAAGGTGCCGAACGGGTTGAGCCCGTCGACCTGGCCCGATTCGTCGATCTCGCGCGGGATGGTGTCGAAGAAGCCCTTCATCATCCAGGCGCAGAAGGGGACGGCGATGGTGAGGTACGTGATGACCAGACCGGCGGCCCTGTTCAGCAGTCCGAGCGTCGCCATGATGTTGTAGATCGGCACGATCAGGACGGCGACCGGGAACATCTGGGTGATGAGCAGGGTCCACATCAGTCCGCGCTTGCCGGGGAACCGGAAGCGGCTGACGGCATAGCCGGTGGTGGAGGCGACGAAGACACCGAGGAGCGTGGTGAGGCCCGCGATGAGCAGCGAGTTGCCGAACCATGCGAGGAACTCGGTGTTCTCCAGCAGGTCGGTGTAGTTCGCGAGCGTCGTCTCCTTGAAGAAGTCGGTCGTGGTCGCGTACTTCGCCGGCTTGAGCGAGGTGAGCAGGACCCACAGCACCGGGAAGACGGCGATCACGGAGGCGACGATCAGGGTGGTGTGCAGCCCGATCGAGGCGAGCGGCGAGCGGCGGCCGCGGCGGGGGGCGTTGGTCGCGGTGGTCTGTGCGGTGGTCACCAGACTTCTCCCTGCTTGCGGAGGACTCGCCGGTAGATCGCGGCGAAGCCCATCAGGAGGATCAGGATGAGGACGCCCCAGGTGGACGACTGGGCGAAGTCACGGGGGCTGATCTCGAAGGAGAACTTGTACGCCTGGGTGACCAGGATCTGGGTGGCTTCGCCTGGTCCGCCCCGGGTGAGCAGGAAGATCACCGGGAACATGTTGAAGGTCCAGATGGTGCTCAGGAGGATCACGGTGGTGGACACCGAGCGCAGCCCGGGAAGCGTGATGTTCCGGAAGCGCTGCCAGGCGTTCGCACCGTCCATCTCGGCGGCCTCGTAGAGCTCACCGGGGATGGACTGCAGTCCACCGAGCAGGGCGACCATCATGAAGGGGACGCCCAGCCACACGTTGACGGCGATGACCGAGAACTTGGCCCAGGTGGGGTCGTTGAGCCACGGCACGGCGTCGATGCCGCCGCCGGCGAGGATCTGGTTGAGCATGCCGCGGCGCTCGTCGTACAGGAAGCGCCAGGCGAAGACCGAGACGAAGCCGGGCACGGCCCAGGGCAGGATCAGCATCATCCGGTAGAAGGAGCGGCCGGCGATCTTGCGGTTGAGGATGTTGGCGAGGCCGAGGCCGAGGCCGAAGGTGACGGCGACACAGCACACCGTCCACACCAGCGTCCAGCCGAGGGTGACGAAGAACTGTCCCCCGGTGAGAGCCTCGACGTAGTTGTCCAGGCCGACGAACTCGTAGGTCGCGGGGATCTCGTTGACGCCGATGCTCCGCGCGACGTTGCGCTCGTTGGCGTCGGTGAGCGAGAGGTAGATCCCGCGTACCAGCGGGTACCCGATGATCACGCCGATCACGATCACCACCGGAGCGACCATCGCCCAGGCGTACCAGTGTGTGGAGAGGGAACGGCGCACCTTTCCCCCGGGGGTGCCAGTACCACGGTGGCGGCCGCGGGCGTCGTCGCCCGCGGCCTTCACCGCCGACTGGCTGCTGGTGTCCACAGCCATCAGCCGGCCTGCCTTCCTAGTTACTTCCAGTCCTTCAGGAGCTTGCGGTAGGCGTCACCCGTCGCCTTGGCGCCCTGCTCCGGGGTGGCCTGGTTGGTGAGGACCTTGGTGTACTCGGTCTGCAGCGGCGCGAAGAGGCTGCCGCCCTCGGGGATCCAGGGGCGCTCGACGGCCTTCTCGACGACCGGCTTGAAGAAGCCGATCATCTCGTTGCTCGCGACGTCCGGCTTGATGTAGACGGACTCGCGGGTCGGGAGCAGGCTGAGCTCCTTGGCGGCGGTGGTCTGCGCCTCGACGGAGGTCATGTACTCGACGAAGGCGTAGGAGGCGTCCAGGTTCTTGGAGCCCGCGTACACGGCGAGGTTGTGGCCGCCCTGCGGGGCGCCCTGGCCGGCGGAGCCGGCGGGGACCGGCGCGATGCCGAGGTTCGCCTTGTCGGCGAACTCCTTGCCCGCGTAGGTGTCGGAGACGGCCCACGGGCCGTTGATCATCATCGCGACCTTGCCGTCCTTGAAGGCGGCCTGCATGTTGTCCCAGCCGTTGGTCGCGTCGGTGATCGCGGCCTTCGAGTCGACCAGGTCCTTCACGGTGGAGAAGGCCTTCACGCCGGCGGCGTTGTCGATGGTGATCTTCTTCTGCTCGGCGTTGGCCATGTCGCCGCCCTCGCCGTAGAGGAAGGAGAGGAACCAGTACGCGTCGTCGCCGCGCAGGTAGAGACCGGTCTTGCCGGTCTTCTCCTTGATCTTGGTGGCGACGGACTTGAGCTCGTCGACGCTCTTGGGGACGTCGACGCCGGCGTCCTTGAAGATCTTCTTGTTGTAGAAGATGCCCATGGAGTCGATGACCTGCGGCACGCCGTAGGTCTTGCCGTTGTACTTGGTGGAGGCGGAGGCCTGCTTGAGGAAGTCCTTGTCGTCCTTCAGCGCGGCGGTGCCGTCGAGCGGCGCGAGGTAGCCGAGGTTCGCGAAGTCCGGGGTCCAGGCGACCTCGGAGCGGATCACGTCGGGGGCGCCACTGCCGGACTGGGCGGCGTTCTTGAACTTGTTCTGCGCCTCACCGAACGGCACGTTCACGTACTTGACGGTGACCTTCGGGTGCTTCTTGGTGAAGTCCTCGGCCAGCTTCTTGAAGACCTTGTCCTCGCTGCCCACCGTGGAGGTGTCCCACCAGGTCACGGTGCCGGAGAGCTCGCCCGAGCCCTTCGAGCCGCCGCTGTTGCCGTCATCGCTTCCGCACGCCGCCAGGGTCACGCCCAGGGCCGCGACCAGCGCGGTGGCCGCTATGCCACGCCGCATGTGAACTCCTTCAACTGATCCCGGGGGGACGAGGGGCTGGAACCTGCCTCATGCGACCGCTCCCTCGCGGCGCGCCGGGTTGCCAGGAACGTAACAGGGATGAAAACGAGCCGAAAGAGCTTGCGAGAACTTTCTGCAAGGAGCGGCGATCGTTACATCGGCGTGTCCTGAAGGTTGCCGACGAGTCGCTTGACAGCGGGATTCGAGGGCCTCTTGCGGGGTGCGGGACGGCCTGCAAACCTTTTCATGACCGCTTGCAGGCCCGTTTCATGTCCGCTTTGACCTCGTTGGGCAGGAAGACGACCCACATCCGGAACACGCGAGAGGGACACCGCACATGGCCCACGAGCTCACCTCACCGTCGCCGTCGAACCTTGCAAGTCCTTGCGACAGCCGCACCGGCTGGTGGCGGGACGCCGTCATCTACCAGGTGTACGTCCGCTCCTTCTCGGACAGCGACGGCGACGGGATCGGGGACCTGCGCGGGGTACGGGAGCGGCTGCCGCACATCGCCGGTCTCGGCGCGGACGCGGTGTGGCTGACGCCGTTCTATGCCTCTCCGCAGGCGGACGGCGGCTACGACGTGGCGGACTACCGGGCGGTGGATCCGCTCTTCGGGGACCTGGCGGACGCCGACGACCTGGTGCGCGCGGCGCACGGGCTCGGCCTGAAGGTCATCGTGGACATCGTCCCGAACCACACCTCGCAGCGGCACCCCTGGTTCGAGGCGGCACTCGCCGGGGTGGGCCGGGAGCGGTACGTGTTCCGGCCGGGGCGGGGCGCGGACGGAGCGCAGCCACCCAACGACTGGGAGTCCGTCTTCGGCGGCCCTGCGTGGACGCGGGTCGCGGACGGATCCTGGTACCTCCACCTGTTCGCGCCCGAGCAGCCCGACCTGGACTGGACGAACGACGAGGTACGGGCCGAGTTCGACTCCGTGCTCCGGTTCTGGCTCGACCTCGGGGTGGACGGCTTCCGGATCGACGTCGCCCACGGCATGGTCAAGGCGGAGGGCCTGCCCGACATCGGACGCGGACAGCAGGCGAAGCTGATCGGCACCCAGCGGCTGCCCTTCTTCGACCAGGACGGGGTGCACGAGATCCACCGCGGCTGGCGCCGGCTCCTGGAGTCGTACGGCCCCGACCGCATCGGGGTGGCGGAGGCGTGGGCGCCGACGCCGGAGCGGCTCGCCCTGTACGTACGCCCCGACGAGCTGCACCAGGCGTTCAATTTCCAGTTCCTGAACTGCCCGTGGGACGCGGAGGCGCTGCGGTCGGTCGTCGACGCGTCGCTGCGCGCGACGGCGTCGGTGGGGGCGCCGACGACCTGGGTGCTCTCCAACCACGACGTCGTACGGCACACCACGCGGTACGGGAGCCTGGAGCGCGCGCGGGCGGCGGCCCTGTTGATGCTGGCGCTGCCCGGCTCGGCCTACGTCTACCAGGGCGAGGAGCTGGGCCTGCCCGAGGTCGCCGACCTGCCGGACGAGCTCCGCCAGGACCCGGCGTTCTGGCGCGGCGACGGCCAGGACGGGCTGCGCGACGGCTGCCGGGTCCCGCTGCCGTGGACCGCCGAGGGCCCGTCGTACGGCTTCGGTCCGGCCGGCTCCTGGCTCCCGCAGCCCCGCGAGTGGGGAGCGCTGAGCGTCGCCGCGCAGACGGCGGACCCCGAATCCACCCTGGAGCTCTACCGCGAGGCGCTGAGGATCCGCCGCGAGCACCCCGCCCTCGGCGCGGGCGACGCCGTCGAGTGGCTGGACGCCCCGGAGGGCGTGCTCGCCTTCCGCCGCCGGGCCGGGGGCGGCGACGTCGTGGTCACACTGAACACGACGGCACGGCGGGTGGACCTTCCGCTCACCGGAACGCCGCTCCTGAGCAGCACGACGCGCGGCAATGGCGGGGAGGGCGACGACCCCACGGCCGAGGCCCCCCACCCGCGGTTCGCCCCTGCTCCGCCGGACGGCGGCGGCCGTGTGTGCTCCGTTGCCGGCCTGTCGACGGGCGAAAGCCCGCGCGCGCGGCACCTCGCCGGTAAAGCCGAAGGAGGCATCGGCCCGGCCCCCGAAGGCCCCCACGGCGACGGGGGAATCGGGGGCACCGCCCCCGTACTCCCCTCCCCCGCAGGGGAATTCGGCCGCGGCGCCGCGCTCGCGCACAACGTCCGGGTTCCCGCCGACTCCTGCGTTTGGTGGGCAATCTGACATGCGACCGGTACAGTCCAATCCCATGACCGCGCGGCTTGCCGACATCGCAGCCCAGGCGGGGGTCAGTGAAGCCACAGTCAGCCGCGTGCTCAACGGCAAGCCCGGTGTGGCCGCGGCCACCCGTGAATCCGTGCTTGCCGCACTCGACGTCCTCGGATACGAGCGGCCCGTACGACTGCGTCAGCGCAGTGCCGGGCTCGTCGGGCTGATAACCCCCGAACTGGACAACCCGATCTTCCCTGCGCTGGCGCAGGTCATCGGGCAGGCCCTGACACGTCAGGGCTACACCCCCGTCCTCGCCACCCAGACCCCCGGCGGGTCCACCGAGGACGAGCTCACCGACATGCTGGTCGAGCGGGGCGTCTCCGGGATCATCTTCGTCTCCGGGCTCCACGCCGACACCACCGCCGATATGACGCGCTACGACCAGCTGCGTGGCAAGGGTGTCCCGTACGTCCTCATCAACGGCTTCTCGCCCAAGGTGCAGGCGCCCTTCGTCTCGCCCGACGACCGGGCCGCGATGCAGCTGGCCGTGACGCATCTGGCCGCTCTCGGGCACACCCGGATCGGGCTCGCCGTGGGGCCGAAGCGCTTCGTGCCCGTGCTGCGCAAGATCGAGGGGTTCCAGCGCGGGATGAAGGAGCGGCTCGGCCTCTCCCCCGAGGAGTCCGAGGAGCTGATCCAGCACTCGCTGTACACCCTGGAGGGCGGGCAGGCCGCCGCCGGCGCCCTGATCTCCGCGGGCTGCACGGCCGTCGTGTGCGCGAGCGACATGATGGCACTCGGTGCCATCCGGGCCGCCCGCCAGCAGGGTCTCCAGGTCCCCAAGGACGTCTCCGTCGTCGGCTTCGACGACTCGCCCCTCATAGCGTTCACCGATCCGCCGCTCACCACCATCCGGCAGCCCGTGCAGGCGATGGGGCAGGCGGCGGTCAGGGCACTGCTCGAGGAGGTCGGGGGGACCCCCGCGCCGCACAGCGAGTTCGTCTTCATGCCTGAGCTGGTCGTTCGCGGTTCAACCGCTTCCGCGCCGCATCAGGGCAACCACTGAGCCGGGGCTCCCTCTCAGGTTGGAGCGTGTGCGACCCGAACCCGTCCGAGGGATGATCGGACGGGGGGCGTGGATCTGGCAGACTCTCCTCCTATGGGTGAATCGACCGTGAAGAGTTTGGAAGGCCGGACGGCGGCTGCCCCGTCACCCATGTCGGACGGTGGCGGAGTGCGGGCACGCCTTCGCGCGCCCCGACGTCCCAGGATCTGGTTCGAGATCCTGCTGATCGGCGTCAGCTACTGGACCTACTCGCTCATCCGCAACGCGGTACCGGAGCAGAAGGCCCAGGCGCTGAAGAACGCCGACTGGATCTGGGACGTGGAGAAGTCCGTCGGCCTGGCCTTCGAGCAGACCGTCAACCACGCCGTCAATTCGGTGACATGGCTGATCGTGTCGATGAACTACTACTACGCCACGCTGCACTTCGTCGTGACCATCGGTGTGCTCGTGTGGCTGTACCGATGGCAGCCGGGCCGTTACGCCGCGTCCCGTACGGTCCTGTTCGCCACCACCGGTGTGGCGCTGGTCGGTTACTACCTGTATCCGCTCGCGCCGCCCCGGCTGATGAACGGCGAGAGCTTCGTCGACACGGTCCTGGTGCACCACACCTGGGGTTCGATGGCCTCGGGCAACCTGAAGCACATGTCGAACCAGTACGCGGCCATGCCGTCGATGCACATCGGCTGGTCGCTGTGGTGCGGTCTGACCATCTTCGCGCTGGCCTCGGCGCCCTGGGCGCGCATCCTCGGTCTGCTCTATCCGGCCGCGACCCTGGTCGTGATCGTCGCCACCGCCAACCACTTCTGGCTGGACGCGGTGGGCGGCATGATCTGCCTGGCCTTCGGCTTCGCCGTCTCCTACTTCTGGTACGGCGCGCTGCCGCAGCGCCTGCCCAAGCTGGTGGAGACGCCCGCACCGGTGGCGCAGGGCGGTCCACCCCCGGGCTCCGACGAGGAGCCGGAGACGGACCGCGCGCGCGCCTCGTCGAAGGTCAGCTCCGGTACGTGATCCTTCCGCCGGCCGTCGTGAGCCGGATCGGCGCCTGTGCGGTCTCGTCGCCGGGTGCCGTCACGGGGTCGACCGTGAACGCGGTCAGATCCGCCCGGTGGCCCGGTGCGATCCGCCCCGTGACCTTCTCCTCACCCGCCGCGACCGCCGCGTGCGTGGTCATGCCCTCCAGCGCCATGAGACCGGTCAGGCCGGGGCGGGCCGAGGCGGCGCCGCGCGGGGCCTGGGCGGTGGCCAGGACCTGACGGGCGTCGTAGTGGGCGATCGGCCAGTCCGAGCCGAGCGCGAGGTACGCGCCCGCGTCCCGAAGGTCCCGGCAGCGCCAGGCGCGGTCCGCCCGCTCGTCACCGAGTCGCTTGGACCACTCGTCCGTGTGGTCGGCGCGGGTGTAGGCGGTGTGCGGGGGCTGCATCGAGGCGACGACGCCGAGTGCGGCGAACCGGGCGAGCTCGCCGTCCGGGACGGTCTCGATGTGCTCGATCCGATGCCGGGCGCCACCGGCACCCAGTGCCTCCACCGTGTCGAGGACGTGCCGGACGGCCGCGTCGCCGATGGCGTGCGTGGCAGTGCCGACGCCGGCCTCGTGGAGGTGGCGTACGGCGGCTGAGTACGCGGCCGGTTCGGGCCAGAAGGCGTCGGTGCCCTGGCCGTGGCAGTCGGCGTGTTCCAGCCAGGCGGTGCCGCCCTCGACGGTGCCGTCCATGAAGAACTTCACCCCGCCGACCCGCCACAGCCGCCCCGACCGCTCCTGGAGCCGTACGAGCTCCGCCAGCTCCTCCGGATCCGCACCGGGCATGCACCAGGGGGCGAGCCTCAGGCGCAGCGGCAGATCGCCGTCGGCCTCCAGGGAGGTGAGCAGGCCGGGCACGTCGTGGCCGCCGAGGTCCATGACATGGGCGCCGGTCAGTCCGGTGGCGGCCATGGAGGTCAGCAGCTCGACGAGCCGGTCACGTCGCTCGGCGTAGGGCTGGGTGGGGAGCACGGGCGTCATGAGGTCCATGGCGGCGTGCTCGATCAGATGGCCGGTGGGCCGCCCTTCGGCGTCGCAGACGATCTCGGAGCGCTGCGCGAAGGCACGCGGCCCGTGGATGCCCGCGGCTTTCAGGGCCGCCTCGCCGACGAGGGCGGAGTGGCCGTCGTAGAGCCGCAGGAAGGCGGGGGCGCCCCCGAGGACGTCCTCGATGAGCTCGCGGTGGATCGGCCGGCCGCCGAAGACGTTGTGGTCGAGGGCGAAGCCGATGATCCAGCCGTCGCGGCGCTCGGTCGTGGCGAGGACCGCGCGCAGCTCGTCGAGGTCGCGTACACCGGAGAGGTCGGTGCCCGTGAACATCTCCAGGCCCCAGACGGGGTGGCTGTGGGCGTCGGTGAGGCCGGGGGTGAGGGTGGCGCCGCCGAGGTCGACGGTCTCGGTGCCCGCGCCGCGCCAGGCGCGGGCGTCGGTGTCGTCCCCGACGGCGGTGATCAGTCCGTCGCGGACGGCGACGGCAGTGGCGCCGGTGAGCTCGGGATCGCGGACACGGGCGTTGACGAGGACGAGGTCGGGTGCGGACACGACGACGATGCTCCTTCTGCGGTCTTCTCGGTTTCGGGCTCTTCGGCTTCGGGCTCTACGGTCTCGAGCTCTTCGGCTTCGGGTTCCGCGGCGAAGTTCGCGTAGATCTCGGGGCGCGTACGGCGCAGCCGGTACGCGAGCAGGAGTCCGAGGACGAACACGGCGGGGACGAGGGCGAGCAGGACGGTGTTGACGGTGGCGGAGGCGCCGGTGAACAGCTCGACGTGGAGGGCGACGAGCGCGATCGCCCCGGCAAGCAGGACGAAGGCGGTGACGGGGGCCACCACCGTGCGCAGCGGTCCCTCGTCGTGGCTGATCCGGCGGAAGAACAGCGGCACGGCGAGCGCGGCGAGCAGCTGGAGCACCATCAGACCGATCATGCCGGGGGTGTTCACCCAGAGCAGGAGCTGCTGGTACGGGTCGGCTCCCGCGGCCGCGAAGGCGAGGACGACGGCCGCGCCGAGGACGGTCTGCAGGATGCCGACAAGGTACGGGGAGCTGTGGCGGGGGTGGACGCGGCCGAGGGCCTTGGGCAGGACGCCCTCCTCCGCGAGGGCGAGGCCGTAACGGTTGATCGCGTTGTGGAAGGCGAGGAGCGAGGCGAGGACGCTGGTGACGATGAGGATGTGCATCAGGTCGGCCGCCCAGGCGCCCACATAGGTGGTGATGGCGGCGAAGAAGAGGCCTCCGGGGTCGTCGGTCGCGGCCCGGACCACCTTGTCGTCGCCGAAGGCCTGGATGACGGTCCAGACGACGAAGGCGTAGAAGAGGCCGAGGAAGGTGACGGCGATGTAGGTGGCGCGGGGGACGGTCCGGTTCGGGTCGCGGGCCTCGCGGCGGTAGATGACGGTCGACTCGAAGCCGGTGAAGGCGGCGAAGGCGAAGGCGAGGACGGCCGCGCTGCCGGGGACGAGGACGTTGCCGGGCGTGAACGAGGCGAGGGAGAGCCCGTCCGCACCGCCGTCGAGGAGCACGCCGCCCGCGAGCAGGACGAGGATGCCGGTCTCGGCGACGAGCAGCACGCCGAGGACCTTGGCGCCGAAGTCGATGGAGCGGAAGCCGCCGTACCAGATGAGCAGGAGCCCGGCGAGAGAGACGGGAAGCCAGGGGATGTCGACGCCCCAGAGGGCCTGGGCGGTGTCGGCGGTGGCGGTGCCTAGCAGCCCGTAGACGCCGATCTCCATGCCGTTGTAGCCGAGCATGGCGAGCAGCGCGGCGGCGATACCGACGGGCTTGCCGAGGCCGCGGGTGATGTAGGCGTAGAAGGCGCCGCCGCTCTTCACGTGGCGGCTCATGGTGGTGAATCCGACGGCGAAGACCGCCAGGGTGATGCCGGCCAGGAGATAGCCGGCGGGTGCGCCGATGCCGCCGAGGACGACGGCGATCGGGGCGACGCCGGCCATGACGGTGAGCGGGGCGGCGGCGGAGACGACGAAGAAAGAGATGTCGGCGGTGGAGAGGGTGCCGGTTCTCAGCCCCTTGGGCGCGTCGGAGGTCGATGAGGACATGGGAGGGGAAGCCCTTCCGCGAAAGGAAACCTAAAGGCTTTCGGTTTGCGGCAATGTAGCCTCCGTCACGGTGTACGGGAAGACCTCACAGAGAGAGCGGGTACATGGGACGGCCGCGGACCCCTTTGCTCGACCGGGAGCGCATCACCACGACGGCGCTCGAACTCGTCGACGAGCAGGGCGACTTCAGCGTCCCGCAGATCGCGCGGCGGCTCGGCACCCAGACGGCTTCGGTGTACCACCATGTGGACGGCAGGGACGGGATCGTGGAGCTCCTGCGCGAGCGGGTCTGCGACGCCATCGACGGCGGCACGCTCGACCGGGACCCCTGGGACGCGGCCATGGCGGCCTGGGCGCGCTCCTACCGCGCCGCGTTCGCCGCGCACCCGCGGGCCATCCCGCTGCTCACCGCGTCACCGGTCCGCGCACCGAAGGTGCTCCTCCAGTACGAACGAGCCGTCGGCCTGCTCCTGGACGCGGGCTTCGCCCTGCCCGACGTCATGCCGGTCATCATCGCCCTGGAGAACCTGGTCCTGGGCTCGGCGCTCGACATGGCCGCCCCCGAGGCCATGTGGGAACTCGCCGACGAGACGGCCACCCCGAGACTCGCGGACGCACTGGCCGCGATCGGCGACGGCCGCGCGGACGCGGCCTTCGAGCTGGCGCTCGCGGGGTATCTGGCGCACTGCCGGAAGCTGCTGAACACCCCGTAGAGGCCTATCCTCTAGAAAGAGGGCCTTCCTGGCGGGACCAGATGCGCGCCCTCGAAGCGAGTCACTGCATGCCGTGATCCGGATCGGAGACGATCGGAGACAAGGATGCTGTTCCATCGGACCTGGGCGACCGCCCTGCTGACCGCCCTTGCCCTGCTGGGCCTGGGCGTGCCTCACTCGACGGCCTCACCGGGCCCGGGAGTTCTCGTCGTGAGCTACGAACCCGCCGAGACCCAGGCCGATCTGGCCGAGCAGCGGTTCCTCCAGGAGAACAAGGTCCTGGAGAGCGCGGCCACGCACGTGAACGCGCTGATCGGACTGCCCAGCGACGTCCCCCTGGTGGCGATGAGCTGCGGCGAGGCCAACGCCTTCTGGAGCCCCGACGCCCAGGCCATCGCCTTCTGTTACGAGCTCGCCGGGGCGTACCGGGCACTGTTCGAGGAGCTGAACACCGAGGGCACCGAAGCCCAGCGGGCTCGGGCCACCGACGACGATGTCATCGGCATCTCCAACAGCGTCGTCTTTCACGAGTTCGGGCACGCCCTCATCGACGTCTACGACCTGCCCGCCACCGGCCGGGAGGAGGACGCCGCCGACCAGCTCGCCACGCTCCTGCTCTCGGGCGACTCGGTCCACGAGGAGTACGCGGTGAGCGCCATCGAGGCGTGGGGCGCCCTCGCCGTCGCCGCGGAGCAGGGCGACATCGGCGGGCAGCTCGCCGGCGAGCACTCGCTGGATGCCCAGCGGTACTACAACGCCATCTGCTGGCTGTACGGCTCCGATCCGAACGCCTACCAGGGTGTCGTCGCGACCCAGGGCAACCCCGACGGGGTCCTGCCGGCGTCCCGTGCCGAGCGGTGCCCGGACGAGTTCACGCAGATCGACAAGGCATGGGGCACCCTGCTCCAGCCGTACCTGAAGACGTGACGCCGCTGCTCCCGGTGCGGTCACTGGACATCGCCATGTGCGTGACCTCCCTGGCCTCGCCGGTGCGGCGCCCGGCGTGTCACGCGCCGTAGAAAAGCTCCTCCACCACTGCTCGGGCCCGGCGGGTGATGCGGCGGTAGTCGTCCACCATCTCGCCGACATGGCCGGGGGTGTAGCCCAAGTACCGTCCGACCGCCGCCAGTTCGCGGCCGTCCGAGGGGAAGGTGTCCCCCGGGCGGCCGCGTACCAGCATCACCGCGTTGCGGACGCGGGTCGCCAGGACCCATGCCTCGTCGAGGATCTGGGCCTCCTCCGTGGGGAGGAGCTCCGCCGCGTGGGCGGCGGCCAGGGCCTCCCGGGTGCGGGTGGTGCGCAGGCCCGGTTCGGCCCAGCCGTGCCGCATCTGGAACAGCTGGACCGTCCACTCGACATCGCTCAGACCGCCCCGGCCGAGCTTGGCGTGGAGCGTCGGGTCCGCGCCGCGCGGCAGACGCTCGGTCTCCATCCGGGCCTTGAGACGCCGTATCTCGCGCACCGCGTCCTCGCCGAGCCCCTCGGCCGGGTAGCGCAGCGGGTCGATCAGGTCGATGAAGCGCCGGGCGAGGTCCGCGTCGCCCGCCATGGGAGCGGCGCGCAGCAGCGCCTGGCTCTCCCAGACCAGGGACCAGCGGCGGTAGTAGGCCTCGTACGACTTCAGCGTGCGGACCATCGGGCCGCTCTTGCCCTCCGGGCGCAGATCGGCGTCGATGAGCAACGGCGGGTCGGCCGTGGGGACCTGGAGGAGTCTGCGCATCTCGGTGACGACCTGGTTCGCGGCCCGGGCGGCCTCCTGCTCGTCGACGCCCTCGCGCGGCTCGTGGACGAACAGGACGTCGGCGTCGGAGCCGTAGCCGAGCTCGTTCCCGCCGAAGCGGCCCATGCCGATGACCGCGAACCGCGTCGGCAGCCTGTCGCCCCATTCCTCGCGTACGGCGGCCCGCAGCGCGCCCGCGATCGTCGCCGCGTTGAGGCCGGTGAGGGCCTGGCCGACCTGGTCGACCAGCGCGCCCGGATCGGCCTCGCGGGGGTTGTCCTCCGTCCCGTAGGAGCCGATGAGATCGGCCGCCGCGGTACGGAACAGCTCCCGGCGCCGTACGCCACGGGCCGCCGCGACCGCCTGCTCGGGGCCGCCGGCACGGCCGACCGCCGCGAGGATCTCCTGCTCCAGGTGGTCGCGCCCGCGCGGCTTCAGCCCCTCCGGGTCACCGAGGAGCGCGACCGCCTCCGGGGCGCGCAGCAGCAGGTCGGGGGCGAGACGCCCGGCGGAGAGCACCCGCGCGAGGTTCTCGGCCGCGGCGCCCTCGTCGCGCAGCAGCCGCAGGTACCAGGGGGTCTTGCCGAGCGCGTCGGAGACCTTGCGGAAGCCCAGGAGCCCGGCGTCGGGGTCGGCGGAGTCCGCGAACCAGCCGAGCAGGACCGGCAGCAGCGTCCGCTGGATCGCGGCCTTGCGGGTGACCCCGGAGGAGAGGGCCTCCAGATGACGCAGGGCGGCGACGGGATCGGCGTACCCCAGCGCTTCGAGGCGCTCACCGGCCGCCTTCGGGCTGAGCCGGGTCTCGCCGGGGGTGAGCTGGGCGACGGCGTCGAGCAGCGGTCGGTAGAAGAGCTTCTCGTGCAGCCGGCGGACGACCGAGGCGTGCCGCTTCCATTCCTTGTTGAGCTCGGCGACCGGGTCGGTGCGCAGGCCGAGCGAGCGGCCGAGGCGGCGCAGATCGCTGTCGCCCTCGGGAACGAGATGGGTGCGGCGCAGCCGGTACAGCTGGATGCGGTGCTCCATGGCGCGCAGGAAGCGGTACGCCTCGTCCAGCTGGGCAGCGTCCGCGCGGCCGACGTATCCGCCGGCGGCGAGCGCCGCGAGGGCGTGCAGGGTTCCACCGCTGTGCAACGTGGCGTCGCCGCGTCCGTGCACCAGCTGGAGGAGCTGGACGGCGAATTCGACGTCCCGGAGCCCGCCGGGGCCGAGCTTCAGCTCGCGCTCGACCTGGGCGGCCGGGATGTTGTCGACGACCCGTCGCCGCATCTTCTGCACGTCGGGGACGAAGTTCTCGCGCTCGGCGGCCTGCCAGACCAGCGGGGAGACGGCGTCGATGTACTCGGCGCCCAGCTCCGGATCGCCCGCCACCGCCCGCGCCTTGAGGAGGGCCTGGAACTCCCAGGTCTTCGCCCAGCGCTGGTAGTAGGCGAGATGGCTCGACAGGGTCCGCACCAGCGGGCCGTTGCGGCCCTCGGGGCGAAGGTTGGCGTCGACGGGCCAGATGGTGCCCTCGACGGTCGTCTCGGAGCAGATCCGCATGAGGTGGGAGGCGAGCCGGGTCGCGGCCTGCATCGCCTTGCCCTCGTCGGCACCCTCGACGGCCTCGCCGACGAAGATCACGTCCACGTCGGAAACGTAGTTCAGCTCGTGGCCGCCGCACTTGCCCATGGCGATGACGGCGAGCCGGCAGTGGGCCGCGTCGGCGGGGGCGGCGGTACGGGCGATGGCGAGGGCGGCGCGAAGCGTCGCGGTGGCGAGGTCGGCCAGCTCGGCGGCGGTCTGGGCGACGTCGGTGGTGCCGCAGACGTCCCGGGCGGCGATGGCCAGGAGACAGCGGCGGTAGGCGACCCGCAGGGTGATCGCGTCGACGGCCTCGGCGAGGCCCCGCTCGAACTCGGCGACCCCGGGGTGCAGATCGGCGGCCTCGTAGGTGACGAGGGCCTGCCAGTCCTTCGGGTGCCGGGCCAGGTGGTCGGCGAGCGCCTCGGAGGCGCCGAGCACACCGAGGAGCCGGTCCCGGAAGGGCTTGGCCGAGAGCAGCGTGGAGGTGAGCGTCTGGCGCTCCTCGTCGGGCTGCGCCTCCACGAGCCGGACCAGGCCGCGCAGGGCGAGATCGGGGTCGGCGGTCGCGCCGAGCGCGTCGAGGAGCACGGAGTCGTCGCGCAGCGCGGCGAGGTCGGGGACGTCCAGCAGACGTTCGGCGCCGGACGGATCGGTGAACCCGTGCCGCAGCAGCCGGGTGAAGGTACTGCCTCTGCGCCCCGGCACCGTCATTCCGCGACTCCCTCCACCCATCCGCCCGGCCGCTCTTCCGAGGGGCCTTGATCGAGCCTATCCGCAGCGGCCGACGCGGTCGCCCCGAGGGGCAGAACTATCGAAATGGGGCATAACACCCCACTCTGCACCTTCGTTTCGCAGAGGATCACACGTGATGTCACGCACATTGCTCACTATTCGCGGCCGATGAACCGTACTCCTTGAATGTCCCTCTTCCTGGCCGAAGTCCTGCCCCGGCCCTGTTCGTCCTTCGAAAGTGCATACCGTCGATGCGTGTCCGTCTCCGTCGCCCCTCCCTGACGCCCCGCGCCCGGCTCGTCTCCGCCCTCACGACGACCGCGCTCGTGGGCGGTTCTCTGGCGGGCCTGGTCCACCTCTCCTCCGGCACCGTCTCCGGAGCCTCGACGAGCCAGGAGCCGAAGGGGACCGATCGCCCACCGCGTCAGGCGGCGGCCCCTGCACGCGAGACGAAGCCGGTCCGGACGCCCGACGTCGCCGTGGCGCAGATCGTGGCCCACCCGGACGACGACCTGTACTTCATGAACCCGGACACCGCCCAGTCCATACGCTCGGGCGCGGCCCTGACCTCCATATACATGACCTCCGGCGAGTCGGACGGGGTCAACGCCCGCCCCCGCGCCCCCCACCGCCCCGCGCCCGACAAGGCCGCGTTCGCCGAGGCCCGGCAGAACGGCATACGCGCCGCGTACGCGGAGATGGCCACCGGCAACCGCACCAGCCCATGGGACCGCGTCGTCATCCCCACGGCCGGCGGGGCCCGGGCGGAGCTGGACGTCCTGCGCGCCGAGCCGCAGATAAGCCTGGTCTGGCTCCAGATGCGCGAGGCCGGCTCCATCAGCGGCAACCGCCCGCACAGCCTGAACGGTCTATGGAACGGCCGGGTCGAGTCGCTCGAGTCGCAGCGCGCCGCCGGCACCCCCGTCGACACCGACTTCTCGTACACGAGGGAGCAGGTGATCGACACCCTCGCCGGACTCCTCGCACGATTCCGGCCCACCTTCGTCAGGATGCAGGACCCGACACCGGGCCGGAACGCCAAGACCGGGACGTACACCGACCACCAGGACCACCTGTACGGCGCCCGGTTCGCCCAGGCCGCCCTCGCGCGGTACGCGAACACCACCGGCCGTCCCCACTTCGGTGTCCAGAACTACCTCGGGTACCCCACCGGCACGCTGCCGCACACCCTCGACCCCGCGTCGGCCGGCGCCAAGCTGAGCACTCTGAAGACGTACGCCTGGATCGACGAGGTCAACGACTGCGCCGACCCGGCCGGCTGCGGCGACCTCAAGGTGGCCGGCCGCCCCGGCGGGTGGGGCTGGACCGAGACCATCCGCTACGCCCGCGGGACCTCCACCTCCTGGGTGCAGCGCGACACGGACGGTGGCCTGCACGCGTTCTCGGTGCTCGACGGGCGCCTCGCGGTGTGGAAGAAGCCCGCGGGCGGGGCCGGCGACTGGCAGGGGCCGGTCCTGCTCCCGGGCGACGGCCTGGACAGCGGAGTGACCTCCGTACGACTCCCGGACGGCCGGATCGCGGTGTTCGGCACCCGTACGACGCTCGGCTCGGCACAGGCGTACGGCCGTGAGGTGGTGACGACCGAGCAGTCCGCGCCCGGCGGCGCGTTCGGACCGTGGCGGTCGCTCGGCACGCCGGAGAAGAACGACGCCCGCGGCACGTCCGACATCAGCGCCCCGGCCGTGGCCGTGGACGGCACCGGCCGGGCGACGGTGCTGCTGCGCGACAGCCGGCACCGGCTGACCGCGCGCGAGCAGGGCCCGGACGGCGGGTGGGGCCCCTGGCGCACGCTGGGCGGCGACGGCCTGCACGGCGACCCGGTGGCCACGACGGACGCGGCGGGCCGGATCCACGCATTCGCCGGCACGACGAAGACCGTCCTCACCTGGTCGCAGCAGCGACCCGGCGTGCCGCTCTCGGGACCGCTGCGGACCGGGCTGCCGGCGACGACGCTGGCCCTGAGCGCGAGCCCCGTCCCCGACGGGCAGGGCGTACGGCTCTGGTTCCGCAAGCCCGCATCCGGCGACCTGCGCACGGCCGAACTCTCCGGCGGTGCCCTCGCCTCTCCGGTGACCGAGCTGGCCGGCGGCGTCGCCGGCTTCGGCCCGGTGGGCGGCGGCCAGAGCCTGCTGGCGGTCCGCTCCCGTACGGGTGTCCTGGCGACGGCCCCGGCGGCGAGCGCGGGCACCCGGCCGCTCTGGACGCTGGAGAAGTTCCTGTTCTCCGGCGCTCCCGGCGGGGTCGTGGACGGAGTGGCGGCGATGGGCCTGGACGGGAAACTGCACTGGACGCCCGCCGTGCGATGAGTCCCGGGCCGGTGCACGGTCTTCCCTGTAGGAACGCCGACCGCACCGCACTGGAGGAGATCATGGACCCGGAGACCACTCTGGACCCCCGCTTCAGCGACCCGAAGGCCCACGCCGCCGAGTGGTCCGAGGCCGCCGCGCGGCTCGCCGAGGCCGAGGTCTTCTGGCTCACCACCGTCCGCCCGGACGGCCGCCCGCACGTCACTCCGCTGATCGCGGTGTGGTCGGAGGGCGCGCTGCACTTCTGCACGGGTCCCGAGGAGCGCAAGGCGCGCAACCTCGAGGAGAACCAGGAGGTGGTCCTCACCACCGGGACCGCCTCGCTCGCCGAGGGCTTCGATCTGGTGGTCGAAGGTACGGCCGTTCGGGTGACCGACGAGACCCGACTGCAGGCGCTGACCAGGGCGTACGTCGAGAAGTACGGCGACGATTGGCGATTCGAGGTGCGCGACGGCGCGTTCGTGGGCGACGGTGGGACGGCCCTGGTGTTCGCCGTGGCGCCGCGGACGGCGTTCGGCTTCACCAAGGGCGACCCCTACGGCCAGACCCGCTGGCGTTTCTGAGGAGACCCCATGAACGTGACGCTCGAAGTCGTCCTGGTGCCCGTGACCGACCTCGACCGTGCCAAGGAGTTCTACGGCGAGAAGTGCGGCTTCAGGATCGACCTCGACACCGAGGTCGCGCCGGGGATCCGCGTCATCCAGGCGACGCCGCCCGGCTCGCGCTGTTCGATCGCGATGGAGAGCGGCATGCCTCCGATGCCCGGTACGAAGGCGATGGTCCCGGGCACCCTGCACGGCCTTCAGCTCTGCGTCACCGACATCGAGGCGGCCCGCAAGGAACTCGTCGACCGCGGCGTGGACGTCACCCCGATCCGGCACGTGGGTGAGACGGGCTGGGAGGACGGCAAGGGCGAGACGTGGAACTCGTTCATGTCGTTCCAGGACCCGGACGGCAACGGCTGGGTGATCCAGGAGGCCCCGGCGGAGCTGTCGGAACGCTGAGGGGGACGGGGCGGGGGGGGCGGCGGCACGGCCTGGCCCGTCGGTGCCGGAGGGCCTCCGCGTGGTCGGTCCACCGTCCGTGGTCGGTCCGACGTCCGTAGTCGGGACCAACGTCCGCGGTCGGGCCGCACGGTCCGACTCAGACCACCCTTTGCGCCACGGTTCCTCCTCCGACCCCCGTTCCTCCTCAGACCACCGGCAGCGTGAAGTCCACCCGGTAGTACCGCACCCGCTCGTCCTCCCCCGCGTACCGCATCCCGGCGGCCTCCATCACGCGCTGCGAGGCGACGTTCGCGAGATCGGCGTCGCCCTTCGCGCCGGCGACGCCCTGTTCCCTGGCCAGTTCGAGCAGGGCCCGCAGCGCCTCGGTGGCGTACCCGAGGCCCCGTACGTCCGGGATCAGCCCGTACCCGACGGTCACGAACCGCTCGTCGTCCGGCGGCCCGTGGAACCCGATCCCGCCCACGGCGGCCCCGTCCGTCCGCCGCCGTATCTCGTACGCCCCGAACACGCCCGGATCCCCCTGCGCGGCACACACGCCGAGGAATCCGCGTGCTCCGGCCACGTCCCCGTCGGCCGGGTACCCCGGCGCCCAACGGTCCTCCTCGGCGGGCGCCCGCGCGACGATCCGCTCGGCCTCGGCAACGGTGAGCGGGTGCAGCAGCAGACGCCCGGTGACGAACGAGGTGATCTTCATCGGGGCAGTTTCCGCCGTCCCCGACGGAGCGTCAACGGCGTGTATCAGGACACCGCGTGGGTGGGCTCACTGCCCTCGGGACCGGGCGAAGCGGACCATGTTGCCGGAGGGGTCGCGGAAGGCGCAGTCGCGGACGCCGTACGGCTGGTCGACCGGCTCCTGCAGGACCTCGCCGCCCGCGGCGCGGATGTGCTCGAAGGTGGCGTCGACGTCGTCGGTCCGGAAGATGACACCGCGCAGCAGACCCTTCGCGAGCAGCTCCGCCATGGCCTCCCGGTCGGCGGACGAGGCGTTGGGGTCGGCGAGCGGCGGTTCGAGGACGATGTCCACATCGGGCTGCGAGGGTGCGCCGAGCGTCACCCAGCGCATCCCTTCGAACCCGACGTCGTTGCGCACCTCCAGGCCGAGGGCGTCCCGGTAGAAGGTGAGCGCCTTGTCGTGGTCGTCGACGGCGATGAAGCACTGAGAGAGGTTGATGTCCATGCGTTCACGCTACGAGCGGCGGTCGGCTTTCGCTTCTCCGTTCCTGACCGGTCGCGTGTGGATCTTGGCGATGCAGGCGGGGATGGCGGCGCCGTCTCCGTGGTCACGGGCCCGGTAGGCGCTGGGACTCTCGCCGACGAGCTCGGTGAACCGCGAGCTGAACGACCCCAGCGACGTACAGCCGACCTCGAAACAGACCTCCGTCACCGACAGGTCCCCGCGCCGCAGCAGCGCCTTGGCCCGCTCGATCCGGCGCGTCATCAGGTAGCTGTAGGGCGTCTCGCCGAAGGCGGCGCGAAAGCTCCGGGAGAAATGCCCCGCCGACATGAGGGCGACCCGCGCCAACACCGGCACGTCCAACGGCTCCGCGTACTCCCGGTCCATCAGGTCACGGGCCCGGCGCAGCCGAACGAGGTCTTCCAAGCTGGTCACATGCCCACCATCCCACAGCCCCGGGATCCGGTGCTCGTACTCGTCCCAAGCCATCCGTCGACTGCTGCCCGGGAACGCGGCGCGCTCGGAATCCACCCCTGAGTCGTTTCCGGAAGGTGCCCCCGCTGACCTCTGCTCACAGCACCGGCAGGTTCTTCCGCAGTTCGAAGGCCGTCACCTCGGAGCGGTACTCCTCCCACTCCTGCTTCTTGTTGCGCAGGAAGTGAGGCCCGGCTCCAAGCGGGCTCGGCGGGATTCCGGCCTGGATGCGGCGAAGGGTCCCTAGTCGACGCGACGGGCCCTGTGGCGAACTTCCCGGAGGCTGACCTTCGAGGGGAGGCCGTCCAGGCCTGCCGAGTCCCGGGCGCGTGCGAGCGTTTCCCGGCTGAGTCGCCCCAGGGTCTGCTCCGGGTCCGCGTGAGGTTCCAGCCACAGCCGCACTCGTGCGACCGGAGCGGTACGCCGGCCCGCCAGCCGGACATGAGCCCGCGAGACTCCGTCCAGGGCCTGCGCTTCCTCCTCGATCACTTCCTCAAGCGCACGGCCGTCGAGTCGGGCAGTCGCGCCGTCTTCGCTGTCGACGAGGACCCGGTCCAGCTGGCCTTTGCGCAGGAGCGCAACAAGCCACCACAGCAGCAACGCCAACAGCACGGCGAGCACTGCGATGACGGTCGGCCACCACCAGCCCTCCTCCCGCCACTGGGTGCGTCCCTCGATGCCCAGCACTACATCGGCCGGACCGCGGAAGGGCCACCAGTCCGGCACGTCGAAATCCCAGTGGCGCTGCAGATCCAGACCGCCCAGCAGAACGCTGCCGCCCAGGGCGAACAGTCCAAGGCCGAGCAGCCCCAGCATCACCCGGTTCACCGTCTTGAGCATCGGGATCGACCTCAGCCTTTCCTCGGGCGCCGGACACGCACGGACAGCGTGGGTGGCCGGGCGAGCCCCAAGGCCGCCACGGCTTCGCCCAGCGCGGCATCGAGGTCCGCTCGAACCTCGTCGAGTTCACGGAAATGCACCTGCGCCTGGGCTTTGACCTTCCGGCGCCCGACGTCGACCCGAGCCGACTCGACACCGGACACCCGCATGGCCCGGTCACGCAGGATCAGTGCGGCTGCGCGGCGGTCGAGCCCCGCGCGGACCTCCCCCGTTCCTCGGGTACCGGTGGGCTGCCGCATGGGCAGCAGCTTGCGCAGCCCCGGCGTCACCGCCAGCAGGAGGAGCCACAGCCCGAGGGCCATTGCCACCGCGGCTCCGACGATCATCCAGATGTCGTCCAAGGGTCGCGTGGCCAACTCATCGGCGAGCCGCCGCCGCCAGCTCATCCCGGGCTGGCCGGCCCGCACCGAGACCACGTCGTACAGGAGCAGTCCAGTGGCTCCGACGAGCAGCAGGGCCACGATGACCGCGGGGATCCGCCGCGCGGACCAGAATCGGCGGGGCGACTTGCCCGATTCTCGGACTGCCGCTGAAGCGCCGGGGTCCCGGGGGTCCCCCCGGGGCGAAGCTGCCTCCCCAGGATCGGGAGGGTCGCTGTCGCCGGTCGGCCGGCGCCACGGGTTCGCACTCATGTCACCCTCTCCTGGTCCGGACGCCGCGAATGCACCGAGTGCAGCCTCTCGACCGACACCACGAGGTCGGAGACATCCAGGCCGGCCCACGCCCTCAGCCGTTCGGTGACCTGTCGGCGCACCGCAGCGCACTGAGCCCCGATGTCCGAGGGATAGCCCAGCTCCACAGCGATACGCGCCCGGACCTCGCCAAGCATCGGTCGACTCCCGACAGGATCGACTTCCCGCCCCGCCCCATTCCGCTCCGACGCCCGCCGCACGGACGCCGTGACGCGTGGCTTCCGGCGGTCGGGAGGTACGTGACCGGCCGACTCGGTGAACCGCCTCAGCGCCTCGCGCGCCACCTGGGCAGCAATCTTCGCCGCAACCCGGTCGTCGACCGTGGTCGCGCCCCGCTCCCCGCGGGGGACGGCCGGGCGCCGAGCGGCTTCCCTGGTCACTGCCGCCAGTCTCTCCGGGCCCGCCGCTGGTCATCGCGAATCCGCTGCTGGTCGTCACGGCGGCGGACGAAGTAACCCGGTTCGAGATCACCTTCCGACAACCGCCCGACCACGAGTCCGACGGCACCCAGCGCCAGCACCAGCAAGAATGCCCAGAAGCCACCGAAGTACGCTGCGAAACCCAGCGCCATTCCGGCGATCAAGCCCACCACGGCTCTGCTCATCACGCGCTCCTTCACTCAGTGGCCGAACCCGTCCGGCTACTGGATCCGCTGCCGCTCCTCCTCTTCGTCCTCTTCGTCGGGCAGCTTCACATCACTGACCAGGATGTTGACTTCCACGACTTCCCGCCCTGCCAACCGCTCCACCGCGGCGATGACGTTCTCCCGTACCTCACCGGCCACGTCCGTGATCGAGACGCCGTAGTCGACAACGATCTCCAGATCGATCGCCGCCTGTACCTCTCCCACCTCGACACCGACCCCGCGGGTGACGGACTTGCCGCTGCCGGCGCCGGGCACCCGCTCCCGCATCGCGCCCATCGAGCGCGAGAATCCACTGCCAAGAGCATGAACGCCGCGCACGTCCCGTGCCGCTATGCCGGCGATCTTCTCGACCACCACATCGGCGATGGTCGTCCGGCCACGAGAGCCGGGCGCAACGCCGTGCCTTACGTCGGACTTCTCAGTCATCAGGTCATTCCTCCCTGGGCGGGCATACCTGACAATATTGGCTTTATCCTCATTTTATAGCGCGGGCCGGATCGGCCACCGGGCGCGGTTCGTCGGCGACACCGGCTTCGCGCTGGCCGACCCCCTATACGCGGAGGAACGACCGCGCGCCGGGGCGGTCGGACGGGCGCCACGAGCGTCCCGGCTCAGCTGCAGGAACAACCCTGGGAGAGGGTGGACCAGTGGAAACCGAGGCGTGGGCGCAGGCAGTACGCGACCAGCTCCATCTGGGTCGACTGCTGCCGCTCGGAGGGCCCGAAGACGGGACATGGATCACCGAGCAAGCGGCCGTCCTTGCCCTCTGGCCCACGGCCGCCGAGACTGCCGGCGTCACGCTGAGGAGCATGCGCATTGGACCGGCACCGCACGAACCCGTATCCGAACCGGCCGTCCGCCCGCCGGCCAGCGCGCTACCGCCTGGACCGCTCAGGATCGAGGCCGCCCTCACCGCATCCGCGAAGCGGCCGGTGCACCAGGCCGCCGAACAGTTGAGGACCACTCTGCTCGACGTGGCCGCTGAACGGCTCGGCCTGACCATCGTGGCAGTGGATCTGCGCGTCACGGGTCTCCACGAAGGCCCGGAGATGCCCCCGTCGAAAGCTCCACCCACGCGAAGCTCCGCCCCCTCGACCGAAACAAAGCCCTTGCGGGGGCCCATCGGGGAGCTGGCCGGCGTCGCGTCGGCCGTGCCAGGCGTCGCTCGCCTCACCGCCCCGCTGGGAGGCCGCCCGGTCAAGGTGGAGCGACAGGACGATCCACCCGGTCGACATATCCAGGTCCAGCTCGCGGTCGCGCCCGGCCACCATCCTCTGGAAGTCGCCCGCGCCGTCCGGGCAGCCGTAACCGCCGCACCGACCGGTGACACCCCGGGCCCGGCAACCGCTGCCATCCTCGTCACAGAAGCCGCCGCCTAGCGGCGCGCCGGCGACTCAGCTCCACCTCACGTACCTGCCTGGGCAACGGCTCCGGCCCCTGGTGTTCGAGGATGTCGAGGCGGACGGCCCGGAGACGGCCCAGGCCCGGTGAAACGGCTCAGGGCCGACGGTTCGCCACCGTCGGCCCTGATCGTCGTTTCGGGGATCCACCCCTTATGACCGGCGCCTACAGCACCGGCAGGTTCTTCCGGAGCTCGAAGGCCGTCACCTCGGAGCGGTACTCCTCCCACTCCTGCTTCTTGTTGCGCAGGAAGAAGTCGAAGACGTGCTCGCCCAGCGTCTCGGCGACCAGTTCGCTCTTCTCCATCAGGGCGATCGCCTCACCCAGGTTCTGCGGCAGCGGCTCGATGCCCATCGCGCGGCGTTCCGCGTCCGAGAGGGCCCAGACGTCGTCGTCCGCGCCGGCCGGGAGTTCGTAGCCCTCCTCGATGCCCTTGAGGCCCGCCGCGAGCAGGACCGCGTAGGTCAGGTAGGGGTTGGCGCCCGAGTCGATCGAGCGGACCTCGACGCGCGACGAACCCGTCTTGCCGGGCTTGTACATCGGGACGCGGATCAGGGCCGAGCGGTTGTTGTGGCCCCAGCAGATGTACGAGGGGGCCTCGCCGCCCGCGCCCGCGCTGCGGGCCGAGCCGCCCCAGATGCGCTTGTAGGAGTTGACCCACTGGTTGGTGACGGCCGAGATCTCGGCGGCGTGCTTGAGCAGGCCGGCGATGAAGGAGCGGCCCACCTTGGAGAGCTGGTACTCCGCGCCCGACTCGTAGAACGCGTTGCGGTCGCCCTCGAAGAGGGAGAGGTGGGTGTGCATGCCCGAGCCCGGGTACTCCGAGAACGGCTTCGGCATGAACGTGGCCTGCACGCCCTGCTCCAGCGCGACCTGCTTCATGACCAGGCGGAAGGTCATGATGTTGTCGGCCGTGGACAGCGCGTCGGCGTACCGCAGGTCGATCTCCTGCTGGCCCGGGGCGCCCTCGTGGTGGGAGAACTCCACCGAGATGCCCATCGACTCCAGCATGGTGATGGCCTGGCGGCGGAAGTCCATGCCCACGTTCTGCGGGGTGTGGTCGAAGTAGCCCGAGTTGTCGGCGGGGGTCGGCTTCGTGCCGTCGAGCGGCTTGTCCTTCAGCAGGAAGAACTCGATCTCGGGGTGCGTGTAGAAGGTGAAGCCCAGGTCCGAGGTCTTGGCCAGGATGCGCTTGAGGACGAAGCGCGGGTCCGCGAAGGACGGGGAGCCGTCCGGCATGAGGATGTCGCAGAACATCCGGGCGGTGCCCGGGGCCTCCGCGCGCCACGGCAGGATCTGGAAGGTGCTCGGATCCGGCTTGGCGATCATGTCCGACTCGTATACACGGGCGAAGCCCTCGATGGCGGAGCCGTCGAAGCCGATGCCCTCGTCGAACGCCTGCTCAAGCTCGGCGGGCGCCACGGCCACCGACTTCAGGAAGCCGAGGACGTCGGTGAACCACAGCCGCACGAACCGGATGTCGCGCTCCTCGAGCGTCCGGAGCACGAATTCCTGCTGCTTGTCCATTTCCACACCCATCTTTGCTGGTCAGGCCGCCTGTTCCCACCGCCTCGGGCACATCGGAGGGCACCTGAGCATCCCACCACATGGTTTCGCGCACGTTGCACACCCATAGTGCCTGCTCGGGTGTGACTCAGGTAACGGGGGACCGCCCGATTCCGTGCGTCTGTTCCCCCTACGTTCCCCCCGCCTGTCCCCTCCAGGCGCTCCGGCCACTACGATCTCCGCCCATGGGGGGCACTCCACTCGTACGCCTGTCCCGGCGCGCGCGTCCCATGGCACTGGTGAGTGCCGTGGCGACGCTCCTCGCCGCGCTCTTCGTCTGTCTGGGTGCCGGCGACGCCGTGACCCACGACGAGCCCGCGCAGGCGCACCATCAGCGGACCACGGGTGCCGACGAATACGTCTGCCCGTACGACCGCGGCGACTGCTCCCTGTTCCCCTCGCTCAGCCCGGCGGTGCTCACCGCGCCGCCGCTCGACCCCCCGCACCATGCGGAGGGCCGGTTCCCGCTCCTCGGACCGTCGTACGACGCCGGCCGGGCGCCGCGCTCCGACGCGCAGCCCCGCGCACCGGACCTGCACGTCCTTCAAGTACTGCGGACATAGCCGACGGGCCCCATCCGCTCAGCCCCACGGCTCACGCCCCCCGCCACCCCACATCCGAGAAGGACGACATCACCATGGCCGCCAACCGCTCCTCCAACGCCGACCGTCGCGCCCGAATAGAGGAGATGCGCCGCGCCGAGCAGGCCCGCGAGCGCCGCAACCGCTTCATCACCATCGGAGTCTCCACCGTGGTCGTCCTGAGCCTCGTCGGCTTCGGCGGCTATGTGCTCAACGAGCAGTCCGAGAAGAAGGAGCAGCAGGAGGCAGCCGCCAAGGCCCCCATCAAGGACGAGAAGTCCTGGGACGCCAAGAAGCTCGGCCGCAGCCACGTGACCACCCCGGTCACCTACGAGATGAAGCCGCCGGTCGGCGGTGACCACGACCAGGTCTGGCAGAACTGCGACGGCGACGTCTACAAGACGAAGATCGCCGACATGAACGCCGTGCACTCGCTGGAGCACGGCGCGGTCTGGGTCACGTACAGCAAGAAGGCCGCGGAGGCCGATGTGAAGAAGCTGGCCGAGAAGGTCGGGAAGACCCCGTACTCGCTGATGAGCCCGGTCGACGACCAGGCCGGTGCGATCACGCTGAGCGCCTGGGGCAAGCAGGTGTCCGTGGACAGCGCGAGCGACCCCCGGGTCGACGCCTTCTTCACCAAGTACGTGCAGGGCCCGCAGACCCCGGAGCCGGGCGCGGCCTGCACCGGCGGTGTCGGGGCCACCCAGTGAAGCTGACCCGTACGCACGGGGCGTCGATCGCCGCCGTCGTCCTCGCGCTGCTCTTCGCCGGCGGTGCCGTCACGGTCGCCTCCGCGGAGCGCGAGGAGGCGCCGGCGACCCCTGTGTCGGCTTCGGCGGACGCGGGCTTCGCCCGTGACATGTCGGTCCACCACCAGCAGGCCGTCGAGATGTCGTTCATCGTCCGGGACCGCACCCAGGACGAGGAGGTGCGCCGGCTGGCGTACGACATCGCCAACACCCAGGCCAACCAGCGCGGCATGATGCTGGGCTGGCTGGACATGTGGGGTCTGCCGAAGGTCGAGTCGGGCACCGAGCCGATGGCCTGGATGGGCATGGAAGGGCACGGCGACAGCGGTCCCCTCGACGGGGCTCTGATGCCGGGCATGGCGACGAAGACCGAGCTGGAACAGCTGCGGAAGGCCAGTGGCAAGGAGGCCGAGATCCTCTACCTCCAGCTGATGACCGACCACCACAAGGGCGGCGTCCACATGGCCCAGGGCTGCGTGGACAAGTGCTCCGTGGAGATCGAGCGGAACCTCGCGCAGGGCATGGTCGACGCCCAGGAGTCCGAGATCGCGCTCATGGCGGATCTGCTGAAGGCGCGGGGCGCGAAGCCGCGCGCCTGAGCATGACCGCGATCGGCCCCCGTGACCCCAGCGGTCGCGGGGGCCGCTTCGTACGCGGACAATGGTTGACGCTCGGGGACGTACGTACGACGACGTTCTGACGGAGGTACGCACCCCATGACCACGGCGAAGGACATCATGCACTCCGGGGCCCAGTGGATCCCCCGGCACGAAACGCTCGACCGCGCGGCACAGCTGATGCGCGACCTCAATGTGGGCGCGCTGCCCATCGCCGACGAGAACGAACGGCTGTGCGGCATCATCACGGACCGCGACATCGTCGTCGGCTGTGTGGCCATGGGCCACGACCCGGCGAAGGTCACCTGCGGAGAGATGGCCCACGGCACCCCGCGCTGGATCGAGGCGGGTTCGGACGTGGGCGAGGTACTCCACGAGATGACGGGTCACCAGATCAAGCGGCTCCCGGTCATCGAGAACAAGCGCCTGGTGGGCATGATCAGCGAGGCGGATCTGGCGCAGCATCTGGACGACGAGCAGATCAAGGAGTTCTGCGCGAGCGTCTACGCGTCCCGCTGACCGGGACCGTGGCGCAGCACCGCCCGTGCCACCGCGTCGGGGCGGTCCAGCATCATCAGGTGGCCCGACGGCTCGACCGCCTCGTAGTGGGCGTCGAGCCGGCGGGCCAGCGCACGTTGCCGGCGCGCCCAGCGGGCGGAGCCGTCCGGGGCCGCGAGGACGGTAACGGGGAGGCCGGGCGGGAGCGGGTGTCGTTCGCGCAGGGCGAGGAGTTCGGCGGCGACCGCGCGGTAGTGGGTGTTCTCCAGGAGCGTGCCCCGCATGACGCGTGAGGTGGCGTAGCAGCGGCGTACGAGCTCGGCGGGCGCCGGGTCCCCGCCGGTGGCGCGGGAGAGCCGTACGGTGGCGCGGCGGACGGCCGGGCCGAGGGCGGCGGGCGCTCCGGCGGCCGAGAGCAGCGTGCCCAGGCCGCGGGCGGCGGCGGTACGCAGGGCCGGCGCGGCGGGTGTACGAGCGTGTTCCTCGACGGAGGAGTCGACGAGGAGGATCCCGGCGGCACGGTCCGGGTGGAGCCGGGCGAAGGCCTCGGCGTGGAACCCGGCGATGGAGTGCCCGACGACGGAGACCGGCTCCGGGTGGCCGAGGGCGTCCAGGAGGCCGGCGATGCGGTGGGCCTCGCCGGTGGCGCTCGGTGGGACGGCGGCCGGGGCGGAGAGTCCGTGGCCTGGGCGGTCGAAGCGGACGACCGTGCGGTGCGGGGTCAGCAGCGGGACGACCGGGTCCCAGTCGAACCAGCTCATGCCGAGGCCGGCGCTGAGCACGCAGACGGGTCCGGCGCCCTCGACGACGACGTGGTGGGCCACGCCCCCGACCCGTACGAACATGCTCAAGCTCTCTCCCTGGCCACGGAGACGGCGAGTATCGCGAGCCAGACTGCCACGAGGAGGACCTGCAGCCGCTGCCCGGCCCCCAGGGAGAAGGTCCCCTTGCCGGCCTCGAACGCGGCGACGGCGGCCAGCGTCCAGACGGTGGCGGCCAGTTCGAGGGCGACGAAGAGGGGCCCGGTGCGGGCGAGGGGCCGCCAGATCCGGTAGCGGCGGGCGGCGATCGTCAGGGCGAGCATGCCGGCCAGGGCGCCCGTCATGGCGAGGCCGGAGCTGACGGCGTGTGCCGTGTGGGTGGCCGGTACGAGTCCGGCGGTCTCGCGCGCGGCGCACTCCGGGTCGGCGGTGGGCGCGCAGCTGAGCGGCAGCCGGGAGTCGACGGCGGTGGCGGCGCCGAAGAGGGCGAGGGCGAGCCAGCCGGTGACGGTCCAGGGCCGGCGGCCGGGGAGCGCGAGTGCGGTCAGGGCCCCGGCGAGGACGAGGAGACCGGCGACGAGGTCGGTCGCGCGGAACAGCCCGCCCAGCGGCTGGTCGGCGGCGGCGAGTTCGGAGACGTACGTCCGTATCGGGTCGAGCCCGGTCCGGACGACGACTTCGAGGACCCAGGCGGTGTACGCGAGCGCGCCCAGCGACAGCAGGAGGGCGGCGACGGGTCGCGTACGGCTTCTGGACATAGTGGTACGAGATGCTATTCGGGCGCCTTCTCGCTCCGGTCGTCGGGGTGGATTCGGCCGGATTCGCGGTGCTCACTGGTCGTCATGAGCTCATCGTCGGCGGGGCACGACCACCGCGCACGTCGGCGGCTCCCGCCTCATGGACACGAGTTGCACACAAAATACGTGGCTCCTCCATAATCATCTGGCTTACCGTCAAACCCTCAGCCACCTCGGAGGATGCGCATGACCATGCCCACGAACGCCCCCGGCCAGAGCCCCTGGGGCCAGCCGCCGACCGGTATGCCCGGGATGCCCCCGCAGCCCCCGTTCCAGCAGCCGCGCAACGGTCTCGGGGTCGCGGGTCTGGTCGTCGGCATCATCGGTGTGATCTTCGCGATCATCCCGCTCTTCTTCTGGCTCGGCGCGATCCTCGGCGTCCTGGGCCTGATATTCGGCATCATCGGCCACGGGCGTGCACGCAAGGGCGAGGCGACGAACAAGGGGGTGGCCCTCTCGGGCCTCATCCTCGGCGCGATCGCCATCGTCCTCTCGATCGTGTCGCTGATCGTCACCGTCACGGCGGTGAAGGACATCGCGGACGAGATCGACAAGGAGATCGAGAAGCAGGAGAAGGCCACCGCCGCTCCCACCGAGCCCGGCGCGGCGCCCACGGAGGCCGCGCCGACCGAGACCGCCCCTGCGGCGCTGAAGTTCGGTCAGACCTTCGCGTACGAGGACGGGATCAAGGTGACCGTCTCGAAGCCGCGCGCCTACAAGCCCGACCAGTTCGCCGCCGGGCACGCCAAGGGCAACAGCGCGTTCCAGGTGACGGTCACGATCGTCAACGGCAGCAAGAAGACCCTCGACGTCTCCGGCGCCCTGGTGGACGCGAGCGACGCGGAGGGCTCGCGGGCCGAGCCGGTCTTCGACGGCAGCAACGCGACGGAGATGTTCCAGGGCAACGTGCTCCCCGGCAAGCAGGCCAAGGCCGACTTCGCCTTCTCGGTCCCGGCGAAGGCGGACGGGGAGCTGCAGGTCGAGCTGAGCCCGACGATCCTCGAGCACGAGGAAGCGATCTGGACCGGCCCGACGAAGTAGTCGGACGCCCGGCCGGTCCCGGTGTCCCGCATACCGGGACGCGCCGACCACCCGGTCACCCGGTCACCCGGAGAGAACCTTCTCGGAGCTTGGCGTCACCACGACATAGCGTCGGTCTGACGATTACACTGGGCGCGTGCCTCAACTACGCCTCGCTCTGAATCAGATCGACTCGACCGTCGGCGATCTCGCCGGGAACGCCGAGGCGATCGTCCACTGGACCCGGCACTCCGCCGAGCAGGGCGCGCATCTGGTCGCGTTCCCCGAGATGGTGCTGACCGGCTACCCCGTCGAGGACCTCGCGCTGCGCTCGTCCTTCGTCGAGGCGTCCCGGGACGCCCTGCGGGCGCTCGCCCGGCGCCTCGACGCCGCGGGTTTCGGGGAGCTGCCCGTGATCGTCGGCTATCTCGACCGTTCGGACCGCGCCGAGCCCCGGCTCGGGCGGCCCGCCGGATCCCCCGAGAACGCCGCCGCCGTGCTGCACCGCGGTGAGGTGGTGCTGCGCTTCGCCAAGCACCACCTCCCCAACTACGGCGTCTTCGACGAGTTCCGTTACTTCGTCCAGGGCGACACCATGCCCGTCGTCCGGGTCCACGGCGTGGACGTGGCCCTCGCGATCTGCGAGGACCTCTGGCAGGAGGGCGGCCGGGTGCCGGCCGCGCGCAGTGCGGGCGCCGGGCTGCTCGTCTCGATCAACGCCTCGCCGTACGAGCGGGAGAAGGACGACACCCGGCTCGAACTGGTCCGCAAGCGCGCCCAGGAGGCGGGCTGCACCACCGCCTATCTCGCGATGATCGGCGGCCAGGACGAGCTGGTCTTCGACGGCGACTCGATCGTCGTCGACGCGAGCGGCGAAGTCGTCGCGCGGGCCCCGCAGTTCTCCGAGGGCAGTGTGCTCCTCGACCTCGACCTGCCGGCCGCCTCCCCCGACGCGCCCACGGGCATCGTGGACGACGGGCTGCGGATCGACCGCGTGATCCTCTCCGAGGAGCCGGTGCCCGCGTACGAGCCGGAGCTGACCGGCGGCTACGCGGACCGGCTCGACGACGACGAGGAGGTGTACTCGGCGCTGGTCGTGGGCCTGCGCGCGTACGCCGCCAAGAACGGCTTCCGCTCGGTCCTCATCGGCCTCTCCGGCGGAATCGACTCGGCGCTGGTCGCGGCGATCGCCTGTGACGCGGTGGGCGCGCAGAACGTGTACGGCGTCTCGATGCCGTCCAAGTACTCCTCGGACCACTCGCGCGGCGACGCCGCCGAGCTCGCCCGCCGCACCGGGCTCAACTTCCGTACGGTGTCGATCGAGCCGATGTTCGACGCGTACATGGGTGCGCTCGGGCTCACGGGCCTGGCGGAGGAGAACCTGCAGTCCCGGCTGCGCGGCACGACGCTGATGGCGATCTCCAACCAGGAGGGCCACATCGTCCTCGCGCCCGGCAACAAGTCCGAGCTGGCGGTGGGGTATTCGACGCTGTACGGCGACTCGGTCGGCGCGTACGGACCCATCAAGGACGTCTACAAGTCGACCGTGTTCCGGCTCGCGCGCTGGCGCAACCGGGCGGCCGAGGAGCGGGGCATGACCCCGCCGATCCCGGAGAGCTCGATCACCAAGCCGCCGAGCGCCGAGCTGCGCCCGGGGCAGGTGGACACCGACTCACTGCCGGACTACGACGTCCTGGACCGGATCCTCGCGATGTACGTCGACCGCGACCAGGGCAAGGACGCCATCGTCGCGGCCGGCTTCGACGAGGAGCTGGTCACGCGGACGCTGCGGATGGTGGACACGGCGGAGTACAAGCGGCGCCAGTACCCGCCGGGCACGAAGATCTCGGCGAAGGGCTTCGGCAAGGACCGCCGACTGCCGATCACGAACCGCTGGCGGGAGACGACGAGCCGCTGACGGCGGGCTCGTGCCCTTCGGCGACCTGGGCGCTTCCCGCGACGACGCGGGAGGCGCCCTCCGCCGTCCGCGTCCGGTCGAGCAGTCCGGCCACGGCGGCGATCGCCAGGCCGACGACGGCGAGGCCCGCGCCGACGAGCGTCGGGGAGGTCCAGCCCCAGCCGGCGGCGACGGCCGCGCCGCCCGCCCAGGCGCCGCCCGCGTTGGCGAGGTTGAAGGCGGAGTGGTTGGAGGCGGAGGCCAGGGTCGGCGCGTCCTTGGCCTTGTTCATGACCAGCATCTGGAGCGGGGTGGTGGTCATGAAACCGACGGCGCCGAGGACGACGACGGTCACGAGGGCCAGCCACGGCACGTGGATCGTGAACCGGAAGGCGACCAGGACGAGCGCGAGGGCGCCGAGGGAGCCGTACAGCGTCGGCCGCAGCGCCCGGTCGGTCAGCGGGCCCGCGGCGAGCGCGCCGGCCGTCATGCCGATGCCGAAGAGAGCGAGGACGAGGGTGACGGAGGACTGTCCGAAGCCCATCACCTCGGTCGTCATCGACGCGAGGTAGGAGTAGACGGCGAAGACGCCCGCGAAGCCGAAGACCGCGGTGAGCAGACCGAGCAGGACCTGCGGGCGACCGAGCGCGCGCATCTCGCGCCCCAGGCTCTGCCGCTCGTCGACGGGCACGTACGGCACGAGCCGGGCGAGCGCCACCATGGCCAGCAGGCCGACGACGGTGACGACGAGGAAGGTGGCCCGCCAGCCGAGGTGCTGGCCGAGCAGGGTCGCGGCCGGTACGCCGAGGATGTTGGCGACGGTGAGCCCGAGGAACATCGTGGCCACCGCGCGCGCCTGCCGGTCCTCGCGCACGAGCCGTGCGGCGACGACGGCGCCGACGCCGAAGAACGCGCCGTGCGGGAGCCCGGCGAGGACGCGGCCGCCGATCAGCCAGCCGAAGCCGGGAGCGAGCGCGGAGGCCAGGTTGCCGACGACGAACAGCGCCATCAGCAGGAGCAGCATCTTCTTGCGCGGGACGCGCGAGCCGAGCGCCGTGAGCAGCGGGGCGCCTATGACGACGCCGATCGCGTAGGCGGAGACGAGGTGCCCCGCGGTGGGGACGGAGGTGCCGAGGTCTTCGGCGACATTGGGCAGCAGGCCCATCATCACGAACTCGGTGGTGCCGATGCCGAAGGCGGAGACGGCGAGCGCGAGCAGCGCCAGGGGCATGGGGAGAGCCTTTCCAGACGAATAGTTCTTCGACTGAACAAATACTCTCAGGTGAAATGTTCCCGTCGGCCTCCCCCAGGTGACGAGGGGGTTTCGGCCTGCGCTCGATTCGATGCCGGGGCGGGGTGTCGGGCCAGGCAGCACGGCGCCGGGCAAGGGGGCCCGGCGCCGGGGCCGGACGTCAGAGCCGTACGCGCGCCGCGATCGGCAGGTGGTCGCTCATGGTCTCCGGCAGCGTCCACGAGGAGACGGGCTCCACGCCCTTCACGAGGATCTGGTCGATCCGCGCCATCGGGAACGAGGCCGGCCAGCTGAAGCCGAAGCCGTCGCCCGACGCGCCCTGGGTGGAGCGCATCTGCGCGGTGACGGCGTTCAGCGCGCGGTCGTTCATGGTGCCGTTGAGGTCGCCGAGCAGGATGATCCGCTCGAGCCGGTCGGAGGCGATGGCCTCGCCCAGCAGGTTCGCGCTGTTGTCGCGCTGGTTGGCGGTGAAGCCCGCGTTCATCTTGACCCGTACGGACGGGAGGTGCGCCACGTACACCCGCGCGTCGCCCTTCGGCGTGGCGACCGTGGCACGCATGGCGCGGGTCCAGCCCATGCCGATGTCCACCGGCTGGGGATCGCTGAGCGGGTACCTGCTCCACAGCCCGACCGTGCCCTGCACGGAGTGGTACGTGTACGTGCTCGCCAGGGCGCTCTCGTAGACCGGGACCATCTCGCCCTTGAGCTCCTCCAGGGCCACCACGTCCGCGCCGGACGCGGCGATCTGCCGGGCGGTCCCCTCCGGGTCGGGGTTGTCGGCGTTCACGTTGTGGGTCGCGACGGTGAGATCGCCGCCCGCGCCGGACTTGTCGGTGATGAGCCCGCCGAAGAGGTTGGCCCAGACCACGGTCGGCAGGAGCAGGGCGATCAACGCGGTGGCCGAGCGCCGCAGCAGCGCCAGGACGAGCAGGACCGGCACGAGCACGCCCAGCCACGGCAGGAAGGTCTCGGTGAGGCTGCCCAGGTTGCCGATCCGGTTGGGGATCTCGGCGTGGAAGACCATCAGCAGGGTGAGCAGCACCGCACAGACGGCGAGGAGGATCCCGCGGCGCCAGATGCCCCGGTCACCGCGCCAGCGGTCGAGCGCCGCCCGGAACCGGGGCCGGGAGCGCTCGTCCCCCGCGCCGCCGTTCTCGGTCTCCGCCATGTCCACCCGCGCCATCACTCAGTCCTCACTGCCTTGCTCTGTGACCCGACGTCGACACTAGGTGATGCCGGGCCTGCCGTACTGCCACGGGGGACGACACAGCGGCGCGGCGGGTTCCTGCAGGTGGCGCGGGGCGGGTGGCTGTGACAGAACGCGCACATTCACGGCGACGTGTCCGTAGGCATCCCCGCGTGCCCGTACTCGGCGACTTTCTTCCGTTGCGGCTGTGTGAACAGCACCACGCCGGCCCCCTTTCCGCACCGTGGCGCGAGGTGCCACCATGGACGTGATCCGGGGACGCCGTCAGGGCGCCTCGAGATGACGAAGGAGCCGTTCACCATGACGCTTCAGCCTGCCCCGAAGCAGTCCCCCGACAGCAGCAAGGCGCTGTACGGAGGCAAGGGCACGCGCCGTATCTCCGTCCACGACATCACCGCGGCCAAGGCTCGCGGCGAGAAGTGGCCCATGCTCACCGCCTACGACGCGATGACCGCGTCCGTCTTCGACGAGGCCGGGATCCCGGTCGTGCTCGTCGGCGACTCCATGGGCAACTGTCACCTCGGTTACGACACCACCGTGCCCGTCACGATGGACGAGATGACCCTCCTGTCGGCCGCCGTCGTCCGGGGCACCAAGCGTGCCCTCGTCGTCGGCGACCTCCCCTTCGGTTCGTACCAGGAAGGGCCCGTCCAGGCCCTGCGCAACGCCACCCGGCTCGTCAAGGACGCGGGCGTCGGCGCGGTCAAGCTGGAAGGCGGCGAGCGCTCGCTGCCGCAGACCGAGCTGCTCGTACAGGCCGGGATCCCGGTCATGTCCCACCTGGGCCTGACCCCGCAGTCCGTCAACACCATGGGGTACCGGGTGCAGGGCCGGAGCGACGAAGCCGCGCACCGGCTGCTCAGCGACGCCAAGGCGGCGCAGGACGCGGGCGCCTTCGCCGTCGTCCTGGAGCTCGTCCCGGCCGAGTTGGCCGCCGAGGTCACCCGCTCGCTGCACATCCCGACCATCGGCATCGGCGCCGGCCCGGACACCGACGCCCAGGTCCTCGTGTGGACCGACATGGCCGGTCTGACCGGCGGCAAGGTCCCGCGGTTCACCAAGCAGTACGCCAACCTCCGCGAGACGCTCGGCGATGCCGCGCGCGCCTTCGCGGAGGACGTCACCGGCGGGGCGTTCCCCGCCGAGGAGCACACCTTCCACTAGCTCCTGATCCGGTCCATCGGCACCCTGGGCGCGGGCCGCGCGTGAAGAACGCGCGCGACCCGCGTCCAGCCGTTTGCCGGGCGTGCTTCCTGTCGGGCGGGCTTGGTCGGGCGGGCTTGGTCGGGCGGCCGTTCCGTCGGCTTCCTTCGGCCGGCCTTCCTGTCGTCGGCGGGCTGTCGGTCCCTTGTCGGCCTTCTGTCGGTGCCTTGTCGGTGGCGGCTGTTCTCATGGGGGCATGACGCGATCCGCACACAACGCCGTCGAGGTACGAGGCCTCGTGAAGCACTACGGCGAGACGAAGGCCCTCGACGGGGTCGACCTCGACGTCCGGGAAGGCACGGTTCTCGGCGTGCTCGGCCCGAACGGGGCGGGCAAGACCACCCTCGTCCGCTGCCTGTCCACCCTCATCGTCCCGGACTCCGGGACCGCCACCGTCGCCGGCTACGACGTGGTGAAGCAGCCCCGCCAGCTCCGCCGCACGATCGGCCTCACCGGCCAGTACGCCTCGGTCGACGAGAAGCTCTCCGGCTGGGAGAACCTCTACATGATCGGGCGGCTGCTCGACCTCTCCCGCAAGGACGCCCGGCGCCGCGCCGACGACCTCCTGGAGCGGTTCTCGCTCACCGAGGCCGCCAAGCGGCCCGCGATGCAGTACTCCGGCGGCATGCGCCGGCGGCTCGACCTCGCCGCCTCGATGATCGGGCAGCCCGCCGTCCTCTACCTGGACGAGCCCACCACCGGCCTCGACCCCCGCACCCGCAACGAGGTCTGGGACGAGGTCAAGCGCATGGTCGCCGAGGGCGTGACCGTGCTGCTGACCACGCAGTACATGGAGGAGGCGGAGCAGCTCGCGAGCGAGCTGACCGTCATCGACCGGGGCAAGGTCATCGCCAACGGCAAGGTCGACGAGCTCAAGGCCCGCGTCGGCGGCCGCACGCTCACGATCCGCCCGGTGGACCCGGCCGACCTGCCCGCGATGGCCGGCGCGCTGCGGGAGTCGGGCCTGGACGGCATCGCCGGCTCGACCGTCGTCCCCGACGAGGGCGTGCTGTACGTCCCGATCCTGAGCGACGAGCAGCTGACCGCCGTCGTCGGCCTGCTGGGCGCGCGTGGCTACGGCATCGCCCACATCGGCACACACCTGCCCAGCCTGGACGAGGTCTTCCTCGCCATCACGGGCGAGAAGACCACCGTTTCCGACACGATCCTCGAGGAGGTCGCCGCGTGAGCACCACGACGACCACAGAGCTCACCAAGGCTCCCGTCGACGCGCCCGGGCCGTCGCCGGTGCGCGCGCACCCCGGCGGCGAGGGCCGGATCGGCCTGCGCGCCAACCTCCGCCACATCGGCGCCCTGGCGCGGCGGAACGCGCTGCAGATCAAGCAGGACCCGGAGTCGATGTTCGACGTCGTCCTGATGCCGATCATCTTCGTCCTGCTCTTCGTGTACGTCTTCGGCGGCGCGATCTCCGGCAAGGGCAACAACGACGCGTACGTGAACTACGTGGTCCCCGGCCTGATGGCGATGATGGGCATGAACATCGCGATGGCCGTCGGCACGGGCATCAACGACGACTTCAAGAAGGGGGTCATGGACCGGTTCCGGACGATGCCGATAGCCCGGTCCTCCGTCCTCATCGCGAAGATCGTCGTCGAGATCGGCCGGATGCTGATCGCCACCGCGATCCTGCTCGGCATGGGCTTCCTGCTGGGCCTGGAGATCAAGGGCTCGATCCTGGACCTCTTCGCCGCCATCGGTCTGTCCATGGTCTTCGGCGCCTCGCTGATGTGGATCTTCATCCTGCTCGGTCTCGCGATGAAGACGGCCCAGGCCGTCCAGGGAATGGCCATGATCGTTCTGATGCCGCTGCAGTTCGGCTCCTCGATCTTCGCCCCGCCGACCTCGATGCCCGGCTGGCTGGAGACCTTCACCGACTACAACCCGCTCTCGAATCTCGCCGACGCCGCCCGCGCCATGATCAACGGCACCCCCGTCGGCGACTCCGTGTGGATGACGCTCGGCTGGGCCGTGGTGATCACGGCCGTGACGGCGCCGCTCGCGGTCGCCAAGTTCCGCAAGAAGACCTGAGTCCTACGGACTTCAGGGCTCGGCGCGCCCGTTGATCGCGTCGGCGCCGCGTGCGAGCAGGGCGGTGGCCTCCTCCAGGGAGAGGCCGCCGCCTTCGGCGTACGCGGCCTCGAAGGCCTTGTCGCCGAGCACGGAGCGGGCCAGCTCCGTGGCGCGCTCCAGGTTGTCGCGCTCGTCCGGCCGGAGCAGATGGCCCTCCGGGAGCAGGCCCGCCTGAGCCCCGAGGAGCCGTGCTCCCAGCGCCGCGTCGGGACCGCCGAGACCGGCGAGGGCCCAGGCGGCGATGACCATGTGGACCGCCGGCATCTGCGGGGCGACCATCATCGACAGGGTGCCCAGGGACCGGTCGAGGGCCTCCCGGGTGAGCGCGAGCGCGGAGTCGTACTGCCCGTCCAGGTTGTCCAGCCAGCCCAGGCTGCCGAGGGTGAACCCCCCGAAGATCGACAGGGTCTGGGAGTCGAAGTCGTCGAGCAACGCCTCCAGCTGCTCGCGGGCCTCGGCGGTGCGGCCGGTGCGGCCGAGGAGCATCCCCAGGAACAGCCGGGCGGCGAGCATTGGTTCGTGCCCCCGGTTCTCCCCGGCGTCCAGGACCTGGCGGAGGATCAGCTCCGCCTCCTCGCCCCGCCCGGTGACGGAAAGCATGTCCGCGTACCGGGCGCGCAGCAGCGCCATCTGCGACTGCGCGCCGATCCGCTCGGCGTAGCCGATGGCGGCGGCGAAGTCCTCGGCCGCGCCCTCGAACCGGAGCTCCCGCTCGCGGGCCTCGCCGCGCGAGGCGAGCGCCTCGGCCGCGCCCCAGGCGTCGTCCAGGCGGACGAAGATCTCCAGGCTCTCCTCGGCGTCGGCCGCCGCGTCACCGGCCCAGTCGGCCCGGTTGGCCAGCATGTTGGCGCGCAGCTGGAGGGCGTAGGCGAGATCCCAGACGTAGCCGAAGCGGCGGCAGGCGTCGACGGTGGCGTCGAGCAGCTCGCGCATCCGGCCCGCCTCGCCGATGAGGATGACGGCGAAGACGGCGAAGGAGCCGGGCAGGCGGCAGGTCTGCGGCAGACCGGGCCGGTAGACGGCGGTGATCCGCTTCAGCCGCTCGACCCCTTCGGGCGAGGTCCAGTCGCCCGTCATGTGGTCCATGTTGAGCAGCTCGATGAGCCGCACCCCGCGCCGGGCCTCCCACAGGTGCTCCTCGCTCAGCGGCGGGGGCGCGGCCGTGCAGCGCTCGTGGAGCGGTACGACGGGCGCGGCGGGCGGCGCGAACGGATCGGGCCCGAGGGCGGCGACGGCCCCGGCCCAGTGCAGGGCGTCGGAGCGGAGGTCACGCATCTGCCAGTACCAGAGAAGGCAGTGGACGAGCACGAGCGCCTCGTGCTCGTCGCCTGCGGCGACCGCGTGACGCAGGGCCGTGCGCAGGTTCTCGTACTCACTCCGGAACCACGTCATGGCGCGGAGCTGGCCGCCGCCACGGAGCTCGGGGTCGGTGAGGCGGGCGAGTTCGCGGTAGTGGACGAGATGGCGCCGCTCGATCTCCGCCCGCTCCCCCGCCTCGTCGAGGCGCTCGCCGGCGTACTCGGCGACGGTCTCCAGGAGGCGGTAACGCATCGTCCCGTCGTCGGCGGGCGTGGCGACGACCAGCGATTTGTCGACGAGCGACCCGAGGAGGTCGAGGACGTCGTCCGGGGTGGTGCCGCACACCGACTCCGCCGCCTCCAGGTCGCAGCCGCCCGTGAACGCGGACAGGCGGCGCAGGACGGCCCGTTCGGGCGCGTCGAGCAGGTCCCAGGACCAGTCGACCACCGCGCGGAGGGTCTGCTGCCGGGGCAGGACGGTACGGGCTCCCGAGGTGAGGAGACGGAAGCGGTCGTCGAGGCGGTCGGCGATCTGGCGCGGTGTCAGCAACCGAAGCCTGGCCGCCGCCAGCTCGATCGCGAGCGGGAGGCCGTCGAGGCGCCGGCAGATCTCGTCACACGCCTCGGGGTCGTCACCCGGGTCGAAACCGGGCCGGGCCGCGGCCCCGCGCTCCCCGAGCAGACGCAGCGCGCTCTCGGGCGACAGCGGCTCCACGGGGCGCAGGAACTCCCCTGGGACGCCGAGCGGTTCGCGGCTCGTGGCGAGGACCGTCACGCCCGGGCAGCGGGCGAGGAGCGACTCCGCGAGGGCCGCGGCCGCGTCCACCAGGTGTTCGCAGTTGTCCAGGATCAGCAGGAGCCGGCGTGAGGCGCAGTGTTCGACGAGGCGTCCGAGCGGGGTGTCGGTACCGCGCAACTCCTCGGCGCCGGCGCCGCGCAGCACGGTCTCGCGCGCCCCTAGGGCGCCGAGCACGGCCTCGGCGACGGCCTCGGGGTCGGTCACGGGCGCGAGTTCGGCGAGCCAGACCCCGTCCGGCCACGCCCCGCCGTCGGCGGCGCGCTCGGCCCCCTCCTGCGAGAGCCGCGTCTTCCCGGCCCCGCCGGGCCCGAGAAGGGTGACGAGCCGGCTGCCGTACAGATCGTCCCGGAGCCGCGCGATGTCCTGCCCGCGCCCGACGAAACTGGTGAGCCGCGCCCGGAGGTTGCCGGGGCGGGGTGGGGCGGCGGGGCGCCGCGGATCCGCGAGGACCTCCGCGTCCCGCCCCGCGGCACGGGCTTGGGCCGGGCCGGGGGCCTCGGGGACCCCAGATCCCCCGGGCCCAGCAGACCCGGCGAGGCCGCCGGAGGCACCCCGCACCGGGCCGGGGGCCGCCGGCGCGACGGATGCGTCCGGCCCCGAAGCCCGGGCGGCGACGCCGGTGTCGTGCGCCGGGCCGGTGGCCGCAGAGGCCTCCCGGAACCCGGATCCTGTCCGTCCCGCAGGTCCGGCGGGGTCCTGCGGGACGCCGGGCGCCGCCGTGCCGCCGGATCCCCCGCGCCCCGCAGGCCCGGCAGGGGCGCCGGTCCCTGCCAGGTCGTCCTGCGGGCCGGCGCCGGCCCGCGCAAGCGGGGCGTGGGGTGTCCGCCCCTGGCCGGGACTGGTCGTTCCGGCTTCCGGCGACAGCAGCTCCGCGTGGAGGGCGCGCAGGGACGGGGACGGGTCCGCGCCCAGGCGGTTCGCCAGGTCGCGGCGGAAGGACTCGTACGCGGCCAGAGCCTCCGCCGCGCGGCCCGTGTCGCGGAGGGCGCGGATGCGCAGGGCCTGGAGGGGTTCGTCGAGCGGATGGGCCTCGCAGAGCGCAGCCAGCTCGGGGAGGACCGATGCGGCCTCGCCCAGAGCGAGGGCCGTGTCGAGGCGGGCCCGGCGGGCGTCGAGGCGACGGGCTTCCCAGCGTGCGGCCTCCGCCGTGCGGTCCGGCAGGTCGGCGAGCGCGGGCCCGCGCCACAGGGCGAGCGCCTCGTCGAGCAGCTCCGCCGCCCGCACCGGGTCGCCCGCGCCGAACGCCCGTACGCCCTCCCCCGTCAGCCGCTCGAAGCGGTGCGCGTCCACGTCCTCGGGTGCGGCCGCCAGCCGGTAGCCGCCCGGGGACGACTCCACGGCCTCCCGCCCGAGCGCCCGCCGCAACCGGCCCACCAGGGCCTGGAGCGCCGCGGCGCCGTCGGCGGGCGGGGCACCGTCCCACACCTCGTCGACGAGGACGCCGACCTGCACGGTCCGCCCGGCGCGCAGGGCCAGTACGGTCAGCAGCGCCCGCAGCCGGGCCCCGCCGAGAGCGACGGGGGTGCCGTGGACGGTGTGGACCTGGGTAGGGCCGAGGACGGAATAGCGCACAGGCCCTATTCTCCGTGAGCCGGGGATCGTCGCAGGAACTCACCCCCACCCCGGCACGTTTCCCGCACACACCCCGCCGCGCCCCAGGGAGTCCCACCGATGACGACGGCCACCGCCCGTAGCCACGAGCGCAGGATCAGCCCGGTCTTCCTGGCGATCCTCGCTGTCATGGCGGTCACCGGCTGGGCCGTGTGGACCGGCTTCGCGGCCTCCCCCGGCGTGGCGATCTTCCTCTTCGTGACCTCGGCGTGGATCGTCTCGCTCTGTCTCCACGAGTACGCGCACGCCCGCACCGCGCTGCACGGCGGGGACATCACGGTGGGTGCGAAGGGGTACCTCACGCTCAACCCGCTCGCCTACACCCATGCCGTGTTGAGCATCATCCTGCCGGTGCTCTTCGTGATCATGGGTGGTATCGGTCTGCCGGGCGGCGCGGTCTTCATCGAGCAGGGCCGGATCAAGGGCCGCTGGAAGCACAGCCTGATCTCGGCTGCGGGCCCGCTGGCGAACGTCCTGTTCGCGATCGTATGCACGGCGCCGTTCTGGCTGGACGCGCTGGACGGCGTTCCGCTCGCCTTCCAGTACGCGCTGGCCTTCCTGGCGTTCCTCCAGGTGACGGCCGCGCTCCTGAACTTCCTGCCGGTGCCGGGCCTCGACGGCTACGGGGTGATCGAGCCCTGGCTGTCGTACAAGATCAAGCGGCAGATCGAGCCGTACGCGCCGTACGGCTTCTTCATCGTGATCGCGCTGCTCTTCGTCCCGGCGATCAACGGCGCGTTCTTCGACGCGATCGACGCGCTGATGCGGGCGCTCGGCGCACCGGAGGTCTCCCGCTACTGCGGCTCGAACCTCTACCGCTTCTGGCAGGAGACGCCGGAGCTCTGCGAGGTCTAGCCCTGGGACTGGGCCTCGGTCTTCGCCCGGCGGATGTAGTACCAGGCCATGTTGGAGGAGAGGCCGGCGAGGAGCACCCAGACGACGCCGAGCCAGTTGCCCGAGACGAAGGAGACGACGGCCGCGGCGACGGCGAGGGCGCAGACGGCGAGGGCGTAGAGAGCGAGGCGGGGCATGGGGGTCGGCTCCTGTCCGGGTACGGCTGATGGTGCCCGTCCAGTGTCCCCCATGCCCCCGACCGCTCGGGCCCCGGTCAGACGTCGGTGACGCGCAGGCCCGCGTGGGCCTTGTAGCGGCGGTTGACCGAGATCAGGTTGGCGACCAGCGACTCGACCTGGTGGGCGTTGCGCAGTCGGCCGGCGAAGACGCCGCGCATCCCGGGGATGCGGCCGGCGAGCGCCTGGACGATCTCGACGTCGGCGCGCTCCTCGCCGAGGACCATCACATCCGTGTCGATCTCGTCGATCGAGGGGTCCTGGAGCAGGACGGCGGAGAGGTGGTGGAAGGCGGCGGCGACCCGGGACCCGGGCAGCAGGGCGGCGGCCTGCTCGGCCGCGGAGCCCTCCTCGGGCTTGAGGGCGTAGGCGCCCTTCTTGTCGAAGCCGAGCGGGTTGACGCAGTCGACGACGAGCTTGCCGGCGAGTTCGGCGCGCAGCGACTCCAGGGTCTTGGCGTGCCCGTCCCACGGAACGGCGACGATCACGATGTCGCTGCGGCGGGCGCACTCGGCGTTGTCGGCGCCCTCGACGCCGAGGCCCAGCTCGTCGGCGGCGGTCTGCGCGCGCTCGGCGGCGCGGGAGCCGATGATCACCTTCTGGCCGGCCTTCGCGAGCCGGTAGGCGAGACCGCGGCCCTGGTCGCCGGTGCCGCCGAGGACGCCGACGACGAGGCCGGACACGTCCGGGAGGTCCCAGGGGTCCTTGGGGGCGGGGGCGGGAGTGGAGGAAGTCATGGCCTCGACATTACTGGCCGGTGGTGACGGCGCGTCTCACGTACGGGTGGTTCCTCGGCAACCGGCCTCGCGCACGGCACGGCTGCGGCAGGATGCGGCCCCATGGATGCCGTACGGGTCGCGTTGCTGCGGGAAGTGCTGGCCGGGACCGCGTGGCCGGCCGCGGCCCGCGGGTTCGCGGGTTCGCTCCGGTCCTCCGTCGTCCCGCACGGGGGCGGGCTGCTCCTGGTGGGGACGGCGGGGTACGAGCCGTGGCATCTGACGGCGCATCTCGTGGACGAGGCGACCTGGTCGGGGCAGCCGGAGCTGGCGCCGACGCTGGTGCGCCACCAGGTACGGCCCGGCGATCCGGCGCACCTGGCGGTGGGGCTCGGCCGCCTGGAGGCGGCGCGGCGCGGGGCGACGCTGCTCATGGTGGCGCCGGAGCGGCCCGACGCAGGGGTGCTGGAGCGGGTCCACGACGCCCGAAGGGCGGGGGCGACCGTGCTCTCCCTGGACGCCGGCGACCCGGAGGTCCACGGCCTGGCCCACGAGACGCTGACGGTGGCCGCGGACGCGGAGGTCGACCTGGACACGGTGCAGCACCTGGTGAGCGCAGCGGCCGGCGAGAACAGCCTGCCCTCCCCACGCGGTCGCCGCCGTTTCCGGGACCGGCTGTCCCGCCTGGCCGACCACTTGACGTCACCACCGCCGCAGGGCTGGTAGCACGGCGCCTCGACGCCGTAATTCGGTTGCCGTACGAACGAGCGCCGCCGGAGCATGGCACCTCGTGACCTCGAAGCTCTCCGCCGTGCTGCCCGATCTGACGCCGTGGCGGTCCTCCCGCGACTTCCGGTTGCTCTGGGTCCAGGGGCTCGTCGCCTTCTTCTCCAGCGCCGTGGCGATGATCGCGCTGCCGCTGCAGATCAAGGATCTGACCGGATCGCCGCTCGCCGTCGGCGCGATGGGCGCGGTCGAGCTGGTCCCGCTGGTCGTCTTCGGACTCTACGGCGGTGCGCTCGCCGACGCCGTCGACCGGCGCAAGGTCCTCGTCTCCACCGAGGCCGGGCTCGGGCTGCTCGCCCTGCTCCTGCTCCTCAACTCGCTCCTGCCCGAGCCGATGCTCTGGCCGCTGTACGTCGTCGCGGCCGGCGTCTCCGCGCTCGCCGGGCTCCAGCGCCCCGCCCTGGACTCACTGCTCGCCCGGATCGTGCCACACGACCAGCAGACTGCCGCCGCGGCGCTCAACTCGCTGCGCTGGCAGATGGGCACCATCGCCGGACCGGCCCTCGCGGGCCTGCTGGTGGCGTACGCCGGTCACGCCCCCGCGTACGGCGTGACGATCGCCGGCTTCCTCGTCTCGGTACTCCTGTGTCTGCGGCTCTCCCCCGCACCGCCCGCGCACGACGCGGACAAGCCGTCGCTCCGCGGGATCGTCGAGGGAGCGCGGTACGCCTGGTCACGGCCGGTGCTGCTCGGTACGTACGTGATCGACCTCGCCGCCATGTTCTTCGCCTTCCCCAACACGGTCTTCCCGTTCCTCGCGGACGAGCTGGACGCGGACTGGTCGCTGGGCCTGATGTACGCCGCGGGCTCGGTCGGCTCGCTCGTCCTCGGCCTGACCAGCGGCTGGACCTCGCGGATCCGCCGGCACGGGCTCCTGGTGGTGTGCGGGGCGACGGCCTGGGGGCTGGCGATCGCGGCGGCCGGCTGGTTCTCGAACATCTGGCTGGTGCTGCTGTGCCTGGCGTTCGCGGGCGCCGGCGACATGGCGAGCGGCCTGGGCCGCGCCACGATCTGGAACCAGACGATCCCGGAGGAGCTGCGCGGCCGGCTCGCCGGGATCGAGGTCCTCTCCTACAGCGTCGGGCCGCAGCTGGGGCAGGTCCGGGCGGGTGCCATGGCGGGCTGGACGGGCACGCGAGCCGCGGTCTGGTCCGGCGGCGTGGCCTGCGTGGCCTCGGTGGGCCTGCTCTGCCTGACCCTGCCGAAGCTCCTCACGTACGACTCCGACACGGACGAGGACGCGCTGCGCCACAAGGCCGCGCAGGAGGAGCGGGAGGCACGGGACGCGCGAGAGGCCGGGACCGGGGCCCCGGCCTGACGAGCGGTCCGTCCGGCAAGCCCTAGTCCGGCGGCTCCGTCGGCTTCGGCGTGTCGTGCCACTTCGGGTCGGTGTCCCACTCCAGGTTGCGCTCCTGCGCACTCTCCATCGCGTGGGTCGCCTCCTCGCGGGTGGAGTACGGGCCGAAACGGTCCTTGGCCGGGCACTCCGGTCCTTCCTCGACCTTGCGGTGCTGCAGGCAGTAGTACCACTCGCCCGGTTTGCCCACCGTGCGCTTCTTGAACAGGGCCATCGTCGGCTCCTTCCTCTGAGGCCATGCTGCCCCAGTCGCGGTCGTTAGACTCGCTGACATGTCTGGCCAGTCGCTGCTCGTACCGGGGGAGATCTCCCCCCACCGCTCCGTTCCGGGAGCCATCCGCCGTCCCGAGTACGTCGGGAAGCCCGCACCCACCCCGTACACGGGGCCCGAGGTGCAGGATTCCGACACCGTCGAGCGGATGCGGATCGCCGGCCGCATCGCCGCGCAGGCGATGGAGGAGGCCGCCAAGCACATCGCGCCGGGTGTCACCACGGACGAGCTGGACCGGGTCGCGCACGAGTTCATGTGCGACCACGGGGCGTACCCCTCCACCCTCGGCTACCGCGGCTTCCCGAAGTCGCTCTGCTCCTCGGTCAACGAGGTCATCTGCCACGGCATCCCCGACTCCACCGTCCTCAACGACGGCGACATCGTGAACCTGGACGTCACGGCGTACATCAACGGGGTGCACGGCGACAACAACGCCACCTACCTCTGCGGCGATGTGGACGAAGAGTCCCGGCTGCTGGTGGAGCGCACCCGCGAGTCGCTCGACCGGGCCATCAAGGCCGTCAAGCCGGGCCGTCAGATCAACATCATCGGCCGGGTCATCGAGTCGTACGCCAAGCGCTTCGGCTACGGCGTCGTGCGCGACTTCACCGGGCACGGCATCAACTCGTCCTTCCATTCCGGGCTGATCGTCCCGCACTACGACTCCCCGCACGCCACCACGGTCATCCAGCCCGGCATGACGTTCACGATCGAGCCGATGCTGACGCTCGGCACGCACGAGTACGACATGTGGGACGACGGCTGGACGGTCGTGACCAAGGACCGCAAGCGGACGGCGCAGTTCGAGCACACGCTCGTCGTCACGGACACCGGGGCCGAAATCCTCACGTTGCCCTGAGCCCGTAGCGGGGTAGCTTTTTACCGACAGGCCGTCGGGAACCAGTTGACTTAGGTAAGCCTAAGTAGCAGTATCGCAGCAGGTTCTCGTCCCCATCGGTCCCGGAGGCACGCCTTGGACACGCCCTTCTCGACGCTCATCCGCACGGCCTCGCACGAACAGCACACCGAGGCCGAGACGTCGACCTTCATGAGCGACCTCCTCGGGGGACGTCTCGCCGTGGACGCCTACACGCGGTACACGGAGCAGCTCTGGTTCGTGTACCGCGCCCTGGAGGACGGCGCCGAGGCGCTGAAGAACGACCCGGTCGCCGGGCCCTTCATACAGCCGGAGCTGTTCCGCACCACCGCCCTGGAGCAGGACCTCGCCCATCTGCGGGGCCCGGAGTGGCGGGCAGGGCTCACGCCCCTGCCCGCGACCGTCGCGTACGCCGCCCGCGTGGCGGAGTGCGCGCGGGAGTGGCCGGCGGGCTATGTGGCGCACCACTACACGCGCTACCTGGGCGACCTCTCCGGCGGCCAGATCATCCGCGACAAGGCCGAGCGCACCTGGGGCTTCGCGCGCAAGGGCGACGGGGTCCGGTTCTACGTCTTCGACGAGATCACGAACCCGGCGGCCTTCAAGCGGGGCTACCGGGAGCTGCTCGACGCGGTGAACGCCGACGATCTGGAGAAGCAGCGGATCATCGACGAGTGCAAGCGCGCGTTCGACTTCAACGGCGCGGTGTTCCGGGAGCTGGGAGGCGAGTTCCCGCTCAGCGCGTGAGCCGCCTCGGCGCGTGGGCGCCGACGCGTGGGCGCCTCGGCCTCTGGGTACCTCGGCGTGTGGGTGCCGGCGCGTGGGCGCCGGCGCGTGGGCGCCTCGGCGCGTGTGGGTGCCGGCGCGTGGGTGCCTCGGCGCGTGAACACCGGCGCCACCGCGTGAGCGTCAGCGCTGGAGGGTGAGGCTCCGCTCGATGCGGACCCGTCCGCCCAGCTCGATCACGCCGTCGGGGCCGGGGGCCGTCAGGATCTGCGATCCCCGGCCCTGGGTGATGTTCAGGGCCCGGCCCAGTTCGGCGGTGAGCAGCAGGGCGGCCGCGCCGGTCGCCTCGTCCTCGTCGATGCCGTCCCCGCGCCCCGGGAACCCCCGCGCCCGGATCCGTCCGGCCGCCTCGTCCTCCCAGGCCCAGGCGTAAATCCACTCCCCCGGCTCGGGCACGTCCAACGCCTCGACCTCGGCGGCCGACCCGTACCGCCGGAGGGTCCGCGGCGGGGCCCACTCCGCCCGGGCCTCGATCCACGTGAACTCCCCGTCCCCGCGCACCCAGACCTCGCCCGCGGGCGGGCGGACGACCTCCACATCGAGCAGCCAGGCCGCGCCGACGAGCGGGTAACCGGCGAACGGCAGCCGCACCCCGGGCGTGTAGATGTCGACGTCCCCGCGCTCGGGGTCGTCGACGAACACGGTCTCGCTGAATCCGAGCTCCTTGGCGAGCGCCTGCCGGGAAGCCTCGTCGGGATACGTGCGCCCGTCGCGTACGACACCCAGGGCGTTGCCGTACCGGCCGTCGCCCGCGCAGAAGACCCGCAGGACGTCGATGTCGGTGGCGCTACTCGTCACGGTCGTGTGCATGGCGGAATTCAAGCATCCAGGCGTCCCATTCCGCCGGTCCACCGGGAATCGGCCAGGCACGGGTGCGGGCTTCCTCGTACGGGATCGATGCGGCGTAGTCGTTGAGGCCGCGTAGGAAAGCCGCGCGCTGCCGCTCCGGATCGGGACCGCGGAAGGCGCGCGTCCGCAGCTCCTCCTCCTGCTCGGGGAGTGCCGCGAACCGCTCGGCCGTCGTCGCCGCGTCCTCCGCCATGGCCAGGACGACCGCCTGCGGCGCGCGATCCTCGGCGAGCGCCGCGACGGCACGATCGTGCCCGTCGAGGAGCAGCCAGCCGTCGAGGGTGGTGATCCACCACAGCAGTACGGGGGCGAGAGTGCCGTCCCTGGCCCGTTTGCGGTACGCCTTGACGCGAGGAGCGTCCGGGGCCGACAGCTTCCGCAGCGGGACGACGCCGTTCCAGCCGTTCCTGTCCCAGTCCAGATGTCCGCACGGCCACGCCGTGACGAAGTCCTCGCCCCAGACGTACGGCGGGAACACATCCCGGGTCCCGACCATCCAACGCCCCGGGTGCAGGGGCCCGTCGTCGGAGGCTGCCAGCCGATCGGCGTACCGGCGCAGCCAGTCTGGCATCAGCCGGGACTCGTCGGCCCGTACCGGCGGCAGGGGTGAGCGGTACCCGGGGCGGCGGTGGAGCATGATCCCGTGCCGGTCCTCGTCGACGCGGGCGAGCAGGACGGGCCGTCCCGCCTGGCGGAGCAGCATCCTGCGGCCGTCCGTCATCTCCCAGCGCAGTGCGGGCGGTTCGGCCCCACCCTCCGCGCGGTACCCCGGTCCGAAGGGGCTCTCCCGGAACAGTCGCATGCCCGCACGCTAGTCGCGCACGCGGCAGGGCCGCACCACCGTTTCCGGGGGTGCGGCCCTGCCTGTGGGGGGGGTGGCGGTCTTTCAGGAGCGGGGCTCCGGAGCCGTCGTGCCGGGGCTCAGGACTCCGTCGTGCGGCGGCGGACGGCGAAGACGACAGCCGCGCCCGCGAGGGCCGTGGCGCCCGCCGCGCCGAGCAGGGTGCCGGTCGGGACGCCCGCGCCCGTGGCGGCGAGGGAGCCGGAGCCGCCGACCGTGCCGCCGCCGGTGGTGGTGGACAAGCCGCCGGTGGTCGAGCCACCGCCCGAGGTCCCTCCGGTGGTCGCGCTCGGTGGCGTCCTTGTCCACGGTGAGGGCGACGGTCACCGGGTCGATGGCGGTGCCCGGCTGGTAGAAGGCCTGGCCGCCGGGGCCCGCGAACTGGGCCGCGCCGTCCTTCGTCAGCTTGGCCGGGATGTTCGCGAGGGTGACGACACCGTTCTTCGCCGTGTAGTCGGCCTTCGACAGGTCGAGATCCGCGAAGGCCACGTCGTTCTTCCTGCCCGAGGCCGTGGCGACGTCCGCGACGAGCGTGCCGGTCGAGCCCTTGGCCTTCACCTTCACGTCGCTGATGGTCCAGTCGATGGTGTGGGCTGCGCACTCGAAGCGGACGGTGCCGTTGAAGCGTGGGCCTGCTCGTCCCGCACCTGCTGCGGATGGCGAACGGTCCGGGCCACCGCTTCCTCGTCCCGGGCAGCGGGCTCGGCGGCGCGGTGGTCCTCGCGGCCGGCGATCTGGCGGCCCGTACGGTCGCGGCCCCGGCCGAACTCCCCCTGGGCGTCCTGACCGCCCTCTTCGGCAGCCCGTTCTTCTTCTGGCTGCTGCGCAGGACCCGTCGTAAGCAAGGTGGTTGGGCATGATCCGCGGTCTCCTCGCCCGTCGTCCGCGGGAGCTCCCCGCTCCTCCCCTGGTCGGCGAGGTCGTCGCCGAGGCGCGGGAGCTCCATGTCGGGCTCGGTGGGCGGGAGGTGCTCCGCGGGGTCGACGCCGTCGTACGGGCCGGTGAGGTGCTCGCTCCGGTCGGTCCCAACGGGGCCGGGACGTCGACCTTGCTGGCCGCACTCGCCGCCGACCTCGCGCCGTCCGGCGGACAGGTACGGATCTGCGGCCGGCCCGCCACCGACTGGTCGGCGCCCGAACTGGCCCTGCGCCGGGCCGTGCTGCCGCAGGCGGCCGCCCTCGCCTTCCCCTTCCCGGTCGCGGACGTGGTCCGGATGGGCCGGGCGCCCTGGGCCGGGACCAGGCACGAGGAGGAGGACGAGGCCGCCGTCGCGGAGGCCATGGCGGCCACCGAGGTGGAGGCCTTCACCGACCGCCCCTTCTCCGCACTCTCCGGCGGTGAGCGCGCCCGGGTCGCCCTGGCCCGGGTGCTCGCCCAGCGCACCCCGCTGCTGCTGCTCGACGAGCCGACCGCGGGCGCTCGACCTGCGCCACCAGGAACTGGTGCTCCGGGTCTGCCGCGAGCGCGCCGCCGCCGGGGTCGCGGTCGTGGTCGTGCTGCACGACCTCGGGCTCGCCGCCGCGCACGCGGACCGCGTCGGGGTGCTGCACGACGGCCGGATAGCCGCCGACGGGCCACCGGCCGAGGTCTTCGACGAGGAGCTGCTGAGCCGTGTCTACCGGCAGCCGGTGGAGGTGTTGCCCCATCCACGGACCGGCGTCCCGCTGGTCGTCCCGCGCCGCACCCGCTCAACGCCGAAACAGACAAACCCGGCCCCTTGACCCGCACTTGACCCTGCCATGGGGCATCGATGAGCCCGCCGTGACCTTGTCGTTCCCGCGCCCGGAACGTGAGAGCCGAATCACTGGACGTCCCGGTTTGAGTGAGGTAAGCCTCGGTTAAGTTAGGTCCGCCTCACCCCGTCCCCGTCCTCACTGGAGCCCCTATGCGAGCCGTCCGTCTCTCCGTCGTCACCGCCGCCACCGCAGTGGCGGCTCTGACCGCCGTCACGGGCTGCACCCAGAAGAGCGGTTCCTCCGACTCCTCCGACGGCACGGTCCAGGTCGTCGCGAAGGACGACTCCTGCGAGGTGTCCGACAAGGAGTTCCCTGCCGGGCATGTGGAGCTCGCCGTGGAGAACAAGGGCACGAAGGTCACCGAGGTCTACGTCCTGTACCCGGACGACCGGATCGTGACCGAGCGCGAGAACATCGGCCCCGGCACGAAGGCCACCATCACCGCCGAGGTCAAGGCCGGTGACTACGAGATCGCCTGCAAGCCCGGCATGAAGGGTGACGGCATCCGGCAGAAGGTCACCGTCACCGGTGGCGTCGCGGCCGCGAAGCGCTCCCCCGAGATGGACGCCGCCGTCGCCGCCTACCGCCAGTACGTGCAGGCACAGGCCGACGAGACGCTGCCCAAGGTGAAGGTCTTCACCGACGCCGTACGCGCCGGTGACGTCGAAACCGCGAAGAAGGCGTACGCCGACTCCCGCATCGGCTGGGAGCGCACCGAGCCGGTCGCCGAGTCCTTCGGCGACATCGACCCGAAGGTCGACGTCCGCGAGGACGGCCTGGAGGCGGGGCAGGACCCGGCGAAGGACTGGACCGGCTGGCACCGCCTGGAGAAGGCGCTCTGGCAGGACAAGAAGATCGGCGACCGGGAGAAGCAGCTCGCCGACACCCTCGACAAGGACCTCGCGGACTGGGTGAAGCGGGTCGGCAAGGCCGACATCACCCCGACCTCGATGGCCAACGGCGCCAAGGAGCTCCTGGACGAGGTCGCCACCGGCAAGGTCACCGGCGAGGAGGAGCGCTACTCCCACACCGACCTGGTCGACTTCAAGGCCAACGTCGAGGGCGCCCAGAAGTCGTTCGAGCTGCTCAAGCCGGTCGCCTCGAAGAACGACCCGAAGCTTGTCGCCGAGCTCGACAAGCAGTTCGCCGCGCTGAACACGCTCCTCGACAAGTACCGCACGGACAAGAGCTCCTACGTCTTCACCTCGTACGACAAGGTCGGCAAGACCGAGCGCAAGGAGCTGTCGGACGGCGTCAACGCGCTGGCCGAGCCGCTCTCCAAGCTCGCTGCTGCGGTTGTGAAGTAGGAGGACGCGGAGATGCCCGACACCAGCGAGAACCATGCCGACGAGAGCGGCCCGCGCGGGAGCGACGCGACCCCGCGGCGCACGCTCCTCGGCTGGGGCGGCGCCGGGCTCGCGCTCGGCGCCGCCGCGGCCAGCGGCGCCGTCGCCCTGACCCGTGGCGGGGACGACACCGCGCCCGTCGCCGACAGCGGCGCGGCCGTCCCCTTCCACGGGCCGCACCAGGCCGGAATCGCCACCGCCGTCCAGGACCGGCTGCACTTCGCCGCCTTCGACGTAAGGACCGAGGACCGCGCCGAGCTCGTCCAGCTTCTCAAGGACTGGACGCGGGCCGCCGAGCGCATGACGGCCGGTCACGAGGTCGGCGAGGGTGCTTACGGCGGCCTGCCGGAGGCCCCGCCGGACGACACGGGCGAGGCCCTCGGTCTCAAGCCCTCCCGGCTCACCCTCACCATCGGCTTCGGCCCCTCCCTCTTCGACGGACGCTTCGGGCTGAAGGACAGGCGGCCCGGCGCGCTGGTCGAGCTGCCCAAGTTCCCCGGCGACAACCTGGACCCGGCCCGCAGCGGCGGCGACCTGTGCGTCCAGGCGTGCGCGGACGACCCTCAGGTCGCGGTGCACGCGATCCGCAACCTCGCCAGGATCGGCTTCGGCAAGGTGGCGGTGCGCTGGTCGCAGCTGGGCTTCGGCAAGACGTCCTCCACGACCCCCGACGCGCAGACCCCGCGCAACCTGTTCGGTTTCAAGGACGGCACCCGCAACATCGCGGGCACCGACACCGCCGCCCTGGACAAGCACGTGTGGGTCCCCGCCAAGGACGCCCCGGGCCGGACGGCCTGGATGACGGGCGGTTCGTACCTCGTCGCCCGCCGGATCCGGATGAACGTCGAGACCTGGGACCGCACTCCGCTCCAGGAGCAGGAGGACATCTTCGGCCGCGACAAGCGCGAGGGCGCGCCCGTCGGCAAGGCCAAGGAGCACGACGAGCCGTTCCTGAAGGCGATGAAGCCGGAGGCGCACGTCCGGCTCGCGCACCCGGACTCCAACAACGGGGCGACGATCCTGCGCCGCGGTTACTCCTTCACGGACGGCACGGACGGCCTCGGCCGTCTGGAGGCGGGCCTGTTCTTCCTCGCGTACCAGCGGGACGTCCGTACCGGCTTCGTCCCGGTGCAGACCTCGCTGGCCCGCGCGGACGTCCTCAACGAGTACATCCAGCACGTGGGTTCGGCCCTGTTCGCCGTCCCGCCGGGCGTCCGCGACAGGGACGACTGGTGGGGCCGGGCACTGTTCTCGTAGCCGCGGACGGAGACAAGGAGACGCCGTGTTCGGCAACTATCTGATCGGCCTGCGCGAGGGCCTGGAGGCCGGCCTGGTCGTCTGCATCCTCATCGCGTACCTGGTGAAGACGGACCACCGTGAGGCCCTGAGGCCGATCTGGATCGGCATCGGGGTCGCGGTCGGTATCGCGCTGGCCTTCGGTGCCGGCCTCGAGTTCGGCTCGCAGGAGCTGACCTTCGAGGCGCAGGAGCTGCTCGGCGGCTCGCTCTCCATCCTCGCCGTCGTCCTAGTGACCTGGATGGTCTTCTGGATGCGGCGCACCGCCCGGCATCTGAGAGCGGAGCTGCACGGCAGGCTGGACGCGGCGCTGCGGATGGGCACGGGCGCGCTGGTCACCACCGCCTTCCTGGCGGTCGGCCGCGAGGGCCTGGAGACGGCGCTGTTCGTCTGGGCGTCGGTGCGGGCCTCGTCCGACGGCACGTCCGCGCCCCTGATCGGGGTGCTGCTCGGCATCGCGACGGCCGTGCTGCTGGCCTGGCTGTTCTACCGCGGCGCGCTGAGGATCAACCTGGCGAGGTTCTTCACCTGGACGGGCGGGATGCTGGTCGTCGTGGCGGCCGGTGTCCTCGCGTACGGCGTGCACGACCTCCAGGAGGCGCGCTTCCTGGACGGGCTCGCGAACAAGGCGTTCGACGTCTCGGCGACGATTCCGCCGGACAGTTGGTACGGGACGCTCCTGAAGGGAGTCTTCAACTTCCAGCCCGATCCGACGGTTCTTCAGGTCACGGTGTGGGCGCTCTATCTGATCCCGACGCTCGCGCTGTTCCTGGCCCCGGTAGGGTCGGGTCCGTCCGTCCCGGTGAAGAAGCAGAAGGCGATCGATGAGAAGGCTGAGGCGACCGTCGAGGGCACTCGTGGCGACGACGGCGGCGACCGTGCTGGCGCTGACGGCGAGCGGTTGCGTGACGGTGCACGGCGAGCTGGAACTGCTCCCGGCGGCGACGAAGAGTGAGGCCGAGCAGGCCCTCAAGGACTTCACCGACGCCTACAACAAGGCGGACAAGGCGTACGACCCCGCGCTGGACGCCGGCCGGGTCACCGGGCCGCTCGGGGCGATCAACCAGGCGGGTCTGAAGTCCCGTTCGATCACCAGTCCCAACGGCAACCCCAACCACCGCCCGCTGGAGCTGACGGACGCGAAGTTCGTGCTGCCGAAGAAGGCGGGCTGGCCGCGCTGGTTCGTCGTGGACACCGACTCCAACCGGGACACCGACCAGGGCAGCGGCGACAACCGCTGGCTCCTGGTCTTCGTGCGCAACGGCTCCGAGCAGCTGTGGGAGGCCGCGTATCTGGCGATCCTGACGCCGGACGAGATCCCGGCGTTCAAGACGGACGGCGGGTTCGCGGTGCCGGTCGACGCGGACTCCGCCGAACTCGCGGTGGCGCCCAAGGACCTGGGCCGGAACTATGTCTCGCTCCTCGGCGGCGGGGAGCAGGGCCAGTTCGCGGCGGGGCCGCACACCACCGAGTGGCGTGACGCGCGGCAGAAGGCCGCAAAGAGGGTCGGCATGGCGACGCAGTACATCGACCAGGTCACCGACGCCGGGGACTTCGCGCCGCTGGGCCTCGCGACCGAGGACGGCGGGGCGCTGGTCTTCTTCGCGACGCGCTACTTCGAGCGACAGACGGCGGCGCAGGGCTACCGGCCGAAGGTCACGCCCGATGTGAAGCCCCTGCTGACCGGCGAGGTGAAGAACACGGTCACCAAGGAGTGGGTGTCGAGCCAGGCCGTCCTCGTGAAGCCGACGGGCACGGAGCAGGACGGGGTCACGATCGCGGGCCGGCTGCAGGGCGTGACGGGGGCGAAGGGCTCGTAGCGCCGGTTCCGCCACCCCACTCCTGGTGGCCGTGTGCCCGGGCCCATGGCCCCCGGCCCGGGTTCGTCAACGCAAGGATCCCGCCTTCCGCTTCGTACTCCCCCGCGGGCCGCCGTTCCTCAGCGGCGGCCGAGCGGCCAGGCCACCTCGTGCCCGGTGTGCTGCTCACCCTGCTCGGCGGCGTGCCGGGCGCAGGCATCGGTGAGGGTCTCCAGCAGGTTCAGCGGGTCGGGCAGGGCGTGCTCGGGGCCGCGGACCCAGGCGAGAGCCGGCTGCTCGTCCTCGTCACCGATGAGTCGGGCCGGCGGTACGAGGACGTAGCTGCCGCGGCAGTGCCAGCGCAGCCCCGGATGCTCGTCCATGGTCTCGGGATGGCAGTCCAGCTCGCAGGGCCACCACTCGTCCTCGTCCTCGGGGGTGCCGCGGGTGGCGGTGAAGAAGAGCATCCGGCCGCCGTCGCCGGCGCTCTCGGCGGATTCGGCGACGGGCCCGACGTCGATGCCCTGGGCGAGCAGTCGCTCCAGGGCGGCGCGGCCGGCCTCCAGGGGGACGTCGAGGACGTCGTGGACCATGCCGGTGGCGGTGATGAAGTTCGCCTCGGGCTCGCCCAGTGCCCAGCGCTCGATCTGGGCGCGGTCGGTGGTCGACTGGGTCTGCCAGGCGAAGGAGACGGGGTGCCGGGCCGGGGTCGGACAGCCGATGCGTTCACAGGAACAGCGGTACCCGACGGGGTACGCGGCGGGGGCGAGGGGCAGGCCTGCGGCAGCGGCGTCCAGGAGCAGCTTCACACGGTGGTTCTCGTCGTCCGCCGCTGTGCGCTTGGGACGCCTGCGCAGCCACTGCGCGAGTTTGCTCTCCGTGCCGCGGTAGCGGCCGATACCGTCGCCCATCTATCCCCTCACACCTGCGCTAGCCCGTTGTGCTCGCCCGTTCGGCTCTGCCCATCGTCGCATCTTCCGCTGCTTCAGGTGACCGGAGTCCCCAACCGGGGTACGTACCGTGGTTACGCCCTGGGCGCGAGCCCGCGCAGCGCGTAGTCGACGAGGGTGTCGGCGTAGGCGTGGGTGAGCGGCAGCGTGCGGTGCAGCCAGCGGTGGTTCAGGGGGCCGACGAGGAGTTCGAGGGCGATGCGGGGGTCGACGGCGGGGTCGATGTCCCCGGCGGCCTGGGCGGCCTCGATGCGGCGTACGTAGTGCTGGAGCTGAGGTTCCAGGAGTCGCTCCACGAACTGGGCGCCGAGTTCGGCGTTGACGATGCCCTCGGCGGCGAGGGCGCGGGAGGGGGCGTCGTACGTGGGGTTGTTCAGCTCGTCGACGGTGGCGCGGAGCACGTACTTCAGGTCGGCGGCGAGGTCGCCGGTGTCGGGGATCTCACTCTCCCCTTCCCCGCCGTGGGCGTCGTCCCGCCGAGCTGCCTCGTTGGCCTGGGCGGCGAGGTCAAGGAAGGCGTCCAACAGGACGGCGGCCTTGGAGGGCCACCAGCGGTAGATGGTCTGCTTGCCGACACCGGCGCGGGCGGCGATGCCCTCGATGGTGGTCTTGGTGTAGCCGGCCTCGGAGACGAGGGCGAGGGCGGCGTCGAAGATGGCGCGGCGGGAGCGTTCGCTGCGGCGGGAGGCGTCGGGGGCCTTGGTGTCGGACATGCGTCCAATCTAGCAGCAGGCGAGACGCCGCGTCTCGCTACGTGATGTTCAGTCGAACCACCCGAACGGTCCACTGCGCTGAGGCGACGGAAGGCGGACCATGGGCTCCGTCCGACCATCTCACTTCGTCCGTGAGGAGCCCTCATTGCGCCTGACTCCGCGCGAGGCCTCGCCCCGCCGTTATCTGATGTGCCCACCCACGCACTTCAAGGTGACGTACTCCATCAACCCCTGGATGGACCCCACGAAACCGGTCGACCTGCCGCTCGCCCTCGCACAGTGGGAGGACCTGCAGGCCCGCTACGTCTCGCTCGGCCACACCGTCGAGCTCCTGGACCCGGATCCCGGCCTGCCGGACATGGTCTTCGCCGCGAACGGCGCGACCGTGGTGGACGGGCGGGTGCTGGGCGCGAAGTTCGCCTATCCGGAACGTACGGACGAGGCGGCGGCGCATCGGGACTGGTTCAGCAGGAACGGTTACCCGGAGGTGTGGGTACCGGAGCACGTGAACGAGGGCGAGGGCGACTTCGCGGTGACCGCGTCGTGGATCCTGGCCGGCCGCGGCTTCCGCTCCAGCCCACTCGCGCACCACGAGGCACAGGAGTTCTTCGGGCGCCCGGTCATCGGCCTGGAGCTGGTGGACCCGCGCTACTACCACCTGGACACGGCGCTGTGCGTCCTGGACTCGGAGGGCGACGAGGTCATGTACTACCCCGACGCCTTCTCCGCCGGCAGCCGGGCGGTCCTGGCCCGGCTCTTCCCCGACGCCCTGCTGGCGACCGAGACCGACGCGGCGGCGCTGGGTCTGAACGCGGTGAGCGACGGCCGCCACGTCCTGCTGCCGCAGGCGGCGGTGGGGCTCTTCGCCCCGCTGCGTGAGCGGGGCTTCGAGCCGCTGGGGATGGACCTGTCGGAACTCCTCAAGGGCGGCGGCAGCGTGAAGTGCTGCACGCAGGAGCTGCGCTCCTGACACCGCGGGGGCGATGCCCGGCCCTGGCTCGGGGCGGGGCGTCGCCCCACTCGGCGACTCCGGGGACCGGGCGTCGCGGGACCCCGCCGGTCGTCCCCGGCTGCTCTACTCCGGGGACCGGGCGTCGCGGGACCCCGCCGGTCGTCCCCGGCTGCTCTACTCCGGGGGCCAGGCGTCGCCCCACTCCACGTCCCTCGCGGCCTTGTAGAGGGTGCCGTGGCGCTTGGTGACCGTCTCACGCGTCAGGCCCGTCTCCTCCGCCCCGCAGAGCTCCAGCAGGACCTGGCCCTTGCGGATCTGGGGCTTGCGGGTCACCCGGGACACCGTCGGCGTCACGGGGAACCTGGTCGCCGCGACGTAGCTGAACTTCTCGTCCTCGTACGGCAGCGAGCCGCCCTTCACCTGCCGGTGCAGGGACGACCTGCTCACCCGCGCGGCGAAGTGGCACCAGTCCGCGCCCGGATCGATCGGGCAGGCCCCGCTGTGCGGGCACGGCGCGGCCACGGTGAGCCCCGCCTCCACGAGGAGCGTGCGGGCCGCGATGATCCGCTCGTAGCCGTCGGGGGTGCCGGGCTCGACGATCACGACGGCCTGCGCCGCCCGCGCGGCCTCGGTGACGACCGCGCGGCGGTCGGCCTCGGTGAGCTCCTTCAGGACGTACGAGACCGTGACGAGATCCGTCTCGTCGAGCTTGAGCGCGCCGCTGATGCGGGCCCTGCGCCACTCCGCCTCGAACACGCCGGCCGCCAGCTCCCGGCCGAGCGCGAGCGCCGGCTCCGCCCAGTCCAGGACCGTCGTGCTCGGGGGGCTGTGCCACGCCTCGGCGACCGCCCAGCTCGCCGCGCCCGTGCCGCCGCCGATGTCGGTGTGCGTCGCCGGCTCCCACGCGGGCGCCGCGTCCCGCAGCGCGTCGAGCGCCGCCCGTACCGCCTCGAAGGTCGCCGGCATCCGGTACGCGGCGTACGCGGCGACGTCGGATCGGTCGCGCAGCACGGGGGCGTCGGTCGGGGTGGTCCCCCGGTAGTTGGCGATCAGCCGGTCGACGGCCTGGGCCGCCTGGCGCGGCGGCAGCCCGTCAAGAAGCCCGGCGAGGGCGACGCGCAACGTGTCACCGGAGGCGAGGGAGGGGGAGGCGTTCACCTCCACATTTTAGGCGGCCGAACCATACCCCCGGGCACCCGCCCGCGGGTCCGGCAGCCGGGCCACGGGGGCTGGGCCGGAACGAACCGAATGCAGTGGGCCCCAGCCCCGGGTGGCCCCGTACGGACCGCGTGGGCTGGGACGCGGCCCCGTGGGACGGCGGCCCGGGACCACCACCGTCTCCGCGGCCCAGGACCGGCCGTCTGTGCCGGAACACCACCACGGCTGGACTCGGGACCGGTCATGGGCGGGCCGGGACGCGACCTCGCGTGGGGCACCGACCCCGTGGGCAGGACACGGCCACGGGACGGCCAGGGCCGGGCCGGTGCCGGCCGACGCGTGGCCCCGCCCTCGCACCGGTCGGGACCGGACCCCGTCAGACCGGACACGACCGCCGACGAACCGGAACCGACCGTGGGCCGCACGGCCCCCGCCGACCCGTGGCATCGCCCCCGCGCCGGACCGGTCAGGCCTCCTGCGACGGCGCCTTGCGCCATGGGCGGCACAGTGCGAGGAAGCAGCCGAGCGACGCGATCGCGCAGACCAGTTGCACCACCGCCATCGGGACCGCCGTCGCCTCCCCCGCGATGCCCACCAGTGGCGACGCGATCGCGCCGATCAGGAAGGACGAGGTGCCGAGCAGCGCCGACGCGGAGCCCGCCGCGTGCGGGGTTCGCATCAGCGCCTGCGCGTTGGTGTTCGGCAGGGCCAGACCCATCGCCGACATCAGGACGAAGAGACCGGCGGCGATCGGGGCGAGACCCACCTTCCCGAACAGGCCGCTCGTCATGAGCACCAGCGCGACCGAGGCGAGCACGATCACGCTCAGCCCCCAGCCCAGCGCCTTGTCCAGGCTGACGCGTCCGACGAGCAGCTTGCCGTTGATCTGGCCGACGGCCACGAGCCCGATGGAGTTGAGGCCGAAGAGGAGGCTGAAGGTCTGCGGGGAGGCGCCGTAGATCTCCTGGACGACGAACGGGGACGCCGAGATGTACGCGAAGAGCGCGGCGAAGGCGAGCCCGCCGGCCAGCATGTAACCCGTGAAGACCCGGTCCGCGAGCAGCCCGCGCATCGTCCGCAGCGCCTCGCCCACCCCGCCCGCGTGCCGCCGCTCGGGCGGCAGAGTCTCGGCGAGGAACCTCCACACCACCACGGTGAGCAGGACGCCGATGACGGTGAGGACGTAGAAGACGCCGCGCCAGTCGGTGATCCGCAGGATCTGGCCGCCGATGAGCGGGGCGATGATCGGGGCGACGCCTGAGATCAGCATCAGGGTCGAGAAGAACCGCGCCATGTCGACGCCGTCGTACAGGTCGCGGACGACGGCCCGGGCGATGACGATGCCGGCAGCGCCCGCCAGGCCCTGGAGCAGCCGGAAGGCGATGAGGAGTTCGGCGGAGGGCGCGAGCGCACAGACCGCGGTGGCGGCGACGTACACGATCATGCCGATGAGCAGCGGACGGCGGCGCCCCCACTTGTCGCTCATGGGGCCGACGACGAGCTGACCGAGTGCCATGCCGGCGAGGCAGGCGGTGAGGGTCAGCTGGACGGTCGCGGCCGGCGAGCGCAGTGACTCCGTGACCTCCGGCAGGGCCGGCAGGTACATGTCCATGGAGAGCGGGGGCAGGGCCGTGAGTCCACCGAGGACCAGCGTGACGAGCAGCCCCGCGCGCCGGGCCGCGATGACCGACCCTTCGACTATGTGATCCTTCGTGCGGGTCCGGCCGCTCTCCGGCATCGACTGCTCCATTTCGTTGAAACTTTCCCTATGCTCTCAGTTCGTCCGGGGTGGTCGAGACCTTTTGGGGTGGGGCATGGGAACGTCCGGGAAGACCGTGCGATGGGGTGTGCTGGCGACCGGCGGGATCGCCGCCCGGTTCACCACCGATCTGCTGACGACGGAGGGCGCGGAGGTCGTGGCCGTCGCCTCCCGTACGGAGGCGTCGGCGAAGGCCTTCGCCGACCGGTTCGGGATACCGCGGGCGTACGGGGAGTGGGCCGCGCTCGCCTCCGACCCCGACGTGGACGTGGTGTACGTGGCGACCCCGCACCACGCTCACCGCGCGGCAGCCGGGCTCGCCCTGGAGGCGGGCAAGGCGGTCCTCTGCGAGAAGGCCTTCACCCTCAACGCGGGCGAGGCGGAGGAGCTGGTCGCCCTCGCCCGGGACCGTGGCCTCTTCCTGATGGAGGCCATGTGGATGTACTGCAACCCCCTGATCCGGCGTATCCGGGAGCTGATCGCGGACGGGGCGATCGGTGAGGTGAGGACCGTACAGGCGGACTTCGGACTCGCGGGCCCGTTCGCCGCGGACCACCGGCTGCGGGACCCGGCGGTGGGCGGCGGGGCGCTCCTGGACCTCGGGGTGTACCCCGTCTCGTTCGCGCAGCTGCTGCTCGGCGAGCCCGACTCGGTGCAGGCGCACGCCCTCCTCTCGCCCGAAGGCGTCGACCTGAACACGGGGATGCTGCTGGGCTGGAACTCCGGCGCCTCGGCGCTGCTGTCCTGCTCGCTCGTGGCGGACACCCCGCTGACCGCGTCGGTGACGGGGTCGGCGGGCCGGATCGACATTCCGCGGGGCTTCTTCTTCCTGGACCGGTTCACGCTGCACCGCGCCGGCCGGGAGCCGGAGGAGTTCGTGAACGAGGACGATCCGCACTCGCTCCGCCATGAGGCGGCGGAGGTCATGCGGTGTCTGCGCGCGGGCGAGACCGAGTCCCCCCTCGTGCCGCTGGAGGGTTCGCTCGCCGTGATGCGGACGCTCGACGCGGTACGGGACCGCGTCGGCGTCCGCTATCCGTCCGAGCTGTCGGTCACGCGGGCTTGAGCCCCGGGTTGCCCGCCTCCGTGACGTAGGAGCCGGCCGTGGCGACCGGGGCGCCCGGGGTCGTCACGGCCGAGACCGTACGGAAGTCGGCGCGGGCGCTGTCCCGGCCGAGCGCGACCGTCACATAGCCGCGCCGCCCGTTGTAGAACTTCATGTGCGGGTTGGCCCGGGTGAGGGCGTCGTAGTTGGCGGGCCGGTCGGCGCCGTCCTTGCCGCTGGCGATGGAGGTGGCGACGATCTCGGTGCCGAGGGTCCGGGACGTGGGGTCGCGGTGGTCGGCCTTGATGTCGAGGCCGTAGCCGACGTGGACATCACCGGTGAGCACCATCAGGTTCTCGACCCCGGCCGCCGCCGCGCCGTCCAGGAGGCGCTGCCGGGAGGCCGGATAGCCGTCCCAGGAGTCCATGGACAGCTTGAAGTCGGCGGTGGGCACATTGCGCCGCTCGGCGAAGACGACCTGCTGCGGGAGGACGTTCCACAGGGCGCGCGAGTCGCGCCAGCCGTCGAGCAGCCAGCGCTCCTGCGTGGCGCCGGTCATGGTGCGGCTCGGGTCCTCGGACTCGGGCCCGGGGACCTGCCAGCCGTCGCCGTACGCCTGGTCGGAGCGGTACTGGCGGGTGTCGAGGATGTCGAACTGCGCCAGCCGGCCGAAGCGGAGGCGGCGGTAGAGCCGCATGTCGGGGCCCTCGGGCCGCTGGGGCCTGCGGAGCGGCTGGTTCTCCCAGTAGGCACGGTAGGCGGCGGCGCGGCGGAGCAGGAACTCCTCCGGCGGGACGTCGTTCTCGGGGATCTCGCCCGCGTAGTTGTTCTCGGTCTCGTGGTCGTCCCAGGTGACGACGAAGGGGTGTGCGGCGTGCGCGGCCTGCAGGTCGGGGTCGGACTTGTAGAGGGCGTACCGCAGCCGGTAGTCCTCCAGGGTGATCGTCTCCCGGTTGAAGACGGCGGGCAGGCGCCGGTCCGTGTAGGCGCGGGCGCCGCCGGTGGCGTTGACGGCGTACTCGTAGAGGTAGTCGCCGAGGTGGAAGACGACGTCGACGTCCTCCTGGGCGAGATGTCCGTACGCGGTGAAGTAGCCGTCGTGGTACGCCTGGCAGGAGACGGCGGCGAGGGTGAGCTCGGATATCCGGGCGCCGGCGGCGGGCGCGGTGCGGGTGCGGCCGGCCGGGCTGATCCAGTCGCCGACGCGGAACCGGTAGAAGTAGATGCGATCCGGGTCGAGGTGGTCGATCTCGACATGGACGCTGTACTGGAACTCGGGGTGTGCGGTGACCTTGCCGCGCCGGACGGTCCGGGTGAAGCGCTCGTCGTGGGCGAGCTCCCAGCGGACCGCGACGCGGGAGCGGGGCAGTCCGCCGTCGGTCTCGAAGGGGCGGGGCGCGAGCCGGGTCCACAGGACGACGGAGCCGGGCTGGGGGTCGCCGGATGCCACCCCCAGGGTGAACGGGTTCTCGGTGATATGAGCGGGGTTCAGTTCGGCGGCGCTCGCGGCGCCGGCGGCCGGCAGGTTGACCGCGAAGGCGAGCGCGGCGGCGGCCCCGGTGACGGTGAGGAAGCGACGTCGGCCGAAGTGGCGGGCGGCGGCCCGTAGTTCGCCGTCGTGCTGCTGGATGTGTGTCATGTACCCCTCCCCAGGCGGATGTTGTCCGTCCGGTATTCGAGTGGGGCGGGACGACGTCACGTTGTCGGGCACAGAACATCCACGTGTCGGACGGATGAGTTCATGGGGCACGCGTCTGCCGTACGCTGCGCGCCCATGAGTACTGAGTCGCGCATCGCAGTGGTGACGGGAGCGGGTTCGGGCATCGGCCGCGGCGTGGCACGGGCCCTGGCCGAGGCGGGCTGGTCGGTGGCGCTGGCGGGCCGTCGGCGGGAGCCCCTGGAGGAGACGGCGGCGTCCGTCTCCTCGTCCGACGTCCTGTGCGTGCCGACGGACGTGATCTCACCGGAGGCGGTGACCGCCCTCTTCGAGGCGGTACGGGACCGGTTCGGCCGGGTCGACCTGCTCTTCAACAACGCGGGTACGTTCGCGGGCGGCGGCGTCCCGGTCGAGGACCTGGACCACGAGACCTGGCGCTCGGTGGTCGACGTGAACCTGACGGGCGCCTTCCTGTGCGCCCAGGCGGCCTACCGGGCGATGAAGGAGCAGTCCCCGCAGGGCGGCCGGATCATCAACAACGGCTCGATCTCGGCACATGTACCGCGCCCGAACTCGATCGCGTACACGGCGACGAAGCACGCGATGACGGGGCTGACGAAGTCGCTGTCCCTGGACGGGCGCCCGTACCGGATCGCCTGCGGTCAGATCGACATCGGGAACGCGGCGACGGAGATGACGGCGCGGATGCAGACGGGCATTCTGCAGGCCAACGGGGAGCTGGCGGTGGAGCCGGTCATGGACGCGGCGGACGTGGCGGCGACGGTGGTGCACATGGCGGGGCTGCCGTTGGAGGCGAACGTGCAGTTCGCGACGGTGATGGCGACGGCGATGCCGTACATCGGCCGGGGGTAGGGGGCGGGACACCACCCCCTACCCGGCGCTCCAGGGGGTGTCCTGCCGATCAGGCCGGATCGGCAGGACACCCCCCTAGGCCTGGCCGGTCTCGAAGCGGGCGACCTTTCCGTCCTTGACGACGAACCGCCAGGCGGTCCGCATCTCGCCCCAGGTGTCGTTGCGGTAGCGGGCGACGAGGGACCGCCCGTCGTCCTTGGCGGACTCGATCTCCATATGGCCGCGAGAGGAGAAGATCTCCTTCTCGGTCCACTCCTGGAGATCACGGTCGGACCCGTCGTCCGACATGGTGGCGCCCGGGGTGAGGGCTGCCTGGAAGGCCTCGGGGTCATTGGCGTTGAGCGCGCTGACGAAGGCGCGCACGGCGGGGTCGCCGATCTTGTCCACAGGGATGGTCATGGGCCTACCGGTACACCGGACCGCCCGGTTCCCGACGGACCCGGGCCGCACATGTGGCGCACCTCAGCGCACGGACTCGGCCACCTGGAGGAGCAGGGACGCGGCCTCGGCCTCGGGCAGGACGCGTTCCAGGACGAGCTCACCGGTCATCCCGGGGAAGAACCGGCCGGCCGACCAGCTCCGCTCGTACGGCGACGGGTCGAGGACCACGAGCCGTACGCCGTCGACGACCGGGATCTCGGAGGGGTTGCCCTCGTTCCAGATCCACTCGCCGTCGGCGCCGACGAGATTGAAGGAGCCGGTGGTCGGGCTCATCCCGGGCTGGTCCCGGCACATGGCGACGGCCTGTGGGGACGGCGCCGTACCGGGCAGGTGCCCGCCCCCGATCAGCGCGTCGGCGAGGAGGGTGTGCAGCTGGAAGTTGTCGCCGATCCCGGAGACGCGTACGGCGAAGCCGGCACCGGACTTCCGGTCGAGGACCAGGAGCGGCTCGTCGTCCAGCACGGCCAGGGCGTAGGCGAGGCACTTGAACGGCTCCCCCGACGCCTCCTGCACGCGCTCCACGACCGCGCGCAGCTCCTGCTTGCCGTCGGCCCCGCGCCGTACGGCGTTCACGTTGAGCATCGCAACGCAGGCCATCTCCCACTGCGGAAGCGACTCCCAGCCGACGACGGCGTCGAAGCCGACCCGCTCGACATGGGCCTCCGTCAGGTCCTCGTGGCCCGGCAGGTCGCCGCCGCCGGTGGCCGCCCACCGCTCGCAGAACACCTCGGCGGCCTCGAACGCCTCACGCGCCCCCGCGAACACGGCGGGAGCGCAGGCGACCGCGTCGGCGCCGCGCTCGACACAGGCCCCGACCATCACCGCGGTCACGGCGCGCGGACCCGGGGGCACCTCGGCGAGGAACGCCGCGAGCCGGGGCCCGGCCTCCGGCAGCTCCAGCTCCGCATCCCCGGCCCGCCCGAAGGCCCGATGCAGCCCTCCGAAGGCCCGCTCGGCGGCAGCGCCGTCCTGTGCCCGCACGGCGGTCTCGAACTCACTCACGGCGGCTTGCAGCCGCCCACGCCGGAATATCGTCCGCGCACCCTACCGACCGCGTCGAGCTGGCATTCTTCTCCCCCATGACCGACCCGTGGAACACCATCGAGCGGCTCGCCTCGTGGATCGCCGCACACCACACCCTCCCGCCCGAACAGGACGTCCTGCTGCGCGTCCTGAAGCTCTCGGAGGAGGTCGGCGAAGTGGCGCAGGCCGTGATCGGCGCGACGGGCCAGAACCCGCGCAAGGGCACGTCGCACACCTGGCAGGACGTCGAGTCCGAACTGTGCGACGTGATCATCACGGCGATGGTGGCACTGCGCACGCTGACCCCGGACGCGGAGGAGGTGTTCGCGGGGCACGTCCGGCGGGTGGCGGAACGGTCGTTGGAGAAGTGACGTCAGGGGACGGGCCGTCAGGACTCCTGGGACGGTTCCGTAGGACCGGCCGGTCCGCGAGGTGCACCGACGAGTGACGCCGAAGGCACGGGGAAACGCGAAACCCGCCTGGCCCGGGAGTTCAGCCGGGTCGGACGGGTTGAGGCAGACGAGTCGGGCTGTACGCCGGGTTCTGTACCCCGGGACCTCGCGGTCGTCGGGGTGACGGCCATCCATCTAGGACCGGCGTTGCCGCCGGTCTCGTGCGGTCTACCCGCGAACTCGGGCGGGCAGCCCTCAAGCGTTCGCGCAGAGTCGCCTGTCTCCAGGCGGCCCCTCTTGACCTTGCTCCGGGTGGGGTTTACCTAGCCGCCTGAGTCACCTCAGGCGCTGGTGGTCTCTTACACCACCGTTTCACCCTTACCGAGGACCGAGGTCCCCGGCGGTCTGTTTTCTGTGGCACTGTCCCGCGGGTCACCCCGGGTGGCCGTTAGCCACCACCCTGCCCTGTGGAGCCCGGACGTTCCTCGGGAGGATCCGAGGATCCCCACGCGGCCGCCCGCCCGGCTCGTCTGCCGTGCCGACCATGCTACCCGCCGTGCCGGGCGCGCTTGACCTTGTCGCAGCGTCAGGGTTTCTACTGGGCGCATGCGAATCGGCGAGATCGCCGCGCTCGTCGGGGTCACCCCGCGGGCCGTGCGCCACTACCACCATCTGGGGCTGCTGCCCGAGCCCGTACGGCTGGCCAACGGCTACCGCGAGTACGGCATCCGGGACGCCGTCCTGCTCGCCCGGATCCGGCGGCTGACCGAGCCCGTCGACGCGCCCCGGTTCCTCGGCGGGCCCCGGCCCGTCCACACCCTCCGCTTCCACGCGGACGACGCCCGCGCGCTGCACCGGGCGCTGAGGCAGGCCGTCGTGGAGGTCTGACTCACTCCGGTACGTGATCGAAGAGGATCTTGTCCCTGCCGGGGTCCGCCGGGTCCGCCTTCTTCAGCTTCACTCGCACCCGCTTCCCCTGCTTCATCGCCTGCTGGCTCTTCACGGTGCCCACCACGGCCGGGTCCTTCAGATGCACGACACCCCGCTTGTTCGCGGTGTCCTTGATGTCGATCACGAACCCGTCGAAGACCTGGCCGATCCGGTTCTTCAGGAGCGCCGCCTCGACGACGTCCATGCTCTCCCTGTCCGCCTCCTTGCCCCGTCCCCTGTCCATGTCGGCCGGCAGTGCCGTCAGCGCGTCCTTCACCCACGCGGGTGGCTCCTGGCCCGCGGCGGCCGCCAGACAGAGCTCGCCCACATAGCGGTCGACCAGGCGGCGCAGGGGCGCGGTGCAGTGGGTGTACTCGTCGGCGATCGCGGCATGGACCACGGAGTCCGGAAGGCGGCCGTCCGCAAAGTCGATGTACGCGGACTTCTGGAACAGGCCGGTGGCGTCCAGCAGGAACGCGGCGTGCTGGGGGTTGTTCGCCGGGTCGAGCGAGCGGATGAGCTCCGCGTACGAGACGTGGTGCGGCCACGCGATCTCCAGCGCCTGCGCGGAGTGGCGCAGCTTCTCGACGCCGTCCGGGGTGGCGCCGAGGGTGCGCAGGATCCCCGTGCCCTCGGCGATCATCAGATCGGCCGCGGCCATGCCGGTGAGCAGGGAGATCTGCTCGTTCCAGCCGTCGACGGCGCGCGGGGCGCGGTAGACGAGGGTGTACGAGTCTCCGTTCTCGACGACCTCCTGCTCGGGGAGGTCGAGGGAGACCCCGCCGCGCTTGACCTCCAGGGCCTCGCGGAGCATGCCCACGGTCTTGAGCAGGGCGAGCGGTTCCTCCGCCGTGCCCGCCTCGATCAGCTGCTGGGCGCCGGCGTAGTCGAGTCTGAGGATGCTGCGGACACGCGCACGGCGTACGTCGACGGCGACCTGGCGGCCGTCGGCGTCCAGGTCGAGGCGCCAGAGCAGGGCGGGCACGGTCTGGTCGGGCAGCAGGCTGGCGGCGCCCTCGGAGAGGACCGGAGGGTGCAGCGGGATCTTCTCGTCGGGGAAGTAGAGGGTCTCGACGCGCTTGTGGGCCTCCTTGTCGACGGCGCCACCGGCGGTGACGAACGCGGCGACATCGGCGATGGCGTAGTGGACGCGGTAGCCGCCGCCCGGCCGTCGGGCGATGTGCATGGCCTGGTCGAGGTCGCGGGAGCCCGGCGGGTCGATGGTGAAGAGAGGGATGTCGGTGGCGTCGTGGTCCGGCAGCCGCGGGGACGCCGCGGCCGCCTCCGCCTCGGCGAGGACCGCCGGCGGGAAGCTCGCCGGGACCTGCATCCGGGTTCTCAGTGCGCGCAGCGCGGCCCGTAGGTCCTCGGCTGCGCCGGTCACGTGAATGTGGCGGCGTGGCATGGACCGAGCGTATGGCGGGGGACCCGGCCCGGCACTTTGTAGGCTGAACGTTCTGGGGCCGCACCCCCAGCCCCGTACGTATGAAGGAGAACCACCGTGCTCGTGCTGTTGCCGCCGTCGGAGGGTAAGGCCGCTTCGGGGCGTGGGGCGCCGCTCAAGCCGGAGTCCCTGTCGTTGCCGGGCCTGGCCGAGGCGCGGGCGGCCGTCCTGGACGAGCTGGTCGAGCTGTGCGTCGCCGACGAGGAGAAGGCGCGCGAGGTGCTCGGGCTGAGCGAGGGGCTGCGCGGCGAGATCGCGAAGAACACGGAGCTGCGGACGGCGGGGGCTCGTCCGGCCGGCGAGATCTACACGGGGGTGCTGTACGACGCGCTGGGGCTGGCCACGCTGGACGCGGCGGCGCGGAAGCGGGCGCGGGCCTCGCTCCTGGTGTTCTCGGGGCTGTGGGGCGCGGTGCGCGTGGACGACCGGATTCCGTCGTACCGCTGCTCCATGGGCGTGAAGCTGCCGGGGCTCGGGGCACTGGGTGCGCACTGGCGGGGTGCGATGGCGAGCGTGCTGCCGGAGGCGGCGGGCGACGGACTGGTTCTGGACCTGCGGTCCTCTGCGTACACCTCGGCGTGGAAGCCGAAGGGCGAGGTGGCGGCGCGGACGGCGACGGTGCGGGTACTGCACGCGCCGACCCGCAAGGTGGTCAGCCACTTCAACAAGGCGACGAAGGGGCGGATCGTGCGCAGCCTTCTCGAGGCGGGTGCGGCGCCGAAGGACCCGGTGGAGCTGGTGGAGGCGCTGCGGGACCTGAAGTACGTGGTGGAGGAGGGGAAGGCGGGGGCCCTCGACGTCCTGGTGGAGGAGATCCACTAGGCGTGCCCGCACGAAGCCGGGGTGGGGTGCCCGGGCGCATATGACGTCGCGGGCCGATCGGTCGGCGAACGCCCGACGGGGCCGCTGTTGCACTGTGCGCAACGCTCGTTGCGTGTGTTGTCGCACCCGGGCAGGATGGGGCCATGACCTCCGCGCTGCCCTCCGTCCTCGACCTCGCCCCCGTCGTCCCGGTCGTCGTCATCGAGGACGCCGCCGACGCCGTACCTCTCGCCCGCGCCCTCGTCGCGGGCGGACTGCCCGCGATCGAGGTGACCCTGCGGACCCCGGCGGCGCTCGACGCCATCCGCGCGATCGCCGCCGAGGTCCCCGACGCGGTCGTCGGCGCCGGCACCGTCATCTCGGCGGTCGGCGTCGCGCACGCGGTCGCGGCCGGTTCACGCTTCCTGGTGAGCCCAGGCTGGACGGAGAGCCTGCTGGACGCCATGGTCTCCTCGGGCGTGCCGTTCCTGCCGGGTGTCTCCACCACCTCCGAGGTCGTGGCGCTCCTGGAGCGCGGGGTGCGCGAGATGAAGTTCTTCCCCGCCGAGGCGGCGGGCGGCGTCCCGTATCTGAAGTCGCTCTCCGGCCCGCTCCCCCAGGCCCGGTTCTGCCCGACCGGTGGCGTCTCCCTCGGCTCCGCCCCCGCCTACCTCGCGCTGCCGAACGTCGGCTGCGTCGGCGGCACATGGATGCTGCCCGCCGACGCCCTCGCGGCCCGCGACTGGACGCGGGTCGAATCGCTGGCGCGCGAGGCGGCGGAGCTGCGAGCGCCCTGACAGGTGCCGGCGCGCGCTCGCCGACCGACCGTCAGGAGAGCGTCAGGCCGACGTGGTCGGTCACGGGGCGGTACCCGAGCCGCTGGTACAACGCGTTGCTGGTGGGATTGGCGAGGTCCGTGAAGAGCAGGACCTGCTTCGCGCCCGCGTCCAGGGCGGCCCGGCTGACCGCACCGGTGACGGCTCCCGCGTAGCCACGGCCGCGGAGCTCGGCCGGTGTGTACACCGGCGAGACCCGGGCCTGGCCCGCGACGATCGGCGAGATGCTCGCCATCGACACCGGGCCCTCGGCGGTCTCCCAGAGGTGGAGGCGGCCGTCGGCGACACGGGGCTCGATGTTCGGGGTGTAGTCCACGTCGCCGTCCTCCCCGATGTCCCGGGCGAAGTCACTCATCCACGACACCGCGAGCGGAATGTCGGCGGCGACCGCCGGCCGCGACCGTCCCGGCGGCGCGGGGTCCGGCGGGGTGAGCGTACCGAGCCGGTAGAGCCGCATCCGGCGCGTGGTCGTCCACGCGCGGTTCTCGCCGCACAGTTCCCGGGCGAAGGCCTCCGCCGTCTCCTCCTCGCCGCGCACGCCGGTCACCTCGGCCGCGTCCGGCAGTACATGGACGAGGGCGCGGGCCGCCGCCGCGGGCATCGGTCCGAGCGCCGGCTCGTGGGGCAGAGTGAACAGGAACGCGCCTGTGACCCGGCCGTCCGGCTCGCTCCACCAGCCGTACCGCGCGGACTCGACGGGCCGCCGCCGGGCTCCCTCGCTGAGGGTGAGCAGCACGGTGTTCCGCGCGGGATCGGCGGCGAAGTGCTCGTGGGCCGCCGCGCGGAAGGCGTCGGCGTCCTCGGTGATGTGCCAGCTCATGGCGTCGATGGTGCTACGGAACGAGGGAAGGGGCCACGGATTTCCGTGCCCCCTTCCCTCCGCTTCCGTCGCGGATCACCTCAGGTGCGAGGTGTCGTTCAGGAGTCGTACGGAGGCGTTGCCGTCCGCGTAGTACGCGACCGCCGACAGCGAGGCCGCCGAGAGCTCCATCCGGAACAGCGACTCGGGCGGGGCTCCGAGGGCCAGCCGCACGAGCGTCTTGATGGGCGTGACGTGCGTGACGAGGAGGACCGTACGGCCGGCGTACGCGGCGGTCAGCCGGTCCCGGGTCGCGGAGACGCGGCGCGCGACGGTCGCGAAGCTCTCGCCGCCACCGGTCGGGGCGGCCTTGGGCGAGGCGAGCCAGGCGTCGAGGTCGTCGCCGTGACGCTCCCGCACCTCGGCGAAGGTCAGCCCCTCCCAGGCACCGAAGTCGGTCTCGCGCAGCCCGTCCTCGATGCGCACATCGAGGCCCAGGCGGGCGGCGACGGTCTCCGCGGTCTGGCGGCAGCGCTTGAGCGGGGAGCTGACGATCTCCTGGATCGTCCCGCGCGCGGCGAGCGCGGCGGCGACGGCCTCGGCCTGCCGCATCCCGGCGGCGGACAGTTCGGGGTCGGTGCCCCCGCTCCCCGAGAACCGCTTCTCGGGCGTGAGCGCGGTCTCCCCGTGCCGGAGCAGCACGAAGGTGGCGGGAGCCCCCAGGTCGGGCGCGCCCCAACCGGGCGCGGCGCCGCCGGTGCGGGCGGCGCCCTCGGCACCGGACACGACAGGCTTGGGCTCGTGGCCGAGGACACCCGCCTCGGCCTCGAAGTCGCCGCTCTCCGCGGACTCACGCTCGGCCGTGGCGGCCGCCGCCAGCGAGGCGCGTGCCTGGGCCGCGATGGTCTCGTCGGCGGCGAAGAGGCCGTCGTCGGCCGGGACACCCGCATCCGAACGCCCACCGGCACCGGAGCCCGTACGCGCACCGGAGGCCGCACCCGTACCCGCGAGCGCGGCCCGCGCGCGGGCCGCACCCGCCGTCGCATCGCCGGGAGGACCCGAGGGCGCCGTCGCCGCGCCGCGCACCGCGTTGCGCGCCGCCGACGTGTCCAGGGCGGCCGAGGAGGCCGAAGGCTCCCACTGCTTGCCCCGCTTGCCCGCGTCCATCGCCTCGTTGGCGAGGCGGTCGGCGTGCTTGTTCTTCTCGCGCGGGATCCACTCGTAGCGGACCTGGCGCGCGGGGAAGACCCGTGCCGCCTCCGCCGCCAGCGGCTTCATGTCCGGGTGCTTGATCTTCCAGCGGCCGGACATCTGCTCGACGACCAGCTTGGAGTCCATCCGGACGTGCACCTTGGCGTCCGGGAACAGCTCACGCGCCGCCTTCAGACCGGCCACCAGGCCCTTGTACTCGGCGACGTTGTTCGTCGCGACGCCGATGTACTCGGCCCGCTCCGCGAGCGTCTCGCCGGTCACCGGGTCGAGGACCACGGCCCCGTACCCGGCCGGCCCCGGGTTCCCCCGGGAGCCTCCGTCGGCCTCGACGACGACTTCCGTGATGGCCGTCATTACAGGCCGGACTCCGACGTGCGGACCAGGATCCGACGGCAGTTCTCGCACCGCACCACCGTGTCCGCGGCGGCAGCCCGGACGTCGTTGAGCTCGGTGATGTTCAGCTCGATGTGGCAGCCCTCGCACTTGCGCTGGTAGAGCCGCGCCGCGCCGACACCGCCCTGCTGCTCGCGCAGCTTCTCGTAGAGCTTCAGCAGGTCGGCCGGGACGGAGCCGGCCACCAGCTCGCGCTCCTTGCCGACGGACGCCGCCTCGCCGTCCAGCTCGGCCTGCGCCGCGTCACGGCGGGCGGTCGCGTCGTCGGCCTTGGCCTGGACCGCGGAGGCCCGCTCGGTCAGCTCGGCGACCCGCTCGGTCGCGGACTCACGGCGCTCCATGACCTCGAGGACGATGTCCTCCAGGTCGCCCTGGCGCTTGGCGAGCGAGGTGATCTCGCGCTGGAGGCTCTCCAGGTCCTTCGGGGAGGAGACGGCGCCGGAGTCCAGGCGCTGCTGGTCCCGGACGGCGCGCTGGCGCACCTGGTCGACGTCCTGCTCGGCCTTGGTCTGCTCGCGGGCGCAGTCGCTCTCCTCGGTCTGCGCGGCGACGAGCAGGTCGCGCAGCTGCGTGAGGTCCTTGTTCAGCGACTCGATCTCGGCGTGCTCGGGCAGGGACTTGCGCTTGTGGGCGAGCTGCTGGAGACGGACGTCCAGGGCCTGGACGTCGAGGAGTCGGATCTGGTCGGCGGGCGCGGCGTTCAGTTGGGGGCTCCAGGGGAGTTGTGATGGGAGGACCAGGGGTCGGTGACCGTCTTCGAGACGTGGACCCGCAGGTCCCAGCCGTGGCGGTCGGAGATCTCGTCGAGCTGGGCGGCGGCCTGCTCGCACCAGGGCCATTCGGTGGCCCAGTGGGCGGCGTCGATCAGGCCGATCGGCCCGGTCGACGTGAGTGCGGCCTGGGTGGCTTCGGAGACCGGGTGGTGGCGCAGGTCCGCGGTGAGGAAGGCGTCGACGCCGGCGGCCCGTACGGCGCCGAAGAGGCTGTCGCCGGAGCCGCCGCTGACCGCGACCCGGCGGACGGTCATGCCCGGGTCTCCGGCGACCCGGATCCCCTGCGCGGTGGCGGGCAGCCGCTTCGCGGCGCGGGCCGCGAACTCGGCCAGCGTCTCGGGATGGTCCAGCTCGCAGATCCTGCCGAGGTTGGTCTCGGGGACCAGGGGGCCGGTGATCCGCAGGTCCAGGGCGCCGGCGAGGGCGTCGGACACCCCGGGGTCGGCGGTGTCGGCGTTGGTGTGCGCGACGTGCAGGGCGATGTCGTGCTTGATCAGCGTGTGCACGACGCGGCCCTTGAAGTGGGAGGCCGCGACCGTCGTCGTACCGCGCAGATAGAGCGGGTGGTGGGTGACGATCAGGTCGGCGCCGAGCGCGATCGCCTCGTCGGCGATCTCCTGGACGGGGTCCACGGCGAAAAGGACACGGCCGACCTCGGCGTCGGGGTCGCCGCAGACCGTGCCGACGGCGTCCCACTCCTCGGCCCGCTCGGGCGGCCAGAGGGCGTCGAGCGCGGCGATGACTTCAGACAGACGGGGCACGAAGGAAAGGCTACCTGGCTCCTCTTTGCGCCTGGACCGGCGCCGCTCTCGCGGAGGTGGCGGGCCGCCGTCGGGGTTGCTCGATCGGTGGTCACGGGTGATCACCGCCGGGTGAAGCCCCTGGCGCCGTCGGTCGGCGCCAGGGGCTCCGCCGCCTACTTCTTCACGAGGTCGGCGCGCAGGTCGTCGAGGACGCTGTCGGCCGCCGTCACCCCGAGGCCGAGGTACCAGGTCTCGTCCGGGACGTCCTTGGCCTGGCCGGCCTTGACCGCCGAGAGGTTCTTCCACAGGGGGTTGGCCTGGGCGGTGTCGCGCTTGGTGGCCTTCGGGTCGCCGTAGACGCCGGTGAAGATCCAGTCGGCGTCGGCCTGGTCGATCTTCTCGGGGCTGATCTCGGCGGCGAGGTCGTTGATCTGCTGGTTCTTGGGCCGGGGCAGACCCGTGTCCTCGAGGATCGTGCCGATGAAGGACGCCTTGGCGTAGAGGCGGATCTTGCCCGGGAGGTAGCGGACCATGGAGATGGTCGGCTTGTTCGGGCCGCTGGCCGCGCCAATGTCTGCACCCAGCTGCTTCGCCTTGGTCTCGTAGGCGGCGAGCTTCGTCCTGGCGTCGGCGGTCCTGTCCAGGGCCGCGGCGTTGAGGAGGTAGTTCTCCTTCCAGGTGAAGCCGGGGCGGATGGAGAAGACGGTGGGCGCGATCTTCGAGAGCTCGTCGTACTTGTCCGCGGCGCGCAGCTGGCTGCCGAGGATCAGATCGGGCTCCAGGTTGGCGATCGCCTCGAGGTTGAGGTTGTTGATGGTGCCGACGGACTTGGGGCTGCCGGCGTCCTTCTTCAGATACGTGGGGATGCCATCGTCTCCCTCGGCGGGGGCGTAGCCGACCGGCTGGATGCCGAGCGAGACGACGTTGTCGAGTTCGCCGACGTCGAGGACGACGACCCGCTTGGGGGCGGACTTGATCTCGGTCTTGCCGAGCGCGTGGGTGAGGGTGCGGGGGAACTGGCCGGCCTTGGCGTCCGTACCCATGGCCGCCGTCTTGGCCGCCGCGTCACCGAAGTCCTTGCCGCCCGTGGCGACGTCCTTCTTGGCGGCGCCTTCCTTCTTTTCCGAGGTGGCGCCCGATGCGCCGTCGCCGCTTCCGCATGCCGCGAGGGAGAGCGCGGCGGCGAGGGCGACGGCTGCGGCGGTGCCGCGGCGGCGGAGTGACATGAGGGGTTCTCCTGTACGGGTACGAGGACGGCGGCTCGGGATCGGTCACGGAACGGGTCCCCTACCCGGTCTCGCACCCGGAGTCCCAGACTCCACTTAGGGTCGCCTTACCTTAAACCCCACCGTTCTCTCCAGCACAGCAACCCCCCTCCCCTCAGCAGAATCGATTCACGGCCACCCTTATGTGTGAAGTGACCGGGCTCGTGTTGTTCGGCAGGAAGTGCGAAAACTAGCTTCGGTGGCCGGAGGTGACGAGACGATGACAGTCTGTGCCATCGAGACGGCGGCGGGGGGCGGCGGCGCCGTGTGGCCCTCGCGGTTCACGATCACGGCGAACGGGGCGTACGCGGCGCGGCTCGCCGGTACGGGCGACGCCCTGTACGCGGAGCGCTGGACCCTGGACGGGCCGGAGCCGTACGCCGTGCCCCTTCCGCTCGACCAGCCCGAGGAGCGCCACACGCAGCTGCTGCCGTTGGCGGACGGACGGGTGCTGACCGGACGCCGGGTGGACGGCGACCGCCACACGTTCTCGCTGCTGTACCCGACGGGACCGGGGACGGGAGAACTGCCCCTGGGGGCCGTCGAGTCCGCGGACCTCATCCTGCTGCCGCCCTCGCCCGACGGCATCTGCGCGTACGCGATGTGTGTCGGGGCCGACACCACCACGATCTGGCTGGTGGCGGGCGGGGCGTTCGGACCCGAGCAGGTCGCCGAGGTCAAGGGCCGCTGCACGGGCGGGGTCTGGCTCGACCGTACGGGACGGATGCTCGCCCTCGACCGGCGGCTGGACGACGGCCCGGTCAAGGCGGTGGCGGTCGACCTGGAGCGGAGCGGGGAGGCGACGCCGCTGCTCCAGCTCACCGAGGAGAGCGACGACCGGCTGCTGATGGCCGACCCGGACAGCGGGCTGCTGCTGATCCGCTCGGACGCTCCGTCACCGGGGCACGAGCGACTGGGGTGGGGAGTCCTCGGCAGTCTGCTGCCGATTCGTTTCCCCGAGTGCCTGCGGCTGGACGACGCGGCGGTCACCCCGTTCGCGGTGCAGCCGGGGCAGGTGCTGCTGCCGGAGACCTGCTCGGTCGCGCTGCGGATCGACGCGGCGGCGGGAAGCTGGGTCGGGATGTGGCGCCCGACGGATCGCCGGATGCACCAACTGGCGGTCCCGGCGGGGTGGCTGGCCGGGTCGGGGCTCTGGACCGCGGAGGGCGTGCTGCGGCTTCCGTACGCGACGGAGGAGGCGCCCTGTGGACTCGCCGGCCTGGAGGTCCCGCCGGACCCGGAACCGGCACGGGTCGAGGTCACCGTGGAGCCGCGGGTCTGCCGCCCGGTCCCGCTCCAGCAGGCACCGCTCGCCGACCGCAAAGCCGCTGGCTAGACTCACGGCCGCACGACAACAGCAATCACTACGGGGTGAGTTCCACCATGTCGGAAGCACGTACGGACGGGACGGAGCCGCACGGCTCCGGAAAGCATCGCGGCGAGGCGGCGCCGTCGGAGGATTCCACCTCCTCCCCCCACGGCCGCCACCGCCGCGACGCGGAAGCGCAGTAGCGCAAGAACCGGCCCCGGGGGATTCCCCCCGGGGCCGGTTCCTTTCCGAGCCCGTCCGGGCCGCGCTCAGTGCCTCAGCGGACTGCGGACGCGTTGCACAGAGATGAGGCTGCGCCACCCTCGAAGCGCTTGCCCCACCCTTCGGTCGTCCCGCGCTAGTCGGCCACCCCCAGAGTTCTCAGCACCTCATACGCCTCCAGCCGCTCCGAGAAATTCGGCGAGCGACGCGGGGCCACCGCGGTGATCGACGCGAACGGCCGATCAGCGTCTTCACCCGCGCCAGCGTCCACCGTTGGTCCGCCCAGCCATGGACCAGCGGCCCGCGCTCCAACTCCCGTTCCAGCCTGGCGATCTGCCTCTCGCCGAGCCTCGGTCGCCCCGGCGATCCCTTCGACAGGACTCCGGCCTCACCGCGCTCTCGCCCCTGGCGTCGCCACCGCTCCACCGACCGCTCACTGACCCGCAGCGCGTCGGCGATCTCCCGGTTCTTCTCACCGCCCTCGAAGCGTTCCACGGCCTGCAACCGGATCCGCTCGCGCGCGGCCTCCCCGCATCGGTCAACCCACCGCCCTGCGCGTATCTCACGCCCAACGGCTACCGAAGCCGTGGTGCCGCTGCCAGGCGAACAGCTCCGACATCGCCCAATCAAGTTCAGTAGCGACCCGACATGGAGGCGCTCATAGCGAACGCCCCTCCGGAGCGTGACCTGGAGGGGCGTTCACTCTCAACTGTCGATCAGCTCTCTCAGCAACTGCTACGAGGTAAGAGAACCAGCGCGACAGTCAATTCAGTCGACAGTTCCCTGCTGTCCTTCAGTACCGCCCGTTTCCCGCCGGACCCAGGCGTCATCGTCCGCTTCGAGGGTTCCGTCCTCGTCGACGAAGAAGACTCCATCGCGATACATGTCACGGAAGGCGGAAACCATCTCGGCGACGCTCCGATAGGCAGGACGCGAAGGATACTCGCTCATCACCTTCAGCACTGGTGCATCGGAATCGGAGCCGTAAATCACGGCGTAGAAGTCACCTGCGCCGTCCGCCAGTAGCGGTACCCAGAAGTCCCCCAACAGGGGGTCTTCAAGCGTCGACCTGATCGCCGCTGCCTCGTCGACGGACAAGGGCTCGAAGCCTGGGATGAGCGCCGCGTCGTCTTGAGTCTGCCCCGGCATGTACGTCACGCCGTTACACGATCCGAACCAGTCCAAAACCTCCTGTGGCACAGGACCGAAAGCGGTGACAACCCGTTCAGGAGCAGCGCCAGCCACGCGTGCCGACACAACCGGGCGCCCTAGACGAGCAGCCTCGGCCCAGAGCTCTTCCACGATCTCTCTGATCAACTCATTGCCTTCTATCTCTTCACGCGGACCACAAATGGATCACCGTCATTCAAACCGGCCTTCTTGTAAAACTCCTTGAGGGAGTTTCCGTGACTCGAATTGATGCTTTGAGGAGCAAGCGTGAGCGTCGCCCCCTGTCCACCTTCATAGGTGGAGGCAAAGGGGTACTCCTCCCATGTCGCGTCCGAAGCGAACCTGCGAGGTCTCGGCGCGTGTTTCTGTGCCTGCCTCCGGTTCCTGTTGTGCATCGCTTCGCCGTCCATCTTGGTCACGATCGCCGGAGCACCGCTTGCCACAGCCTTCAGATGGTTGGACGCCATCGGACTGTGTTTAGTCGGGTCGATCTCGTGAACCGGCATCTCGTACGCCGTTCCACCCGAGTCGACGGCAAAGATCCTCGGCACCTCATCATTGCAGTTGTGCACGAGCACCGCAGCGCTCGTGTCGACCGCCGTGACCGAGCCGCCCGCCAGCACGAAGTACGTGTGCAGGCCGTCGATGCTCAGGTCGTACGTGACCCGCTCAGCCTTGTACGACTTGATCGCGACGATCTTCGCCGGAGCACCCTCACCGTTCTGGAGCATCTGGCCGGGCTGCAGGTCACCGGCTTGGGTCCATGAGTTGCGGGTGGACTCGTAGAACTGGTGGTGCTTGGTGGTCTGGATCGTCTTCGGACCGGCCTTCGTGGCGACGACGACGTCGACGTAGTCACGGTCGGTCTTGGTGACGATCACCTCCTTGACCCGGTGCTTCTCCTTCGTCTTCTTACCCGGCTCGGCGGTCAGGACGTAGTCCCCCGGCTTCACCTGGGAGATGGCCTTCGTTCTGTCGCCGGCGAGCAGCACCGGTGTCTTGGCCGTGAAGCTGTGCGGGGTCGAACCGCGCCGGATCGGACAGGATCCGCCGTTGGACGTCGGAGACCCCTTCGCCTTCGGGCCGCGGACCTTGCCTGCCGCGCCGAAGGCGCCGCCCATGGCTGCCCCGATCGTCGCCGCCTTCGCGGCGCCAGCGACGGAGCAGCCCTCCTCGCTGTTAACGCAGGAGGTGCCGTACTCGACCGCGCCGGTGACCGCCTCTTCGGCCGCGCCTTCCGCCGCCCCCGAGACGATCTTGCCGGCCGCGCCGGACAGTAGGCGACCCGCGGCACCGGCCGCGAGTCGGCCCGCCACACCGCCGGCCATACCCGTGAGGGCGCCGACGCCGACCGCCATGGCGAACCCGCCCAGCGTTTTCGGGCCGTCGCTCATCATGTAGCCGACGCCGTTGGCCGCCGCGCCCGCGAGCGCTGCGCAACCGAGGGCGCCGACACCGGCCGTGAGGGCCGTGCATCCTGCGAAGACGGCGATGCCGACGGCGACCGAGGCGATGGTCGAGGCGTGCTGTTTGACGAAGTTGGCTGTGGCCTTGGCTGCCTTCTTGACGGCTCTGCCGACCTTCTTGGCTGCCTTGACGACCTTCTTGGCTACGTGTTTGACCGCCTTGGCGACCTTCCGCACGGTCTTCTTGACGTGCTTGACGACCTTGTGGACGTAGCGCTTGACCCGCTTGTAGGTGCGTTTGACGTATCTCTTGACCTTGCGGACGCTGTCGGACACGTACCGCACAGCCTTACGGACGGTTCTGGCTGCCTTCTTGACTGCCTTCTTGACGGTCTTCTTGACGACCTTTGCCGCCTTCTTGACGACCGCGGCGGTCTTCTTAACCGTGGTCACCGTCTTGTGGTAGGCCGTCTTGACGGTCTTCGTCACCTTCTTGGTGACCTTGTTCCAGCCCTTCTTGATGTCCTCCCACCAGTGGCCGGTCGGGTCTACACCCGTCATCGGGTTGCCGTTGGCGTACGCATAGCGGTTCGCGTTCACCGAGCCGCCGCGCATCGGGTCGAGACCCACCGTGTCGCGGCTGTTGAACTGGGCCGTCTGCGGCGAGTACCAGCGCGCGGCCATGTTGACCTTGGCCGTCTGCGGGTCGGTCCAGCCCGACTGGTAGCCGAGCGCACCGAGCATCCCGCTGGATGCCGAAACCTTGCCGAACGGCGAGTACGTCGTCGAACCGCTCAGCGCCTCACCGGACGCCGTGAACTGCGCGACCACGTCGGTGTGCAGATCGGCCAGCGCGAGCACCGCCGACACGGACGTCTTCACGCCGATCAGTGAGCCGTCCACATTGCGGCTATAGGTCGTCACACCGTCTGAGGCCACGTCGTTTCCGGCACCGCTGTACTGGAACGAGTAGAGCGGTGAGCCCGTCTCGTCCTTGGCGTCGAGGACCCGGTCGAGGCCGTCGTACGCGTACGTACGGTCGCCCTCGCTGATGACCCGGTTGAAGGCGTCCGCCTTCATCAGGGTCGTCCTGCCGCCCTCGTCCGTGACCTGGCTCATCGTGCCGCGCGCGGAGTACGTGTACGTGCTGTGCCCGTCCGACGTGAGCCGGTTGCGGGCGTCGTACGTGTACGTGTCGCCGCCCACGCGGGTGCGGTTGCCGGACGCGTCGTAACCGTAGGCCTCCGTCGTCGTCCCGTTGTTCCAGGACGACAGGCGGTTGGCCCAGTCGTACGTGTACGTGTTCGC
>NZ_JBVIUJ010000012.1:0-237690 GCF_055596705.1 Streptomyces sp. NPDC039609
GTGGGATTGCGCGGCAGTTGAATGGGGTGGCCCGGCGGCGCTCAGCGTGTGCTGGCCGGTGAGTGGCTGGGATTCATGCCCCGCTGGTCACTCCCCGGTGGGTGGTGACATTCCCCCACCCCGCCCCTTCCAGAAACCCTGACGGGGTCGAGGAGTCGTAGGGGAAGACCGAAGGCGTGTGCTGGGGGCTGAGGCTGAGTGCGTTGGGGGGTGCAAGACGGGTCGGGCCTGGACGGGGTGCGGCAGGAGCCCGCAGGCCGGAGCCGGGGTTGAGAGCGGGTGCGGCGAAGACACGTCCCGGTCGCGGGTGGGCGGACTTGGTGCCGTTCCGCGGGAGCGTGGGGCCTTCTGGTCGTGGTTGGTGTCCCTAAGCCTCCACTACTCGCGGTAACTTCCCCGGATAGGGCTCATTGGGGTCCGTCGAGGGTGAGTTGTGGAGGCCTAGGGTCGCTCGTGCTGATCAACTCGCCTCTCCACCCACCGGGAGTGACCAGCGGGGCATGAGTCCCGGCTACCCACCGGCCGCCACACGCTCAGCGATGCTGGGCCGCCCCATTCAACTGCCGCGCAGTCCCACCCAATCGGCGGCAGGCGCTGAGCCGAGCCCAGCCGCGATCGCCGCCTGCCCGCGTGGCCACGCCCCCGGGCCGCCCTCCGAGTGTGAAAGGGCGTCCGGAGTCGGGCGGTCAAGGGTGGCCGGAGGCCATCGCGCAGCGACGCGACCGCAGGGAGCGCCCTTGAGGGCCCGGCGGAGGGCGCCACACTCGGAGCGAGGGCGGCCGAGCCAGAAGCCGACGAGGGCCGGTGGCCCCGGGCGCCGTTGCCTGGACGCGGTCGGTCCCGCTTGCCTCGGGTTCCGTCAGGCACGTGCCAGCTGGGGGCTTGTCCCGGGCGCCGTGGCCCCGATGCTGATGGGTCCTGCTCGTCCCAGGCTCCGTCAGCCGAAGGCCGGCGAGGGCCGGTGGCCCCGGGCGCCGTGGCCCCGATGCTGATGGGTCCGGCTCGTCCCAGGCTCCGTCAGCCGGAGGCCGGCGAGGGCCGGTGGCCCCGGGCGCCGTGGCCCCGAAGCGGTCGGGCCTGCTCGTCCCAGGCTCCGTGAGCCAGAAGCCGACGAGGGCCGGTGGCCCTCGGTGTCGTAGCACTCGATGCCGACTGGCCCGCTCACCCCGACTTCCCCAGCGCCGATCGGATCGTTTTGATCATGTGGTCCGGGTGGTGGAAGACGTCCGTTGCCGTGAAGCGGAGGACTCTGTGGATCGCCGGGCAGTTCGTGAGTTCGTTGAAGCGGCGGATGTCGCGGGCGTGGGCCTGGCGGGTGCCGTGGAAGGCGTAGCCCTCGATCTCGATCGCCAGGCCCGCCTCACGGAAGAGGAAGTCCGGGCGGAGGGTGCGGCCCGAGCGGGAGTGGAGGAGGGGTTGGCATTCCGGGTGGAGGCCGGCGTCGTGCATGCGGAGGCGGGCGATCGTCTCCGCCGGGGAGCCCGAGGCCGCGTTCGTCAGAGGGAGCCAGCGGCGGGCCCGGGGCGCGCCCGGTCGGCGTGCGGTCAGTTCGGCCGCCAGGGCCTCGTGGTGGACGATCGGCTCGCGCCGTATGCCCCGGACCGTGCGGCGGGACAGTGCCGAGTCCGCCGCGACCACCGCCCCCTCGCGCGTGCCGCAGCTCCGCATCAGGTCGCCGACCGTCCGCGCCGGGCTCGTCACCCGGAGGCCTGCCCGGACGCACGTGTCCCTTTCGGTGAGCCCGCCCGTCCTGTGGACCCGCAGGTCCGTCCGGGCGGATCCACCGCCGCCCCCTCGGCTCGCCGTGAATTCCAGTACCTCCCCCACCTCCCGCTTCGCGTCCAGGACCTCGACTCGGTGCAGCGCCGCCGCCGTGCCGTGGCTGCACACCAGCTCCGGACGCAGCAGCTGGACCGCTCTCGCCCTGACCTTCCAATCCACCTCCTTCCCCGGGACCGCCCACACGCCCCGACAGATCCGCTGCCACCCCTCATGGCGCAGTCGCCTCCCCAGTCGGCCGCCCCCTGGCCAGCCCGCCGCGTACGCCCACGCGGTCAGGAGCACCCCGCCACGCGCCAGTCTCGCCAAGTCGTGCATGGCTCCAACGATCCACGGAGACCCGACAGTTCGCACCCCCTGTGGATATCCCTCGCCCTCATGCCGCATCCTGGTCGAAACGGGCACCAGGACTCCTCCGGAGTGGACTGCTGATGACGACGACAACGCCGAGCGTGCAACTGGTCAGCGACCTCGTGAACCACATCCCCGAATTCCGGGACGCCTTCGACACCCACGTCTTCAACCAGGGCGGCGTACTGCCCCACGTGTTCTTCTGGGACGTCGTCCAGGACACGGTGCGCTCGTTCCTCGGCGAGGCCCCGGGCACGGCCGACTGGCGCCGCACCCTCGACTTCCTGGAGGAGCAGAGCGGGCGCGGTGTCCTCGGCATCGACGAGGTCATCGTCACCTCGTTCCTCAACGACCTGCCCTACCCCGACGAGCCCGGCCACGCCATCGTCCTCCAGCTCGGTCCCGTCATGGCCGCGCGGTTCGGGAGGATTCGGCCCGGTGGGTGAGAACCGGGGGTGAGAACCGCGGGTGAGGACGGGGAGAGGGAGAGCGGAGGACGGGTAGAGAGGGGAGGCGTACCGCCTTCCCGCCGTCCTCCTGACCGGCCCCGCTCGAGCCCCCGACATAATCGAGCGCATGTCCCCAGATCGACCCCGTCCCCCGGAATCCCTCGCCGCCGCCCTCGGGGGCTACGCCGCCACCCGCGTCATCGGCCTCGCGGTCCTCGCCGTCGCCGCTGCCGTGGCCGGCAAGGACGGGCTGCACCGGCTGACGGGTCGATGGGACGCCGTCTGGTACGTCCGCATCGCGGAGAACGGGTACGGCTACCAGGTCACCCTCCCCAACGGGAGCGTCCACTCCGACCTTGCCTTCTTCCCCCTCTTCCCGGCTCTCGAACGGGCCCTGTCCACCGTCCTCCCCGTCGACGCCGCCACCGCCGGGTTGCTCGTCTCCTGGGCCGCCTCGCTCGCCGCGGCCTGGGGGATCTACGCAGTCGGCAGCCATGCGGCGGGCCGGCAGGCCGGAGTCGCCCTCGCCGTCCTCTGGGGCGTGTACCCGACCGCGTTCGTGCAGTCGATGGCGTACACGGAGACGCTCTTCACCGCCCTCGCCGCCTGGTCGATCCTGGCCGTGCTGCGCGACCGCTGGATCCTGGCCGGTGCGCTCTGCGTGCTCGCCGGGCTCACCCGGCCGACCGCCGCCGCCCTCATCGCAGCCATCGGAATCACCGCGATCGTCACCGTCGTCCGCGAACGCAAGCTGCCCGCCCGCATGGTGGCCGGTGTGCTGATCGCCCCCCTGGGCTGGCTCGCGTACATCGTCTACGTCGGGGTACGGGAGGGCAGTCCCACTGCCTACTTCGACGTCCAGGCCGCTTGGGGCAACTCCATCGACGGTGGGGTCGCGCTCGCCCGCTTCATCTGGGGCCTGCCGCCGCTCGCCGCCCTCGGACTCTGCGCGGCGCTCGGTCTGCTCGCATGGCTGGTGGTCCTCTGCGTACGGCAGAAGCAGCCGCTGCCGCTGCTCGTGTACACGATCGCCGTCGTGGTCGTCTCCCTCATCGGAGCCGCCTACTTCGGCTCCCGGCCGCGGCTGATGATGCCCGCGTTCGGATTGCTGCTGCCGGCCGCGGTGGCGCTCGTACGGCTCCGGCTACGCAACCGGATCCTCGTCCTCGCCGGGCTCGCGCTCGCGTCGGGCGTGTACGGAGCCTTCACTCTCCTCGGCTCGGGACCACCGTGACCCGTACGCCCGGCCGCAGACCCCAGCCAGCCATCGCGCCGCCCTCCGCCTCCAGCACGTGCCGGCCCCGCAGACGGATCATCCCGAGCCGCCCCGGCCTCATCGTGACCACGTCCAGGACGGTGAACGAACGGTCCAGGTAGGCCACGTCGATCGCGAAGCGCATTCCGAAGGTGTGCACGCTGTTCGTCGGGGTGATGAGCAGGGCGCCCCCGATCCCGTCCCGGCCGAGCAGGCCCCGCCGCCGCGCCCGGTAGGACGCCGCGATCTCCAGCGGGAGTGGGTCCTCCCCGGCGGACGTCTCCCCGACGAGCAGACCTCCCGCTCCGTCACGCCATTTCCCCGGTCTCCCCATAGGGGAGACGGTAGCGGCCCGGCTGGGTAGGGTGCCGCGCGTGTACGCCACGCTGATCGTCGTCGCCGCCCTGTGGGGTGCAACAGCCGGACTGCTCGTGCCACGTGCCGCGTACCGGCTGTCGGTCCATCCGGAAGAGCGGTGGCGGGACAGCTGCGAGGCGGGACACGCTCTGGTCGGCCCCGCGCGCGGCTGGCTCGGCGGTCCGGGCTGCGCCGCCTGCGCGGACCGCACGCCCGGCGCCCGTGAGGTCGGTACGGCGAGTGCGGAAAGTACCGCGCACCCCGGCCCCCATCCCGCGCCCGCGCACCCCGGCCCCCATCCCGCGCCCCCGCACCCCGCGCCCCCGCACCCCGCGCCCCCGCACCCCGCGCCCCCCTCCCTCGGGCCGTCCCTCCCCTCCCGCCTCGCCCCCTCCCTCGGGCCGTCCCTCCCCTCCCGCCTCGCCCCCTCCCTCGGGCCGTCCCTCCCCTCCCGCGTCACCCCCTCCCTCCTCACCGCCCTCGCCTGTGCCGCCCTCGCCGCCGTCACCGGCCCCCGCCCCGAGCTCGCGGTCTGGCTCCTCTACGCGCCCTTCGCCGTGCTCCTCGCGACCGTCGACGTACGCGTCCACCGGCTGCCCGACCAGCTCACGCTCCCGCTCGCCGCCGCCACGCCCCTGCTCCTCCTCGGTGCCGAACTCCTGCCGTACGACGCCGGCTCCTGGCTCCACGCGCTGCTCGGCGGCCTCGCCCTGGGCGGCGGCTATCTCGTGCTGTTCCTGATCCACCCGAACGGCATGGGCCTCGGTGACGTCAAGCTCGCGCTCTCGCTCGGCTCCGCCCTCGGTTGGTATGGCTGGGGGATCCTCTTCGTCGGAGCCTTCTCGGGGTTCCTCCTCGGCTCGCTGTACGGCCTCGGCCTCGTCCTCGCGCGGCGGGGGAGCCGTAAGTCGGCGATCCCGTTCGGGCCGTTCATGATCGGCGGCGCGCTGTTCGGCGTGCTCATGGGAGCGTTCGTCGCTACGCCCTAGCATCCGCATATATGTGGACAAAGACCGGTGATCTGCCGGACCTGCCAGGTGATTCGTCCGAACCAACCGTGAAGACCCCACCAGTCCCCGAGCGGCCCGCCGCCCCCGCGCTCCGCAAGCGCTCCCTCCTGCCCTGGGCCTGGGCCGCCGGTCTGTGCCTCCTGTACGCGACCGTCGCCCTGCGCCGCCACTTCCTCCTGCGCACCACCGGCTACGACCTCGGCATCTTCGAGCAGGCCGTGCGCGCCTACTCCGAAGTCCGCGCCCCGGTCGTCCCGTTGCGCGGCGAGGACTTCAACCTCCTCGGCGACCACTTCCACCCGCTCCTCGCCGTCCTCGCGCCGCTCTACCGGATCTGGCCCTCCGCGACCTGCCTGCTCGTCGCCCAGTCCGCCCTGCTGGCCCTCGCCGTCGTGCCGCTCGCGCGCTGGGCCCAGCGTGTGCTCGGCACCTGGGCGGCTCACGCGGTCGCCGCCGGATACGGGCTGAGCTGGGGCATCGCCTCCGCCGTCGTCTTCGACTTCCACGAGGTCGCCTTCGCCGTACCCCTGCTGGCGTTCTCCCTGGAAGCGCTCGGCCGTCAGCGGTGGGGCGCCGCGGTCGCCTGGGCCGTACCGCTGCTGTTCGTCAAGGAGGACCTGGGGCTCACCGTGGCCGCCATCGGCGTGTACGTCGCCGTCAAGGGCCCGCGTCGGCTCGGCGCCGTGACCGCGGTGGGCGGGCTGCTCGGCTCGGTCCTCGCGATCAAGGTGCTGCTGCCGGCCGTGAACCCCACCGGGGAGTACTTCTACGGCGGCAACCTGCCCGACACCGACGGCTCCCTGCTCGCCACCCTCGCCATGCTTCCGATCGACGCGCTGCAGCCCGAAGTCAAGGCGGCGACACTGGTTCTGATCTTCGCCCCGTCCGCGCTGCTCGCGCTCCGTTCACCGCTCGCGCTGATCGCCGTCCCGACTCTCGCCTGGCGGATGCTCTCCGAGAGCAGCTCCCACTGGGGCACGGCCTTCCACTACAGCGCGATCCTGATGCCGGTCGTCTTCGCTGCTCTCATCGACGCGCTGTCCGTGTGGCGCAGCGAGCCCTATCCGCTTCGGGTCCGTGAGGTGAGGGCCTCGCTCCTCACCGTCCTGGCGGTGACGGTGGTCCTGGTGCCGTCCTTCCCCCTTGCGCAGGTGGCTGCGGTGTCGACCTGGCGCACCGACCCGCACGTCGAGACCGCCCGCGCGCTGTTGGCGCGGATCCCCGACGGGGCGACCGTGGCCGCCTCCAACCGGCTGGTACCGCAGCTCACTTCGCGCTGCTCGGTCGTGGTCTTCCCGACGTACCCGGTGGAGGAGCAGGCGCCGAAGTCCCCGCTGAGCTTCCTGCCGCAGCCCACCGCGGAGTGGATCGTCCACGACCGGGAGGCGCCGGAGGGCTGGCTGGGCTCGCAGGGGCAGTGGCCGTACCGGCTCGACGTGCAGGAGGCGGAGCTGAGGCTGGCGCGCCAGGTGTACGGGTACGAGCTGGTGGCGGAGGGGGACGGGGTGACGCTCCTGCGCCGTCGGACGATGTGACGGCGCGGCTCGGGTGGCTCCGGTGGGCGGGGCACACACCCCGCCCACCCACCTCACGCGCGCCTGCCCTCCGCCCCCGCCTCACGCCCACCCACCTCACGCGCGCCCTCCGCCCGCCTCACGCGCGCGTGCCGCCCGCCCCGCCTCACGTACGGTCCCGTCCCGCCTCACGCGCGCGTGCCGCCGGCCCCGCATCACCATCACCCCGCGCCGCCCCGCCTCACGCGCGCGTGCCCTCCGCCCCCCTTTACGAGCGCGCCCCGCCTCACTCGCGCGTGCCCCTCACGCGTGTGGTCCCACCTCCACCCGGCCCACCGTCAGCTCCGCCGTGCCCTCCAGGACCGCCCCGACCCGGGCGGCCTGCGCCTCCAGCTCGCGCACGCGCGCCGCGCTCAGCCGCTTCAGCGGCTCCACCGTCACCGCGATCCGCTTCCCGGAGCGCCGCTGGTGCCACACCCCGGCGACGACCCCGTCCACCAGCAGCACCGGGTAGTTCCCCGCCTGCCCGCCCGCCAGCGCCCGCTCGTACGTCTTCCCCGGGAAGAGCCGTTCGCGCGGCTGCGAGGCGATCGAGAACGCGTCGAAGTACGGCAGCAGCCGCACCCCCCGCGCGGGCGCGTCCGGGAACTCCGTGTCCCCGGCGACGACCCACGCCGCCGCACCCTCGAAGGAGACCTCCTCGATCCGTCCCTCCCCCGCCGCGGCGGCGAACAGCTCACCCGCCCAGCCGGCCGGGGCCGCCAGCCAGCGCGCGAAGTGCTTCGGAGTCGCGGGGCCGTACGCGTACAGATAGCGCTCCACCAGCGCGCGCAGCGCCTTCGTCCCCTCCATGGGGCGTGCCCCGGGGTTCGTGTACGTGACCTTCCGGCCCCGGTCCGCCCCGAAGGCGAGGACCCCGCGCCAGCCGGCCAGATGGGTCACCTGGCGCCAGCGGGGCCACTTGTCCTGGAAGGCCTCCATCACCCGCTCGCCCGCCCAGGGCCCGGTGCGCGCCACGATCGCGTCCGTGAGCTCGTCCACGGTCAGCTCCGTGCCCGTGAGCGCGTCCCCGATCGCCGCGATGACCTCCTCGGTCTGCGCTTCCGTCAGCCGCAGCCCGTCGGGCAGCGCGCGCGTCCACGGGACCGCGGAGAGCGCCCCCGTCCACAGCGGCAGATCGCCGGCCGGCAGCAGGTGCACGGTGCCGCGCGGGCCGTACGTCTTCACCAGCGTGCGGTCCTCCCTCAGTGCCGCGCGCACCTCGGCCCGCGTCGCCTCGGCCGTACGCAGCGCCAGGGACAGCTCGGCGGCCGAGAGGACCTGGGCGTGCGCCCCGAGCATCGCGGCGGCCACCGCCGGCGGCGGGGCGTCGGTCGGTTCGTCCAGGAACTGCCGGTGGATCCTTCGGGCGTCGGCCTGGGCCCAGCCGACCTGTGGTGGGGTAGCGGTCATGGTTCGACGGTAGGGCCGGAATAGGTCGGAGTCTGTCCGCCTTGACCGAACAGTCGGGACGAATAGAGGAGTTGGCGATGGCCAAGGGGAAGACCAGGTACGACTGCGGGCTCGACGCGGCCGTCGACGTCGTCGGCGGCAAGTGGAAGCCGCTGATCCTGTGGGCGCTGCACACGCACGGCGCGACGCGCCTGGGGGAGCTCAGGCGGCAGCTCACCAGTGTCAGCGAGAAGGTGCTGATCCAGCAGCTGCGCGAGCTGGAGGCGGACGGAGTCGTCCACCGGGAGGTCTACCCGGAGGTCCCGCCCCGGGTGGAGTACTCCCTGACGGAATTCGGCGAGGCGCTGAACACGGCGCTGGTGCCGCTGGGGGAGTGGGGCGAACGCTTCATGACCGAGATCCTCGCCCGTAAGGCGGAGCAGGCCGCCTGACCTGTGCCCGGCCGCTGACCTGTGCCGGAGGTGCGCGTCGTCAACCGGAGGCCTCTCCTCGGGGGTCCCTCTTGGGAGGTACGGAACCCGCCGCCACGCCGGGGCGCAAACCCGCCAACGGGCTCCATGGCCCTTGTCCTGTCTGGGCTCCGGCAATTCCCGGACAGACCATTGGCGCCGCTTGGCACGCAGCACCGGTGATGAAGGGTTATGGTGGAAACCCCCCCTCGGGCCGGTCCGTATCCCCCCCACGGACCGGCCCGTTTTTCGTTCCTCGGACCGGGACCCAGGCCTTCCCAGTACCGGGACCCAGGCCTTCCCAGGACCGGGACCCAGGGACCAGGACCCAGGCGGGACCGCGAGCCGGGGCCAGGGCCCCAGCGCTGAGCACCCGGACGAGTCAGTTCCGTCCGGCCCAGATGTTGGTGCCCTCGGTGTCCACGGCGAAGGAGTCGATCTCCTTCAGCTCCTCCTCCGTCAGCGGCGGCCCGGCGAGCGCGGCCACGTTCTCCTCCAGCTGCCCGACGCTGGACGCGCCGATCAGCGCGGAGGTCATCCGTTCGTCGCGCAGCACCCACGACAGCGCGAGCTGCGCGAGCGACTGTCCGCGGCGCTCGGCGATGTCGGCCAGGCCGTGCAGCCGTCGCAGCACCTCGTCGGAGAGCAGGTTCGGGTCGAGGGACTTGCCCTGCGTGGCCCGCGAACCCTCCGGGATGCCCTTCAGGTACTTGTTGGTGAGCAGCCCCTGTGCCAGCGGCACGAAGGAGATGCAGCCCATGCCGGCCGCCTCCAGCGTGTCGAGGAGGGCGTCCTCCTCGGTCCAGCGGTTGATCATCGAGTACGACGGCTGGTGGATGAGCGCCGGGACACCCATCTCCTTGAGGATCCGCGCGGCCTCGGCGGTCTGCTCGCTGTTGTAGGAGGAGACACCGACGTACAGCGCCTTGCCCTGCTGGACGGCGGAGGCGAGCGCCCCCATCGTCTCCTCCAGCGGGGTGTGCGGGTCGAAGCGGTGCGAGTAGAAGATGTCGACGTAGTCGAGGCCCATGCGCTTCAGCGAGGCGTCGAGCGAGGACATCAGGTACTTGCGGGAGCCCCACTCCCCGTACGGGCCGGGGTGCATCAGATAGCCGGCCTTCGTCGAGACGATCAGCTCGTCCCGGTAGGACGCGAAGTCCTGCGCGAAGATCTTGCCGAAGTTCAGCTCGGCCGAGCCGGGCGGCGGCCCGTAGTTGTTCGCCAGGTCGAAGTGGGTCACACCGAGATCGAAGGCGCGGCGCAGGATCGCGCGCTGGGAGTCGAGCGCGCGGTCGTCGCCGAAGTTGTGCCACAGGCCGAGGGAGACGGCGGGCAGCTTGAGCCCGCTGCGGCCGGTGCGGCGGTACTCCATGTGCTCGTAGCGGTCCGCGGAGGCGCGGTACAGGGAGGAATCAGTCACGTATCTCTGCTTATCACGGACTTGTGACAGTCCCGGGCTGGGAGCCTTTGACCCGTGCGCAGTAATGTGTCGGCTTCGGGGACCGCCGCTGCATGGAGGGGTTAAGAACAGTGAACCTGCGCGACCTGGTGTACGGGCTCTACGCACGCCGGGTGGAAGGCCGCCTCGACCATGACCAGGTGCCCAAGCACATCGGTGTCATCCTCGACGGCAACCGGCGCTGGGCCAAGGCCTCCGGTGGAACCCCCGAGCAGGGCCACAAGGCCGGCGCGGACAAGATCCAGGAGCTGCTCGGCTGGTGCGCCGAGACCGACGTCGAGGTCGTCACGCTCTGGATGCTCTCCACGGACAACCTGAACCGGCCCGAGGCGCAGCTCGTCCCGCTGCTCGCGATCATCGAGGACGCGGTGCGCGCCCTGGCCTCGGACGGCCGCTGGCGGGTGCACCACGTGGGCACGCTGGATCTGCTGCCCGCCCGCACCCAGTCCGTACTGAAGGAGGCCGAGCAGTCCACCCACGACAACACGGGGATACTCGTCAACGTCGCCGTGGGCTACGGCGGCCGCCAGGAGATCGCGGACGCGGTCCGCTCGCTGCTCCTGGAGCACGCGGAGAAGGGGACCAGCTTCGAGGAGCTCGCCGAGATCGTCGACGTCGAGCACATCTCCGAGCACCTCTACACACGCGGCCAGCCCGACCCGGACCTGGTGATCCGTACGAGTGGTGAGCAGCGTCTGTCCGGGTTCATGCTGTGGCAGAGCGCCCACTCGGAGTACTACTTCTGCGAGGTCCACTGGCCGGCCTTCCGCAAGGTCGACTTCCTGCGCGCGCTGCGCGACTACGCGGCCCGGCACCGCCGCTACGGCACCTGACGGAGGCCGGCCGCCACGGCCCCGACGGGGGCCGGGAGTCCGCCGCGGGGCGGGTCATCGGGGCCGGGGGCCTGGGGGTCGTCCCCCGGAAGGCACAGTATGAACACGTCGTCATATGCCATGGCATGGCGGCGGGTGTTCGAGGGAATACCCCTTCCAGAGTGAGCGGCACGGAGACCGCCACCCGGGAGGCCCGTTGCACCAGGACGACCGTGCAGGACATGTACGGACGGAGCGGAGGGCCGGAGCTCGGCCCGCGCGTCGTGGCCAGAGCCCGGTCCCATCCCGCAGCGACACCGCTTCCGTCGCGCCCCGACCTCACAAGGGTCGTCAAAGGGGGTCTGTCCTTCCGTGGTGACCAGCACTAAGCGCCGCTTGTCCGACAGGCGCACCTACGTACTCGACACCAGCGTCCTGCTGGCCGACCCCAACGCCGTGTCCCGCTTCGACGAGCACGAGGTCGTGCTCCCGATCGTCGTGGTCACCGAGTTGGAGGCCAAGCGGCACCACCCCGAGCTCGGCTACTTCGCCCGGGCGGCCCTGCGCCTCCTGGACGACTTCCGGGTCAGGTACGGGCGCCTGGACTCCCCGCTCCCCATCGGGGATCTGGGAGGCACCCTGCGTGTCGAGCTGAACCATTCCGACCCCGGCGTGCTCCCGGCCGGCTACCGGTTGGGGGACAACGACTCACGGATTCTGGCGGTCGCGCGGAATCTCCAGGCCGAGGGGTACGACGTCACGGTCGTCTCCAAGGACCTGCCGCTGCGCATCAAGGCGTCCTCGGTCGGTCTCCTCGCGGAGGAGTACCGCGCGGAGCTCGCCATCACGGACTCCGGTTGGACCGGAATGTCCGAACTTGCCCTCTCCGCCGACCAGGTGGACATCCTCTACGACCAGGACACGCTGTACGTCCCGGAGGCCGCCGAGCTCCCGGTGCACACGGGCCTGGTCCTGCAGTCCGAGCGGGGCAAGGCGCTCGGCCGGATCACGGCAGAGGGCAACGTCCGGCTCGTGCGGGGCGACCGGGAGGCGTTCGGCATCCGCGGCCGCAGCGCCGAGCAGCGGATCGCGCTCGATCTGCTCCTGGACCCGGACGTCGGCATCATCTCGATGGGCGGCCGGGCCGGCACGGGCAAGTCCGCGCTGGCGCTCTGCGCGGGCCTGGAGGCGGTCCTGGAGCGCAGGCAGCACCAGAAGGTGATGGTGTTCCGTCCGCTGTACGCGGTCGGCGGCCAGGAGCTCGGCTATCTCCCGGGCAGCGAGGCCGAGAAGATGAGCCCCTGGGCTCAGGCGGTCTTCGACACGCTCTCGGCGGTGGCGAGCCGTGAGGTCATCGAGGAGGTGCTGGGCCGCGGGATGCTGGAGGTCCTGCCGCTCACCCACATCCGGGGCCGCTCCCTCCATGACGCCTTCGTCATCGTGGACGAGGCCCAGTCCCTGGAGCGGAACGTCCTGTTGACCGTTCTGTCCCGTATTGGGGCGAACTCCCGTGTGGTGCTGACCCATGATGTCGCCCAGCGCGACAACCTCCGGGTCGGCCGGTACGACGGAGTGGTCGCCGTGGTCGAGAAGCTGAAGGGTCATCCGCTCTTCGCCCACGTGACCCTGACCCGCTCCGAGCGCTCGCAGATCGCCGCGCTCGTGACCGAGATGCTGGAGGACGGCCAGATCTGACCCGTTTCGCACCGTCCCGTACCCGTACGGGAGTTGGCGCCGCCCGGCAAAGCGCAGGAGCTTAGCCGGGCGGCGTCGTGCTGTCCGCAGAATTCGCCAAAACCCCTGTGACTTACGAGGTGTGAGCTTTCACACGCAACGCAGAATTGCCTTGCGGCGTCGCCGTCCGGCAGAGTCTTGCTTCCGTCAGGCCCCGCATACGGCACACGTGCACCCTCAAGGGTGCTGCACCACACAACTCAACAACCGTTCGCCGTATGCCGCCCACAGCACCACGGGCCCGTGTCTTCTGTGACCCAGTACGTCGGAGACCAGCGCAAGGGGCACGATTTCGCCCGCTTGGTCACCTGCGTGGGCGATGCTGGAAGGAAACCGTGTGAGCCGGATCTCGGTCCGGGGATTCGCGGTGGCTTCGGCCACTGCGGTCACCACCGTCGGCGCCGTCGTGGGTGTTGCCTCGGGCAATACCCAGCCCTCGGACGACAACTTCGAGGCCACCGCGGCCGATACCACGCTGCTCGCGGACATCCCCGCGGGCGAGCAGGCCCAGGTACAGGTCTCCTCGCTCTCGGAGCAGGCCGACGTCCAGGCCGCTGCGGCCGACTCGGCCATGAAGAAGTCCGCGGAGGAAGCGGCCCGTATCCAGGCCGCCAAGGACGCCGAAGCGAAGAAGAAGGCCGCCGACAAGGCGGAGAAGGAGCGCAAGGACGCCGAAGCGCGCGCCGAACGCTCCTCGGTCCGCGACGCTTCGAGCTTCTCCGCCCAGGGCTCGTACTCCATCGCCGAGGTCAAGGCGATCGCCCGGCAGATGATCCCGGCCTCGCAGTTCCAGTGCTTCAGCAACATCGTGGACCACGAGTCCGGCTGGAACTACCGCGCGACCAACCCGTCCTCGGGCGCGTACGGTCTGGTCCAGGCCCTCCCGGGCTCGAAGATGTCGTCGGCCGGTGCCGACTGGCAGACGAACCCGGCCACCCAGATCAAGTGGGGCCTGAACTACATGAACAACCGCTACGACAGCCCCTGCGGCGCGTGGAACTTCTGGCAGGCCAACCGCTGGTACTAGACCGGCGAGCTCAACCTTGTGGAGCCCCTCACCGTCCTACGGTGGGGGGTTTCATGCGTGTAGGTTTCTGGTCCACGGCTCCCGGGGGGAGTGAGCGGGGGGAAGAGGGAAGATCATGTCGAGACTGCCACGGTGGCTGAACCGGCTGGGCGAGGGCCTGAGTCGCATGGGTGACCGGCTGGACGAGCGCCGGGCGCACGCGGAACGGCCGGACGGACCGGGCGAATCGGGCACACCCGGCAACGGGTCGACGCCCCCGCCCGCCGAAGGCGCGGGCGGTACGCCCGAGTCCGCGCCCACGCCCGGGCAGGAGCCAGGCACCGAGGCGGCCACCGCCCCCGGCACCCGACCCGCCGCCGAGGTCGAGGAGGAGTCCGGCGGAGGCCCGCACCTCAAGGGCACGTTCGAGTCCGCGCGGTGGCCCGGGCGGCGTGCGCCGTGGACCGGCAGTACCGCCGCTTCCGTACCCGCCCCGCCGGCCTACGCCCCCGCTGTCGCCGCGCGGCCCGACCCGGTCGCCGCGATCCCGTGGGGCATGAGGGTCGCCGCCGAGGCCGGCTGGCGGCTGCTCGTGCTCGCCGGCACGGTCTGGGTGCTGATGAAGGTGATCAGCTCCGTGCAGCTGGTCGTCCTCGCCTTCGTCGCCGCGCTGCTCGTCACCGCCCTGCTCCAGCCCACGGTGAAGTGGCTGCGCCATGCCGGGCTGCCGCGCGGTCTTGCCACGGCCGTCACCGCCGTCTCCGGCTTCGTGATCATGGGCTTGGTCGGCTGGTTCGTGGTCTGGCAGGTCATGGACAACATCGACAACCTGTCCGACCGGGTCAGGGACGGCATCGAAGAGCTCAAGCAGTGGCTGCTCGACAGTCCGTTCCACGTGACCGAGAAGCAGATCAACGACATCGCGAAGAACCTCAGCGACACCGTCGGCGCCAACACCGAGCAGATCACCTCCGCCGGACTCCAGGGCGTCACCGTCGTCGTCGAGGCGCTGACCGGCATCCTGCTCGCGATGTTCTCCACGCTCTTCCTGCTGTACGACGGCAAGAAGGTCTGGCAGTGGACGCTGAAGCTGGTGCCCGCGCAGGCCCGCCCGGGCGTCGCCGGCGCGGGGCCCCGGGCCTGGCGGACGCTGACCGCCTATGTGCGGGGCACGGTGCTCGTCGCACTGATCGACGCGGTCTTCATCGGCCTCGGGCTCTACTTCCTCGATGTCCCGATGGCTGTCCCGCTGGCCGTGTTCATCTTCCTCTTCGCCTTCATCCCGCTGGTCGGCGCCGTCATCTCCGGAGCCCTCGCGGTGGTCGTCGCCCTTGTCACCAACGGGGTGTTCACCGCCCTCATGGTCCTCGTCGTCGTCCTCGCCGTGCAGCAGATCGAGGGCCATGTGCTCCAGCCGTTCATCCTGGGCCGCGCGGTCCGGGTCCACCCGCTGGCCGTCGTCCTCGCGGTCGCGGCCGGCGGCCTGACCGCCGGTATCGGTGGCGCGGTGGTGGCGGTGCCGCTGGTCGCGGTCACCAACACCGTGGTCGGCTACCTCCGCGCCTACAGTCAGGAACAGGCCATGCTCAGCTCGCCGGGACCGCACGGAGCGACGGCGTTCGAGGTGGCGCCGACCCCGGCGCCCGGTTCACCCGAGCGGGGTGACGCATGATCTCCGAGCCGGAGCTGGCGGACGGTGCGCAGTTCCCCGTGGCGGAGACCGTACGGAACGAGCCGGCACCGCGCCCGCCGCGTCCGCGCCCTCCCTGGTTGTGGGCGCTGGGCGGCGCGGTGGTGGCGTCGGCGGTGTGGGCCGGCGGACTCTACGCGTACGAGCGGACCCAGGACGGGGGACCGGACCTGGGCGGATACGGGACCACCTCGAACCTCTGCGAGCAGGCGGAGCTGAAGGGGCTGTCCACGGCCCTCGGAAAGAGGGCGGCCGACGCCAACGGCCTGACCACGGATCATCCCGCGCTGGACATCGCCCGGTGCAACGCGACGCTGGGCAACACCGAGAGCGGCGGCTACGACGTGGCGGTCACCTACACGCTGCACAAGGAGACCGACCCGGGACCGGAGTTCGAGGCCCGGATCGAGGACTCCGGCTACGAGGACGACGCCGAGCGGGTCGACGGGCTGGGTGAGACGGCGTTCATGTGGGTGGACAGGCCCCCGAAGGGATCCTCCACCGGCGCCTGGATCCATGTCCTGGACGGCCAGGCCGAGGTGAAGATCGAACTCATGGCGATCGGGGACTACGAGGTGGACTCGGCGACCGGGGTGGCCGTCGAGCGGCCGAGACGTTCCGCCGATCTGTCGGGGATCGGGGACTTCCTCGCCGAGGACGCCCGGGCGTTGATGGCCGCGCTCAAGCGGTGACAGCGACGGAGAAGGGCCCCGGGGTTCGTAACCCGGGGCCCTTCTCGTCACGTCACACGCCTCACTCGGCGATGAGCGCTTCCGCGTCCAGCGTCACGCCGACCGCCTGGATCACCGAGGCGATCTTGACGGCCTCCTGGATCGTCTCGCGGTCGACACCGGCCTTGCGCAGGACCTGCTCGTGCGAGTCCAGGCACTGGCCGCAGCCGTTGATCGCGGAGACGGCCAGCGACCACAGCTCGAAGTCGACCTTCTCGACGCCCGGGTTGCCGATGACGTTCATCCGCAGACCGGCGCGCAGCGTCCCGTACTCGGGGTCCGACAGCAGGTGCCGGGTCCGGTAGAAGACGTTGTTCATCGCCATGATCGCGGCGGCGGACTGGGCGGCCGTGTACGCCTCGGGCTTGAGGTTGGCCTTGGCCTCCGGCTCCAGCTCGGCCAGGACCTTCGGCGAGCGCGAGGCGATCGCGCAGGCCAGGACCGTGCCCCAGAGCTGCTGCTGCGGCAGCTCGCTGTTGCCGATCACCGAACCGAGGTTCAGCTTCAGGTCCTTGGCGAAGTCCGGTATGGCGGACTTCAGTTCGTCGAGGGCCATGTCAGATCACTCGCCCGACAGGAGCGCGGCGGCGTCGAGGGTGCCCTCGCCCTTGTTCCAGTTGCAGGGGCACAGCTCGTCGGTCTGCAGGGCGTCCAGGACCCGCAGGACCTCCTTGGGGTTACGGCCCACGGAGCCGGCGGTCACCATCGTGAACTGGATCTCGTTGTTCGGGTCCACGATGAAGACGGCGCGCTGGGCGAAGCCGTCCTCGCCCTCCACGCCGCAGTCGCGCATGAGCTCGTGCTTGGAGTCGGCGAGCATCGGGAAGGGCAGGTCACGCAGGTCGGCGTGGTCCTTGCGCCAGGCGTGGTGCACGAACTCGGAGTCGCCGGAGACGCCGAGGATCTGGGCGTCGCGGTCCGCGAACTCGTCGTTCAGCTTGCCGAAAGCGGCGATCTCGGTCGGGCAGACGAAAGTGAAGTCCTTGGGCCAGAAAAACACCACACGCCACTTGCCCTCGTAGGACTTGTGGTCGATCTGCTCGAACTCCTTGCCGCTCTCCAGCGACACGCAGGCGGTCAGGTCGTAGAGGGGGAACTGGTCACCGACAGTGAGCACGCGCTCTCCTTGCACAGGAGGAAGTCCCTTTTGGGGTCTTCCGAGGGGGTTGGACGTGGGATCATCCTGGCACGGAGTGCATTGATCAGTGAAATAGCTAGACTGCCTCGTGTTGATCGAAGGTGGTTATCAGTGGTCTCTCCGTACAGCCCGCACATCGGCCCGATGCGCGGCAAGCAGCCCAGTCTTTCCCAGCTCAGAGCGTTCGTGGCGGTCGCCGAGCAGCTGCACTTCCGTGATGCCGCCGCGGCGATCGGAATGAGCCAGCCGGCGCTCTCGGGCGCGGTTTCGGCTCTCGAAGAGGCACTCGGTGTCCAGCTCCTCGAGCGTACGACGCGCAAGGTGCTGCTCTCGCCCGCCGGGGAGCGGCTCGCGGTGCGGGCGAAGGCCGTCCTGGACGCGGTGGCGGAGCTGATGGAGGAGGCGGAGGCGGCGCAGGCCCCGTTCACCGGGGTGCTGCGGCTCGGTGTGATCCCGACGGTCGCCCCGTATCTGCTGCCCACCGTCCTGAGCCTGGTCCACCGGCGCTACCCGGAGCTCGACCTCCAGGTCCACGAGGAGCAGACCTCCTCTCTCCTGGAGGGGCTCGCGGCCGGGCGGCTCGACCTGCTGCTGCTCGCCGTGCCGCTCGGGGTCCCCGGAGTCAGCGAACTCCCGCTCTTCGACGAGGACTTCGTGCTCGTCGCCCCGGAGGGCCATCCGCTGGCCGGGCGCGACGACATACCGCGCGAGGCGCTCAAGGAGCTCAACCTGCTGCTCCTGGACGAGGGGCACTGTCTGCGCGACCAGGCCCTGGACATCTGCCGCGAGGCCGGGCGTACCGAGGGGGCGCCGGTCACCACGACCGCGGCGGGGCTTTCCACCCTGGTCCAGCTGGTGGCGGGCGGCCTCGGCGTGACGCTGCTGCCGCGTACGGCCGTCAAGGTCGAGACCGCCCGCAACACGGCCCTGTTCACCGGGTCGTTCGCCGAACCCGCGCCCTCGAGGCAGGTCGCCCTCGCCATGCGGACGGGCGCCGCCCGGCAGGCCGAGTTCGAGGAGCTGGCCGAGGCGCTGCGGGGCGCGCTGAAGCGCCTTCCGGTACGGGTCGTTGGCGCGGGTTCCTGAAACCCCCCGGCTTCAGGAACCCGCGCCCATCCGTCGTACACGCGCTCGGCGGGTTACTCCGTCCTCAGGCCGTCCGCCCGCATCAGCCGCCACAGCACCGGCATGCTCAGCAGCGTCACGGCCGCGATCAGCGAGACCCCGATCCCGGTGATGGGCAGGAAGACCCACCAGTCCAGGACCTGTTGCCCCGTCATCTTCAGCAGGACGACCCCCAGACCGAGCCCGCCCGCCACGGCGAGGACGAGACCGAGCACGATCGGCACCGCCGTCTGCCACAGCACCGACCAGCTCAGCGTGGAGCGCCGGGTGCCGAAGGCGACCAGCGAGGACAGCAGCCGCTTGCGGTCCCTGAGCTGTTCGAGCGTGGTCACCAGGAGCGAGGCCGCCACCAGGAGCATCGTCAGGGTGGAGCCGACGAGGATGCCGGTGCGGACACTGCTGAACTGTGCGTTCCGTTCGGTGTTCTTGAGCGTGCGGACCCACGAGGTCGGGTCGAGAGCCACCGCCGTGTTCCGTACGTACTCGGCGGCGTCCGGCACGGCCGGGTCGAGCCGCACCATGGCGAGCGCGGCGGGATCGTCGAGCCGGGCCGCGTCGACCGACAACGGGGTGGCGAGGATCCCGAACTCGTACATGCCCGTCGGGTCGGGGCGGGAGTCCACGATCCGGGCCGTGGTGGGGATCCGCCACTGGGGGAGCGGGCCCTTGTGCTCCTCCGGGTCCCGCAGGGCGACCGTCCTGCCCGGCTTCGCGGTCTCGGTGACCCAGCTGTCGGGCGGTGCTCCCTGGGCGCCGTGCGCGAGGGCGATGAAGACGTCGCCGTCCGTGCAGGAGGGCAGGTTCGCGAACTCGCGGAGGGAGGCGCAGTCGCCGACCTTGATCGAGGTGGTCGGGGAGAATTCCTCGCCCTCCTTCAGGGCGCCCGGCCGCCACGCATAGGACGTGATCGTGCCGGACACTCCGCTGACGCCCCGGGTCTTCGCGAAGCGGGTGATCATCTCCCGGGCCTCGTCGCCGGTCGTCGCCTCGGTCTCGGCCACGAGCTGGGCCCGTGTGGAGTCCTCGCCCGTGGCCTGCGTGAAGTCGTTCTCCATCGCCTGGAAGAGCATCTGGAGCGCGATCGCGCCGGCTGCGGCGACGACGATGCCGCTGACGGCGCGGGCCGCCGTTCCGCTGCTCAGCTGGAGCCTGCGGACGGCCAGTTGCCAGGACACCGGCCCCATGTGCAACCGCTTCACACCGGCCTCGACGAGCCACGGCAGCAGGGTGGTGAGGCCGATCAGGGCGAGGGCGACGCCCGCTCCGATCCCCACGGTGTCGATCGCGGTCTGGTTCAGCTCCACCGTCCCGAACAGCGGGACGAGCATGGCCACGCCGGCCGCCAGGAGCAGCACCCGCCACCACAGTCGGCGGCGGCGTGGTGCGGCGGACCGGACGACGCCGAGCGGCTCGATCGCCACTCCGCGCAGCGCGAAGAGCGTGACGACGACCGAGGCGACCGGTACGACGGCGAGGACGAGCGCGGCGAGGGCGGGCATCGGCACGACGTCGGACGGGAAGGCGTTGACGTCCCAGACGGTGACCGTACCGGCGAACTGGCGGGCCACCGCGAAGAGTCCGACACCGACCGCGAGGCCGAGGAGTGCGCCCGCCAGGGACTCGCCGGCCGCGATCCGCCGGGTCGTCGCGGTGTCCGCGCCGACGAGGCGGAGCGCGGCGAGCCGGCGGTCGCGCTGTTCGCCGCCGAAGCGGACGGCGGTCGCGACGAAGACGAGCACCGGGAGCAGCAGGACGACGGAGGCGACGAGGACGAGGAGGATCAGGAACGCGTTGAACGGTTCCGCGGGCACCGACCAGCCGTAGCGCGATCCGCGCCCGTCGTAGTTGTCGGTGGTGAGGAAGTCGACCTGGGCGACGTAGCGCAGCTCGTTCGGGCCGATGAGTCCGGCGTCGCCGATCGTCCCGACGGCCTTGTAGGGGATTCGTTCCCTGAGGAGGGCGCCGTCGGGGGAGTCGAGCAGCTCGCGGAGCGCGGGGGAGACCAGCATCTCGCCGTTCGCGGGCAGCTTCGCCGCGCCGGGCGGGAGGGGGGTCTCCGCGCCCTCGGGACGCAGGAGGAGCCCGGTGACGGCATCGCCCCGGTAGAGCGTGGTCTGTCCGAGGTGGAGAAAGGTGTCGGGGCGCGGGCCGGTCTCCTGCTCGCTGCCGTCGACGGAGCGGCTCGCCTCCCGCACTTCCCGCTGGAAGAGCATGCCGGGCAGGGAGGCGGCGGCGAGCAGGAGGGTGACGCCGAAGCCGACGCCGATCGCGGTCAGGAGGGTGCGGAGCAGGCCCGAGCGGCCTCCGGTGACCGCGAACCGCGCGCCGAGCGTCAGATCCCGGGCCCAGGTACGGAGCCTCATACCGCCCACTCCGTGTCCCGGACGGCGCCGTCGCGGACGATGACCTCGCGGTCGGAGTAGGCGGCGACCCGGGCCTCGTGGGTGACGAGGACGACGGCGGCGCCCGTGTCCCGGGCCGCGTCCGTGAGCAGCTCCATGACGCGCTCGCCGTTGAGGGAGTCGAGCGCACCGGTCGGCTCGTCGGCGAAGAGCACGCGCGGCGCGCTGACGAGCGCGCGGGCGACCGCGACCCGCTGGCCCTGGCCGCCGGATATCTCACCGGGCCGCTTGGCGGCGATGTCGTCGACCTCCAGACGCGCGAGCCAGTCCCGCGCGCGCTGTTCGGCGCTCTTGCGCCGCTCGCCGTTCAAACGCAGCGGAAGGGCGACGTTCTCGACACAGGTCAGCTCGGGCACCAGCTGTCCGAACTGGAAGACGAAGCCGAAGTCGGAACGGCGCAGGGCGCTGCGCTCGCCGTCCGACATCGCGCTCAGCTCACGCCCGTCGTAGGTGATGGTGCCGGCATCGGGCCGCACGATCCCGGCGAGACAGTGCAGCAGGGTGGACTTCCCGGAGCCCGAGGGGCCCATGACGGCGACGACCTCGCCGGCCCGGATGGCGAACTCGGCGCCCGAGAGCGCCGGCGTCGGTCCGTACGCCTTGTCCAGGCCGCTCGCCCGGAGCAGGGGGGTCGTGGTCATCGGCGGATCTCCTCGGCGAGCCGGTCGAGCCGGGCGGCGGTCAGTTCCAGCCAGCGCAGATCGGCTTCGAGGTGGAACAGGGCGTGGTCGCAGATCAGCTGGTCGGCGAGGTCGCCGTCCTTCTTGCGCCGGGTCAGCTCCCGCATCAGCCGCAGATGCTCCGCGCGCTGCACGTCGAGCAGCTCGGCCGCCCCGCGTCCGGTGAGCAGCGCGAGGACGACCTTCGTGTAGAGCGTGGACTGGAGGTACGGCTCCGGCTTCTCGGGGCGCCGCAGCCACTGCTCGACATCGGTGACGCCGGCCTCGGTGATGGCGTACCGCTTCCGCTCGGGGCCGCCGCCGGCCTCGATGCCGTCGACCTCGACGAGGCCGTTCTTCAGCAGCCGGGACATCGTCGAGTAGACCTGCCCGTAGTGCAGCGGACGGTCGTGGCCGAACTTCTCGTCGAAGGCGCGCTTGAGGTCGTAGCCATGGCGCGGACCGGACTCCAGGAGCCCGAGAAGGGTGTGTCCGATTGACATGCCCGTCACTCTACACCCTGTGTATACGCACGATGTATAGCTGCTCGGGTTCGGCGACATCGGGCGATGTGACCAGCGATAACGGGTGATGTGGCCGACGATGCGCAACCATCCCGGTTCCAGGAGCGTCGGTTCCAGCGGGGACGGGTGCTGATTCTCACGTCCGGAAAAGACCGGATCGAGTGCACTTTGTCAGCATCAGCGGTGTTAGCTTGCTGAGCTGATTCGGCGCGGGCACCAGACCTGCGACCACGACGAGCGGAGCGACGAAGCACATGGGCCGAGCGGACAAAAGCCAGGGGAAGAAGGGCGGGCGGATACGCCGACTCTTCACCTGGAAGAAGATCCTGGGCACGTTCTTCGTCGGCTGCCTTCTCGTGATGGGCGCCTTCTACGTGGTCTATCTGATGGTCCCGGTGCCGGTCGCCAACGCCCAGGCGACCATGCAGAGCAACGTCTACAAGTACGCCAACGGCAAGATCCTCGCCCGGACCGGCGAGATCAACCGAGAGATCGTGGGCCTGGAGAAGATCCCCGTACCGGTCCAGAACGCCTTCGTCGCCGCTGAGAACAAGTCCTTCTACAAGGACAACGGCGTCGACATCAAGGGCACCACCCGCGCCGCCTGGTCCACGATCACCGGCAAGGGCAAGCAGGGTGGCTCGACCATCACCCAGCAGTACGTCAAGAACTTCTACCTGAGCCAGGACCAGACCGCGACGCGCAAGCTCAAGGAAATGGTCATCGCGCTCAAGGTCGACCAGCAAATGGGGAAGCCCGAGATCCTCGCCGGGTACATGAACACGAGCTTCTACGGTCGCAGCGCCTACGGCATCCAGGCCGCGGCGCAGTCGTACTACGGCGTCGACGCCTCCAAGCTGAACGTCGCCCAGGGCGCCTACCTCGCCTCGCTGCTCCAGGCCCCGAACCAGTACGACTGGACCGCCGCCAGCCCGACCGGCCGCAAGCTCGTCGAGGAGCGCTGGAACTACACCCTCGACAACATGGTCGAGGAGGGGTGGCTCGACCCGACGGAACGCGCCACGCTGAAGTTCCCCGTCCCGCAGAAGGAGAAGGCCGCTCCCGGCATGGAGGGCCAGCGCGGCTACCTCGTCGAGGCCGCCAACCAGGAGCTGATGCGTCAGGGCGTCAGCGCCGAGGACATCAAGGCCGGCGGCTGGACGATCACCCTCAACATCGACGAGAAGAAGCAGAAGGCCCTCGTCGCGGCGGTCGACCGACAGCTGGAGGAGAAGCTCGACCGCAAGGGCGACAAGAAGGACGCCACCGTCCAGGCCGGCGCCACCTCGGTCGACCCGAAGACCGGCAAGGTCCTCGCCCTCTACGGAGGCATCGGCGCCACCGAGCACTGGACGTCGAACGCCACCCGCCGCGACTACCAGCCCGCCTCGACCTTCAAGCCGATCGTCCTCACCTCCGCGCTCGAGAACGACGCCAAGACCCAGGACGAGCGGCAGATCGGCCTCGGCACCATCTACAACGGCGACAGCCAGACGCCGGTCGTGGGCAGCGACATCCCCTTCGCCCCGGAGAACGAGGACGACAGGAACTACGGTCCCGTCACCGTCCAGAAGGCCACCAACAGCTCGATCAACTCGGTCTACGCCCAGATGATCGTGGACGTCGGCCCGGGACACGTGAAGCGGACCGCCCTCGACCTCGGCCTCAAGGACGGCCCGGACTTCGGTGAGAGCCCCGCGATGTCGCTCGGCACCATGGGCGCCTCCACCTGGGACATGGCCGGCGCCTACGCGACGCTCGACAACCACGGTGTGAAGGTCACCCCGACCATCGTGAAGTCCGCCGAGCACAAGGACCGCAAGGTCGAGCCGGTGAAGGCGATCGGCGACCAGGTCGTCAGCCGCGAGACCGCCGACACCGTCACCAAGGCCATGACCGGAGTCGTCACCAGCGGCTCCGGCAGCCGGGCGGCCGGCGACTACGACGCGGCCGGCAAGACGGGTACGTCGGAGAACAACCGCTCCGCCTGGTTCGTCGGCTACACGCCCGAACTGGTCACCGCCGTCGGCCTCTTCGGCGAGGACCCCAAGGGCAACCAGGTCACCCTCACCGACACGATCAATAAGGGCCGCGCCAACGGCGGCAGGACCCCCGCCCAGATCTGGGGCGACTACACCACCGCAGCCCTCGGCGGCGGCTCGGACACCCGCTTCGACCTGGAGACCGAGGACTCCTCGGTCCTGGAGCCGGACCCGACCCCGACCCAGACCACCGAGGCCCCGACGTCGACCCCGCCGCCCACCACCGGCTCCCCGGACCCGACGCCGCCGCCGACCTCGACGGCGACCACGCCGCCGCTGCCGACGGACACGATCACGGTGCCGCCCCAGCCGACCGAGACGACGGACCCGACCGGTCCGACGATCGAACCGCCGGACTTCGGCAGGGACGAGCGCCCCGAGCGGTGACATGACGAAGGCCGGACCCCGAGGGGTCCGGCCTTCGCCGTGTTCGAGGCCGGTACCCCGAGGGGTCCGGCCTTCGCCGTGTTCGAGCCATGCGGTTCTGCAACCGGGTGGGTGGCGCGAAGCTCGAGCCGTGCGGTTCTGCAACCGCGTGGGTGGCTCCATCCGCGAGCCGTGGTCTACAACCGCGTGGGTGGCTCCATCCCCGAGCCGTGGTCTACAACCGCGTGGGCAGCTCGAACCAGACGACCTTGCCGCCCGAGAGCCGCGTCGCTCCCCACCGCCGGGCCAGCCGGTTCACCAGGAACAGCCCACGCCCGCCCTCATCGGTGTCGCGCGCCCGGCGCTGCCGGGGCAGCTGCGGGGAGTCGTCGCCGACCTCGCAGCGCAGGACATCGGTCTTCAGCAGCCGCAGGGTCACAGGCCGCTCCGCGTACCGCACGGCGTTCGTCACGACCTCGCTGATCAGCAGCTCGACCGAGTCCGACAGCTCCTCCAGGTCCCAGCGGGCGAGCGCCCGTCGCGCGAGCCGCCGGGCGCGCCCCGGGGCCGCGTCCTCAGGTTCCAGGAACCAGTACGCCACGTCGCTGGGCGCGATCCCGTCGAAACGGGCCGCGAGCAGCGCGATGTCGTCGTCCCGGTCGCCCGGGCCGAGCATGTCGAGGACGTCGTCGCAGAGCGCCTCCAGAGGCGGCGAGTGATCCGGACCCGTCAGCTGGGCCGTCGCCGCGAGGCGCTCCCGCAGCTGCTCTATCCCGGTCCACACGTCACGCAGCCGGGACTCGACCAGGCCGTCCGTGTAGAGCAGCAGCGTGGCGCCCGCCGGGGCGTCCAGCTCCACCGCCTCGAAGTCGACCCCGCCCACGCCGATCGGCGCCCCCGGCGGTACGCGCAGGACCTCCGCGCGGCCGCCGAGGTGGAGCAGTATCGGTGGCGGATGACCGGCGTTGGCGATGGTGATCCGGTGCGAGACCGGGTCGTACACCGCGTACATGCAGGTCGCCATCCGGTCCTGGCCGAGCCGCTGGGCCTGCTCGTCCAGGTGGTGCAGCACCTCCTGCGGCGGCAGGTCGAGCCCGGCCAGGGTCTGCGCCGTGGTCCGCAGCTGGCCCATGATCGCCGCAGACGTCATGGAGTGACCCATCACGTCCCCGACGACCAGCGCCACGCGGCTGCCGGGCAGCGGGATCGCGTCGTACCAGTCGCCGCCGACGCGGGCGGTCTCGGCGGCCGGCAGATAGCGGGAGGCGAGCCGGACACCGGTCGGCTGCGGCAGCGAGTCCGGAAGCATCGTGCGCTGGAGCTCGTCGGCGATGTACGCCTCGCGGCCGTACAGCACGGCCTTGTCGATGCCGAGCGCGGTGTGGGTCGCCAGCTGGGCCGCGACCAGGAGATCGTTGGGCTCGAAGCCGGGCCGCTCGGGCCTGCGCAGGAAGACCGCGGCGCCGATGACGCGGCGCCGGCCCCGTAGCGGGGCGAGGATCGCCCGATGCCCACCGGGCAGCACGTGCTCGGGCCCGAGCAGCTCGGGCAGCGCGGCGCGGGCGGCGGCGGAGTCGCCGAAGACCGGCCGCACCCCGCGCAGCACTTCGGCGAGCGCGCCGCCGGAGCGGACCTCGCACAGCTCGGCGGCCGGGGTCGGGTCGGGGTCGGGGACGAGCGCGAGTTCCTCGCCCTCCACCTCCGCTAAACGGAGCCGGTCGGTGCGCCGCAGCCGCAGCACGAACGGCGCCACCGGCCGCTCGTCGCCCACCGGAAGCGGATCGCGCAGATAGACCAGGATCGCGTCGGAGAAGGTCGGCACGGTCGCCCGGCAGAGACCGAGCACGATCTCGTCGAGGTCTATCCCGCGCGCGATCCGCCGGGTCGCCGCGCCCACGAACCGCAGCCGGTCGCCCTCACGCCGGGCCGCCAGCACATCCTGCGGGGCCGCCGCTCCCGGCGCGACGTTCACGGCCATCGCGGCGGCAGGTGCTCCGGACTGCCCGGCGGACCCGGGGCCCTGTGGGGCGGATCCGGCTCCTTGCGGGGCGGATCCGGGGCCCTGTGCGGTGGCTCCGGATCCGTGCGGGGCGGGTCCGGCTCCCTGTGCGGTGGCCCCGGCATCGTGTGCGGTGGCTCCTGCTCCGTGCGGGGCGGGTCCGGCTCCGTGTGCGGTGGCCCCGGCTCCGCGCGGGGCGGAACCGGCTCCATGACCGGCCGATCCGCCGCCGTGCGCCGTCGATTCGCCGGCCTGGCCGGGCGTCGTGCCGCCGTGCTCGGCCGACGCGCCGTCATGTCCGGCCGAAGTGCCTCCGGCGGGGCCCGACGTGGGCGGCGGCACCTGAGCGGGCACGGGGGCTCCCGTACCGGCGCGGCCCGGGCCCGCGGCGTCGCCGGAGCGACCGTCCGCGGAGCCGGACCGGTGACCGGCCGCGCCGGGCTGCGCCGGCACCGGAGCCTCGGCCGCTTCCTGGCGGGGGCGGGTGCGCTCGTGCGACCGGGCAGCCAGCGGCTGCCGGCCTTCGTGGGAGGTGGGATGCTCCGTCACGCGTGGGATTCCGTCCGTCCGGGCCGGTGGTGCGATGCACTCGCTCTTCTCGCCGATGCCGCTCCTTCACCGGGGATAAACCCCTGGCACGCGGTGGATGTGAATGCCCCGCGAGCAGCGGCAACGACAGGGGTCGGCACACCCGGGCACACGTCCGGCACTGCTCTCCCCCTCAAGAATGACTTACGGTCAGGTCCTGCGCTGTGCTCTGTGGTTGACGCCTCGTTCGGTTGATCACCGCCTTGCGGAGGACGATCCTACGTTTGCACCCCGGGGGCGCATCAAGGGTCTCACGGTGCCGTGTGCGCCGGAGTGCGATCCCAGTCCGAGGGCAGCTCGGGCACGGTCCACCGGGGATCGGGCCGCCAGTCCTCCCATCCGTCGGAGAACGGCGCGCCCCACGCCCCGATCACCTCGACCGCGGCGCGGCCCGCCGTCCGCACCCGCGCGGCCTGCGCCGCGTCCATCAGCCCCGCCCGCTGGGCCTGCGCGAACTCGTCCTCGTCCCGCCACAGCCAGCTGCGGTCGGGGTAGACGGAGATGTCGAGGAAGTGGTCCTCGGAGTCGATGCCGCCGGACCACCGGGTGCGCGGCTCCTCGAGGTTCACGTACCAGCTGCGGAAGCGCCAGCCGCGATCCCAGAACAGCCAGACCGACCAGGGTTCCCCCGGTCTGGCCAGTTTCAGTACCCCCGTGCCGAACCAGCGCGCGCGGGCGGTGGTGCGCGGGGCGGTGTACCGGGTGGCGAGCGGCTCCTCGTGTACGGGGGTTCCGTCGGCGAGCACCGGCTTGACGCACTCGGTGCCCGGGGCCATCCACACGGCGAGCAGCTCGGGGGTGTCCTCGACGACGGTCACCGGCCGGCAGATGTGCACCGCGCCGGAGCCGTTGCCGCGGTAGCGCCAGAGGATGTGCTCCCCCGGCGCCCAGTGCTGAGGGCCGCCCGATCCTGTCATGCGCAGATCTTAGGGGCGGGCCCCGTTCGTCGCTGCGGTACAGGTCACGGATGAGTCATACGCAGCACGTCGAGCGCCTCGTCGAGTTGTTCGACGGTGAGGTCGCCCTTCTCCACATGGCCGGACTCGAGCACCACCTGCCGGATCGTCTTCCGCTCCGCGAGGGACTTCTTGGCCACCTTCGCGGCCTCCTCGTATCCGATGTACTTGTTCAGCGGGGTGACGACGGACGGCGAGGACTCGGCGTACTCCCGGGCCCGCTCGACGTTGGCGGTGATGCCGTCGACCGTCCGGTCCGCGAGGAGACGGGATGCGTTGGCGAGCAGCCGTACGGACTCCAGGAGGTTCTTGGCGATCACCGGCAGCATCACGTTGAGCTCGAAGTTCCCGGCCGCGCCGGCGACCGCCACCGTGGTGTCGTTCCCGGTCACCTGCGCGGCGACCATGAGGACCGCCTCGGGGACGACGGGGTTCACCTTGCCCGGCATGATCGACGAGCCCGGCTGGAGGTCGGGGAGGTTGATCTCGGCGAGGCCCGTGCGCGGGCCGCTCGCCATCCAGCGCAGATCGTTGGAGATCTTCGTGAGACCGACGGCGATGGTCCTGAGCTGCCCGGACGTCTCCACCAGGCCGTCCCGGGCGCCCTGCGCCTCGAAGTGGTCGCGGGCCTCGGTGAGCGGCAGACCGGTCGCGTCGGCGATCTCGGCGATGACCGCGGCGGAGAAGCCGGGCGGCGTGTTGATGCCGGTGCCCACCGCCGTACCGCCGAGGGGGAGTTCGGCGAGCCGGGGCAGCGAGGCGCGCAGCCGCTCGATCCCGTACCGGACCTGGGCCGCGTAGCCGCCGAACTCCTGTCCGAGTGTCACCGGTGTGGCGTCCATCAGATGCGTACGGCCGGACTTCACCACGTCCGCGAATTCGGCTGATTTCCGCTCCAAGGATTCAGCCAGATGATCGAGGGCCGGGATCAGATCGCGGGTGACGGCGGCCGTGGCGGCGATGTGGATCGAGGACGGGAAGACGTCGTTGGACGACTGGGACGCGTTCACATGGTCGTTGGGGTGGACGCTCCGGCCCCCGGGGAGCCCGATCAGCCGCTCGGTGGCGAGGGTGGCGATGACCTCGTTGGTGTTCATGTTGGACGAGGTGCCCGAGCCGGTCTGGAAGACGTCGACCGGGAAGTGCTCGTCCCAGCGGCCCTCCGCGACCTCTGTGGCCGCCTCCTGGATGGCTGCGGCGAGATCCTGGTCGATCACCCCGAGCCCGGCGTTGACCTTGGCTGCCGCGGCCTTGATTCGGGCGAGAGCCTCGATATGGGCCCGTTCGAGCCGCTGCCCCGAGATGGGGAAGTTCTCCACGGCCCGCTGGGTCTGCGCCCGCCACTTGGCGTGCCGGGGGACGCGCACCTCGCCCATCGAGTCGTGCTCGATGCGGTACGCGTCGGGTGAGGGGGCGGGTGGGGTGTCGGTCGAGGGCGCGGTCGAGGCGTCGGGTGAGGCCTCGCTCTTGTCGTTGTTCCTGGCGCCGGGTGTGGTGCCGGCCGTGCCGCCGCTGGTGTCGGTCATGTCGTCAACCTCCATACAAAGTTGAGCACTTGTCTTGTTCCGGCTATTCCCATTGCGGGTACCGGCCAGTAGAAACCGTGGGTAACCCCACTTCCAGGAGGCGCAATGAGGCGCACCAGGTACAGACTCCGCTGGACGATCGCGGCCACGGCCGCGGCCGCCGCGGCCCTCGGCACCATGGCAGCCGCAGCCCCCGCCGGCGCGGCCGACACCGGAACGGGCACCCGTACGGCGGCGTCCGTACCCCTCTCGCCCGAGCTGGAGGCCATCCGGGCGACCGAGGCCACCAAGATCTACGGCAGCCCCGAGGAACGACCGCTCGCCCAGCGCAAGACCGGCCTGATCTCGCTCGGCGACAGCGAGATCTCCGGCGAGGGCGTCGGCACCTACGAGCCGCCGACCAACGGGCCGACCAACTGGTGCCACCGCTCACCCGACGCCGCCGTCCACCGCACCGGAATCCCCGCGGACCTCACGTTCAACGTGTCCTGCTCCGGCGCCTACAGCGGCAACATCAGGATCGGCGGATCGAAGCAGTACGCCGACGAACTCGTCCAGAGCGACAACCTCGCCATCAAGGCCCGCAACACCCGCATCAAGATGGTGCTGCTGGTGGCGGGCGCCAACGACGACCTGCAGTTCGGCCCGGTGATGACGGACTGCGTCACGCGGTACCTGACCCTGCAGGGCGCCTGCGAGCCCAAGTACGCCCCCGGCTGGCAGGCCCGCGTCGACGGACTCGTCCCCAAGGTCGAGCAGACCGTGCGCGACCTGAAGACCGTGATGCGCGACGCCGGATACGCCGACGGCGACTACAAGCTCGTCGTCATGGGCTACCCGAGCCCCATAGGCCCGGACTTCCACGACAACCCGAACTTCCCCGGCAAGCTCGCCTGCGGCGGCCTCGGCTACGACTCCGACACCGTCTGGGGCCGCAACACCGCGGTGCCCGCATTCGAGCGCGGGATGCGCAGGGCGGCGGCCAGTACCGGGGCGACCTACCTCGACAACTCGCGGCTCTTCCACGGCCACGAGGTCTGCATGGAGGACCCCTGGGCCCGGGGCCTGTACATCGACCTCTCCAAGCCCGGAACCCCGGACGAGAACTCCGTCCGGCAGTCCTTCCATCCCAACGCGCGCGGCCACGCGGCCTTTGCGTCCTGTCTGACGCAGATCTACAACTCGGGGCTGCGGGAGGCCAGTTGCGCGGACGTGAACTCGTCGGGAACCCCGACCCTCGTCCCGTACGCCTGGGACGACGCCTACAAGCCGCTGAAGAACCAGGCCACGGGGAACTGCGTGGACGTCGACGCGGCCACGTCGAAGAACGGCACCGCCGTGCTCGGCTGGGACTGCCACGGCGGCCGTAACCAGGGCTGGTGGTACGACCCCGCACGCCAGACCGTCCACACGGAGCTGACCCAGGACCGGTGCCTGGACGTGCCGGCCGCCAAGTACCAGGCGGGTACGGGGGTGATCGTCTGGAACTGCTCGGGTACGGCGAACCAGAAGTTCGTACGTGACGGGGCGACGATCAGGCCGGCGGCGGCGACGGGCCTGTGCCTGACGCAGTCGGCGGCGCGCCAGCCGATCCGGCTGCAGAGCTGCGACGGGTCGGCGGGGCAGCGGTTCGTTTAGCGGTCTTCGGGGGTCTTCGCGGGCCTTCGGGCCTTCCGGTGCCCTCGCGGGCCTTCAGGCCTTCGGGCCTTCGGGGCGCGGTTATGGCCCCCGCCTGCCTGGTGTGGGCGGGGGCCATGGCGTTGGGGTTTGAGCGTTGAGCGTTGAGCGTTGAGGGCCTGCGGGTTCGGGGTTCGAGGTTCGGGTTCGAGGTTTGGGCCTGAGCGCTGCTCTCAGAGCGCCTTGACGCTCGAGCGGGCCAGCTCGTACGCGGGAAGCATCTCCCGGTGCTCCTGGGTGTCGAGTCCGCCCAGGTGGATGATCACGGTGCCCTTGGGGGTGGAGAGGGCGAAGGCGCGCTCCTCCTTGGACTCCTCCATGATCTTGTTGTAGACCGTGTACGTCACCTCGGTGGCGGGCATCCCGCCGGCCGCGATCTCGTTGTAGACGACCTTGGAGGCGTTCTTCTCGGCCTTCACGAACCCTTCGAGCGCCGCGTGGGCGGGGCCCTTGCCGGCGCTCCAGACGCGCAGGAAGCCGATGTTGCCGGCCGGCTTCGCGTCGACCTCGCAGACCATCGTGGCGGGGCCCTGCTTGCCGAGGGCGGCGGAGATCTCGTCGTCGGAGACGGTGACGGCCTTGGGCTTCCAGTTCTCGGCGAGCGCGAAGGACACGGGCAGCGCGCAGGCGGTGCCGGGGGCGCCGAGGGATCCGGCGCCCTTCGCCCCGGGCGTGGCGGCCGTCTTGTCGGTCGGCTTGTCGGGGGCCGGCTCGGTACCCAGGCAGCCGGTCAGCAGCCCGGCGGCCGCGAGCGCGGCGAGGGCGGGGACCAGGGTCCGTACCCGTATCGGAGGTCTCACGCGGGTCCGTCCAGCCTGTTCGTCTCGGGGATTCATCACTGACATGCGGACATGATCTCCGACGCCCGATCCGGCTTACGCGTTGCCCTGGGGGGCGCTGGCTTCGGGTTTCTGAGGGGCCTGGTGTGGGCGTTCTTGCGGGCTTCTGGTTCGGCCGCCCTCGTTCCGAGTGTGGCGACCGGAGGCGGTGCGTCAAGGGCGCTCCCTGCGGTCGCGTCGGCTTCGCCGATTGCGCTTCGCTTCACCCTTGACGCACCGCCTCCGGTCGCCTTTTCACACTCGGAGGGCGGCCCGGGGGCGTGGCCACGCGACGACTCCCTCGGTCCTGGGCGGGGATCGGCGGGATTGCGCGGCAGTTGAATGGGGTGGCCCGGCGGCGCTCAGCGTGCTGCGGCCGTCGGTCGGCTCGGATTCATGCCCCGCTGGTCGCTGCCGGTGGGTTGATCGGTGTGCGTGACCCTAAGGCTCCACAACTCGCCCTCTGCGGGCCCCGAGAGGCCTTATCCGGGAAGTTACCGACAGTACGGGGCGGGTACGTACGCGGGCCGGAGGCGTGGGCCGGTGGGCGTGCGATTGCCTGGGCTTCCGCTCCTTCGGCGACCCACAGGGCGATGAAAGGGTGGCTGTCCGGACGGTCGTGCCGCCCGGACAGCCGGTTGGGACCCGTGGGCCCCATTCGCCTAGCCCAGGCCCGGTCCCCGCACCGGGATGTGGGTGAACGTCGGCTCCGGAGCCGGGTTCTGGAAGAAGTCGTTGCCCTTGTCGTCCACGACGATGAACGCCGGGAAGTCCTCGACCTCGATCTTCCAGACCGCCTCCATGCCGAGCTCCTCGTACTCGACGACCTCGACCTTCTTGATGCAGTCCTGCGCGAGACGCGCGGCCGGGCCGCCGATCGAGCCGAGGTAGAAGCCGCCGTGGCCGCCGCACGCGTCCGTGACCTGCTTCGAGCGGTTGCCCTTGGCCAGCATGACCTTCGATCCGCCCGCCGCCTGGAACTGCTCGACGTACGAGTCCATCCGGCCTGCCGTCGTCGGGCCGAAGGAGCCGGAGGCGTACCCCTCGGGGGTCTTCGCCGGGCCGGCGTAGTAGACCGGGTGGTCCTTCAGGTACTGCGGCATCTCCTCGCCGGCGTCCAGCCGCTCCTTGATCTTGGCGTGCGCGATGTCGCGCGCCACGACCAGCGGGCCCGTCAGCGAGAGGCGGGTCTTGACCGGGTACTTCGTGAGCTCGGCGAGGATCTCGTCCATCGGCTGGTTGAGGTCGATCTTGACGACGTCGGAGGACTCGTCGAGGTGCTCGTCCGTCGTCTCCGGCAGGAAGCGGGCCGGGTCGGTCTCCAGCTGCTCAAGGAAGACGCCCTCGGAGGTGATCTTCGCGACGGCCTGGCGGTCGGCCGAGCAGGAGACGGCGATGGCGACGGGCAGCGAGGCGCCGTGGCGGGGCAGACGGACGACGCGGACGTCGTGGCAGAAGTACTTGCCGCCGAACTGCGCGCCGATGCCGATCTTCTGCGTCAGCTCGAAGACCTTGTCCTCCAGCTCCTTGTCCCGGAAGCCGTGGCCGAGCTCGGAGCCCTCGGCCGGCAGCTCGTCCAGGTAGTGCGCGGAGGCGTACTTCGCGGTCTTCAGCGCGAACTCGGCCGACGTGCCGCCGACGACGATCGCCAGGTGGTACGGCGGGCAGGCGGCCGTGCCGAGCGAGCGGATCTTCTCCTCCAGGAACTTCATCATGCTCGCCTCGTTGAGCACGGCCTTCGTCTCCTGGTAGAGGAAGGACTTGTTGGCGGAGCCGCCGCCCTTGGCCATGAAGAGGAACTTGTACGCGCCGCCGTCCGTCGCGTACAGCTCGATCTGCGCGGGCAGGTTCGAGCCGGTGTTCTTCTCCTCCCACATGGTCAGCGGGGCCATCTGCGAGTACCGCAGGTTGAGCTTGGTGTACGCGTCGTAGATGCCGCGCGACAGGGCTTCCTCGTCGCCGCCCTGGGTGAGCACGTTCTGGCCGCGCTTGCCCATGACGATCGCGGTGCCGGTGTCCTGGCACATCGGGAGGACGCCCGCGGCGGCGATGTTCGCGTTCTTGAGGAGGTCGAGCGCCACGAACTTGTCGTTGCTCGACGCCTCCGGGTCGTCGATGATCCGGCGCAGCTGGGCCAGGTGGGCCGGGCGCAGGTAGTGCTGGATGTCGTGGATCGCCTCGGCGGCCAGCTGGCGCAGCGCCTCCGGGTCGACCTTGAGGAACGTACGGCCGTCGGCCTCGAAGGTGGAGACACCTTCGGAGGTCACCAGGCGGTAGGGCGTGGTGTCCTCTCCCAGCGGGAGCAGATCGGAGTACGCAAACTCTGGCATGACGGCAGCCATTCCTCACTCGGCAGACAGCAGCGCCACCTCCATTGGCGGCGCGCCTTCCAGCGTAGAGCGCGGGCCGGGGCCCGATCCTGTGAGGTAAGGCTCACTTGGAACGCGGACCCTGCCGATGTGGAGTACGCCCTTCACCCCAGTGGGGTGCGGTGCAGGGCGATCAGCAGGCGCCAGGTGCGGGCCGCGATCTCCTCCGGCGTCGCTTCGATCAGGCCGTGCAGCCAGTCCGCCAGCAGGCCGGCGAAGGTCGCGGCCACCGCCGATGCCACGAGATCGGGCTCGGGCGCCCCGGCCAGCTCGCGCTCGCGGCGGCTGTAGGCGCGGAGCTCCCGGTGGAGCAGTTCGCCGAGCGGGCCGCCGCCCCCGGGTCGCAGCAGGCTCCGGTAGAGCGGGGCGTGCGGGGCGACTTCGGCGAAGAAGGCGGGCAGGGCGGCCGGCGGGGAGTCCGGGGCGGGCGTGCCGCGCCAGGCGTGCAGGGCGTCGACCGCTTCCCGTACGACATCGGCGCAGGCGTCGACGGCGAGGGCCTGGAGGTCGGTGTAGTGCAGATAGAACGTGGCCCGGCCGATTCCGGCCCGGCGGACCAGCGAGGCGACGCCGACCTCGTCGAGGGGGCGTTCGGCGCACTCCGCCAGGAGGGCGGCGCGCAGCTTGGCGCGGGTCCGGGCGGCTCGGGGGTCGGTGGTCGGGCTGGTCACCCCGCCCACAGTACGGCGGCGAGGGCGAGGGCCCCGGGCAGGGCCTGGGCGAGCAGGATCCGGCGGTTGGCGGTGAGGCCTCCGTACACCCCGGCGATCACGACGCAGGAGAGGAAGAAGATCTGGACCCGGTACCCGGTGGGGTCGTCGGCGATCAGACCCCACACCAGACCGGCGGAGAGGAAGCCGTTGTACAGGCCCTGGTTGGCGGCAAGGGGCGCGGTCGCGCGGGCCATGGTGGCGTCGAAACCGGACAGTTCGCGGCCGGGACGGCGCTCCCAGAGGAACATCTCCAGGACCAGGATGTAGGCGTGCAGGGCGGCGACCAGGCCGACGGCGACGTGCGCAAGGATGCTGGACATGTGTCCAGAGTACATGGACACATGTCCAGGAGTGGCGACTCCCCGTCGTGCCCCCTAGTCGCGATCTATCGCGTTTCGCTACGCTGGCGTCGTGGACCTCGAAAAGCAGCCCCAGCAGCCGGTCGCTCCCGCCGAGCCGGCTCCCGCTCCGCCGGCTCCCGCCGCTCCGGGGGACTCCCTGCGTGCCTCGGACGCCGACCGGGACCGGATCGCGGACATCCTCCGCGACGCCCTGGCCGAGGGGCGGCTCGACCCCGAGGAGCACTCGGAGCGGATCGACGCGGTCTACCGCGCCAAGACCGTCGGTGAGCTCGAGCCCATCGTCCGTGACCTCCCGGCCGGCACCGGCGCCCGTCGGGAGCCCGAGCGGTCCTACTCGTACGGCCCCGACGACGACTCGGGACCCGCGGACAACCTGGTCGCCGTCTTCTCCAGCACCACCCGCAAGGGGCGCTGGCGGGTGGGTCGCAGGACCAACGCCTTCGCGCTCTTCGGCAACATCGAGATCGACCTGACCGAGGCGCTCTTCGCCCAGCGGCTGACCACCATCAACGCCACGTCGATCTTCGGCAACGTCGAGGTGCGGGTCCCGGAGAACATCAGCCTGCGCGGCAACGGCACCGGGATCTTCGGCAACTTCGAGGTCGTGAACCTGGAGGGCGCCGACCCGCAGGCGCCGGTCGTCGTGATCAACGGCTACTCGGTCTTCGGCAACGTCGAGGCGAAGCCCAAGCGCGGCAAGTGGATCACCGACCTCCAGGGCAGGCTCCGCAAGCACCTCGGCCACTGACCCGATCTGGGAGTACCTCGGCCCCTGACCGGTTCCGCGGGTGCCCCTGACCGGATTTCGCTCCTGACGTTCCGCACTCCGGAACTCGGCGGCACGCAGTGCATAGGCGTGCGCACAGCGGGTAGGGCTGGTGCATCGTCTCTCGCTCGCGAAGCCGTCGTCAGGAGTAGACCGTGCTGCAACTGCCGCATCAGCCCCTCCAGGTCGCCGCCGTGCCGCCCCAGCGCGCCCCCGCGCGGGAGGACGAGGCCGGCCCCTGGCACACGGAGGCGGTGTGCCGCCGGGACGAAGCCGGGCTGTTCTTCGCCCCCTCCAAGGAGCCGACCGCCGCCAGACTGTCGCGTGAGGAGGCCGCCAAGCAGGTCTGTGCCCGCTGTCCCGTGATGGTCGAGTGCCGGGAGCACGCGCTGCTCCAGCCGGAGCCGTACGGAGTCTGGGGTGGGCTGACCGCGGCCGAGCGCCGTGTCGTCCTCGCCCGGCGCCGGCGGCGCGAGGTGGAGCTCAAGAAGACGGCGGCGGCGGACCGGATCGCCGCGGCGGGCTGACGGCTCAGGGTCCCGGCTCCGGCCGTACGGGAAGGGGCGCCCCCACCGCACATGGGGGCGCCCCTCTTCGTACCGCTGCCGCTCGCTCCGGGGTTACTTCGCCCGGTCGAAGTCGATCTTGCTGTACGCGCGCAGCTTCGACAGCCGGTGCGTGGAGTCGATCTGCCGGATCGTGCCGGACTTGGACCGCATCACCAGCGACGAGGTGGTCGCGGTCTCCGAGCGGTAGCGGACGCCGCGCAGCAGCTCGCCGTCCGTGATGCCGGTGGCGACGAAGAACACGTTCTCGCCGCTGACCAGGTCGTTCGTGGAGAGCACACGGTCCAGGTCGTGCCCCGCGTCGATCGCCTTCTGGCGCTCGGCCTCGTCCTTGGGCCACAGCTTGCCCTGGATGACACCGCCCAGGCACTTTATGGCGCAGGCCGAGATGATGCCCTCGGGCGTGCCGCCGATGCCGAGGAGCAGGTCCACGCCGGTGCCTTCGCGGACGGCCATGATCGAGCCGGCGACGTCGCCGTCGGTGATGAACTTGATCCGGGCGCCGGTCTCGCGGATCTCCTTGACGATGCCCTCGTGGCGCGGGCGGTCAAGGATCACGACCGTGACGTCCTCGGGGGACATGTTCTTGGCCTTGGCGACCCGGCGGATGTTGACCGAGACGGGCGCGTTGATGTCGACGAAGTCGGCGGCCTCGGGGCCGGTGACCAGCTTGTCCATGTAGAAGACCGCGGACGGGTCGAACATGGTGCCGCGGTCGGCGGCGGCCAGGACGGCGATCGCGTTCGGCATGCCCTTGGCGTTCAGGGTGGTGCCGTCGATCGGGTCGACGGCGATGTCCACCTCGGCGCCGGTCCCGTCACCGACCCGCTCGCCGTTGAACAGCATGGGGGCTTCGTCCTTCTCGCCCTCGCCGATGACGACGACGCCGTTCATCGAGACGGTCGAGATCAGAGTCCGCATCGCATTGACCGCGGCGCCGTCCGCGCCGATCTTGTCACCGCGCCCGACCCAGCGGCCGGCTGCCATGGCGGCGGCCTCGGTCACCCGGACGAGCTCCAGGGCGAGGTTGCGGTCAGGGGCCTCGGGGGAGACCTCGAGCTCGGACGGCAGGGAATGCTCGGTCATCGGAGCGCACCTTTCTGTACGGCGACGGCCGGAATAAAGAGGGTGCTGCGACTCTATCGGTACGTCGACAAATTGAGCAGAGGGGCCCACGTATGAGCACAACACCATGATGCGACCATGGGGGGCGTGGCAGGTATGCGAGGCAGGCAGACGGTACGCGGGATGTTCCAGTCCCTCGGCGTGATCATGGTCGCCGCGGGCGTGATGTATCTCTTCATCCCGCACGACGAGGACGCGAACCCGGTCCAGGCGAAGGACTACCGGGTCGAGCTCCTGACGGCACAGCGGGCGGCGCCGTACCCGGTGCTGGCCCCCGAGGGGCTCGGCGAGGACTGGAAGGCGACGGTGGTCTCGTACAAGCGCGAGCAGCACGACGCCTGGCAGCTGGGCTTCCTCTCCCCGGACACCCAGTACGTGGCGATCCACCAGTCGACGGAGGAGCCGAAGAAGTACGTGCCCGACGTCACCCAGCAGGCCGAGAACTCCGGAAAGACCCAGACGGTCGCCGGTCAGGTCTGGCAGCGCTGGGAGGGGCCGAAGTACGACGCCCTGGTCCGCACGGAAGGCGGCGCCACGACGGTGGTGACCGGGACGGCCTCCTTCGAGCGGCTGGCCGAGATGGCGGGCGCGCTGCAGTCGAAGAAGGCGTAGGCGCGCGGCTCGGAAACGAGCCTCGCGGCGGACGCCCGCTCGATGGCGTCGACCTGGGCGGCCGGCCAGGCCCGGATACGCGAGAACCCCCGGACTCATGGAGTCCGGGGGTTCCGTCGTATGCCGTACGGGTCAGACGGTGGTGACGACCTCGTCGAAGTCCAGGCGAGGGGAGCGGGGGAACCAGGCGTCCTCGCCGGGCTTGCCGATGTTGATGACCATCAGCGGGGTGTGGTCGTCGTCCAGGAACTCCTTCTGGACGCCGGCGAAGTCGAGGCCGGTCATCGGGCCTGCGGCGAGGCCGGCGGCGCGGACGCCGATGATGAAGTAGGCGGCCTGGAGGGCGGAGTTCAGGAGCGCGGCGCTCTCGCGGACCGGGCGCTCGGCGAAGAACATGTCCTTGGCCTGCGGGAAGTGCGGGAGCAGGGCCGGGAGCTCCTCGTGGAACTCGTTGTCGGCGGAGAGGATCGCGACCAGCGGGGCGGCGGAGGTCTTGGGCTGGTTGCCCTCGGCCATGTGCTTGACCAGTCGCTCGCGGGCCTCGGGGGAGCGGACCAGGGTGATGCGCAGCGGGCTCTGGTTGAAGGCGGTGGGGCCGTACTTCACCAGGTCGTAGATCGCCTGGACCTGCTCGTCGGTCACCGGCTCGTCGGTGAAGGTGTTGGCGGTGCGGGCCTCACGGAAGAGGAGGTCCTGGGCGGCGGGGTCAAGAGCGAGGGACATGCTGCGTACCTTCCGAACTGCTGCGGGGTCTGGCGATGTCGTCACCGTACGACGCCGATTGGTTAACTTTCAACTAATCTATGCGGATAGTGATCCGCTTCACAGCGTCGTGGTGTCCGTAGCCGCCGGATCTCCGAGGCTGCGGGCTTCCGAAGCCGCTGCCTCGAAAGCCGCTACTCGGCGGCGTCCTCGGCCTCGTCGCCCTCGGAAGAGGACATCGCGGCGTCGAGCCGTGCCCGAGCGCCTTCCAGCCAACGCCGACAGACCTTGGCCAATTCCTCTCCACGCTCCCAGAGCGCGAGCGACTCCTCCAGGGTCGTTCCGCCCGTCTCCAGACGCCGAACGACCTCGATCAGCTCGTCGCGTGCCTGCTCGTAACCGAGCGCCTCTTCCGTGGTGGCTGCCATGGAAACCACCCTATGCGTCCGGTCCGACAACGCGCCGCACCGCGAACTCGCCCGCAGCGACCCTGGCCCGCAGCTCCTCGTCCACCGCGACCTCCTCCGGGGAGCGCACGACCGATCCGTCCGCCCGCTGAAGCACGGCGTACCCACGCTCCATCGTCGCGGCGGGCGACAGGGCCCTGACCCGCGCCCGGGTGTGCGACAGCTCCGAGTCGGCCCGGTCGAGCAGATGCCCGAGCGTCCGCCGGCTGCGGGCGAGCAGCGCGTCGAGCTCGTCCTCGCGCAGCTCCACCATCCGCTGCGGATGCTCCATGACGGGCCGCGCCAGCGCGTGCGCGAGCCCACGCTCCTCCCGGTCGAGCAGCCCCTGTACGCTCCGCAGCGCCCGGTCCCGCAGACCCTGCACCCGGTCCAGCTCCTCGCCGACGTCCGGTACCACCTTCTTGGCGGCGTCGGTCGGCGTGGAGGCGCGCAGGTCGGCGACGAGGTCGAGCAGCGGCGAGTCCGGCTCGTGGCCGATCGCGGAGACCACCGGTGTACGGCAGTCGGCGACCGCCCGGATCAGCTGCTCGTCCGAGAACGGCAGCAGGTCCTCCACGCTGCCGCCGCCCCGCGCCACGATGATCACGTCGACCCCGTCGTGCGCGTCCAGCTCCTTCACGGCCTGGACGACCTGGGGCACGGCCTTCACGCCCTGCACGGCGACGTTACGGACCTCGAAGCGGACGGCGGGCCAGCGGCGCCGCGCGTTCTCCAGGACGTCCCGCTCGGCGGCGGAGGCGCGGCCGACGACGAGGCCGACGAGCTGGGGGAGGAACGGCAGAGGCTTCTTGCGGTCGAGTGCGAAGAGCCCCTCGGCGCCCAGGCTCCGCTTCAGCTGCTCCAGTCGGGCCAGCAGCTCCCCGATGCCGACCGGCTTGATCTCCACGGCCCGCAGGGACAGCTGCCCGCGCGGCGCGTACCACTCGGGCTTCGCGTGCACGACGACGCGGGCACCCTCGGAGACGACGTCGGCGACGGCGTCGAAGACCTGGCGGTAGCAGGTCACGCCGATGGAGATGTCGTACGAGGGATCCCGCAGCGTCAGGAAGACGACCCCGGCCCCGGGCCGCCGGGACAACTGCGTGATCTGACCCTCGACCCACACGGCACCTAGCCGGTCGATCCACCCCCCGATCAGCCGGGAGACCTCCCCGACGGGCAGCGGCGCTTCGGCGGACGTATTGAGACCCATGCGGCCGAGACTAGCGGCGGACGCGGACACTCCGTTGTGGGCATACGTTCCGCAAGGGCGGTGGGGGCACCCCCGGACGGAGTCTGGGGGAGGGGGGCACGACCCAGGGGGTCACGGCACCCGCGTCGTCCCCTGCAGGGCGAGCACCACCATCCCCACCCCCAGCCAGATCACGCCCACCAGCTGTGCCGACACCGACGCCTCCACGATCACGGCGATCAGGATCGCCGCGCCCACCACCGGCATCACCACGTGCCACAGCCAGTGCGGCGGCCCCTCCATCCGGCGCACCGCGAACCACCCCACCACGCTCGCGTGCAGCAGTACGAAGGCCGTCAGGGCTCCGACGTCGACGACGGAGACCAGGTGGTCGAGCCCGTCGTCCCGTTGGGCCGCCCACACCGCCGCCACCATCGTCACCGCCGCGGCGAGGAGCAGCGCCACCCGCGGTACGCCCGAGTCGGTACGGGCCAGCAGATGCGGAAGCCGTCGCTCCCGGGCCATCGCGAAGAGCAGTCGGCCGGCCGCCGCCTGCCCGGCGAGCGCCGCGAACGCCGCGCCGATCGCCTTCGACGCCGCCACCAGGTCGTGCAGCCAGGTACCCACGGACACGTCCACCGCGTCGTAGAAGGCGGACCCCTGCTTCCCCGGATCGGCCGCGAGCTCCGCCGACGACAGCGGTTCGAGGAGCGCTACCAGGTACGTCTGGGCCACGAAGAGCACGCCCGCCAGCGCCAGGCAGAACAGCACCGCCCGCGCCACCTTCTCCGACCCTCCGGTGACCTCCTCCGCGAACGAGGCGATCGCGTCGAAGCCCAGGTACGAGAGCACGGCGACCGACACCGCGCCCACCACGGCCGCCGTCGAGAACGTCCCGTCCCCGCCCAGGGGCGACCACCAGTCGCGCCGCGCCCCGTCCTGGACGAGAACGACCACCGACGACACCACGAAGATCAGCAGCACCACGATCTCCATGGCGAGCACCGCGAAGCCGACCCGGGCGGCCGCCCGTACCCCCCAGAGGTTGAGCAGCGTCGTGACCACCACCGCGATCGCGGTCCACACCCACCGGTCCACCTCCGGGACCAGCGCCTCCATCGCGATGCCCGCGAAGAGGTAGGCCACGGCCGGGATCAGCAGGTAGTCGAGCATCGCCATCCACCCGGCGATGAACCCCGGCCCCTCACCCAGGCCCTTGCGCGCGTACGTGAAGACGGAGCCCGCGAACGGGGCGACCCGCACCATCTGCGCGTAGCTGAAAGCGGTGAACGCCATCGCGACCGTGGCGACGACGTACACGAGCGCCACCGCGCCGTGTGATTTGGCGTCGAGAGTGCCGAAGACGCCGACAGGAGCCATGGGTGCGATGAAGAGCAGCCCGTAGACGACAAGGTCGCGGAACCCGAGGGTCCGCCGCAGTCCGGTGTGCCCCGCCACCTGTGCTTCCTCGGCCATGCGCCCAAGTCTCGGCCACGGTCCGGATCAGTTGCCGTACCGACGCGGCCGTAGCCGACCGTGGTATCAGGCGGCCTTACGATGGGACGCATGACTGCTACGCCCGCGTCGACGCCCGAGACCGCGACCACGACGAACCGCCCGAAGCGTGTCCTGCTCGCCGCTCCCCGCGGCTACTGCGCGGGCGTGGACCGTGCCGTGATCGCCGTGGAGAAGGCCCTGGAGCAGTACGGGGCGCCGATCTACGTACGCCACGAGATCGTCCACAACAAGTACGTCGTCCAGACCCTGGAGCGGAAGGGCGCGATCTTCGTCGACCAGGCGACCGAGGTGCCGCCGGGCAACATCGTGATGTTCTCCGCGCACGGCGTGGCCCCGACCGTGCACGAGGAGGCCCGCGAGGGTCGTCTGAAGACCATCGACGCGACCTGCCCGCTGGTCACGAAGGTGCACAAGGAGGCTGTCCGGTTCGCCAAGGAGGACTTCGACATCCTCCTGATCGGTCACGAGGGCCACGAGGAGGTCATCGGCACCTCCGGCGAGGCCCCCGACCACATCCAGCTCGTCGACGGCCCCGGCGACGTGGCCAAGGTCGAGGTCCGCGACCCGTCGCGGGTCGTCTGGCTCTCCCAGACCACGCTCTCGGTCGACGAGACGATGGAGACGGTGGACGCGCTGAAGGAGAAGTTCCCGCAGCTGATCTCCCCGCCGTCCGACGACATCTGCTACGCCACGCAGAACCGGCAGCTGGCCATCAAGGAGCTCGCCGGCCAGGCCGAGCTGGTGATCGTCGTCGGCTCGAAGAACTCCTCGAACTCGATCCGCATGGTCGAGGTCGCCAAGCAGGCCGGCGTGCCGGCCGCGTACCTGGTCGACTTCGCGAGCGAGATCGACGAGGCCTGGCTGGAGGGCGTCACCTCGGTCGGCCTGTCGTCGGGCGCCTCCGTCCCGGACGTCCTCGTCCAGGAGGTCCTGGCCTGGCTCACCGAGCGTGGCTACGCGGACGTGGAGATCGTCAAGACGGCCGACGAGTCGCTGACCTTCTCGCTCCCGAAGGAGCTCCGGAACAAGGACCTGCGCGCCGAGGCGGCGAAGCTCGTACAGGAGTAGGACACTCCTCCGAGGGTGGCGTTCAAGGAGTAACTCCCGGCCACAGCCCTTACCGTGGGGTCCATGAACGTCTTCGGAGTGGACATCGGCGGCTCGGGCATCAAGGGCGCTCCGGTGGACCTGGAGCGAGGAGAGCTCGCCGAACCCCGCCACAAGGTACTGACCCCGCATCCCGCCACACCCGAAGGTGTGGCGGGATGTGTCGTCGAGGTCGTCGAGAACTTCGGCTGGTCCGGCCCGGTCGGGGTGACCTTCCCGGGTGTCGTGACGGGCTCCACGATCCGTACCGCCGCGAACGTCGACAAGTCCTGGATCGACGTCGACGCGGGCAGATTGCTCGGCGAACGCCTGGGCGGGCTTCCGGTGACGATCCTGAACGACGCGGACGCGGCCGGAGTGGCCGAGATGACCTTCGGCGCGGGCCGGGGCCGCAAAGGCACGGTGATCCTGCTGACGTTCGGTACGGGCATCGGCTCGGCGCTCTTCGTGGACGGCCGGCTCGTGCCGAACACGGAGCTGGGCCATCTGGAGCTGAAGGGCCACGACGCGGAGAAGCGGGCGTCGACGAAGGCCAAGGAGGACGAGGACCTCAGCTGGGAGCACTGGGCGACGCGGCGGGTGAAGAAGTACCTGGCCCATGTGGAGATGCTGTTCTCGCCGGAGCTGTTCATCATCGGCGGGGGCGTGAGCCGGAAGGCGGACAAGTTCCTTCCGCTGATCGAGGGCATCAAGGCGGAGATCGTGCCGGCGGAGCTGGAGAACAACGCGGGGATCGTGGGCGCGGCGATGGCGGCGCGGGCGGGGTAGAGGCTTCGGCGCCTGAGGGCGGCGGGCCGGCGGCGGGCCCCGGCGGGGCACGTCGGCGTACGGGCGGCGGTGCGCGGTCGGGGCGGGCGGGGGCTCCACGGACGGCGGGTCGGCGGCTGCCTGCGGGTCTCCCCGGTATACGGGCGGCGGTGCGCGGTCGGGGCTGTGCGGGGACTCCGCGGGTGGCGGCGCGTGGTCGGGCCGTGCGGGACTCCACGGGCGGCGGTGGGTGGTCGGGCCGTGCGGGACTCCACGGGCGGCGGTGGGGCATCGCCGGGCCCCTGCGGGCTCCGCGGCCTACGGGCGGCGGACCCTCTGGGGCGCGCGGGCCGCGAGGCGCTGGCGGCGGGCCATGTGCCGTACCTTCCGGATGCAGGTGATCAGACCGGCGACGAGGGTGCCGCCGTACAGCCACCCGGCCTGCACGGCGAGGGCCGTGACGACGGCCATCGCCTGCCCGCCGAAGCCCCCGGTGCCGCCGGCGATCGGCACGACACCGACCGCGAAGGCGATGGGCACGCTGATCGGTGCGGTGACGAGGTCGGCGGTGCGGACCCAGAGCGCGGTGAGGGCGCTGACGGGCAGGAACAGCAGGCCGTAGGCGAGTGGGGAGCCGTCGAGGAGCAGCTGGTCGAGGAGGCCGAGCACCAGCATGGTGGCGGAGGCGAAGAGTCCGGCGCCGAGGCCGGTCAGCCGAGGGTTGGGCAGCCGCCGCAGCGCGACGACGACGGGCGGCGCGGGCCGGCGTACGGGCACGGCCCGCTCGACCCGGCCGCTGCCGGGGCGGCCCGGGCGGGCGGCGACGCGGTAGACGGAGGCGCCCTCCACCAGCGCGCCGGGCGGCGTGAGAGGCGTTTGGGGCCGTCGGCGGCCTTGAGGCTGACTTGTCCGTTGCTGCTCCACTACACCAACGTAGGTCGGGAAGGGGCGCAGCGACGGTACAGGACACGCCCTTTGGGTGACGTTGCCGTCGAGATCGGCCGAAGGTCGGCGTCGCAGGCCGGTTCGGACCCCCCGTAAACTGGGGGATCGGCCCACCACCGCACCCCCATCCGTACTCCAGGAAGTCGCCACCGTGTCGCTCACGATCGGAATCGTCGGTCTGCCGAATGTCGGCAAGTCGACCCTGTTCAACGCCCTGACCAAGAACGACGTCCTGGCGGCCAACTACCCGTTCGCCACGATCGAGCCGAACGTCGGCGTCGTCGGTGTACCCGACGCTCGTCTGACGAAGCTGGCGGAGATCTTCACCTCGCAGCGGATCCTGCCGGCGACGGTCGACTTCGTGGACATCGCGGGCATCGTCCGCGGCGCGAGCGAGGGTGAGGGTCTGGGCAACAAGTTCCTGGCGAACATCCGCGAGTCGGACGCGATCTGCCAGGTCATCCGTGCCTTCAAGGACGAGAACGTCGTGCACGTCGACGGCAAGGTCTCGCCGAAGGACGACATCGAGACGATCAACACCGAGCTGATCCTCGCCGACCTGCAGACCATCGAGAAGGTCCTGCCGCGGCTGGCGAAGGAAGCCCGTATCAAGAAGGACGTGGCCCCGAAGGTCGCGGCGGTCGAGGCGGCGAAGGAGATCCTGGAGCGGGGCGACACGCTCTTCTCGCAGGGCATCCTCCAGGGCTCGGACAAGGCCGAGCTCCTGCACGACCTGCACCTCCTCACCACGAAGCCGTTCCTGTACGTCTTCAACGTCGACGAGGACGAGCTGACCGACGACTCCTTCAAGGACGAGCAGCGCGCGCTGGTCGCCCCGGCGGAGGCGATCTTCCTCAACGCCAAGCTGGAGCAGGACCTCGCCGAGCTGGACGAGGAGGACGCGATGGAGCTCCTCCAGTCCGTGGGCGCGGAGGAGCCGGGCCTGGCGATCCTGGCCCGCGTCGGCTTCGACACCCTCGGCCTCCAGACGTACCTCACGGCCGGCCCGAAGGAATCGCGCGCCTGGACGATCAAGAAGGGCGCGACGGCCCCGGAGGCGGCCGGTGTGATCCACACCGACTTCCAGAAGGGCTTCATCAAGGCCGAGGTCATCTCCTTCGCCGACCTCGTGGAAACGGGCTCGGTCGCCGACGCCCGCGCGGCAGGCAAGGCCCGCATGGAGGGCAAGGAGTACGTGATGCAGGACGGCGACGTGGTGGAGTTCCGCTTCAATGTGTAATCAGTCCGTTATCGCACGTTAGGAGATCCGTCAAGCGTGCAGGTCAGAAGAGGTCGGCTCCTCCAGGGGTCGGCCCCTTCGCCGTCACCGTGCTGGATGGGTGCTGGACGTTCTGACGCTGGATCAGCCGGCGTCAGGTGTCGTAAACGGTGGCGCGATGCCCGACGTGTACGACCCACACCACGAGCTCTCCGTTGTCGATCGTGTAGACGACCCGGTAGTCGCCGACTCGCAGCCGGCGGCGTTCCGGCTGCGACACGAGCGCGGTGGTGTTGAACCCGAGGGGATCGCTCTCCAGCTCGGTCAGCTTGGCCAGGATGCGCAGCGCCATGTCGCGAGGGATCTTCCGAAGCTCGGCCTGCGCCTCCGGTCGGAAGACGGTCCGGTACTCACTCACCGCGCGCCAGCGTCTCCCTCATGATGTCCTCGATCGGGATGCCGGGTGCCGGGTTGGCCATGCGCTCGTCGATGATCCGGTTGATCTCGCGCTCTTCCCACTCCTGGTACTTGCGCAGCACTTCGATGGAGACGACGGCGGCGACTTCCTTGCCCCGGCGCGTGATGACCGTGGGTACGTCGTCGCGGTCCGCACGCTCCACGACTTCCGCCAGGTGGGCGCGCACGTCGCGGATGGACTCTATGGGCAGCGGCTGCGTCATGCGCTCAAGCGTACCGAGTGTGTCATGTGTACACAACCTTCGGTCGGGTCGGGTCGGGTCGTGTGGTGCTGGATGTGCCGGATGAACTCGCACCGTGCTGGATGGGTGCTGGATAACCACTTTCAGAACCGTGTTTTCGCAGGTCGGAGCTCTGCGTTGAACGTTCCGCTTCAACGTCTGATCGAACACGCAGAGGCGCCCTGACCTGCGAGTATGCGGGTCAGGGCGCCTTGCTGTCCGCAGCGGTCCGCAGCTGTCCGTAGAACTCCGGGCTCGCGGCCCGATGTTGGTGGTTGGGGCGCAGCCGCTGGATACCCATCTGATGTGAACTGGCCTCCTGGGATAGCGTGTTCGTTCACGTCTGCAATGGGGAGGCGGCAGTGAGCGGACTCGCACCTCGGCTGAAGTTCATCGCGGAGGGGATGATCCGGGGCTCGATGGGCCTGATCGAAGTCCATGCGTGGGGCCAAGGGCACCGCCATCGCCTTGGGGCACGAGCTGGCCCGACAACACGGGATGGCAGGAGGCGACGGCGCAGGGCGAGCGTTTGCCAAGGTGTACGTGTCGGCTGCATCCGCGACCTTGGGCAAGCTGGGGTTCGGCTCCTCGCCTGGCTCGACGCGATACGTGCCCTGAGACAGAGGAAGACTGTGTCTGCTGAACGGAACATACGAACCAACTTCGCCTTCTACCCGCCCCAAGACGACGGCGGAGCGTGGGATGCCACCCTTGAGTCCCTGGAGCGGGCTCTGAGGCAGGGCTTCCCCGAGCCCACCGTGGAACACCGGACTTCCGGCATCCACAGCATGACCGTTCTTGATTTCGAGATCGAGCTGGCCCCCGACGTATGGATCGACGGCACCGCGGCGATGACCGACCCCGACTATGCCTACATCGCCCTGACCGACGTGACCGTTGGTGAAGCCGCCGCCTTCGCCCGATGGCTCCGTGACTCCTTCGCCCCTGCACCGAACCTCGTCCGGTTCGCGAGCAGTCTCGCCATGGCCAATGGCGAGCAGGACCCGTGGCCCCTGCCGGTCGAGGGCGGCGAAGAGGGGATCGCTACGGAGCTTCGGAGGCACCTCGACTCCGTCGAGTGAGTCCGCAGCCAGTCCGCAGGACACCCGTGAACGGTCGTCGAGAGCCAACGCATGCCAACCAGGAAACCCCAGTTCAGAGCCCTTTAGGGGGCTCCGTCGCAGGTCAGGATCAGACCGCAGTTCATTCCGCTTCACCGTCTGAGCGTGTGAATTGGCACCACGTCGCTCACTGGGCAAACCTGCAGGTCAGAAGGGCCCACCTCCTCGGAGGTGGGCCCTTGGCTTTTCCCGTGCCGGGATGGTGCTGGGATGGCTGGCAGCCCGTCAGGCATTTCTCCCTCCCGGGTGGCTCTGAGAGTGGTACGTTATTAGGTACCACTTGAGGGGAGAGGTTAGGTCATGTCCATAACCGCGAGCGAAGCCCGCAAGGAACTCTTTCCGCTGATCAAGAAGGTCAACGAGAACCACGAGGCCATCGAGATCGTCTCGAAGCACGGCAACGCCGTGCTCGTCTCGGCCGAGGACTATGCGGCGCTCCGCGAGGGCTCATACCTGCTGCGCTCCCCGGCGAACGCCCGCCGGCTGCTCAAGGCGTATGAAAACGCCCTGGCGAACATCAACGTGTCGGAGCGCGAGCTGATCGATCCGGACTCGGCGGACGCGGGTGCGGGTGCCGCGTGAGGCTCGTCTTTGAGGATCAGGGCTGGGAGGACTACACGTCCTGGCTCAAGAACGACCGCAAGATGCTCGCCCGGATCAACAAGCTCATCGAGGACGTCAGGCGTGACCCCTTCTCGGGGATTGGCAAGCCCGAACCTTTGAAGTACCACTTGCCCGGGGCGTGGTCGCGGCGGATCGACGACGAGCACCGCCTCGTCTACCTGGTGACCGACAAGGAGATCGTCATTCTCGCGGCTCGATACCACTACTGACCGCCCATGCAGTGCGGGCGGTGCTGGGGTGTCGCTCCCGTGCTGGGATGGTGCTGAGACCCCTCCGGAATGACGTATCCGCAGGTCGCAGCTCTGCGCTCGGCATTCCGCTTCAACGTTTGAGTAATGAGCGACTGCATGATTGTCGAGCGTGTCGACGACGCATGGGCAGCGGCTGCGTCATTTACTCAAGGGCTCCGTCGAGTCCGGCGCCTTCCGTGTTCCAGTGTCTGCAGGAGTTCCTCCGGCGTCAGTGCGCCGCCCCGCGCGAACTCCGCGTCGTAGTGGGCCTCGCCCAGTGCGTCCCTGAGCCGGGTGGCGATGCGGTCCACGTCGAAGCGTTCGCCACCCCGCAGTGGTGCATGGACCGACTGCCTGGCCGCGGTGGCCGCCCCCAGCAACCGGGCGGCGTGCTCCGAGTGGCCGGCCAGTGACCGCGCCCCTGCCATGCCCTCCAGAGCCAGCGCGACCGCCCGTGGATTGCCGGTCTCGCCGGCCGCCGCGTACGCCTCCAGCTGCAGCGCCAGAGCGGCCGGCGCGTCGTCCCGGCACTCCGCGACGAACCCCAGCTCGACCAGGATCACCGAGGGCCTGGCCGGCTCGTAACCCATCTGACGGTGCAGGTCGAGCACGCGGACCAGATGCCGTTCGGCCGCGTCGAGGTCGCCCGCCCGGCGCGCCCCCAGCGCGAGGCCGATCTCGGCGTACTGCTCCCCGAAGCGGTCCGACTGCTCGGCGGCGAGCCGTGCGGCGCGCTCGTGGAACTCCTCGGCCCGTGGAAGGTCCCCCGTCAGCAGCGCGACCCGGCCGAGTCCCGAGAGCTGGAAGGAGGCCTGGGGCCACAGCCCCAGGTCCTCCGCCATCCGCAGTCCTTCCCGGTACAGTCGCCCGGCCCGCTCGTAGTCGCCGACGGTTTCGGCCAGCGTCCCGAGCGGCACCGAGGCCTGGAGCTGCCCCCATTGGTCGCCCAGCTCACGGAACAGCTCCAGGCTCTGCTCACCGTCCCGCCGCAACGCGCTGAGATCGCCCCTCTGATGCGCGTGGAAGGTCCGGCTGCCCAGCGCCGCGGCCATGCCCCAGCGATCGCCGAGTGCCCGGAACGTCGTCAGTGCCCGGTGGACCAGGTCCTCGCTCGGCCCCAGGTCGCCGATTCCGTAGAGGCTGGATCCGAGGAACCACTGGGCCCGGGCACGCCCGCCCGGGTCGTCCAGCTCTTCGTACGGCTGCAACGCGGTGCGGTACTCCGCCACCGGGTCGGCGATGCCGCCGAGTACCAGCTTGAAGCCGCCCAGCAGGGCCGTGGCCTCGGCCGCCGCGGCGGGCGGCGCGCCGTCGAGCGACAGCGCCACGGTCAGGGACCGCTTGGCCTCGTTGCTCCGGCCGCGCAGGTACCAGTACCAGCTGAGCGCATTCGCGAGGCGCAACGCGCAGTCGGCGTCACCGAGCTGCACCGCGCAATCGAACGCGGTCCGCAGATTCGCGGCTTCGGCGTCCAGGCGGTGCAGCCACTGCCGCTGGCCATGACCCCGTAGGTGAGGGTCGGCCTGCTCGGCCAGACCGGTGTAGTAGTCGCGGTGCCTGCGCCGGAGTTCGTCGAACTCGCCCGCCTCGTGGAGGCGTTCGACGCAGTAGGCGGTGACCGATTCGAGCAGGTGGTACCGGGGCCCGTCCGTGCCGTCCGTCATGACCACCAGGGACCAGTCCACCAGCCGGGCGACCACGTCGAGTACGTCCGTACGGTTCAGGCCGTCCGCGGCGCAGATCTCCTCGGCGGCGGCGAGAGTGCAGCCGTCGGCGTGCACGGCCAGCCGCCGGAGCACCACCCGCTCCTGCTCGCCGAGCAGCTCCCAGCTCCAGTCGATCACCGCTCTCAGGGTGCGCTGCCGTGCCGGGGCGCTGCGCGCACCCGCCGCGAGCAGGTGGAACCGGTCGTCGAGGCGTGCGGCCAACTCACGTACCCCCAGCACCCGTACCCGGGTGGCGGCCATCTCCAGGGCGAGCGGAATACCGTCGAGCCGCCGGCAGATCGAGACGACCGCCTCGACGTTGGTCGCGTCGAGTACGAAGTTCGGTGCCGCCGCGGTCGCCCGCGTCACGAACAGCTCCACCGCGCTGTAGCGGTGTACGGACGCGGGGCTGAGCTCCGTCGTGGGTCCGGGGCGACGCAGCGGGGGCACTTCCTGGAGGTGTTCACCGGTGATGCCCAACGGGACCTGACTGGTGGCCAGGATCCTCAGGGCGGGGACGGCTTTGAGCAGCCGCTCGGTCAACTCGGCGACCGGGCCGACCACATGCTCGCAGTTGTCGAACACCAACAGGGCCGGCCGCTCGCCCAGCGCCTGGGCGACCCGGTCGGTGAGCGAGGGCGGCGCGCCCCCGGATCCTGGTCCCGAAGCCGTGTCGTCCCGGACCCGGAGTACCGCGCCGAGCACCTCGTGCACCTCGACCGACGAAGCCACGGCGCCCTGTCCCCGGGTGTCGTCCGACGGGGACGGGTCGAGCGCACCGAACTCGACCAGTCGTACGCCCCCCGGGAACTCGGCGCCGACCTGCGCGGCGGTCGCCAGGGCCAGCTGCGTCTTGCCGACCCCGCCCGAGCCGATGAGCGTCACCAGTCTGTTCGCGCCCAGCAGCTCCCGGAGTTCACCGATCGCCTCCGCCCTGCCGATCAGGCCGGTGAGAGAGGTGGGCACGTTCGTCGGTGGGCGGGCCGCGGCGGTGTCGGGACAGGGGACGGCGGTGAGCGCCGCGTCCTGGGTGAGGATCGCCTGGTGCAGGGCTGCCAGTTCGGGGCTGGGATCCAGACCCAGGGTTTCGGCCAGGCGTCCGCGCAGATCGGCGTAGCTGCTGAGCGCCGCACTCTGTCGGCCCGCACGGTAGAGCGCGCGCATATGAGCGGCCCGCAGCCGTTCCCGGAGGGGGTGAAGGGCGACCAGGTCCCCGAGTTCGTCGGCCACCAGCGCGTGCTCGCCGAGGTTCAGCCGTGTCTCGGCCTGCTCCTCCAGCGCGGTCAGCCGCTGCTCCTCCAGCCGGTCCCGCGCGGCGCGGGTGAACTCCTCGTCGGCGAAGTCGGCGAACGCGGGCCCACGCCACACTGCCAGCGCGTCCGCCAGCAGAGCGGCGCGCACGCGGGAGTCGTCGGTCGCCCGCGACCGCGTCATCAGATCGAGGAACCGGTCAGCGTCCACCGCGTGGGCTCCGGGCCGCAGTTGGTATCCCGGCGAGAGGGACACCACGAGGTCCCGACCACCCGGCTCGGCGTCCTCGAGTGCCCGCCGCAGCTGCCACACCTTGTTCTGCAGTACGCCCACCGGGTTGTTGGGCAGCCTCGTGCCCCACAGGTCGTCGATCAGCCTGTCCGCGGAGACCGGTCGTCCCTGGTGCGCCAGAAGGCCGGCCAGCAGAGCGCGGACTTTGAGCTCGGGCACCCGGACCGGTCGTCCGTCCTCCGTCCACACCCCCAACGAACCGAGAATCCCGAAACGCATGTGATCACGCTAACCCAGTGCGGCGGGCGATGGCAGGGCGGTATCGGCCCGGCGGTCGGCCCGATCACACGTGCGTGCACGGCGTCGTCGTCAAGGGAGTCACGCACGCGAAAGGAACTGCGATGTCCGGAAGAGCGCCGGCGCGGGCTGCGGGGCCCGAGCCGGCGTACCAGCCGCTCATTCCTGTCGGAGGGTGTCGGTCGGAGCGTGTCGGTCGGAGGGTGTCAGGTGGTCGAGAACGAGCCCTCGGCCTCGGCCTCCCGCTGCTTCGGGGCATCGCCGGACGGCGTGGCCCCGTGGCTCTTGCGCAGGAAGGTGAACGCGATGGTCGCGCTGATCGCGGTGACGACGGCGCAGGCGACACCGATCGAGTTCAGCCCGCTGGTGTACGCGTCCCTGGCGGCGGTCAGCAGTCCGTCGGAGGCCTCGGCGGAGAGGCTCCGGGCGGCAGTGACGGCGCCCTCCATGCTTCCCGCGGCGGAGTCGGCGGCGGCCGCCGGGGTGCCGTCGGGCACGTCGAGCGAGCTTCGGTAGACGGCGGTGCCCAGGCTGCCGAGCGTGGCGATGCCGAGCGCGGTGCCGAGGTCACCGCTGATGGAGGAGAGCGCCGCCGCGGAGCCGCCCCGCTCCGGCGGAACGGACCCGACGACCAGGTTGGTGCCGAGTGCCCCGAAGGTGCCGACGCCGATGAAAGTGATCACGAAGCCGGCCAGCAGCAACGGCATCCCCCCGACCGGGCCGACGAAGACGAGCAACAGGTAGCCGGTCATGCCGATGAGCAGGCTCACCCCGATGACGGTGCTGAGCGGGTGCCGTTCGGCGAAGATCGGCGCCAGCTGCGCGGCGACGATCGACGCGACGGCCGCGGGCACCATCCACAGTCCCGCCTCCATCGGCGAATAGCCCTCCACCATCTGGACGAACCCGGTGATGAAGAGATAGCCGCCGCCGGTGCCGAGCATCGAGACCATCAGGATCAACAGCGCAGCGGTGAACGCACCGACCTTGAAGAGCTTCAGGTCCAGCAGGGGATCGGCCAGCTTGCCCTGCCGCGACACGAACACGGCGCCGACGGCCACGCCGACGACGATCGCGACGACCGGCACCAACTCGAATCCGTAGCGCGCGAGTTCCTTCAGCCCGTAGATGATCGACAGGATCGACACCAGCGACAGCAGGACGCTGAACAGGTCGATCCTGCCGGCGCGGGGGTTCTTGTACTCCGGCAGCACGATGGGCGCGACGATCAGCAGCACCACCATGACGGGCACCCCCAGCAGGAACACCGAGCCCCACCAGAAGGACTCCAGCATCGCGCCGCCGATGACCGGGCCGAGAGCGGTGCCTCCCATGAAGCAGCCGGCCCACACCGCGATGGCGCGACCGCGCTGGTACGGGTCCTCGAACATGTTGCTGATGAGGGCGAGGGTGGACGGCATCAGCGTTGCGGCGGCGACACCGAGCAGGGCGCGGGTGACGATCAGGGCCTCCGCGCTGGTGGAGTAGGCGGCCGCAATCGAGGTGACGCCGACGGCCGTCGCGCCGATCATCAGCAGTTTGCGGCGGCCCATCCGGTCGCCCAGCGTGCCCATGGTGATGAGGAAGCCGGCGATCAGGAAGCCGTAGATGTCCATCATCCACAGCGTCTGTGTGCCAGTCGGCTTCAGCGCCTCGGCGAGGTGGGGCAGTGCCAGGTACAGCACACTCTGATCGAGAGAGATCAGCAGGGTGGGCAGGGCCAGCACGGCGAGTCCCACCCATTCCCGGGTCCCGGCCTTCCGGGCAGGTGCCTCGGGGGCGTTCGTTGACATGGAATTCCTTCCTTGAGCCTGGTGCGTGATCCGACGTGGTGGGGTGCGTGCGCGGTCGGGGGACTGCCCTGGACGGGATACGGCTGCCGGGCGCGGGCGTCGCGCAGGGCGTGGCCCCACCACGCGAGTTGGTCGAACATGGCCTCCGCCGCGGACCCACAGCCCTCGGGGTCCTCGGGTCGGCCCTCGTCGTCGAAGTTCTCCCGGTGGTTGGGGAAGCAGACGGAGTCCCGGACGGTGACGGCGTGCAGTCCGGGGAAGATCCCGCGCAGATCGGCCACCGCGCGCAGCCCGCCGGCGATGCCGCCGTAGGAGACGAAGGCGACCGGCTTCGCCGTCCACTCGTCGACGTACCAGTCGATGGCGTTCTTCAGCGAGGCGGGGAAGCTGTGGTTGTACTCCGGTGTCACGATCACGAACGCGTCCGCCCTGGCCAGCCAGGGGGCGAGGTCGGTCACCGCCTGTGGCAGCGGACCATCGGGGCTCTCCGGCAGCACGTCGGGCAGCCACACCTGGGCCAGGTCGATCACGTCGACGTCGAAGTCGTCGCGCTTGGCCGCCTCGGTGGCGATCCACTTGGCGGGGACGGGGCCGAAGCGGCCGGAACGGGTACTGCCGATGATCACGGCCACGTTCAGTCTGCGTTCCAGCATCACGGTTCCCCCTCGGGCTCGGTTCGTGCACCTCATACGGTGCGCGGTGCCGCTCGTGGTGCTCTCTCGGTCCGCTCTCGGTCCCCTCTCGGTATCGGCGGCGCAACGCGAAAACGGGGTGCGGGTGACCCGGGATCGTGAATCGATCCCGGGCACCCGCACCCCGCGGCAGACCCGGCGTGGGCCTGTGGTGGTTCAGTGCCGGTCGAGCGACTGCGGTCCGTGTGCCCGCGGAGCGGGCAGCTCGCCGTACCGGATCACATCACGTCCTGGACGGACCGAGGCCCGTCTTCGCGCCCGCCCCGCACAGCGGTACGACGGTCAGACCCGGGCGCGGGGCCGTCGCGCGTACGGCCGCCCAGCAGGCGACGCCCGTCGACTCCACGAAGAGGCCGCGGCGCGCCAGGTCCAGCTGGGCCGCGTGGATCTGGTCCTCCGTCACGGTGAGGAACGTCCCGCCCGTCTCGCGAACGGCCCGCAGGATCTGCCGGGCGCGGGGCGGGTTCGGGATCGCGATTCCTTCGGCGAGCGTGGGGCGCACGGGCGCCGGCTCCGTCAGCTCGTCCGCCCCCGCGTGGAACGCCGCGGCCAGCGGGGACACCGCCTCGGCCTGTACGGCGACCAGGGTCGGTCGGGTGTCGACGAGCCCGTGACGGTACAACTCCTCGACGGCCAGCGCGGCGCCCAGGAGGAGGGTGCCGTTGCCGACCGGGACCACGATCGTGTCCGGGAGTACGCCGCCGAGCTCCTCCCAGAGCTCGTACACGTACGTCTTGGTGCCGTGCAGGAAGTGCGGGTTGTAGACGTGCGAGGCGTAGAACGTGCCGGGCTCGTCGGCGGCCTCGCGCGCCGCCCGCGCCGTGGCCTCGCGGTCGCCGGGGACGACGGTCAGCCGCGCGCCGTGCGCCCGGATCTGCTCGAGCTTCTTGGGGGACGTGCCGTCCGGTACGTAGACCACGCAGTCGAGGCCCGCCCGCGCGCAGTACGCGGCGATCGCCGTGCCCGCGTTGCCGCTGCTGTCGGCGAGGACACGGCGCAGGCCGCCACCCTGCGCGAGGCGCCGGGCGAGCTCGGCGAGCATGACCGCGCCCCGGTCCTTGAAGGACAACGTCGGCATGAGGAAGTCGAGTTTGGCCGAAACCGAATCCGTGAGCGGGACCAGGGGCGTGCGGCCCTCGCCGAGGGTCACATGGGGGATCTCGGTCGCCAACGGCAGCGCCTCTTCGTAACGCCACAATGAATTCACGCGTGACGCCAGGGACTTGAGTGAAACCGGTGCACTGGCGAACTCCAGGTCCCAGGGGCCTCGACACTCCGGACAACACCAGGTGAGGGCATCAGCGGGGGCCTGGACGCGGCATCGGGGGCAGAGATAGGAGGTCATGGTCATCAGCATGGCAGCGGTGTGTCGCGGGTGTGTCGGGGCGCTCGCAGGCCTTGTGGGATTCCTATGGATCCGTCAATCTTTCGCTCGGCAGCCGGACATTCGAAACGGCGTGGACGCTCCGCGTCGTTTTGACATGTCCCTGCCGTACCCCCACAGCAACGCACCACCAATGAGGAGGATCCCTCACATGTCCGTGATGCGTGACTCGCGGCGCAGACTCGCCGCCGCCAGCGCCATAGCCGTCGCCGCCCTGGCTCTCGGCACCGCCTCCACCCTCCCGGCCACCGCGGCCGAGGCCGCCGCCGAAGGCGTGATCCTCAACGCCGGCGCCCCCGGGACGATCGAGGGCAGCTACATCGTCACCCTCGACGAGTCCGCCCAGGCGGAGACCTCGAAGGGCCGGGCGATCGCGGCCAAGCACGGCGCGACGATCAAGAAGACGTACACCTCGGCGCTGAACGGCTACAACGTCGAACTCACGGAGGCGCAGGCGAAGAAGCTCGCCGCCGACCCCGCGGTCGAGTCCGTCGTGCAGAACCGCGTCTTCAAGGTCACCGGCACACAGCCCAACCCGCCCTCCTGGGGCCTGGACCGGGTCGACCAGCGGGCCCTTCCGCTGAACCAGAGCTACACCTACCCGGACAGCGCGGGCCAGGGCGTGACGGCGTACATCATCGACACCGGCGTACGCATCTCCCACAGCGACTTCGGCGGCCGGGCCTTCAACGGCTACGACGCCATCGACAACGACAACGTCGCCCAGGACGGCCACGGTCACGGCACGCATGTCGCGGGCACCGTCGCGGGATCCTCCTACGGTGTCGCCAAGAAGGCCAAGATCGTCGGCGTCCGCGTGCTCAACAACCAGGGTTCCGGCACGACCGCGCAGGTCGTCGCCGGCATCGACTGGGTCACGCAGAACGCCGTGAAGCCGGCCGTCGCCAACATGAGCCTGGGCGGCGGGGTCGACACCGCCCTCGACCAGGCCGTGCGCAACTCGATCGCGTCCGGCGTCACCTACGCCGTCGCCGCCGGCAACGACAACTCCAACGCCTCCAACTACTCGCCGGCGCGCGTCGGAGAGGCGATCACGGTCGGCTCCACGACCAACACCGACGCCCGCTCCAGCTTCTCCAACTACGGCAGCGTGCTGGACATCTTCGCCCCGGGCTCGTCGATCACCTCGGCCTGGAACACGAACGACACCGCCACCAACACCATCTCCGGTACGTCGATGGCCACCCCGCACGTCGCCGGCGCGGCCGCCGTCTACCTCGCGGACAACCCGTCGGCCACCCCGGCCCAGGTCTCGACGGCGCTGACCAACGCCGCCACGCCGAACGTCGTCGGCAGCCCCGGCACCGGCTCGCCGAACCGTCTCCTCTTCGTCGGTGGCGGCGGCACGACCCCGCCGCCCGGCAAGAAGTTCGAGAACACCGCGGACTTCGCCATCGCCGACAACACGACCGTCGAGTCCCCGGTCACCGTCAGCGGCGTCACGGGCAACGCGCCCTCCTCCCTCCAGGTGCCTGTGAACATCGTTCACACCTACATCGGTGACCTGCAGGTCCAGCTGATCGCACCCGACGGCACGGCGTACACGCTGAAGGGCTACGGCACCGGTGGCAGCTCCGACAACATCAACACTACGTACACGGTGAACGCCTCCTCCGAGGTCGCCAACGGCACGTGGAAGCTCCGGGTCAGCGACAACGCGCGCTACGACACCGGGAAGATCGACTCCTGGGCACTGCAGTTCTGAACGGGAACGCATCCGCACCGTAGGACGTGAGCAGTGAGGGGCGGTCGCCGACGGCGGCCGCCCCTTCGTCATGGCTCGTCGAGAAGCCGGTACATCGTCTCCGGCGGAAGCGTCGGGTTGGCGGCCGCGTCCTCCATCAACTCCTTGTCTTCAAGGAGTTGATGAAGCCGTGTCGGCGGAAGAGCCGGGTTCCGGGCCGCCGCCGAACGGATCCGCGGATCCTCGTCCCGAGTGAGCGCATCGGCGACCGCCGGGTCCAGCTCCGGGTCGTGCGTCGCCAGCAGGCGTACGGCGGGGTCCTCGGCGGACGCGAATCGCGGGCCGAGGCCGCCGGTCGGGAACCGCGGCAGCTCGAGCAGCCGGTCGCGGTACTGCCCCGTGTACTCCAGGTAGCAGCGCAGCAGGAGCTCGGGCGGCGCGCCGGGGTGGAACTGCGCCAGAAGGACCCGTACGCCCAGGTCGTCGTCGGCCGCGAGGAGGGCGACGAGATCGGCGGGGAGGTCCGGGTTGTGGGCGACGCGGCGGCGCAGCAGGGGATGGGCGGACCGGGCGTGGGAGAGCGGCGCGCGGTACGGGTCCTCGTCCAGCCAGAGGTCTCTGAGCGGGGCGACGACATAGTCGACGGCCGCGCGCTCGTCCTCGGTCAGTTCCGGGCGCAGGGAGACGGCGGTACGGACCTCGGGGTCGGTGTCGCGCGCGAGGAGGTCCACCAGGTCGCGGGGGAGGTCCTCCCGTTTGGCGACCTCCAGCCGGACCTTGGGGGTGCCGACCCGGGCGACGTGGGCGACGACGTCCGGGGGAGTGCTGTAGTTGTGCGCGAGGCACCACAGGTCGTCGCGCTCGCGTTCGAGCAGCAGCTCGTCGACGACCGCCCGCGAGAGGCGGCAGTTCACGAGGATGTGGCCGTGGGCGTGCGAACGGTCCCCGGGGAGTGCGCGCAACTGCCGCTCCATCTCCGTCGCGTCGTCCTCCTCGAGACGCCTCGCGGCGGACGCGCGGATGTCCGGGTCGGGGTCGTCGAGGAGGGCCGCCCGCTGCTCCTCGGGGAGCCACCGCCACATGCTGGTGCTGTACCGGCGGAGTGTCGGCGAGGGGTGGGTGGCGTACTCGATGCGGATACGGCGCGGTGCCTGGCGCGAGACGATCAGCTGACCCAGCTCGTGGCCGTCGTACGTCGTGTACATCCGGTCGATCACATGGTCCGGCAGGTGCCGCGGCCACGCGCCCTCGCCCGGGCCGCCCGCCAGGCACGACCGTACGTGCGGGTACTCGTCGTCCACGACCCGGCCCCGCAACTCCCCGGAGACGTACGGGTTGCGTGCCAGTCCCGCGCGTGCGCGGGGGTGCGGGTGCGCGAGGATCGCCGCCACGACCTCGCCGGGGATCTCACGTCGGCGGCGGCACAAGGACGAATGGACCGGCCCGTCCCCCGAGTCGAGGAGCCGCAGGAGTACGTCCACCGGCGCGGCAGGGTTGACGGCCAGTCCCTGGAGGATCGCGCTCACGCCTCGTCCTCCTCGAACTCCTCGTCCTCCTCGAACTCTTCGAAGACGTGGTCCACCGGCTCGGCGACCCAGCCCGCCGTCAGAACCAGCCGTGAGGTGCGGTGCACGGTCAGGAAGCCGAAGGGGCGGTCGAAGTCGACGTCGATACGCCGGACCACGTACGGCGGGGGAGCCGCGGCCCCGCCCGCGCATGCACCCATCGCCGAGACCGACGCCGCCTCGAAGCCCTTCGCGTCGAAACGCGCCATGGCCGACTGGCGGGCGTCGGCGATCGCGAGCGGGAAGTCGCTGATGCCCGGGAAGTGACCGTGCCGGCGGTCCGTCGCCGACGTGAGGCCGAACAACTCGGGGGACTCCAGTAGATCGTGATCGGCGGTGAGGGAGAACGGGGACGTCGTGACGGCCAGCGTCGGCGCGCGGTCGTAGCTGCGCGCGTTGCGGACGTTCAGGCCGGGTCCCTGCTCTCCGAAGGGGAGCAGGTTGCCCGGCACGGCCTTGGAAACGCCCGACAGGACCTCGATCCCGGCCTTCAGGACCGCACCCGGCTCCGTCTCCTCCTCTCCGAGGAGGAGGTGGACATCGATGCCGGTGTCACCGAGCACCTTGAGGACCGTCAGCGGACCGGAGGCCGTCTGCGCCACCCCGACCCGGTCGAGGAGCGAGGTCCACCGCCGCAGGCCGTTCAGATACCGCCCGGCCCAGGGGCCGGACTCGGGTGCCAGTTCGCAGTCGTCGAAGGGCCGGAGCCATTGTGTCCGTACGGCCTGGGCGGCGGCGAGGACCAGCTGCGTCCCCCTGTCCACAGTGACCGGCATGGCCGGGATCAGCCCGCCCGTACGCTCCTTCGCCCAGGCGTCCAGCGCCGCCTGGTCCGCGCTGACGTCACCGGTGAAGCGGCCGAGCGTGGCCTCCGGAAGGCCCCTCACCCACCGCTCGCGCAGCTCCAGTTCGGGCCGTGTCCAGAGGCCGACGGCCGCCGCCGACCCGCGCATCGCACCCAGGGCGCCGAGCAGCCCCCGTGCCGCGTCCGCCGCGTGGTCGGCGCGGATGCCGAGGGCCTCCTCCAACTCCTCGCGCGCCGCGCCGTCGGCGCCGTCCGCCAGGAGGGCCAGCAGCGGCCAGACACCCGCCGCGGACAGGACAGCGCCCTCGACGCCGAGGGTGCCCGCCCACCGTGACGTGAGCCGGTTGACCGCTCGTACCGTCTCCGCCCGTATTGCCGTGGATGCCAATTGCATACCGCCCCCGTCCTCGGACCACGTACGATGCGCGCGCCCGTTCGCATGTTTGTGCCAGCTGGTTCCGGCCGTTCCAGCGGTTCCAGCTGTTTCGCACCCCGCCCCAACAGGAGAACCGTAGTCGTGGAGCCCTCCCAGCCGCCCCAGGATTCTCAGCCGCCCCGGCGCGAGTGGCCCGCACCCGAGCCGTCGAACCCGATGGGGCCTCCGCCGCCTGCGCCGGGTGTGCCCCAGGCCGGATCGCCGTACGCCGGCCCCGGCCCCTACGGGCCGTACGCGCCCTACGGCCCCGGTGCGGTGCTCGGCCCCGGTCCCGGCCCGTATGGAGCGCCGCCGCGCACCACCAACGGCCTGGCCATCGCCTCACTCGTCTCCGGCATCGTCTGCTGCATCCCGCCTCTCGGTCTGATCTTCGGCCTGATCGCCCTTCCGCAGATCAAGAAGAAGAACCAGACCGGCAAGGGCCTCGCGATTGCCGGCGTCGTCCTGTCCTCCGTCAGCTGTCTCCTGATGGTCCTCGGCCTGGTCACGGGCGGCTTCGGCGAGGCGTGGAAGGGCTTCAAGGAGGGCATGGACGAGGCGGCGAGGTCGAAGTCCGCGTTCTCCCTGCGCAAGGGCGAGTGCTTCGAGGTCGACGGCAAGCTGGAGTCATACACGACGGACGTCGACATCGTCGACTGCGCGAAGCCGCACGACGGCGAGGTCGTCGGCGGGTACAAGATCACCGGCTTCGACGAGTGGCCGGGCGAGGACCCGCTCGACAAGCTCGCGGAGAAGCGCTGCGCGGAGATCAGCAGCGCGTACTCCATGGACAACTGGGCGATCCCGGGGCACGTCTGGGACTACTACTACATACCGAGCCGGCAGAGCTGGCGCGCCGGCGACCGCGCCGTGACGTGCACGCTCGCCGTCGACGACGACGGCGAGCCGCTCAAGGGCTCCCTGCGTGCGGACGAGACCACCCTGGACCCCGACCAGCTGCACTACCTGCGGAACCTCAACCCCGTTGAGAACGCCGTCTTCGAGGAGCCGGACGAGGATGCCGACGCCGACTTCGCGGCCAACAAGGCGTGGGCTGCGCGGGTCCACACGTCGATCGTGGACGCGCGCCAGGGGCTCGGGAGTCACCGCTGGTCCGGTACGGCCGTGAAGCCGGTCGCCGACCTCGGCAAGGAGCTCGACACGGCCGCGAAGCAGTGGGACAAGCTGGCCAGGTCCGCGGACGCGGACGCCTACTGGGAGACGTACGAGGTGGCCTTCGAGGCCCTGCCCGAGGACATCGGCGCGGACGCGCGGGCGGCCCTGGGGCTCGCCGGTGCCGCGGAGAACAGCCAGTCCGCCTGACGCTTGGGCCGTGCGGGCGTACGCCGGTGGGGCCGGGCGTGCGTACGCCGGTGGGGCCGGGCCTCCTTCGGGAGACACCCGGCCCCACCGTTGTGCGGGCCGGGGCGGCGTGCCGGGAGCGGCGGCCCGTGACCTGCCGTCGCTCCCTGGCACGCCGCCGGTGGCGGGCCGACCCGCGGTCCGTGGGCGTGCGGTCCCCGGCCCGAGCCGACGCCCTACCGGCGGTCTACCGGCGGCCGAGAACCCCGTCGACCGCCGTGATCAGCTCGCCGTCGGGGGTGTCCCCGTCCAGCGACCAGAACATCGCGCCGCCGAGCCCCTTGGCCCGTACGTAGGCCGACTTGGTGCGCAGCACCTGCGGGTCGTCGTACGTCCACAGGGTCGTCCCGTCGAACAGCCAGGCGTGGCCGTTCCTCCAGTCGCGGTGGACGGTGTACGAGCCCGAGGCCGCGAGCTTCTTGAGCGCCTTGTAGTCCTCGTAGCCGTTCGCCCAGGTGGCCGGCGCGGGGCCGGTCGCCGGTCGGCCGAGGCCGTTGCCGCCGCCCGTGACGCCCGTCCAGCCCTGGCCGTAGAACGGCATCCCCACCACGAGCTTGCGGGCGGGCGCGCCGCGTCGCAGCCAGTCGTTCACGGTCTGGTCGACGCTGAAGTCGTTCTTCGCGAAGAGCGCGGACTGCTGGGCGGTGGTGGACTCCCAGGGGCCGTGGAAGTCGTACCCCTGGAGATTGACGAAGTCGAGGTCGCGCATGATCTCGCGGACCTCGAAGCCCGCGTCGATCTTGGCGGGGGCGGTGGGGACGAACGCGGTCAGCTCGTAGTGCTTGCGCTTGCCGTGGCTCTTCTGCGCTTTCGCGTACGCGTCGAGCTGGGTGCGGAACTCCCGTACGAGCGCGGTGAAGTTCTGCTTGTCCTCCGGGCGGAAGACGGTGTCGACGTCGCCGGCCGAGCCGGGCCACTCCCAGTCGAGGTCGATGCCGTCGAAGAGACCCGCGGCGGCTCCCGCGCCGCCACGGGTGCCATCGGTGGGCAGGTTGCCCTTGATGTAGAGATCGATGCAGGAGGAGACGAACGCCTTGCGCGAGGCGGGGGTGCGGGCCGCGTCGGAGAAGTGGGTGGACCAGCTCCAACCGCCCAGCGAGATCATGACCTTGAGGCCGGGGTGCTTGGCCTTGAGCTCGCGGAGCTGGTTGAAGTTGCCGGCGAGCGGCTGGTCGGCGGTGTCGGCGACGCCGTCCACCGACCCCGCCGCGTCGAGCGGGCGGACGTAGTCGGCCCAGGCGTCGGCCTCGCCGGGGATGTTGCCGGTGAAGCACTTGCCGTCGGAACTCACGTTGCCGAAGGCGTAGTTGATATGGCTGAGCTTGGCCGCGGTGCCGCTGGTTTCCAGGTCTTTGACCTGGAAGTTCCGTCCGTAGACGCCCCATTGGGTGAAGTAGCCGACGCGCTTGTAGGAGGGTCGGCTGTCGCCGTGCGAGGCGGAATCGGTGCGTGACGCGGGCTCGGCGCCGGCGGAGGGCGCGAGGGTGGCCACGAGACCGAGGGAGAGGGCGGCGATCGTCAGCCGGGAAAGGGTTCTACGACGCATGAGGCTCGTTTCCTGTGCGTGTGCCGGAAGGGAGCTGTGCTCACAGGAAAGTATTGGTCTGGACCATTGAGGTCAAGGGTTCGGTGGAGATCGACTGCTATACCTGCGGTAAGCGCAGGCGTAAAGGCAAGTCATCACTTCGGGTGAAACTCTGGCCCATGGTTGCGGGTGGACACCGAGGGTTGTCACTCTGTAGCTGTCCGTCAACCTGAGGGGAGTGTCCAGTGACGTTCGGTGAGCAGCCCGCCTATCTGCGTGTGGCGAGCGATCTCCGGGAGAAGATCGCCAACGGCTCGCTGCCGCCGCACACCCGACTCCCCTCGCAGGCGCGTATCCGCGAGGAGTACGGGGTCTCGGACACCGTGGCGCTGGAGGCCCGCAAGGTGCTCATGGCCGAGGGGCTCGTCGAGGGCCGCTCGGGCTCGGGGACGTATGTGCGGGAGCGGCCGGTGCCGCGCCGGATCGCCCGCTCCGGATACCGGCCGCCGTCCGGCGCCAACCCCTTCCGGCAGGAGCAGGCGGCCGACGGTGCGCGGGGGACCTGGGAATCCAGCAGCGAACAGGAGCAGGCGAGCGCCGTCGTGGCCGCGCGGCTGGGCATCGAGCCGGGGGAGCGGGTGATGCGCACGCGGTATGTGTACCGGGACGCGGGTGAGCCGATGATGCTCTCCACCTCCTGGGAGCCGCTCGTGGTCACCGGCCGGACGCCCGTGATGCTCCCCGAGGAGGGGCCGTTGGGCGGCTGCGGGGTCGTCGAGCGGATGGCGGCGATCGACGTGGTCGTCGACAACGTGGTGGAGGAGGTCGGCGCGCGCCCGGGCCTCGCGGAGGAGCTCCTGGCGCTGGGCGGTGTGCCGGGCCATGTGGTCATGGTGGTCGAGCGGACCTACTACGCCTCGGGGCGGGCGGTGGAGACGGCCGACGTCGTCGTCCCGGCCGACCGCTTCCGCATCGCCTACCACCTGCCGGTGCGCTGACCCGGTCGCGCTTCGGTGTGTGGTGACGTGTGTTGTCAGGGCCCCTCGGCAGCGGCCGGCACTGTCCTGATGCCCGCCCCGACCGACCCTCACGTCTCCTCCGGGGCCTGATCTTCGGCCTCCCTTCGTCAATTCCCGGCCGGTTCCGTACCTCTTTGTGAAAACCCGTAACCGCTGTGTAAAGGTCAGGCGTAAGGTCGGGCATATGCGGATTGCCATTTCAGGGAGATCCTTAGAGACGATCGGACCGGCGGAGGGAGAAGCCCGATGACCGACAGTGGCCCTGTCCTGGTCTGGCTGGTCATACGGCAGGACGACAACGGGAACCGCTATCGCGTCGGGCGATACGCAACGCAGGACGAAGCCCAGAAGGTCGCCGACAGTCTCGACGACCGTGGACACAAGCAGCTCTACTGGGTCGAGCGCATCGGCCAGCCCGCGGTCTGACCTCCGCGGGATACGCTCCGGACCATGACAGATCGCCGTGCCGACCACGTGGTCGTCGTTGCCGGAGCCGTGTACGACAGGGGGCGCCTGCTGGCCGCGCGCCGCAGCGCCCCCGCCGAGCTCGCTGGCCGCTGGGAGCTTCCCGGCGGCAAGCTGGAGCCCGGGGAGAGCGCCGAAGAAGCCCTGGTCCGCGAATTGCGCGAGGAGCTCGGCGTCGAGACCGAGCCCGGTGAGCGCATCCCGGGAGAGTGGCCGCTGAAGCCCGGTTACGTCCTCCAGGTGTGGACCGCCCGGCTGCTCTCCGGAGAACCGCGCCCGCTCGAGGACCACGACGAGCTGCGCTGGCTGGCCCGCCACGAGCTGGACTCCGTCGACTGGCTCGACCAGGACCGGCCCGCCGTCGCCGAGGCCGGACGGCGACTGCCGGTCGCCCCGGCCGACGGAGTGCGCGGCTGAGGCTCTACGCCGTTCGTGCCACCATGCGCCCGCTGGCCCCATCCCGCGATATCCCGCCCTGAATATCGGGTATGTGCTGATTAACCCCCCGAAATAGGACGTGGGCCTCCCTTCTGGTGATGGGCTGGGGAAGTGATCGGGCGTGATCGACACCGAAGGCGACTGCGCCGAGTGGTACTTCCCAGCGGAGGCCAACGCCGTGCGCACCGCGCGCCATGCCGTGCGCGACACGCTCCGGGCCTGGAAGATCGACCCCGCCGTGGGTGATGTCACCGTCCTGCTGGTGAGCGAGCTGGTGACCAATTCCCTGCGCTACGCCTCCGGCCCCATCGGCGTCCGCATCGTGCACGTCCCCTCGGACGGCGGCGACCCCGCTCACCGTCCCGCCCTTCTCGTGGAAGTCTCCGATCCCCTTCCGGATCCGCCCACCGAACGCCCCGCCGGCCCCGATGACGAGGGCGGCCGCGGGCTGCAGCTCGTGGCTTGTTCTGCTCGGCGCTGGGGCACCCGCAAGGGCAGGACGGGCAAGACAGTGTGGTTCGAGCTGGCCCTGCCGGGTTAGAAGACGGGGAGGGACAACGATCACCAGGGCTCGGCCGGAAATGAACGAGACCACCCTGTGATCGTGAACGTCGTGCCGTCGGGGGCCGTAGTGCTGAATACTGCGGGCATGGCCGGTCCGGTGCGGTGAGCTGGAGGGGACGGTCGCGTGAGCGAGATACCTGAGACGGCGAGCGGCGTCGTGTGGCAGAGCAGCCCGCCCGGCTCGATCTATGACTACATCCGGGTCGCCTCCTTCTCGATAGGGCCCGACGGGCTCGTCGACCAGTGGAGCCGCCGGGCCGTCGAGCTCTTCGGCGTGCCCGCCGAAGAGGCGATGGGCAGGGACCCGGTCGAGGCCTTCATGCCCCCCGACCTGCGGGAGCGTGGGCGGCGCCGGGTCGCGGAGATCCTCGACGGCAAGGAGTGGACGGGCCTCGTCCCGTTCCGCATACCGGGGCAGAACCGCCGTGACGGAATCGCCGAGATGTACGTCATGCCGAGCGAGACGCCGACCGGTGAGCGGGCCGCGCTGTGCATCGTCGTCGATGTGCGGGCGCTGCGGCACATCGAGACCGACCTCGCCGCTTCGCAGGCCATTTTCGGCCAATCGCCCTTCGGCTTTCTTCTCTTCGGTACCGACCTCACCGTGAAGCGTGCCAACCAGCGCTTCGCGGCCGTCTTCGGCGGCTCGGCCGACGACCACCGGGGCCGTACCGTCCACGACTACCTCTCGCGCCCCGAGGCCGAGCGGATGACCGCCGCGCTCCAGCGGGTCCTGGAGACCGGTGAGGCCGTCACCGAGCTCCAGATCGTCGGAGCGCCCCCGGGCTCCACCGACCGGCGCCACTGGTCGATCAACCTCTACCGCGTGCACGGCGGTTCCGGGCGGCCCGTCGGCGTCGCCGGTCTCGGCATCGACGTGACCCGCCGCCACAACGCCGCCCGCGAGGCGGCGAGCGCCCGCCGCAATCTCGCCCTGCTCAACGAGGCCGGCGCCCGCATCGGCAACTCCCTCGACCTGGAGGCCACCGCCCGCGAGCTGCTCGACGTCGCCGTCCCCGGCTTCTGCGACCTCGCCTCCGTCGACCTCTACCAGGGGCTGCTGACCGGAGACGAGGCCCCGCCCGGACGATGGGGCAGCTCCCACGACGTGGGCTACGGGGCGGGCAGCGCCGAACTGCGCCGCGTCGCCTTCGCCAGCGCCGTCGCCGACACCCCGCTCAGGACTCGCGCGGCGACCGCCGGCGCCGGGGCGGACGAAGGCTGTTGCGGCACGGGCCCCGTCGAGGTCGGCTCGGTCCACCACTACCCCTTCAACTCGCCCTGCGCCGGAGCGCTGCGCACCGGACGGGTGAGAACGGTGCCGGGGGGCGACGGCAGCCTTGTCCACTCCACCCTCGTGGTTCCGATGGTCGCCCACGACACCGTCGTCGGCCTCGTGCAGTTCTCCCGCGCCAAGGGCAGCGAGCCCTTCGGCGAACGGGACCGGGCCCTCGCCGTCGAGTTGGCCGCCCGCGCCGCGGTCTGCATCGACAACGCCCGCCTCTACCGCCGCGAGCACGAGCGGGCCCTGATCCTCCAGCGCAGCCTTCTCCCGCCCGGCGACCCCGAGGCCGCCGGTCTGGACATCGCCTGCCGCTATCTCCCCGGCACCACGGCCACCGAGGTCGGTGGCGACTGGTTCGACGTGATCGAACTCCCCGGCCACCGCACCGCCCTGGTCATCGGCGACGTCATGGGCCGCGGCCTGCGCGCCGCCGTCGCCATGGGCGAACTGCGCACCGCCGTCCGCACCCTGGCCCAGCTCGACCTCGAACCCGCCGAGGTCCTCTCCCACCTCGACGAGATCGCCCGCGGCCTCGGCGCCCCCGCCGGGGCCCAGCAGAGCGCCCGCGCCCACAAGGCCCGCGGACCCGAACTCTCCGAGGTCTACCTCGCCACCTGCGTCTACGCCGTCTACGACCCGGTCACCCGCCGCTGCACCTTCGCCAACGCCGGCCACCTTCCGCCGGTCCTCGTCGAACCCGGCGAGAAGGCCATGCTGCTCGACGTACCCCCGGGCATGCCGCTCGGCGTCGGCGGCGAACCCTTCGAGGAGGTGGAGGTCGAACTGCCCGAGGGTTCGCTGCTCGCCCTCTACACCGACGGGCTCGTCGAGTCCCGCGACCATCCCCTCGACGAGGGCCTGAGCGCGTTCCGCAACGCGCTCACCGACGCGGCACGCCCCCTCGAGGACGTCTGCGACCGGGTCCTGACCACCCTCGACACCGGGCACGGCGAGGACGACATCGCCCTCCTCATGGCTCGTATCCAGGGACTGCCGTGCGACGCGGTGGGGGACTGGCGGCTGCCCAGAGAACCCCGCTCGGTCGGCCGGGCCCGCGAGCTGGCCCGGGCTCAGCTCACCGCGTGGGACCTCGAACCGCTGGTGGACACCGTCGAACTGCTCGTCAGCGAGCTGGTCACCAACGCCCTGCGCTACGGCGAGGGCGAGATCCGACTGCGGCTGCTGCGCGACCGTACCCTGGTCTGCGAGGTCTGGGACGCCGGCCTGGTCCAGCCGAGGCGTCGCCGGGCCAAGGACACCGACGAGGGCGGGCGCGGACTGCAACTGGTCGGGCTCCTCAGCGCGGCCTGGGGCTCGCGCCGCACCCCGCGCGGCAAGACGGTCTGGTTCGAACTGCCTCTGCCGGACGGCGGCGACGCCGCGGAGCCGACCGTGGAGCAGCTGCTGAGCATGTTCTGACCAGCGCCGGACCGCTCCGAGGGCCCGGCCGAGCACCACCCCGCACCGGGCCCGCGCGGCGGGCGCTACCCCTTGAGCGCGGCGAGCCGGGCCTCGATCTCCGCGCTGTCGCCGAGGGCGTCCAGCTGCTCGAACTGGGCGTCCAGCGAGGAGGCCGCCAGCTCCTGCTTGCCCATCGCCTTCGCCTCCTCGCGCCGCACCTTGTCCTCGAACCGGCTCAGCTCGCTCGTCGGGTCCAGGACGTCGATGCTCTTCACCGCGTCCATCATCCGGTTCTGCGCCTGCGCGGACTTGGCCCGCGCCACCAGCTCGTCCCGCTTCGCCTGGAGTTCGTTCAGCTTGGTCTTCATCTGGTCCAGGCCGGACTTGAGCTTGTCCACCACCTCGGTCTGCGAGGCGATCGTCGGCTCGGCCGTCCTCGCCTCCTTCTCCGACTGCAGCTGGCGCCCCAACGCGACCTTCGCCAGGTTGTCGAACCTGTCCGCCTCCGCCGACTGTCCACCGGCCCGCAGCTCGTCCCCCTTCCTGCTCGCGGCCAGGGCCTTCTCGCCCCACTCCTTCGCCGCGCCGACGTCCTCCTGGTGGTCCTGCTCCATCAGCCGCAGATTCCCGATCGTCGCCGCCACCGCCTCCTCCGCCTCCGCGATGTTGCTCGTGTAGTCGCGGATCAGCTGGTCCAGCATCTTCTGCGGGTCCTCGGCCTGGTCCAGAAGCGCGTTGATGTTGGCCTTCGCCAGCTGGGCGACCCGGCCGAGGATCGTCTGCTTCGACATGCTTGATCTCCTTGAACGCGATGAGCGTGACATGGTCAGAAACGGCCGCCGCCGCCCAGCCGGCCACGTGTGCCCCCGCCGCCGAAGCGGCCGGGCCCGCCGCCGAAACCTCCACCCCCGAAACCGCCACCACCGAAACCCCCTCCGCCTCTGCCGGAACCTCCGCCGAACAATCCGCCGAGGATGATGCCGCCGAGCACCGCACCGCCGAGCCCGCCGCCGCCACCTCCCACCCCTGTTACACCGCCCAGGCCGTTCGGGTTCCCATACGTGCGGACGTCCTGCTCGGCGAGGTCCTGCGCCCGGCGTGCCAGCGCGTCCGCCTGCTGGGCCTCGGCGAGCGCGGCCTGCGGGTCGTCGTCGGCCGCGAGCTCCCTGGCCTTCTCCAGCCGCCGCTGGGCCTCGGCCAGTCGCGTACGGGCCTCGCTGCCGACCGCCCCGCGATGCGTCGTGACGTAGTCGGCCGCCGCCCCGATCGCGGAACGGGCGGTCAGCATCGCCTGATCGAGGAGCGCGCGGGCGCGCCGCGTTCCCGACTCGCGCTCCCGCGCGCCCTCCAGCGCCTCGTCGAGGACCGCGTCGGCCTCCTCGACTCGGCGCAGCGCGTCGAGCGGGTCGTAGCGGCCCGCCTCCACCACCCGCCGCACATCGGCGACGACGGACTCCGCACGGGCGATGCGGCCCTGGAGGTCGGCGGTGGAGACCCCCTCCGTCGTGCCCTGGAGCAGACCACGGGCCTCGGCGAGGTCGGCCTCCGTCTCGGCCAGCGCGGTCGGCAGCTTGCCCACGGCCTCCGCAAGTTCCTGGGCCCGCCGGTCCACGGCCTCGATGAGCCGCGCCGCCTGGTCGACCGCTCCCTCGGCGGCCCGGATGCGGACCGCGGCGGCGCCGTTGTCACCCGCCTCGATCTCCTGCCGGGCGTGGTCAAGGTTGGTCGTGGCGAACACCAGCCGGTCCTTGGCCTGCTCGACGGCGCTCGCGACGGGTGAGGCCGCCGAAACGGCGTACCGCTCCCGCATCGCGACGAGGGCCGCCTCCGTCGTGCCCACCCGTCCGGTCTGCTCGCGGAACGCGGCCTCCACGGTGGCCAGCGCCTCGGGGGCGTTGCGCTCGAGGGCCCGCAGCCGGTCGAAGTCCTCGGACTCCGCGTCGAGGCGGGTGTCGGCCTCGCCGCAGCGCCGGATGATCTCGTCGAGCATCGAACGCCGGGTGGCGTCGTCCTCCGGGAAGGCGTCGTCGAGTTTCTGCCGCAGCCGGAACGCGGCCGTCAGCTCCTCCTTCGCGAACGCCACGGCCTCGGTGAACTGCCGCACCGCCTCGTCGCCGAACTGGGCGCTCGCGAATCCGAGTTCCTCCTGGCTCGTGCGGACGGCGTCGTCGGTGGCGACCAGCGTCTGCCGGGCCTGTCCGTCCAGTTCGTCCAGCGGCACCTGCGCGGGTGCCTTCGGCGTGCCCCAGCCCTGCCCGGTCTGCGGCGGTGTGCCGCTCCCCGGCCCGGTCCGCCGGCGGCGCTTGGTCCAGGCGTACGCCGCGACGGCGCCCGCGCCACCGACGAGGACGATCGGCAGCACCAGGTCCGTCCCCGAAGTGCCCGCGTCCGCGCCGCCGCCGGGATCGGGGTCACCGGGGGTGATGGTCGGCGCGGGTACGGGCTGTCCGGCGAGTACGGCGCCGTAGCCGTTCGCCGCGCCGATCGCGGCCCCGGCCCAGTCGTTCTGCCGCAGCGCGGGCTCGATCGCGGTCTGTGCCACGTCGTCGAGCTGTGCCTGGGTGAAGCGGGACGCGGGGTCGGCCGAGTAGCCGTACTGCCGGTCGTGCGTGGCCACCGCGAGCAGGAGGTCGTTGATGCCGAGACCGTTGCGGTCGGCCGTCGCGTCGGCCCAGCTCTGGCCCGAACGTCCGGAGAAGTCCCGTACGTAGACGACGAAGAGCTGGATCCTCCCGTCGTCGTACAGCCGGTCGAGCGCCTGGGTGACCGCGCTCCGGCGGTCGCCCAGCGCCCCGACCGTGTCGGTGATCTGCCCCTCGCGGGACAGTGTGACCGGGTCGTCGGCGTGGGCGCCGTGCACGGCGGGCACGATCAGCCACCACGCCGCCACCAGCACCGCGAGGAGGATTCGGGTGGCTGTTCGCGTCACATGGGGAGGTTATGTCCCGATCCATTCACCCGCGACCGGGCCGAAACCGTTTCTCGGCCCTGAGCGTCACTGTCGGTAGCCGCCTCTAGGGTGGTGATCACTGAGTCGACGATCTTGGGGGCACGGATGAACGGACGCGTACGCGGCTGGTGGCGACGGGGGCGCTGGGTCGTCCTCGGCCTTGTCCTGCTCCTGTTGCTGCCGCTCTCCGGCAGCGCGGTCGCCCTGCGGGTCAACTACGCGGGCGACCTCCGTGAAGGGACGAAGTCCCGCGGCAAGGACGCCATCTGGCTGGGCCACGCCTGGGTGGACGGACGGAAGAAGGACGCCGACCTCGCGGCGTTCGCCGCCCGTATCAAGGGGACGGGGATACGCGACCTCTACGTCCACGCCGGTCCGCTGGAGCACGACGGAACGCTCCCCGCCGCCCGGTACCCGCGCGCGGCCTGGCTGATCGAGAGCGTCCACCGCACCATGCCCGGCATACGGGTGCACGCCTGGCTGGGCGACATCCTGGCGACCGAGGGCCCCGAGGGGCTGCGCCTGGAGGACGCGGCCTCGCGCGCGGCCGTGGTGGGTTCGGCCCGCCAGATCCTCGACGCCGGCTTCGACGGGGTCCACTTCGACCTGGAGCCCCTGCTCTCGGACGACGCGAACTACCTCTCCCTTCTCGACGACCTGGGCGAGCTGACCAAGGCCCGCAAGGTCCCGCTCTCCGTCGCAGCCCACCAGATCGACCCGCTGCCCGCCCTGCACTCGGTGAACGGTGCCGTCAGCGGCAGCGAGAAGTGGTGGTCGCAGGAGTTCTTCGGACAGGTCGCCCGCCGGGTCGACCAGATCGCCGTCATGTCGTACGACACCTGGATGCCGCTGGAGAGCCTGTACGGCGGTTACGTCGCCCAGCAGACCAGCCTCGCCCTGGAGGTCACGCCCGAGGACACCGACCTGCTCATGGGGCTGCCCTTCTTCCACGAGGACGACCTCGGCCACCACGACTCGGCGGAGACCGTCGCGGCCGCGATCCGCGGCACCCGGCTGGGACTGGGGCGCACGGACCACGACCGCGAACGTTTCGGCGTCGCGCTCTACGTCGACTTCGCCGCGAAGGAGGAGGACTGGACGGCCTACCGCGAGGGCTGGCACTGACCCACGGCGACACCCGCCGCCCGGACCCCACCCCGAGCGGACCTCTACGCCTCCCGCCGACGGATCTTGTTCCCCAGCCACACCAGCGGGTCGTACTTACGGTCCACGGCCCGCTCCTTCAGCGGGATCAGCGCATTGTCGGTGATCTTGATGTCCTCGGGGCACACCTCCGTGCAGCACTTGGTGATGTTGCAGTACCCCAGCCCGTGGTCCTCCTGGGCCGTCCGCTTCCGGTCGAGCCCCGTCTCCTCGGCGGCGTCCAGCGGGTGCATGTCCAGCTCGGCCACCCGCATCAGGAAGCGCGGGCCGGCGAACGCCGTCTTGTTCTCCTCGTGGTCCCGCACCACATGACAGGTGTCCTGGCACAGGAAGCACTCGATGCACTTGCGGAACTCCTGCGAGCGCTCCACATCCATCTGCTGCATCCGGTACTCGCCCGGGGCAAGCCCCTCCGGCGGTACGAAGGCCGGGATCTCCCGCGCCTTCGCATAGTTGAAGGACACGTCCGTCACCAGGTCGCGTACGACCGGGAACGCCCGCAGAGGGGTGATCGTGAGGGTCTCGGAGCGGTCGAAGGTCGACATCCGGGTCATGCACATCAGGCGCGGCCGGCCGTTGATCTCGGCCGAGCACGAACCGCACTTGCCCGCCTTGCAGTTCCAGCGCACGGCGAGATCCGGAGCCTGGGTGGCCTGCAACCGGTGGATGATGTCGAGGACCACCTCGCCGTCGTTCACCTCGACCGTGAAGTCCGTGAGGTCTCCGCCGTCGGTGTCGCCCCGCCACACCCTGAAGTGCGCGTCATAGGTACTCACTCGTACAGCTCCTCCTCGGCGAGGTACTTGACCAGCTCCTCCTTCTCGAACAGCGCGAGCAGGTCCGCACGGATCGCGTCGGTGCGCGTCCGCTCAAGACCGATTCCGCCGTCCTCGGCCGGGTGGCACAACAGATTCACCGGGCGCCACGTCCGCTCCATCGACGGATAGTCCTCCCGCGTGTGCCCGCCCCGGCTCTCGGTCCGCTCCAGCGCCGCCCGGGCCACGCACTCGCTCACCAGCAGCATGTTCCGAAGGTCGAGCGCGAGGTGCCAGCCGGGGTTGAACTGCCGGTGTCCCTCGACCCCGGCCCGCCGCGCGCGGACCCGCAGCTCGGCGATGCGCTCCAGGGCCTCGGCCATCTCCCCTTCCCGCCGGATGATGCCGACGAGGTCGTTCATCGTCTGCTGCAGCTCCTGGTGGAGGGTGTACGGGTTCTCGGCGGAAGGCTCCTGGGCCGCGCCGAAGGGCGCCAGCGCCTCGGCCGCCGCCGCATCGACCCCCGCCTCGGAGACGCCCCCGCGCGAGGCGGCTGCCGCGTACTCCGCCGCGTGCCACCCGGCCCGCCGTCCGAAGACCAGCAGGTCGGAGAGCGAGTTGCCGCCCAGCCGGTTGGAGCCGTGCATCCCGCCCGCGACCTCACCGGCCGCGAAGAGACCCGGGACCCCCACCGTCGCCGCGGTGTCCGAGTCGACCGCGATGCCGCCCATCACGTAGTGGCAGGTCGGTCCGACCTCCATCGCCTCCGCCGTGATGTCCACGTCCGCCAGCTCCTTGAACTGGTGGTACATCGACGGCAGCCGTCGCTTGATCACCTCGGCCGGCATCCGCGTCGACACGTCCAGGAACACCCCGCCGTGGGGCGAGCCCCGCCCCGCCTTCACCTCCGCGTTGATGGCCCGCGCCACCTCGTCACGCGGCAGCAGTTCGGGCGGGCGCCGGTTGTTGTCCGGGTCCTCGTACCAGCGGTCGCCCTCCTCCTCCGTCTGCGCGTACTTCTCCTTGAAGACGTCGGGGACGTAGTCGAACATGAACCGCTTGCCCTCGGAGTTGCGCAGCACACCCCCGTCCCCGCGCACGGACTCCGTGACCAGGATCCCCTTCACGGACGGCGGCCAGACCATCCCGGTCGGATGGAACTGCACGAACTCCATGTTCACCAGCGGCGCTCCCGCCAGCAGCGCGAGAGCGTGGCCGTCACCGGTGTACTCCCAGGAGTTCGAGGTCACCTTGAAGGACTTGCCGATCCCGCCGGTGGCCAGGACCACGGCCGGCGCCTCCATGACGAAGAAGCGCCCGGTCTCCCGCTCGTAGCAGAAGACACCGCTCACCCGCCCGTCCTCGTCCTTCAGGATCCGGGTGACCGTGCACTCCTGGAAGACCTTCAGGCGCGACTCGTACGAACCGCTCTCCCGGAAGTCCTCCTGCTGGAGCGCGACCGTCTTCTGCTGGAGCGTGCGGATCAGCTCCAGGCCCGTCCGGTCGCCGACGTGGGCGAGTCTCGGGTACTCGTGCCCGCCGAAGTTGCGCTGGGAGATCCGGCCGTCCGGCGTACGGTCGAAGAGCGCGCCCCAGGCCTCCAGCTCCCACACCCGCTCCGGGGCCTCGCGCGCGTGCAGCTCCGCCATCCGCCACTGGTTGAGGAACTTCCCGCCGCGCATGGTGTCGCGGAAGTGGACCTGCCAGTTGTCGTGGGCATTGACGTTGGCCATCGACGCGGCGATGCCGCCCTCGGCCATCACCGTGTGCGCCTTACCGAAGAGCGACTTGCAGATCACGGCCGTCCGGGCGCCCCGCTCGCGCGCCTCGATCGCGGCGCGCAGCCCGGCACCGCCCGCGCCGACGACGACCACGTCCCACTGCTGCCGTTCGACTTGAGCCATGTCAGAAGATCCTCGGGTCGTCGAAGGTTCCGGTGGCGAGCAGGTACACGTACAGATCGCAGACCGCGACGGAGATCAACGAGGCCCATGCGAGCACCATGTGGCGGGTGTTCAGCTTCCCGACCCAGCTCCACAGCCGGTAGCGCACCGGATGCCGGGAGAAGTGCCGCAGACGGCCGCCGACGATGTGCCGACAGGAGTGGCAGGAAAGGGTGTACGCCCAGATCAGCACGATGTTGATCAGGAAGATCACGGTTCCCAGGCCCGCGTGTCCCCACGCGTACGAGGCGTCCCGGAAGGTCAGCACGGTGTCGTACGTGAGGATCGCGGCGACCGGGAGCGCGGTGTAGAAGAAGTACCGGTGGATGTTCTGCAGGATCAGCGGGAAGCGGGTCTCGCCGGTGTACGTCGCATGCGGCTCGGCGACCGCGCAGGCCGGCGGAGAGGCCCAGAATCCCCGGTAGTACGCCTTGCGGTAGTAGTAGCAGGTCAGACGGAAGCCGAGCGGGAAGACCAGGATCAGCAGGGCGGGGGAGAGGCCCCACCAGCTGCCGAAGATCTCCCAGTTGGGCCCGCCCTTCATCGGGACGCAGTTCTCCGCCAGGCAGGGCGAGTAGAACGGCGAGACGTAGGGCGCGGCGTAGTAGTGGCTGTTGGCGAAGGCTCTCCAGGTGGAGTACGCGATGAAGGCGAGCAGCCCGGCCGCGGTGACGGCGGGTGCAAGCCACCAGCGGTCGGTCCGTAGATGGCGGGGGGCGATCGCCGCACGGGAGGGGGAGTGCACGCCGGTGGCGGGCACTCCCCCTCCGGTGGAGGGTTCGGTTCCTGTGGCCAACGAGGTCTCCTAGGGCGCGTGCCGGTCGCGTGCTCCCAGTCCCTCGTCGTCCGAATCCGTCCACAGCCCGCTGTCGTACGGGGTGTCGGGGATCGTCACCATGTTCTCCGGCCGACCGGGGGTCGGCGGCGAGGTGACGCCCCGCTCCGCCGCGATACGGCGTTCCAGCTGTTCGACCGTGCGAACCAGGTCATCGAGGCGGCCCTTGACGGCTGCCAATTCGTCCTGAAGGGACATGGATTGCCCTCACTTCCGCGATTGCGGGTGGCGAACACGCGCCTGAGAGTGTCGCGCGTCACACCCCGCTTGTGAACCCATGTGTACGGGATTCCACTCGTCCGGAGATTCGCGCCGCCCGGCGGTTGGGCCGCACGAGTGGGTTTGCCGGCCGTGCCGCCGTGTCGCCGCCGCCGGATCCGCTCCGTCCTTTTCAGTGTATGAGCAATAGGTGTGATCATCTCCAAATGGCATGAAACTGGACGAAGGGGTACAAGTCATGTCCCAGGTCGGCGCCCCTCGCGGGAGGACATGCTCCAGGAGCCCCCGCTCCCGCACGCTCCGCTCCGTCGCCACCCTCACCAGCGCGGTGCTCGCGATCTCGGTCCTGGCCGGATGCAGCTCGGCCGACGAAGCCGACGAGATCAAGGCCGCCGCCCCGGACCACGCGCCCGCCGCGCGCGACCGGGTGACCGACGGCGGCACCCTGAACTGGGCCGTGGACGCGATGCCCACCACCCTCAACGCCTTCCAGGCGGACGCCGACGGCGCCACCTCGCGCATCGCCGGGGCCGTACTCCCCGCCCTCTACACCCTCGACGAACGCGGCAGGCCGCAGCGCAACGCGGACTACCTGGAGTCCGCGAAGGTCGTCGAGACGGAGCCGAAGCAGGTCGTCCTCTACAAGCTCAACCAGCAGGCGGTGTGGAGCGACGGCCGCGAGATCGGCGCCCCCGACTTCGTCGCGCAGTGGCGGGCCCTGAACGGCCGGGACACCGCGTACTGGACCGCCCGCAACTCGGGCTACGAGCGGATCGAGAAGATCGAGCGCGGCAAGGACGACCTGGAGGTACGGGTCACCTTCGGCAAGCCGTACGCCGACTGGCAGGCCCTCTTCACCCCCCTCTACCCGAAGCAGGTGATGGGGTCGCCGGCCGCCTTCAACGACGGCGCGCGCACGACCCTGAAGGCGACCGCCGGTCCGTTCCGGCTCAAGGCGACCGACCGCAAGGCGGGCACCGTCACCCTCGACCGCAACCCCCGCTGGTGGGGCCAGTCCGCCAAGCTCGACCAGATCGTCCTGAAGGCCGTGCCGCGGGCCGAGCGCGTCACCGCACTGGCCGCGGGCAAGCTCGATCTGGCCGAGATCGACCGTTCCGCGGCGGACCGTATCGCCCTCGCGGTGAAGGACGCCCGGGCCGGCCGGAACGGCGGACAGGCCCTCGCGCACGGCCCCGGCTCCGCGATCACCCCCTCCTCGGCCCTGAAGTCCTGGGCGCAGGCGAACGGCTCCGACGAGGAGAAGGCGGAGGCCGTGCAGGCCGCCCGCAAGAAGAACCAGGAGACCATCGAGCGGTACGCGACCGAGCAGCGGGCCCTCGGGAAGTTCGTGGTGCGCAAATCCCTGGAGCCCGCGTACACCCAGCTCTCGCTGAACGGCGAGTCCGGTCCGCTCGCCGACGAGCGGGTACGCCGGGCCGTGGCCCGCGCGCTCGACCGCCAGGCACTGGCAGAAGCCGTGCTCAAGCCGCTGGGCCTGCCCGCCACGCCGCCCGGCAGCCACCTCGCCCTGGCCGGGCAGGCGGCCTACGCGGACAGCAGCGACGCGCTCGGGGACCAGGACGCCAAGGAGGCCCAGGCCCTGCTCGCCGACGCGGGCTGGGTGCCCGGCGGCGCGACCAAGAAGCCGGACGGGACGAAGGCCGGCAGCGAGGCGGAGACCGCGGAGAAGAAGCCGGAGACCGCGGAGAAGAAGCCGGAGAAGGAGGAGAGCACCGACAAGACGGAGAAGGAGGGGACGGAGAAGAAGGCCCCCGCGGAAAAGGCCCCCGCCTCCCCGGCGGCGAAGCAGCCCGAGGCCGACAAGGCCAAGAAGACCGAGGCCGACGCCGCCTCCAACGACGGCCTCTACATCGTCGGCGACGACAAGCCGGGCGGCACGGCCGCCCGCGACGACGGCAAGGCGCCCGAGCCCGCGGTCGGCGCCGCCGGTCCCGAGAGCGGCACCGACGTCCTCACCCCGGGCCCCGGAGCCGCCCTGCAGAACGCGGCGCTGCTCCGCCAGGCCGCCCTGCTCGAGACCGGTACCGACGCCGGCACCACGACCGAGGCCAAGGGCCAGAACCCGGCCAGGCCCGACAGCGGTGTCGCGGGTGCCTACGCCCCGCGCGGCACCGCCGCCCCCGCCGTGCCGGCGTCCGCGGGCCAGGGCCTGGGCAAGGACGGCAAGGCGCTCAGCCTGCGGTTCGTCCTGCCCTCGGGCCCCGGCTCGGAGTCGCTCCGGACCGTCGGCGACAAGATCGTGCAGATGCTCGACGCCGTCGGCATCCGCACCGAGATCACCAAGGTCGCGGACGAGAGCTTCTTCAAGGACCACATCGCCTCCGGCGACTACGACCTGGCCCTCTACTCCTGGCCCGCCACCGCCTTCCCGGCGACCGACGCCCGGCCGATCTTCGCCAAGCCCGAGCCCGCCTCGGACGGCTCGCTCCTGGTCGAGCAGAACTACGCCCGGGTCGGCACGGACCGTATCGACCAGCTCTTCGACCAGGCCGTGGCCACGCTCGACGAGGAAGAGGCCCGTGACCTGGTCCGACAGGCGGACGCCCGGATCTGGGCCGCTGCCGGATCGATTCCTCTCTATCAGCGCCCCCAGCTCGTGGCGGCCAAGCCCGAGATCGTGAACGCGGGCGCCTGGGGCTTCGCCGCCCCGCGCTACCAGGACATCGGGTTCAAGAAGCCCGAATCGGCCAAGGGTGCGGAGCGCAATACCAAGAATTAGTTGAAACTGCAGGTCACAACCTCAGATGCAGCTCAAGTTCCTTGCCCGCCGGTTACTCCGGCGGGCAGGATCACGTCCGGCCCCTTGACCCGGCCGGTTCCGCACGCTCAGTGCTCCCCACACCCCCAGTGCAACCGCACCACCGAGGCCCCCAAACCTCCTAGTAGACCCTCTCGAATCCGGGCGGGGAAGCCCCTTGCGCGGCGGCCCCGTACCATAGGACATAGCCGTGGCGCGTCCGCCCGGCGGGCGTAAGAGGAACTGACGCCGCATCCCACGATCCGAGAGAAGCGCAAGCACCCATGCCTACGCGCCACGACATCCGTAACGTCGCCATCGTCGCCCACGTCGACCATGGCAAGACGACCATCGTCGACGCCATGCTCAAGCAGGCCGGTGCCTTCGCCGCCCACCAGCAGCTCGACGACCGCATGATGGACTCGAACGACCTGGAGCGTGAGAAGGGCATCACGATCCTCGCCAAGAACACGGCGGTGAAGTATCACCCCAAGGACGGCGGGGCCCCTATCACGATCAACATCATCGACACCCCCGGTCACGCCGACTTCGGTGGCGAGGTCGAGCGCGGTCTGTCGATGGTGGACGCGGTCGTCCTCCTCGTGGACGCCTCCGAGGGTCCGCTCCCGCAGACCCGCTTCGTGCTGCGCAAGGCCCTCCAGCAGCGCAAGCCCGTCATCCTCTGCATCAACAAGACCGACCGTCCGGACTCCCGGATCGACGAGGTCGTCAACGAGACCTACGACCTGTTCCTCGACCTGGACGCGGACGAGGACCAGATCGAGTTCCCGATCGTCTACGCCTGCGGCCGTGACGGCATCGCCTCGCTGACCAAGCCGGAGAACGGCACCGTTCCCGCCGACAGCGAGAACCTGGAGCCGTTCTTCTCCGCCATCCTGGAGCACGTCCCGGCGCCGGTGTACGACGAGGAGGCCCCGCTTCAGGCCCACGTCACCAACCTCGACGCCGACAACTTCCTCGGCCGTATCGCGCTGCTCCGTGTCGAGCAGGGCGAGCTGCGCAAGGGCCAGACGGTCGCGTGGATCAAGCGTGACGGTTCGATCTCCAACGTCCGCATCACCGAGCTGATGATGACCGAGGCGCTCACCCGCAAGCCGGCCGAGGTCGCCGGCCCCGGTGACATCTGTGCCGTCGCCGGTATCCCGGACATCATGATCGGCGAGACCCTGGCCGACCCGGAGAACCCGATCGCGCTGCCGCTGATCACGGTCGACCAGCCGGCCATCTCCATGACCATCGGTACGAACACCTCGCCGCTCGTCGGCCGTGGTGGCACCGGCAAGGGCGCGGACGCCAAGTCCGCGGTCAAGCAGCGCAAGGTCACCGCCCGCCAGGTCAAGGACCGTCTGGACCGCGAGCTGATCGGTAACGTCTCGCTCCGCGTCCTCGACACCGAGCGTCCCGACGCCTGGGAGGTCCAGGGCCGTGGTGAGCTCGCGCTCGCCATCCTGGTCGAGCAGATGCGCCGCGAGGGCTTCGAGCTCACCATCGGCAAGCCGCAGGTCGTCACCAAGGAGGTCGACGGCAAGACGCACGAGCCCGTCGAGCGCCTCACGGTCGACGTGCCCGAGGAGCACATGGGCGCGGTCACGCAGCTCATGGGTGTCCGCAAGGGCCGCATGGACAACATGTCGAACCACGGCTCCGGCTGGGTCCGCATGGAGTTCGTCGTTCCGTCTCGTGGCCTCATCGGCTTCCGTACGGAGTTCCTCACCAACACCCGCGGTACGGGTATCGCCCACTCGATCCACGAGGGCCACGAGCCGTGGTTCGGCACGCTGACGACCCGTAACAACGGTTCGCTGGTCGCCGACCGCGCCGGTGCGGTCACCGCCTTCGCGATGACCAACCTGCAGGAGCGCGGTGTCCTGTTCACCGACCCCGGCACCGAGGTGTACGAGGGCATGATCGTCGGCGAGAACTCGCGCTCCGACGACATGGACGTGAACATCACCAAGGAGAAGAAGCTCACCAACATGCGCTCCGCCTCCGCCGACTCCTTCGAGGCGATCGTCCCGCCGCGGAAGCTCTCCCTGGAGCAGTCCCTGGAGTTCTGCCGCGACGACGAGTGCGTCGAGGTCACCCCGGAGGCCGTGCGCATCCGCAAGGTCGTCCTGGACCAGAACCAGCGCGGTCGCACCGCGTCGCGTGCCAAGAACGGCTGACCTGTGATCTCTGCCGCATCCGGCTGACGCCGGCGGGCTGACACAACCTCAGATACAGGGCTCGGGCCCCCGTGATCACTGCGGGGGCCCGAGCCTTTCGTCAAATCCATTTCATGGGCGCGGTGTCCGGATATCGGCCGTCGCTCTCCGGAACGTGTGTTAACGGTCCGTTTCGCGGGTGTCTGTCTGTGATCGCTTTGTCCGGATTTCGGTCTCAAGGCGCCGGGTGATGTTGTCAAACCGAGACCACTTAAGTGTGGTTTACAGCCCTGACGTACTTAATAGTTGGCTCCATTGAGCTCGGGTCAATGGGTCACGCACTGTGGGGAGTGCCGACTCACGAGCACACTCGGGGCACTTGAGTGCATCGCCGTCAGGGGTGTCGGCGGACTCGAAGTGCCCCTCTTGTAGTGACAAGTGGACTCATGAGGAGGAACCCATGCGCGGTGCCAAGAGCGCCAAGTGGGTAGTGGGCGCAATTGTTGTCGCCCTGGCAGCGACCGCCTGTGGCGGAGGTAAGGGCGACGGCGGCAGCGACGCCAAGGGCCAGGTTGACCCGAACGGGATCTTCTCGATCGAGGTGGGCGAGCCGGAGAAGCTGCTGCACCCGGCCGACACGATGGAGTCCAACGGCTCGATCGTTCTGTCCGGTCTGTTCTCGCAGCTGGTGGACTACACCGCCGACGGCAAGCTCACCATGGTGAACGCCGAGTCGGTCGAGAGCGCGGACAGCAAGCTCTGGACGGTCAAGCTCAAGAAGGGCTGGACCTTCCACGACGGCACCCCGGTGACCGCCAAGTCCTACGTGGACGCGTGGAACTGGGCCGCCAACGTCAACAACCAGCAGGGCAACGCCTCCTGGTTCTCCGACATCAAGGGCTCCGAGGCTCTGCTGCCGGAGAAGGAGGGCGCCAAGCCCACCGCCGACAAGCTCACCGGTCTGAAGGTCGTCGACGACTCGACCTTCACCATCGAGCTCAAGGGTGCGGTTCCGTACTTCGCCTACAAGCTCGGCTACGAGGTCTTCTCGCCGCTGCCGGAGTCCTTCTACAAGGACCCGAAGGGCGCGGGCCTGAAGCCGGTCGGCAACGGTCCCTACAAGTTCGAGTCGTGGGACCGCAAGAAGCAGATCAAGATCGTCCGCTACGACGCGTACAAGGGCGAGAACAAGGCGAAGAACGGCGGTGTGATCTTCAAGAACTACACCGGCCTCGAGCCCGCCTACGAGGACCTGAAGTCCGGCAACCTCGACGTCATCCGTCAGGTCGGCCCGAAGGACCTCCCGGTCTACCACCAGGACCTCGGTGACCGCGCCGTGGACGCCGACCAGTCGGCGATCCAGTCCATCGCGGTCGCGTTCTACGCCGACCAGTGGAAGGCCAAGAAGGTCGACCCGAAGGTCATCCAGGGCCTCTCGATGGCGATCGACCGCGCCACCATCACCAAGACGGTGCTGCAGGGTACGCGTGAGCCGGCGACCGGCTGGGTCGCCAAGGGCGTCCTCGGCTTCCAGCCGAACGCCGCGGGCGACGTCACCAAGTTCGACCCGGCCAAGGCCAAGGCGCTGATCGCGGAGGGTGGCGGCGTTCCCGGCAACGCCATCACCATCCAGTTCAACGCGGACGGCGGCCACAAGGAGTGGGTCGACGCGGTCTGCAACAGCATCACCCAGGCGACGCAGGTCAAGTGCGTCGGCGACAGCAAGGCGGACTTCCAGGCGGACCTCGCGGCCCGCAAGGCGAAGCAGGTCAAGTCCCTGTACCGCTCGGCCTGGACGCTCGACTACCCGGTGAACTCCAACTTCCTTCGTGACCTGTTCCAGACGGGTGCGTCCGGCAACCAGGGTGACTTCTCCAACCCGGCGCTCGACGCGAAGATCAAGGCGGCCGACTCCGCGGCCAGCCTCGAGGAGTCGGTGAAGGCCTACCAGGAGGTGGAGAAGGAGCTCGTCAACCTGATGCCCTCCATCCCGCTCTGGTACTACAAGGTCAACGCCGGCTACTCCGAGAACGTCGAGGGCGTCCGCTACGCGCAGGACGGCGACCCGGTTCTCGAAGAGATCACCGTCAAGAAGAAGTAATCACCCAAGCGTAGTCCGCTAGCCGCAAGGCGAGGGGCCGACGGTCGCACACCGTCCGCCGGCCCCTCGCACCGGCGATACGCAGTGGCTGGGGGGCCCTTCCACGACATCCGCGTACCCACAGGGGCGCGGTTGCCGAGGGAGGGCTCGTAGCGCTGCGGCTGTCACATCTCAACGGAGGCATGATGGGGCGCTATGTCGTACGACGACTGCTCCAGATGATCCCGGTCTTCATCGGGACAACCCTGCTGATCTTCCTCATGGTCTACAGCCTGCCCGGCGACCCCGTGGCGGGTCTGTTCGGCGACAAGGCCGCCAACCCGGCGACCGTGGCCAAGATCAGACACGAGCTGGGGCTGGATCAGCCGATCCTGCAGCAGTACTTCAATTACATGTGGGACATGATCGTCCACCTCGACTTCGGCACCCAGATCCGTAACGGGCGTCCGGTCACCGAGGTTCTGGGCGACGCGTTCCCGGTCACTCTGCAACTGGCCGCACTGGCCTTCGCGTTCGAGCTGATCTTCGGCGTCGCGCTCGGCGTCATCGCCGGTATGCGTGCCGGCCGCCTGGCCGACAACGCCGTCCTGATCTTCACGCTGCTGATCATCTCGGTGCCGGTCTTCGTCCTCGCGTTCATCATCAAGATGGTCTTCGCGTTCGAGCTGGAGTGGATCGCTCCTAACGTCAGCAACGACCAGCTCGTGTCGGAGATGATCGCGCCCGCGATCGTGCTCGGTGGTCTGTCACTGGCCTACGTGGCCCGACTGACCCGTACCTCCATGGCGGAGAACCTGCGCGCCGACTACATGCGTACGGCCGTCGCCAAGGGTCTGCCGCGGCGCCGGGTCATCGGCGTCCACCTGATGCGCAACTCGATGATCCCCGTCGTCACCTTCCTCGGCACCGACATCGGCGCCCTGATGGGCGGCGCGGTCGTCACCGAGTCCATCTTCAACATCAAGGGTGTCGGCGGCCTCATCTACGAGTCGATCGTCCGGCGTGAGGGCACCACCCTGGTCGGTCTCGTCACCGTCCTGGTGCTCGTCTACCTCGTCACCAGTCTGCTCATCGACCTGCTGTACGCGGTCCTGGACCCGAGGATCCGTTATGCCTGACGTGACCAAGACCGCTGCCACCGCAGTCGAGGACGCTGTCGCACCCCCCTCCGCGGCAGAGCCTGCAGCCCAGAAGCAGAAGACCGAGAAGGCGCGCAGCCTCTGGGGCGACGCCTGGGCGGATCTGCGCCGCAACCCGTACTTCCTCGTGTCGTCGGTGCTGATCTTCATCCTGCTCGTCATCACGGCCTTCCCCGGCTGGTTCACCAGCGCCTCGCCCACCACGGGTGACCTGGTCAACCACTACGTCGGCAAGCCGGAGCTCGGCAAGATCGGCTCGGAGGGCTGGCTCGGCTACGACATCCAGGGTCGCTCCGTCTACGCCCGCCTGATCTACGGCACCCGTGCCTCGGTCATCGTCGGCATCTGCGTCACCCTGATCGTCACCGTCATCGGCGGCATCATGGGCATGCTCGCCGGCTACTTCGGCGGTTTCATGGACTCGATCCTGTCGCGGCTCACCGACATCTTCTTCGGCATCCCGTTCCTGCTCGGCGCCATGGTCGTCCTGCAGTCCTTCACCGAGCGCACGATCTGGGTGGTCGTCTTCGCCCTGGCGTTCCTCGGCTGGACCCAGATCGCCCGCGTCATGCGCGGTGCCGTGATCACCGTCAAGCAGGCGGACTACGTCCACGCGGCGAAGGCGCTCGGCGCAGGCACGACCCGGATCCTGATCCGGCACATCCTGCCGAACGCCATGGCTCCGGTGATCGTCGTCGCGACCATCGCGCTCGGCGGCTACATCTCGGCCGAGGCGACCCTGTCGTACCTGGGCCTGGGCCTCTCGTCGCCCATCGTCTCGTGGGGTGTCGACGTCTCCGCCGGTGTTCAGTCGATCCGTACGTCGCAGCACATCCTGCTGTACCCGTCGATCATGCTGAGCATCACTGTTCTGGCGTTCATCATGCTCGGCGAAGCCGTACGCAACGCCCTCGATCCCAAGCTGCGCTGAGGAGGGCGTACATCGTGAGCCTCATTGACAAGACCGCGAGCGTCCCCGCCCCGCGCGGGGGCGGCGACTACAACGGTCCACTGCTCGAAGTCCGTGACCTGCACGTGGAGTTCCACACCCGCGACGGTGTGGCCAAGGCGGTCAACGGAGTCAACTACAGCGTGAACGCCGGCGAGACGCTCGCCGTGCTCGGCGAGTCCGGGTCCGGCAAGTCCGTCACCGCGCAGGCGATCATGGGCATCCTCGACATGCCGCCCGGCAAGATCCCGCAGGGCGAGATCTTCTTCCGCGGCGAGGACATGCTCAAGATGTCCTACGAGGAGCGCCGGAAGATCCGCGGCCGCAAGATCGCGATGATCTTCCAGGACGCGCTGTCGTCCCTCAACCCGGTCCTCACCGTCGGCTACCAGCTCGGCGAGATGTTCCGGGTGCACCACGGCCTCTCCAAGAAGGAGGCCAAGCTCAAGGCCATCGAGCTGATGGACAAGGTCAAGATCCCCGCCGCCGCGGCGCGGGTCGACGACTACCCCCACCAGTTCTCCGGCGGTATGCGCCAGCGCATCATGATCGCCATGGCGCTCGCCCTCGAGCCGGACCTGATCATCGCCGACGAGCCCACCACGGCGCTCGACGTGACGGTCCAGGCCCAGGTCATGGACCTCCTCGCGGAGCTCCAGCAGGAATACAACATGGGCCTGATCCTGATCACCCACGACCTCGGCGTCGTCGCCGACGTCGCGGACAAGATCGCGGTCATGTACGCGGGCCGGATCGTCGAGACCGCCCCCGTGCACGAGCTGTACAAGCGCCCGGCCCACCCGTACACCCGGGGTCTGCTCGACTCGATCCCGCGCCTGGACCAGAAGGGCCAGGAGCTGTACGCGATCAAGGGCCTGCCGCCCAACCTGCTCCGGGTGCCCGCCGGCTGCGCCTTCAACCCGCGCTGCCCGAAGGCCGACGACATCTGCCGCACGGAGATCCCGGCTCTCGCCCCGGTCACCGAGCAGGACGGCACGGAGCTGCCGGGCCGCGGTAGCGCCTGCCACTTCTGGAAGGAGACGATCCATGGCTGAGCTCAGCAAGAACGATGAGGCCGCGGACGCGACTCCGAACGTCACCGACGTGCACACCGTCGACGCCGCGAGCGAGGCGGAGGCCGTAGCCGCCATCGAGGCGCCGGTCGAGCGCGGTGAGCCGATCCTGCAGGTGCGCAACCTGGTCAAGCACTTCCCGCTGACCCAGGGCATCCTGTTCAAGAAGCAGGTCGGCGCGGTCAAGGCCGTGGACGGGGTCTCCTTCGACCTCTACCAGGGTGAGACCCTCGGCATCGTCGGCGAGTCCGGCTGTGGCAAGTCCACGGTCGCCAAGCTGCTGATGAACCTGGAGCGGGCGACCGCGGGCGAGGTCTTCTACAAGGGCCAGGACATCACCCGGCTGTCCGGCCGCGCGCTGAAGGCCGTGCGCCGGAACATCCAGATGGTGTTCCAGGACCCGTACACCTCGCTGAACCCGCGTATGACGGTCGGCGACATCATCGGCGAGCCCTTCGACATCCACCCCGAGGTGGCCCCGAAGGGCGACCGGCGCCGCAAGGTGCAGGAGCTGCTCGATGTGGTCGGTCTGAACCCCGAGTACATCAACCGCTACCCGCACCAGTTCTCCGGCGGTCAGCGCCAGCGCATCGGCATCGCCCGCGGCCTCGCGCTCAACCCGGAGATCATCATCTGCGACGAGCCGGTCTCGGCCCTGGACGTCTCCGTCCAGGCGCAGGTCATCAACCTGATGGAGAAGCTGCAGGACGAGTTCAACCTCTCCTACGTCTTCATCGCGCACGACCTGTCGATCGTCCGGCACATCTCCGACCGGGTCGGCGTGATGTACCTCGGCAAGATGGCCGAGATCGGTACGGACACGCAGATCTACGACCACCCGACGCACCCCTACACCCAGGCGCTGCTGTCGGCGGTCCCCGTCCCGGACCCGGAGGCCCGTGAGGGTCGCGAGCGGATCATCCTGACCGGTGACGTCCCCTCGCCGGCCAACCCGCCGTCGGGCTGCCGTTTCCGCACCCGGTGCTGGAAGGCCGAGGAGAAGTGCTCCACGGAGATCCCGCTCCTGGCGATCCCCGAGCGCTTCCAGGGTCAGGACACCCCGGCCGCGCATGAGTCGGCGTGCCACTTCGCCGAGGAGAAGGACGTCATCCACGCGGCGTAGTTCTCCCGCTGTACGCGTCGAGGGCGCCCGGACCACATCGGTCCGGGCGCCCTCGACGCGTTTCAACGGATGGATGTCAATAAGGTGCATACCGCTCGTACTGGGGTGATATTGGGGCCTACGTAAGACTTGGGACACTCAGGAGGCACCTCATGCGCGGAGCCACGCATGCCAAGTGGGCCGCATTGGCCGCCGCCGTCGCCCTCATGGCGACCGCCTGCGGCGGTGGCGGCGACGGAGGCGGAAGTGGCGCCGATGGGATCGTGAGCTCCTCGTGGGGTGACCCGCAGAATCCGCTGGAGCCCGCGAACACCAACGAGGTGCAGGGCGGCAAGGTCCTTTCGATGATTTTCCGGGGGCTCATCCAGTACGACCCGAAGACCGGCGAGGCCACGAACATGCTCGCCGAGAACATCGAGACGACGGACTCGATCAACTTCACCGTGACCGTCAAGGACGGCTGGACCTTCTCCAACGGCGAGCAGGTCACCGCGAAGTCCTTCGTGGACGCCTGGAACTACGGCGCCAGCCTGAAGAACAACCAGAAGAACGCCACCTTCTTCGGTCAGATCGAGGGCTACGACCAGGTCCACCCCGAGCAGGGCGAGCCGACCGCCGAGACCATGTCCGGCCTCAAGGTCGTCGACGACAAGACGTTCACCGTCAAGCTCACCCAGAGGTTCTCGACCTGGCCCGTCACCCTCGGCTACGCGGCCTTCGCCCCGCTGCCCCAGGCGTTCTTCGACGACCACGCCGGCTGGCTGAACAAGCCCATCGGCAACGGCCCCTACACCATCGACTCGTACACCAAGGGCTCGCAGATGGAGCTCAAGCGCTGGGACGGCTACCCCGGCGCCGACAAGGCACAGAACGGCGGCGTGACCCTCAAGGTCTACACCGACAACAACACCGCCTACACCGACCTGACGGCCGGAAACCTCGACCTCGTCGACGACATCCCCGCCTCCCAGCTCAAGAACGTCCAGGCGGACCTCGGCGACCGGTACATCAACGAGCCCGCCGGCATCATCCAGACCCTCTCGTTCCCGTTCTACGACCCCGCGTGGAACAAGCCGGGCCAGGAGAAGCTCCGCCAGGGTCTCTCCATGGCGATCAACCGCGACCAGATCACCGACACGATCTTCCAGAAGACCCGGACCCCCGCGGTCGACTGGACCTCCCCGGTCCTCGGCGAGGACGGCGGCTTCAAGGACATCTGCGGTGACTTCTGCACGTTCAACGCGGAGGAAGCGAAGAAGCTGGTGGCCGAGGGCGGTGGCATCCCCGGCGGCACGATGAGGATCTCGTACAACGCCGACACCGGCTCCCACAAGGAGTGGGTGGACGCCGTCTGCAACTCCATCAACAACGCGCTCGGCAACAACACGGCCTGCGTCGGCAACCCGATCGGCACCTTCGCCGACTTCCGCAGCCAGGTCAGCACGCAGAAGATGACGGGCCCGTTCCGGGCCGGCTGGCAGATGGACTACCCGCTCATCCAGAACTTCCTCCAGCCGCTCTACTACACCAACGCCTCGTCGAACGACGGCAAGTACAGCAACCCGGAGTTCGACAAGCTCGTCGACCAGGCCAACGCCGAGTCCGACATCGCCAAGGCCGTCCAGACCTTCCAGCAGGCCGAGGAGGTCCTCCGCGACGACATGGGCGCGATCCCGCTCTGGTACCAGAACGGCAGCGCCGGCTACTCCGAGCGCGTGTCCAGCGTGGCGCTCAACCCGTTCAGCGTCCCCGTCTACAACGAGATCAAGGTCGGCTGACGCAGCTCGTCGGCGTACGGCCCGGCCCCGCGTTCCCCCGCGTGCCGGGCCGTACGACTTCCCCACACCACCGGAGCCCCTCATGGGACGTTATGTGATCCGGCGTCTGCTGCAGATGATCCCGGTCTTCATCGGCGCCACCCTGCTGATCTTCCTGATGGTCAACGTGATGGGCGACCCCATCGCCGGCCTCTGCGGCGACCGCGCCTGCGACCCGGCGACCGCCGCCCAGCTGGAGAAGGAGTTCGGTCTCGACAAGCCGGTCTGGCAGCAATACCTGATCTACATGGGCAATCTCTTCACCGGCGACTTCGGTACGGCCTTCAACGGCCAGCCGGTGACCGAACTGATGGCGAGCGCCTTCCCCGTCACCATCAGGCTCACCATCGTCGCGATCTTCTTCGAGATCGTCATCGGCATCACCCTCGGCGTGCTGACCGGCCTGCGCCGCGGCCGCCCCGTCGACTCCACCGTGCTGGTGCTCACGCTCGTCGTGATCTCGATCCCGACCTTCGTCACCGGCCTGCTGCTCCAGCTGCTGCTCGGCGTGAAGTGGGGCTGGATCAAGCCCGCCGTCTCGCCCGAGGCCCCCTTCAACGAACTGATCGTCCCCGGCCTCGTCCTCGCCTCCGTCTCCCTCGCCTACGTCACCCGGCTCACCCGCACCTCCATCGCCGAGAACAAGCGCGCCGACTACGTCCGCACCGCCACCGCCAAGGGCCTGCCGCGCCGCCGGGTCATCACCCGCCACCTGCTGCGCAACTCGCTCATCCCCGTGGTCACCTTCATCGGCGCCGACATCGGCGCGCTGATGGGCGGCGCCATCGTCACCGAGCGGATCTTCAACATCCATGGCGTCGGCTACCAGCTCTACCAGGGCATCGTGCGCCAGAACACCCAGACCGTCGTCGGCTTCGTGACCGTCCTCGTCCTGGTCTTCCTGGTGGCCAACCTGCTCGTCGACCTCCTGTACGCCGTCCTTGACCCGAGGATCCGCTATGCCTGAGCCTCTTCAGCCGCATGAGCCGTTCGACGACGGGCGAGCCATCGACCACACGGGGGCGGGCGCCGGCACGGATCTCGCCATGGAAGAGGGCGAGTCCCTGGAGAAGACCCCCGGCGGCCCTCTCGGCACCGGCCCGGGCGGCAAGCCGCGCTCCCTGTGGTCCGACGCCTGGCACGACCTGCGCCGCAACCCGGTCTTCATCATCTCGGGCCTGATCATCCTCTTCCTGGTGGTCATCTCCATCTGGCCCTCCCTGATCGCCAGCGGAGACCCCCTCCAATGCGATCTCTCCAAGGCGCAGGAGGGCTCCCAGCCAGGCCACCCCTTCGGCTTCAACGGCCAGGGCTGCGACGTCTACACCCGTACCGTGTACGGCGCCCGGACCTCCGTGACCGTCGGCGTCCTCGCCACCCTCGGCGTCGCGATCCTCGGCTCGGTCCTCGGCGGCCTGGCCGGTTTCTTCGGCGGCGGCTCGGACGCCGTCCTCTCCCGGATCACCGACGTCTTCTTCGCCATCCCGGTCGTTCTCGGCGGACTCGTCCTGCTGTCGGTCGTCACCAGCACCACGATCTGGCCCGTCATCGGCTTCATGGTGCTCCTCGGCTGGCCGCAGATCTCCCGCATCGCCCGCGGCTCGGTCATCACCGCCAAACAGAACGACTACGTCCAGGCGGCCCGGGCGCTCGGCGCCTCCAACTCCCGGATGCTGCTGCGCCACATCACGCCCAACGCCGTCGCGCCGGTCATCGTGGTGGCGACCATCGCCCTCGGTACGTACATCTCGCTCGAAGCGACCCTCTCCTACCTGGGCGTCGGGCTGAAGCCGCCGACCGTCTCCTGGGGCATCGAGATCTCCGCGGCCTCGCAGTACATCCGCGTCGCACCGCACATGCTGCTCTGGCCGGCGGGCGCGCTCGCCATCACCGTGCTCGCGTTCATCATGCTCGGCGACGCGGTGCGCGACGCCCTCGACCCGAAGCTGAGGTAGGCGCCCATGCTGCTCGAAGTGCGCGATCTGCACGTGGAGTTCCACACCCGGGACGGGGTGGCCAAGGCCGTCAACGGGGTCAGCTACTCGGTCGACGCCGGCGAGACGCTGGCCGTGCTCGGCGAGTCCGGCTCCGGCAAGTCCGTCACGGCCCAGGCCGTCATGGGCATCCTCGACATCCCGCCGGGAAAGATCACCGGCGGCGAGATCCTCTTCCAGGGCCAGGACCTGCTGACGTTCAAGGAGGAGGAGCGGCGCAAGGTCCGGGGCGCCAAGATGGCGATGATCTTCCAGGACGCCCTGTCCTCGCTCAACCCCGTCATCAGCGTCGGCGACCAGCTCGGCGAGATGTTCCAGGTCCATCAGGGCATGTCACGCAAGGACTCCCGCGCCAAGGCCGTCGAGCTCATGGACCGGGTCCGCATCCCGGCGGCCAAGGAACGCGTGGGGCAGTATCCGCACCAGTTCTCCGGCGGAATGCGCCAACGCATCATGATCGCGATGGCGCTCTCCCTCGAACCGGAGCTGATCATCGCGGACGAGCCGACGACCGCCCTCGACGTCACCGTCCAGGCCCAGGTCATGGACCTCCTCGCCGAGCTCCAGCGGGAGCTCAACATGGGCCTCATCCTCATCACCCACGACCTCGGCGTCGTCGCCGACGTCGCCGACAAGATCGCCGTCATGTACGCGGGCCGGATCGTCGAGACCGCCCCCGTCCACGAGATCTACAAGGCGCCCGCCCACCCCTACACCCGCGGTCTGCTCGACTCGATCCCGCGCCTGGACCAGAAGGGCCAGGAGCTCTACGCGATTAAGGGCCTGCCCCCGAACCTGCTGGCCATCCCGCCCGGCTGCGCCTTCAACCCGCGCTGCCCGCTCGCCCGGGACGTGTGCCGCACCGACGAGCCGCCGTTGTACGAAGTGTCGGAGGAACGCCGCAGCGCGTGCCACTTCTGGCAGGAGGCCCTCCGTGGCTGAGCCGATCCTCGAAGTCCGGGACCTGTACAAGCACTACCCGCTGACGCAGGGCATCCTCTTCAAGAAGCAGGTCGGCGCGGTCAAGGCCGTCGACGGCGTCGACTTCGACCTGACGGCGGGGGAGACCCTCGGCATCGTCGGCGAGTCCGGCTGCGGCAAGTCGACCGTCGCCAAGATGCTGGTCAACCTGGAGCGCCCGACCTCGGGCTCGATCCGCTACAAGGGCGAGGACATCACCAAGCTGTCCCCGAAGGCCCTGCGCGCGGTCCGCCGCAACATCCAGATGGTGTTCCAGGACCCGTACACCTCGCTCAACCCGCGGATGACGGTCGGCGACATCATCGGAGAGCCGTACGAGATCCATCCCGAGGTCGCCCCGAAGGGGGACCGGCGGCGCAAGGTCCAGGACCTGCTCGACGTGGTCGGGCTCAACCCGGAGTACATCAACCGCTATCCGCACCAGTTCTCCGGCGGTCAGCGCCAGCGCATCGGCATCGCCCGCGGCCTCGCGCTCCAGCCGGAGATCATCGTCGCGGACGAGCCGGTCTCGGCGCTCGACGTCTCCGTCCAGGCGCAGGTGGTGAACCTCCTGGAGAAGCTCCAGGACGAGTTCTCGCTGAGCTACGTCTTCATCGCCCACGACCTGTCGATCGTCCGGCACATCTCCGACCGGGTGGGTGTCATGTACCTCGGGCGGATCGTGGAGATCGGCACGGACGCGCAGATCTACGACCACCCCACGCACCCGTACACCCAGGCGCTGCTCTCCGCGGTCCCGGTGCCCGACCCGGACGCGCGGGAGCACCGCGACCGCATCATCCTGACCGGCGACGTGCCCTCGCCGGCCAACATCCCCTCCGGCTGCCGCTTCCGCACCCGCTGCTGGAAGGCGCAGGAGCGCTGCGAGCTGGAGGTCCCCGAGCTGGCGGTCCCGGCCGTCTTCCGGCTGACGGACACCCCGGCGAAGCACGACTCGGCCTGCCACTTCGCGGAGGAGAAGCACGTGGTGCCGACGGACGACGAGTCGCAGTAGCCGGGTCGCTGCCGTCGGAACAGCCGTCACATTCTTTAACGACCAGGCAACTTGCCCGACCCGGCTCCGATATACGAACGCGGCAGGCTCGACAGCGTACGGCCGTGCGGGTGCCGTAGGCCGGCCGGGACGCGCATGTCGCCCCGGCCGGCCGCCTGTCATACGGCAGCTCACTCGCCCTACCTGACACCTTGCCGGTCGGATATGCGGAACCGCTTGTTTCGGTGCGTGGTAGCGGTGAGTATCGGCTCCGTGACAGTGACTCGACCGGCACGGCTCACCGGCGCCGCGCTCTGCGGCGCGCTCGCACTCGTCATCGCCGTCTGGCTCCTGCGCGACCTCGCGGCCTTCGGCTCACCGGCCGAACTCACCTGGTACTGGGCGGGGGAGCACACCTTCCTGCTGCGGCGCCGGGCCGCCACCTCGCTGGTCGACCCCCTCCTGCTCATCGCCTGCGCCGCCACCGCTTTCGCCGCGCTGCGGTCCTCCTCGGCCGCGCCCGCGCTCGCCGCCACCGGGGCCGTCACCCTGGCGTTACGGCTGCCCGGCCTGTGGGCCACCGGTGTCGACGCGCTCGTCACGACCCTGATCACGCTCGCCCTCGCCACCGGGCTCGTCGTCACCGCCGCAGCGGGCCGGCGTGACGACGGCGCGGGCAACGCCGACGGACCCACCCCGCCGCGTACCGGGCCCGCCGTCGCCGCCGGGACGCTGTGCGCGGTGGCCGCGCTGGTCTGGGCGGCCTGGGAGGTGTACTGGGCGCGCGTCCTTCCGGTGGAGTTCACCGTCGACCGGTTCACCGGCGGCCGCTCGCTGCTGCTGCCGGCCCTCGCCGTCCCGCCCGGCTGGCTGAACGCCGTCCTCACCCTGCTGCTGCTCACCGCCGCCGGCAGCGCCTTCGGCCGTGCGACGCACGCCCGGCCGGTCTGCCTGCTCACCGGACTGCTCCTCGCCGGCTACGGGGTCGGCGGGGTGGCGACGGCTCTGCGCGCCCAGTGGTTCTCCCACTTCGCCGACCTGGAGTCCGACACCCGGCTCGCCGCCCTCACCTCGGTGTTCGCGCTCCTCGTGGGTGCGGCCGTGCTCGTGCTGCTCGCGCGCCCGGGACAGCCCCGCCGCGTCCCGTACCGCCCCGTCGCCGCCCTTCCGCCGGCCCCACCCGCGCAGCGGCCGCCCGGCTGGTGACGGCCGCGGCACCTCCGACAGCGGCCGTCAGGTGTTCGGGCCCGACGCGCCCTGACCCGCCGACAGGCCCAGCGAGCGCCTGAGGAAGTCCACCTGGAGCAGGAGCAGGTTCTCCGCGACCTGCTCCTGGGGGGTCATGTGTGTGACACCCGTCAGCGGCAGGACCTCATGGGGTCGCCCCGCCGCGAGGAGCGCCGAGGACAGCCGCAGCGTATGGGCCACGACCACATTGTCGTCGGCCAGACCATGGATGATCATCAACGGCCGCGCCGGGTTCTCCGGCGCCGACAGACCGTCGTCCGTGACCAGCGAGTTCGCCGCGTAGACCTCCGGGCTGTCCTGCGGCATCCCCAGATACCGCTCGGTGTAGTGGGTGTCGTACAGCCGCAGGTCCGACAGCGGCGCCCCCGCGATGCCCGCGTGGAAGACGTCCGGCCGCCGCAGCACCCCGAGCGCCGCGAGATAACCGCCGTACGACCAGCCCCGGATCCCCACCCGCCCCAGATCCAGGGGGAAGTCCTTCGCCAGCGCCTGCAACGCCTCGACCTGGTCGTCGAGGGTGGGCGTCAGATCGTTCGCGATCGCCTTCTCCCAGGCGGGAGACCGGCCCGGAGCGCCCCGTCCGTCCGCCACGATCACGGCGAAGCCCTGGTCGGCGAACCACTGGGACGTCAGATGCGGATTGTGCGCGGCGAGCACCCGCTGCCCGTGCGGACCCCCGTACGGATCCATGAGTACGGGGAGTAGTCCGTCACCTTCCCGGTACCCCGAGGGGAGCAGGACGGCGCACGGAATCCGCCGTGCGCCCCCTTCCACCAGGCGTACCCGCGCCGACAGCACCGGCGTCTCGGCGTGCGAGCCGATCACCGCCACCTGCTCGCCGTCCCGCAGCACGCGCGCCACGCTCCCCGGCGCGTCCGGCCGGGCCGAGGACAGCACCGTCACCGCCCCGCCCCGCACCGCCGAGTGAATCCCGGCCCCCTCCGAGACCCGCTCCACACCCAGCTCATTGACCCGGTAGACATGGATCTCGCCGGTCTCCGGCTCCGCCGCCTCGCCCGCCGACGCCGACACCAGGACGTCGTTCTCGCCGATGTCGAGGACGGCCCGCAGATGGAGCTGCGCACTCGTCAGCGCCCGGTCACCGACCGCGAGCACCCGCGCCCCGCCCTCGTCGGCGATCCGCACCAGCCGCCCGTCCGGAGCCCAGGCCGGCACCCCCGGCAGCAGCTCGAGCCACACCGGGTCCTCGTCCGCATGCACCGTCCGCGTGGCCCCGGTCTCCGCGTCCACCGCCAGATGGAGCTGAGTGCGCTGGTCACGGGCCTGTACGAGGATCAGCGGAGGGCCGTCCGAGGACCAGTGGACCCGGGCCAGATACGGATACCGGTCCCGGTCCCAGTCGACCTCCGTGCGCTCCCCGGCCAGATCCACGACATACAGCCGCACCTCCGCGTTCGGCGTCCCCGCCGCCGGATACGGCACCACTCGGGGCTCCCGGTCCGGATGCGCAGGATCCGCGATCCACCACCGCCGCACCGGCCGGTCGTCCGCCCGCGCCACGAGCAGCCGGTCCGCCTCCGGTGACCACCAGAAGCCCCGCGAGCGCCCCATCTCCTCGGCCGCCACGAACTCCGCCAGACCGTACGTCGTATGCGTGTCCTCCGGCTCCGCCAGCGCCCGGTCACCCTCCCCGTCCGCGCCCACCACCCGCAGCGCGCCCCGCGTCACATAGGCGATGTGCCGCCCGTCCGGCGACGGCCGCGGATCGATCACCGGCCCCGGCACCCGCAGTTCGCGCGCCGTCCCCGCCCTCAGCTCCGCCGCGAACAGCCGCCCCGACAGGGCGAACGCGGCCAACTCCACGGCCCCGTCCACCGCGTAGGACACGATCCCGCCCGAACCCTCGCGGCTCCGCTCCCGCCGGTCGCGCTCCTCCGTCGACAACTCCTCGGCCGCGCCCTCGAGCAGCGCCTCCGGCTCCGCCGCGACCCGCTCCCGCGCCTCGTCCGCCCGACCGCCGAGGTCGAGCACCCACAGGCTGTGCGAGCGGTCCGTACCCGACGAGGAGCGTACGAACACCACCCGCTCACCGTCCGGGGACACCGAGAACGCACGCGGAACGCCCAGGGTGAAGCGCTGAGTCCGGGCGTACTGACGAGGGAACGAGAGCGGGAACGACCGCTGTTGCCTGGAGGTCATGCGACCGAACCTAGCGCTGTGCGCCCCCCTGTGCCCCCGTACACCATCAATGCGGTGCCACACATAGTTATGATCCGTAGCGCTGGGTGGGTAGGTGACAGCTGGCACATGCTCGCCGACCTGACCGTCCGAATATCCGACCGAAGAAGTGTGGAGGTGAACCGCCGTGGCACTCTCGATTTCGGCGGTGGTGCTGCTGGCGATCGTCGTCTTCCTGCTGATCCGGAAATCCGGGCTGAAGGCTGGACATGCGGCGGTCTGCGCGCTCCTGGGGTTCTACCTGGCGAGCTCGTCCATCGCCCCGTCCATCAGCACGCTCACCACGAACGTGGCGGGCATGATCGGCGGCCTCAAGTTCTGAGCTGCCGTTTCGCGGCCCGCCGTCTCGATCCGGGCCCTGCCTCGTAGGGTGGGGCCATGACGGTTCTCCCAGCCCGTCGTCTGCTCCTGGTGCACGCGCACCCCGACGACGAGTCGATCAACAACGGCGCCACGATGGCCAGGTACGCGGCCGAGGGCGCGCTGGTCACCCTCGTGACCTGCACGCTCGGCGAGGAGGGCGAGGTCATCCCGCCCGAGCTCGCCCATCTGGCACCCGACCGGGAGGACCGGCTCGGGGCCCACCGCGTCGGCGAACTCGCCGCCGCGATGAAGGAGCTGGGCGTCACCGACCACCGCTTCCTCGGCGGCCCCGGCCGCTTCCGCGACTCCGGAATGATGGGCGTCGAGCAGAACCGGCGCGAGAACGCCTTCTGGAACACGGATGTCGACACCGCCGCCCCGTATCTCGTCGAGATCATCCGCGAGACCCGGCCGCAGGTCCTGGTCACGTACGACCCCGACGGCGGCTACGGCCACCCCGACCACATCCAGGCCCACCGCGTCGCCATGCGCGCCGCCGAGCTGGCCGCGGACGCCTCGTACCGCCCCGACCTCGGCCCTGCGCACGCGATCGCGAAGATCTACTGGAACCGGGTCCCGCGCCCGGTCGCCGAGACCGCCTTCGCCCGGCTTCGTGCCGAGGGCGCCGACTTCCCCGGCATCGCCGAGATCGACGACGTCCCCGGAGTCGTCGACGACTCCCTGATCACCGCCGAGATCGACGGGGGAGCGGGACACCTGGACCGCAAGACCGCCGCGATGCGGGCGCATGTCACCCAAATCGCCGTCGACGGGCCGTTCTTCGCACTCTCGAACGATCTGGGACAGCCGATCTTCACCACGGAGTACTACCAGTTGGTCAGCGGCGCACCGGGCACACCGGCCGGCGTGCGCGAGACCGACCTTTTCGCAGGTGTGGAGGGATCGTGAACGTCCGGGTCGTCTGGTACGTATTCCTCCTCGTCCTCGGCGCACTGGTCGGCGCTGCCGGCTCGCTCGCCCAAACCGCCTGGTTCCCGGGAGGATTGATTCTCGCGCTGCTCGCCACCGCAGGCGTGTTCTACGGCGGGCTGCGCGCCACCGACACCCAGCTGGGCATCGTCCTCCCGGGAGTCGGCTGGCTGGTGACGATCGTGCTGCTCAGCCTCGGACGGCCGGAAGGCGACGGGGTCTTCGCGGGCGGGGTCGCCGAGATGATCTACCTTCTTGGAGGCATGGCCATCGCTGTGATGTGTGCCACCATGGCGCGGCTGCCGCGACCGGCCCCATGAACAGGCCGACTTGAGCGAAGGGCGCCCGGACTTCGGCCGGAATGCCCCGTGCTCGATCCCCGGCCGTCGGGTGCCTGTCGGCGACGGCCAGTATGGTGGTGCGCGCCGCCGAGCCGCCCGGGTACACGAGCACCAGCAAGAGCGGGCGGTGGAGCCAACCGGGAGAACCTGCTTTGAGTCGTGAAACTGGTCGAGAGACTGACAGTTCGTCCTCCGGCGCCCAGGGGCGCGGTGGAGCCGCGTACCCCTCGGGTACACCGCCGTACGGATCCCGCCAGTATCCGTCGCTCCACCCCACGCAGGACGGGGCCGACGACCCGGCCGGCGCCTCCGCCGTGCCCGCTCCGCCGCAGCCGGAGGAGCCGAAGACCGAGACCACGCTGACCACCCGGATCCGGATCAACATTCCGGGTTCGCGGCCGATCCCGCCCGTGGTGGTCCGCAAGCCGGTCGCGGACGCGGACGTGCCTGCGCCGAAGCGCGAGAGCGCCCCGGCCGCACCGGCCCCCGCACCGGCCCCCGCGCCTGCACCGGCACCTGCGCCTGAGCCGCCGGCTCCGGTGGAGCCTCCCAAGGCGGAGGAGAAGCCGACCAGCGACTGGTTCGCCCCGCGCAAGGGGGCCGCCCCCGCCGCGCCGGCGGCCCCGGCCGCGCCCCCTACGCCGTCCGCGCCCTCCGGGCCTTCGGTGCCCGGTGCGCCCTCGGGCAGGGGTGCCGGTCCTGGCGCCGGCCCTCGTGGCGGCCCCGGTGGCGGTCCTCGTGGGAGTTCCGGCGCGCCCGGACGCACGCCTCCTCCCGGCCCGCGGCCCCCGGCCGGGGGTGGCCCGGCCCGCGGCTCCGGCTTCGCGGGACCCGCGACCGGCGGCATCCCGACCATAGGCGGTGCCTCGATCTCGGCGACGCCCGCGGCCGGTACGCCGATGTTCCTCACGACGCCCCCGCAGGACGAGGCCACGTACGGTCCCGACGGCGGCCCGTACTCCCCGGGCGCCCCGCAGGCACCCACCGGCCCGACCACCGGCCCCGTCACCGGCAACAGCACGGTGGGCGGCGCTCCGGCAGGCGGCGGACCGATCGGCGGCGGACCTCTCGCGGGCGGTCCGGTCGGTGGCGGGTCCCTCGCCGGCGGTCCCTTCGGGGGACCGCCGCGCATGTCGGACGACACCGCCGTCCTGACCCCGCAGAGCCCCGGTCCGATCACGCCGCCTGGCACGGGCCCCGGCGGCCACGTCTCCGGGGACACGCTCACCAGTGGCATCCCCGTCGTGCCCTCGGGCCCCGACCGGACGCCCCGTGCCTCGGAGCACGGCTTCTCGGCCCCCGAGGTCGTCGGCGGCGCCCCGGCGCCTGCCGGGCCCCGGCCCGCGACGCCCTCCGCGTCCTCCTCCGCCCCGGCGAAGAAGGGCCGCTCCAAGCTCGTCCTCGTCGGCGTCGGCGTGTTCGGCCTCGTCGGCGTCGCCTACGGCGCCGGCCTGCTCCTCAACCACTCCGACGTCCCCAAGGGCACCACCGTCCTCGGCGTCGACATCGGCGGCGGTACGAAGGAGGAGGCGGTCAACAAGCTGGAGACCGCCCTCGGCAAGCGGGCCCACGCCCCCCTCCAGCTCAACATCGGCGGGAAGACGGTCGCGCTCTCCCCGGACAAGGCCGGTCTCTCCCTCGACAGCCAGGAGACCGTCCGCGCGGCAGCGGGCAGCGACTACAACCCCGTCTCCGTGATCAGCACCCTCTTCGGTGGCGAGCGCGTCGCCGAGCCGAAGCTCCCGGTCGACGAGGAGAAGCTGGCCGTCGCCCTCACCGACGTCTCCGGCGCGTCCGGCTCGGCCACCGAGGGCACGATCAGGTTCTCCCCGGGCAAGGTCACCGCCGTGCCGGGCAAGCCGGGCAAGGCCCTGGACGTGGCCCGCTCGATGATCTTCGTCAGGGACGCCTTCCGCGCTCAGGTCGAGACGGGCCGGTCGAAGCCGGTCGAGCTGCCTGTCGTCACGCGCCAGCCCGCCATCACCCAGACCGAGCTGGACCGGGCGATGAAGGAGTTCGCCGAGCCCGCGATGTCCGATGTGATCGTGATCAAGGCCGGCCAGAAGGAGATCAAGTTCGGCCCGGCGCGGTCGCTGCCGCAGATCCTCTCCATGAAGCCCGTCAACGGCCGCCTGGTGGAGGTCTACGACAAGAAGGCGATCGACAAGCTCCTCGACGGTGTCTTCGACGGCATCATGATCACCAAGGCCGACGGCAAGAAGCACCAGGTCTCCGCCGACGACGTCGCCTTCGTGATGCGCGACGCCCTGATGGGCAAGACCGCGGCCGAGCGGACGAAGGTCATCGACCTCGACGGCGAGGGCTGACGCCCCGTACGGCTCGCGAGTCGGCCACCAGCGGAAGAGCCCCACCCGGCATACCGGGTGGGGCTCTTCCGCTCTATCGGATGGTTGCGATCGTGAACCTATCGTGCGCGGCTTGTGAAGATGCGAGATGAATGCGAATTCCTCAGGTGGGGCGGTCTTGTATGCGGCCTGCGTGACTACGATCCGAGGGCCTCCGAGGTGATGAGACTTGCTGGGGTGAATGTGGGAACTCGTGTCATTTGAGGGGTGAGCGTGGCGGGTGGGGCGTGGCGGGCCGTGGGTGGCCTGGGGCTGGTGATGTCGGTCGTGGCCTGTGGCAGTAGCGACCCGGGGCAGTCCGCGACGCTGACCGTGCAGGCGAGCGCGGTGTGCGGGGGCCTGTCGCCGAAGGCGGCGAGGGCGTTGGAGCAGATCTCGGAGACGAAGCGGTTCGAGTACCGCTCGTACGGGGTCGCCGACTCGCTGAAGGAGCTGCTGCACGACCCCGAGGTCGAAGGCGGCGGGGCGCGGACCGACTGCGTGATCGAGCCGGATGTGGAGGACCCCGAGGAGAGCCCGTCGAGGATGACGGTGCTGTTCGAGGAGGTCGACCGGGTACCCGCGCCGCAGCCCGAGGTGGTCGCGGCGGCGCGCCTTCCCGTCGGGCTGCTGGCGGAAGGCGGCGACGGGGACGCCGACCTGTGGTTCGCCTGCGAGGTGAAGGGCGTCGGCACACCCATCGTCCACGCGGAGCTGGTCTACGGATCCCGCCCGCGCCAGAAGAGCCCCAAGGAGGCGAACATCCGCGTCCTGCAGGACCTGTCGCACCGCCTCGCGCTGGCCATGGGCTGCCCCGACGCGGGAGGCGTCCCGAGCGTCTGACACGAGCGTGAGAAGGACGGAGCGCCCGCCCGGACTCCGGGCGGGCGCTCCGTCCTTCTCACGCTCGCGTGCTCACTTCGCCCGGTGGGCGGTGGGCGGCGGGTCGAGAGCTTCCACCGTGGCGAGGTTGCCGCCGCTGTCGGACCCCCCAGTGGCGTAGATGCAGCTGCCGGTCATGCCGGGCGGGCAGTCGGTCGCCGCAGCCGCGAGATCATCACGCGGTGTGGGCATCGAGGGCAGGGTCGTCCATGCGTCGGAGGTCGGGTTGTACGACTCCATCGTCGCGACAGCACCCAGCGTCTCGCTCGAGGCGCCGCCGACCGCGTAGACGCAGCTTCCGGTCTGTCCGGGTGGGCAGTCTGTCGACGCCGCTCCGAGCTGGGACCGGCCCGTGGGCAGCTGGGCCACCGGGCCCCAGGCCAGGGCCTTCAGGTTGAACGACTCCACCACGTTCGTGGAGGCGCCGCCGAGGACGCCGCCGATGGCGTACAGGCACGCGCCGGTCTGCCCCGCGGGACAATCGGCAGCCGCCGCGGCCAGGCCCAGACGGGGTGTGTTCAGACTGGTGAGTGTGGACCAGGCGTTGGTGGCCGGGTTGTACGACTCCACCGACGGCTCGGTGGCGACGCCGTCGAAGCCACCCATGGTGTAGACGCAGATGCCCTTCTGTCCCGCGGGGCAGGGCGCCGACGTCGTGCCGGCCAATGACCTGGCGTTGCTCAACGGGCGGACCGAGGTCCAGGCCCGGGTGGCCGGGTTGTACGAGTCCACCGTGTTCACAGCTGCGCTGGTGGCGCTTCGGCCGCCCACGGCGTAGACGCAGATGCCCTTCTGTCCGGCGGGGCAGGGCGCCGCTGCCGCCCCCAGCTGCCTCCTTGGCTGGGGCAACGAAGGCAGAGTCGACCACGCCCCGGTGAGTGGGTTGTACGAGCGGAGTGCGCCACTCGCGGCGGGAGCGGCACCGCCGACGGTGTAGACACAGGTGCCCTTCTGGCCAGGCGGGCACGGGGCGGCCGCCGAGCCGTGCTCCGAGCGGGCCTCGAGTATCGACGGCAACGTCGTCCACGTCGTACCGCTGCTGCCGGCCGACGTGGGCGGCGCGTGGAGCAGGATGCCGAATGCGGCCAGAAGCATGGCCGGCAGGAGGTGCCTCCAGCGGCGCCTGGTGCCGGTCGGTGCGGACGAACTGTTGATGAGTGACACGCTGAACTCCTCGGCCGGGCGGCATGGGATATGCCGTGATGCCTGCCCGACACGCCGCGGGGGCCGTTCCCTACTCGCGGGAATCCACTGGTTGGCGCAGGTCCGGCATGCGTTCGGCGGTACATTCGGCAGCGCGTGCCGATGGCATGCGCACGGCCGGCTGCGCACGTCGGCACTTCCGGTCACGGCACGAAGGGCGGTAGGACGCTGACGCGCTTCTGGCCGGGGTGGGCGGCGGTCGTGATCAACCTCCTGATCGGCCTCCCGGCGGTCCTCCCGCTGTACGGGGTCTGGTGGCTGCTCACGGAGTTCGCACCCATGGACTGCCGGAGCATCGAGGAGTCGTACGCCCCCAGGTTCTCGGGATCCTGCGACTACACGACGCTCGACCACGGGGGCCCGGTCATGTTCCTCACAGCGCTGGGGGCTGCCGTCGTCCTCGCCCTCGTGGCCCTGGTGGACGTCGTCCTCCGCCGCCACTGGCTCCCGGCGGCCCCACTGGTGCTCGCCCCGTTCGCGACGTTGGCGGCGCTGACGGCCGTGGTGTGAGCGTGCTGGTGGGGTCCGGGTTTCCGAGGCTCCTGGTGCGGGCGCCCTGCCCCCCCGTGGGCCCCCACTCCACCCCCTTGCCCCTCCCCTTGGGGGGAGGACCCGGAGTGGGGCTCATGGATGGGTGACGTTCTACGAGGTCGTCGAACGGGAGGCGTCCCTCGCCGAGGTCGCCGCAACGCGGACGAGGTGTGAGCGGCGGGTACGACCTCGTGGCCGCGCTAGTTCAGCAGCGCTCGCGCCGCCTGTGCCCTGTTCCGGATCGACGCAGCCGCGCTCGGTTCCACCGCGTCCACGACTGACGCGTACGCCTCCATCTCCGCCGCGCCCGCGAGGAACTCGCCGCGCTGGACCAGCAGCTCCGCGTGTTCGTAGCGGAGGCGGGCCGGATGGGAGGGGAGGAGCAGGGAGAGTTCCACGGCCCACAGTGCGACGGCCGAGCGTTCCGGTCGGGGTGTGGCCCAGGCGCGGATGTTGTTGAGGATGCGGAGAACGATCTCCAGCGGGTCCGCGGGGCGCAGCATCGACGGTTCCAGGGGTTCGCCCGTCGCGCCCGCCACCAGGAGTTCCGCGTCGATGCCCGTCATCGCCCGGCCGCCCGCGAAGGGGTCCGCGAGGACCTGGGCCGACGGGTCGCCGAAGCCGACGACGAAGTGGCCCGGCAGGCCGAGCCCGTACACCGGCGCACCCGCCCTGCGCGCGACCTCCATCCAGACCACCGACAGCAGGATCGGCAGGCCCCGCCTCCGCACGAGGACCTCGTGGAGCAGTGAGGACTCCAGGCGCTGGTAGTCGGCCGGGACGCCCTGGAAGCCGTACCGGCCGCCGAGCAGCCGGGCGAGCGCCGCCACCCACTCCTCGGGGTCGCGGATGCCGTACGGCAGCTCGCCGGCCAGCCGGTCCAGCTCGATCTCCGCCGCGTCGAGGTCGGCCTCCGTGACCGCCGGGTCCGCCTCCGCGCCGATCAGCAGACAGAGCCGCGCGAGATCAGGGCGCCGTGCACGGGCCTCCTGCGCGAACTCCCGCCGCCGGCCGGTCACGTCGGTCACCTCGCTCACGCCTCCGCCGCTCGGTAGTGGTGGTAGTGGTGATGGACCGCGAAGCCCATGCCCTCGTACAGCGCCCGCGCCCCGTCGTTCTCCTTCTCCACCTGGAGCCAGGCCGCCGACGCGCCCTCGTCGAGGGCCTGCCGGGCGAGCGCCGTCATGACGGCTGTGGCCAGGCCCTGACGCCGGTACGCGGGGTCGACCTCCACCGCCATGAACCCGGCCCAGCGACCGTCCACCACGCAGCGTCCGATCGCGGCCGGTATGTCTTCCGTGCCCGGTACGGACGCGAACCACACACTCGGGCCGCCGGTCAGCACCTTCAGCACGTGCGGGCCGGGCTCGCCGGACCGGTTGTAGCGCCCGAGCCAGGAGGCGTCCAGGGACCGGGAGAGGAGTACGGAGGACACGTCCGCGTCCAGGTCCGCGATCGGTGCCAGCCCTCCGGTCCGTACCTCCGCCGAGACCTCCGAATGCCAGCCGCGCCTTTCCAGCTCCGCGCAGAGCAGCTCCTGCGTGCCCTCGGCGCCGGTCGCCGTCTGGATGTACGCCGGGAGGCCGCGCTGGGCGTACCAGTCGCGTACCCGCTCCAGCGCCTCGTCGAGGGGCAGCCCCGGATCGCCGAGCGGCAGGGCCGAATTGGCCCGTCGCGTGAATCCGGCGGCGGCCCGCAGGGTCCACTCCCCGAGCGGCTCGCTCTCCACCGGTTCCCATGCCCGCGCCAGCACCCGCGCCAGCTCCTCGAAGGACGTCGCGGGACCGCGTCGGCGGGCCGGGGCGGCGGGGACCACCTTGCCCGCGACCAGCGTGGATTCCGCGATCCGGACAGTCTCACCGGTCCTGCGTGTGATCAGCAGCACACCCGCGTCCCATGATGTGAGAACGCCGACCGCGTCGGTGAAGCGTTCACCCGGGGCACCGGACTCCGTCACGTACCGAACTGAGACACGTTTTCCCACGTCAGTGCGGGTAATACGCACCTCAAGGCGCCCTCCAGCGGTGAATTCCACAGCTTCTCCGCCCCTCCTGTTCGGATCGTCCCCAAGAACGGAGATACTAGGGGCGGGCATCGACGACGCCGCGCTCCCGCGCAGACCAGCCCTACCGAGGAGGAACGACAGCGTGACCTACGTCATCGCGCAGCCTTGTGTCGACGTCAAGGACAAGGCTTGCATCGAGGAGTGCCCCGTCGACTGCATCTACGAGGGCTCCCGGTCCTTGTACATCCACCCGGACGAATGCGTCGACTGTGGTGCTTGTGAGCCGGTGTGCCCGGTCGAGGCCATCTTCTACGAGGACGACACCCCGGAGGAGTGGAAGGACTACTACAAGGCGAACGTCGAGTTCTTCGACGAGCTCGGTTCGCCCGGTGGTGCCTCCAAGCTCGGCCTGATCGAGCGCGACCACCCCTTCATCGCCGCTCTGCCGCCGCAGAACGGCTGAATCACCCGCCCTCGGTCCCGTACGGCCTCGCCCGCTGTACGGGACCGACGCGTTTCCCGACGCGTCACCCCCGTACGTACGAGGAAGTGAGCCAACTCGTGAGCGCAGTCTCTTCGCGCCTGCCCGTCTTCCCCTGGGACAAGCTGGAGCCGTACAAGAAGACGGCGGCCGCCCACCCGGACGGCATCGTGGACCTGTCCGTGGGCACGCCCGTCGACCCGGTGCCGGAGCTGATCCAGCGGGCCCTGGTCGCGGCGGCCGACTCGCCGGGCTATCCCACGGTGTGGGGCACCACCGAGCTGCGGGACGCGCTGACGGGCTGGTGCGAGCGGCGCCTGGGCGCGGTCGGCTTCGCGCACACGAACGTGCTGCCGGTCGTCGGCTCCAAGGAGCTGGTGGCCTGGCTGCCGACGCAGCTGGGGCTCGGCGCCGGGGACCAGGTCGCCTACCCGCGGCTCGCGTACCCGACGTACGAGGTCGGCGCGCGTCTCTGCGGCGCCGAGCCCGTCGTCTACGACGACCCGGTCGCCGATCTCGACCCGGCGGCGGTCAGGTTGCTCTGGCTCAACTCACCCTCGAACCCCACCGGCAAGGTCCTCGGCAAGGACGAGCTGACCCGGATCGTGGCCTGGGCGCGCGAGCACGGCATCCTCGTCTTCTCCGACGAGTGCTACCTGGAGCTCGGCTGGGAGGCCGACCCGGTCTCGGTCCTGCACCCGGACGTCTGCGGAGGTAGCTACGAGGGGATCGTCGCCGTCCACTCGCTCTCCAAGCGCTCCAACCTGGCCGGCTACCGCGCCGCGTTCATCGCGGGCGACGCTGCCGTCCTCGGCGAGCTGCTCCAGATCCGCAAGCACGGCGGCATGATGACCGCCGCCCCGGTGCAGGCCGCGACGGTCGCCGCCCTGGGCGACGACACGCACGTGGCCGAGCAGCGGGAGCGGTACGCGGCCCGGCGTACGGCCCTGCGTACGGCCCTGGAGGCGCACGGCTTCCGGATCGAGTACAGCGAGGCGAGCCTCTACCTGTGGGCGACCCGCGACGAGCCGTGCTGGGAGACGGTCGCGTACCTCGCCGAGAAGGGCATCCTGGTCGCTCCCGGCGACTTCTACGGGGTGGCGGGGGAGCGGTTCGTCCGTGTGGCCTTCACCGCGTCCGACGAGCGCGTCGAGGCGGCGGCCAAGCGCCTGGGCTGATCCCGCGCACAGGGAGAGGGCCCGGGGAGCGTGATGCTCCCCGGGCCCTCTCCCGTACCGGTGCCGGAGAACCGGACGGGGTCAGCCGCCGAGCGGCAGGCCGCCCAGCGACGGCACACCGCCGGTCGGCAGGGTCTGGCCGAGGCCGCCCGCCGACGGGGCGTGCTCGGAGACGCCGCCGGCGGCGTCTCCGAGGACCTCGCCCGCGTTGCCCGCGGTGTCGCCCGCGACCTTCTGCGCGCTCGGGACGGCCTTGCCGACGGCCTCGCTGCCGGTGTTGCCGACCACGCCGGTGGCGGACTGCGAGGCGCCGTCGACGGCGTTGCCGAGACCGGCGGGGTCCAGGCTGGAGATTCCGGAGAGGGCTCCGGTGGGCGCGATGCTGTGGTCCAGGGCGCTCGCGGACCCGGCCGCACCGACCACGGGGGCTGCTCCGGCCGCCACGAGGAGTGCGGCGCGGGCGATCCGACGGGTCAGGGGGAGGGACATGGTGCTCCTTCGACGGAGAGGACGTTCTGACTCCGTGACAACCGAGGCGGGGGAGGGAGGTTTCGGCGGTCGAAGGTAAAGGCTGCGCAATGCATCGCATTATCAGGTGGGAGGAAAGCGGACGAACGCGTCCGAGGATCCCGCGCCTGCTGAACCGTCACTGCCCTTGCCCGGCAAGGGAATGGGCGTGAGGGAGTGCGGTGCGGGGTGGCGAGCGGCCCGGCATTCGGCGAATAGCTCGGTCGGGTGACTTCCCGTACGGGTGCCCGGTGGGGCGTTCGGCTACTTCGCGAGCCGGATGCGAACCGTGCCGCCGCTGTCGCCGTCGTTCGTCTTCATCCATGCTCCCGAGGCGTTGTCCGCGCGCCAGACCTTGCCCGCGTACGCGACCTCCGCGATCCGCAGGTCGTCCGCCCGCGCCACCGCCCAGTGGGCGAGCTCCCAGCCCCGCTGTGCGTCCGTGCCGGTGGTCGCGAGGACGGGCACGGAGAGCACGGCGGGAGCCTCGCCGACGTTCGCCCCGGAGCGTCCCGCGCTGCCCGCGCCGCCGGCCGTCGCCTTCGGGGCGGCCTTCTCGCCGAAGGCCCGCACCAGCTCCGTACGCACCTTCGCCGGATCCGCCGGTTGCCCGTTCTTCGCCGGGCTCGTCGTGCAGTTCAAGGACGCGGCCGAGCGGCCGGTCAGCGCCGCCGAAAGCAGCGCCGCGTCCGGCTCGTGCTTCGCGTACGCCTGGGGGAAACCGCTGCGCTGCACCTTCTGCGCCGCCACGGTCAGCGGGAGCCGCGAATAGCCCGGAACCTTCGCGAGACCTTCGTAGAACTTCCCCGAGGAGTACACCGGATCCATGATCTGCTCCGGCGTTCCCCAGCCCATGGACGGGCGCTGCTGGAACAGGCCGAGCGAATCCCGGTCGCCGTGCTGGATGTTGCGCAGCGCGGACTCCTGGAGTGCCGTCGCCAGCGCGATCGTGACCGCGCGCTCCGGCATCCGGCGGGTGGTGCCCACGGCGGAGATGGTGGCGGCGTTCGACGCCTGCTCCGACGAGAACTCGTACGAGTTCTCGCCACTGCCCACGGTGCAGCCCGGAACGCCCTTGGGGCCCGTGACCTGGTGCACGGCCAGATAGGCGGCCAGACCGAGGAGCACGGCGAACGCGGCCGTGAACCTGGCAGGACGGCCTTTTCGGGAGCTGCGGGAGGGACGGATGGACTCGGACACGGGGCCCACCGTACTGGAGGCCGGGTTAGGGTCGGCACATGGCTGACAATGCTCCCCTCGACCTCACGCTGGACGGTCCGGCGCTCACCGCCGCGCTCGTCGACTTCCCCTCCGTCAGCGGGACAGAGAAGCCGCTCGCCGACGCGATCGAGCAGGCCCTGCGCGCCCTGCCGCACCTCACCGTCGACCGGTACGGCAACAATGTCGTGGCCCGCACCCGGCTCGGCCACGCCGAGCGGGTCATTCTGGCCGGCCACATCGACACCGTCCCGATCGCGGGCAACGTGCCCTCGCGCCTCGACGAGAACGGCATCCTGTGGGGCTGCGGCACCACCGACATGAAGTCGGGTGTCGCCGTCCAGCTCCGGATCGCCGCCACCGTCCCCGAGCCCAACCGCGACCTCACGTTCGTCTTCTACGACAACGAGGAGGTCGCCGCCCACCTCAACGGCCTCGGGAAGGTCGCCGAGGCGCACCCCGACTGGCTTGAGGGCGATTTCGCGATCCTCCTGGAGGGCTCGAACGCCGAGGTCGAGGGCGGCTGTCAGGGCACCCTGCGGGTCTTCCTGCGTACGGAGGGCGAGCGCGCCCACTCCGCGCGCTCCTGGATGGGCTCCAACGCCATCCACGCGGCGGCCCCGATCCTGGCCCGCCTCGCCGCGTACGAGCCCCGCAAGCCGGTCATCGACGGCCTGGAGTACCACGAGGGCCTCAACGCCGTACGGATCGAGGGCGGCGTCGCCAACAACGTCATCCCCGACGCCTGCACGGTTGTCGTCAACTACCGCTACGCCCCCGACCTCACCCAGGCCGAGGCCGAGGCGCACGTCCGCGAGGTCTTCGCGGACTGCGGGGTCGCCGAGTTCGTGATCGACGACCACAGCGGCGGCGCCCTGCCGGGCCTTTCGCACCCGGCCGCGGCCGAGTTCATGAAGGCGGTCGGCGGCGCCGCGCTGCCCAAGTTCGGCTGGACCGACGTGGCCCGCTTCAGCGCGCTCGGCGTCCCCGCGGTCAACTACGGCCCCGGTGACCCGATCTACGCCCACAAGGTCGACGAGCACGTCGTCGTGGACCGGATCGTCCAGTGCGAGGACCGGCTCCGCGACTGGCTCACTGCCTGACAGACGTAATTTCGCTTTTTGTCACGTCTGTGGACCTACCCTGACCGAACCAGAAGATCAGTGGATCGGTGGAGGGAGCAGGCCATGGGTATCCCCGAGGGAGCGCAGAAGCCGGACGAGCAGCGGCAGGGACCGGTGCTCAGGCGCCGCGAGCAGGTCCAGCCGGGCACCACGGATCAGCGTCTGCTGGACACCGAGGGCGACTCGGAGTGGGTGCACACCGACCCCTGGCGGGTCATGCGCATCCAGTCCGAGTTCGTCGAGGGCTTCGGCGCGCTCGCCGAACTGCCGAGCGCGATCAGCGTCTTCGGCTCGGCCCGTACGAAGCCGGACTCGCCCGAGTACGAGGCCGGTGTGCGGCTCGGCCGCGCGCTGGTCGACGCGGGCTTCGCGGTGATCACGGGCGGCGGCCCGGGCGCCATGGAGGCCGCGAACAAGGGCGCGCGGGAGGCCAAGGGCATCTCGGTGGGCCTGGGCATCGAGCTCCCCTTCGAGCAGGGGCTCAACCCGCACGTCGACATCGGCGTGAACTTCCGCTACTTCTTCGTCCGCAAGACGATGTTCGTGAAGTACGCGCAGGGCTTCGTGGTCCTCCCGGGCGGCCTCGGCACCCTGGACGAGCTCTTCGAGGCGCTCACCCTGGTCCAGACGCGCAAGGTGACCCGCTTCCCGATCGTGCTCTTCGGTACGGAGTACTGGAAGGGCCTCGTCGACTGGCTCCGTGACTCGGTCGTCGCGGGCGGCAAGGCCTCGGAGCGGGACCTGCTGCTCTTTCACGTGACGGACGACGTGGACGAGGCGGTCGCCCTGGTGACGAAGGAGACGGGCCGCTAGGTCGTGTCCGCAAGGTCTCGCCTGGTCCGCGGCGCCCGGCACGCCCGCTCGCTGCGTTGGCCACAAGCCCAAGTAGCTCCGCTACGAGGGCTTCCGGCCGCCTTGCGATCGCACGCACCGGACGCCGCGGACCCCCGCCCTGCGGGCGGACGGCGATACTTTGCGGACACTCCGTAGGCGCCGTGCGCGGGGCGCCGGGCGCCCCGCGCCTACGCCAGCCCCCGCCGGGCGACAGCGGGGGCGCGGTGCCCCGCGATGGTCGCCACCATGTCCAGGACCTGCCGCGTCTCGGCGACCTCGTGCACCCGGTACACCTGTGCGCCCAGCCACGCCGACACCGCCGTCGTCGCCAACGTGCCCAGCACCCGCTCCTTCACCGGCCGGTCCAGCGTCTCGCCCACGAAGTCCTTGTTGGACAGGGACACCAGCACCGGCCACCCCGTCTCCGTCATCTCGCCGAGCCGCCGGGTCGCCTCCAGGCTGTGACGGGTGTTCTTCCCGAAGTCGTGCCCCGGGTCGATCATGATCCCGTCCCGCCGTACGCCCAGCTCGACCGCCCGCTCCGCGAGACCCACGGTCACCCGCAGGATGTCGGCCATCACGTCCTCGTACTCGATCCGGTGCGGCCGGGTCCGCGGCTCCGCGCCGCCCGCGTGGGTGCAGACGAGCCCGGCGCCGTACCGGGCGGCGACCTCCGCGAGCCGCGGGTCCACCCCGCCCCACGCGTCGTTGAGGACATCCGCACCGGCCTCGCAGACGGCCTCGCCGACATCGGCCCGCCAGGTGTCGACGCTGATGACGACGTCCGGATGCCGACGCCGTACCTCGGCGACGAAGCCGACCGTGCGGCGCGCCTCCTCCTCCGCCGTGACCTCCTCGCCGGGGCCCGCCTTCACCCCGCCGATGTCGATGATGGCGGCGCCCTCGGCGACCGCCTGCTCCACGCGGGCGAGGGCCGGCTCGTCGCGGAAGGTGGCGCCCTGGTCGTAGAAGGAATCGGGGGTCCGGTTGACGATCGCCATGATCACCGGCTCGTGCGGCCCGAATTCACGCCGTCCCAAGCGCAGCATCCCTTTTGTCCTCCCTCGCGTCCGTTCGCCTGCGACCCTAACTGTCGGTGGCGCATGGCACGATCGGCGGTGGGACGTTTTCCACTCCGGGGAGAGGCGCGCTGGTGTTCTGGTTCTTGCTGATCGCGATGGTCGTGGTCGTCGCTGCGGTCACCCTGGCGGTGGTCGGCGGCGGCGACAGCGAGGTGCTGCCCGAGGTGGCACCGGAGCAGCTGGTCGACCCCCTGCCGGCGACCCGGCCGGTCGACCGCGCCGACATCGAGGCGCTCCGGCTGCCGGTGACCGCGCGGGGCTACCGCATGGCGGACGTGGACGACGTCCTGGGCCGCCTGGGCGCCGAGCTCGCCGAGCGGGACGCGCGGATCGCGGAGCTGCAGGCGGCGCTGGCCGGCGGGCACGGCGGGGCGGGCCCCTCGCTGCGGAAGAACGACGAGGACCGGTGAGCGGCGAGGCGATCCCCGGCCCCGACGGCCGACCGCGCTGCCCCTGGGGCCTGTCGACCGAGGACTACGTGGCGTACCACGACGAGGAGTGGGGACGCCCGGTCCACGGCGACGACGCGCTGTTCGAGCGGCTGTGCCTGGAGGCGTTCCAGTCGGGTCTCTCCTGGATCACGATCCTGCGCCGCCGTGAGGGCTTCCGGCGGGCCTTCGCCGACTTCAAGATCGCATCGGTGGCGGAGTTCGGCGAGGCGGACCGCGAGCGGCTCCTCGTGGACGAGGGCATCATCCGGAACCGGGCGAAGATCGACGCGACCCTGGCGAACGCGAAGACGCTGGCGACCTGGTCTCCCGGCGAGCTCGACGCCCTGATCTGGTCGTACGCCCCGGATCGGGCGACCCGGCCGGCCCCGCTGACCCTCGCCGACGTCCCGGCCGTGACGGACGAGTCGACGGCCCTGGCCAAGGCCCTGAAGAAGCGCGGGCTGCGGTTCATCGGCCCGACGACGGCGTACGCCCTGATGCAGGCCTGCGGCCTCGTCGACGACCACCTGAAGGGGTGCGTGGCCCGGGGCGGCCGCTGACGGCGACCCGGGCCACGCCCGGTGTCACCGGCCCACGTACCGCGGCTTCTCCTTCGCCAGGAACGCCTGGACCGCGATCGTGTGGTCCTCCGACGCGCCCGCCGCCGTCTGGAGCTCGTCCTCCTTCTCCAGCGCCTCCGTGAGCGAGCGGTCCGCCCCGTACGCCAGCGACGCCTTCAGCGCCGCGTACGCCACGGTCGGGCCCTCGGCCAGGGTGCGGGCGACCTTCAGGGCCTCCTGCGCGAGGTCGGCGGCCGGGACCAGCTTGTTCACGATGCCGAGCTCGTACGCCTCCTGGGCGCTGATCGAGCGCGGGAAGAGCAGCAGGTCCGAGGCGCGGCTCGCGCCGATCAGCCGGGGCAGCGTCCACGACATGCCGGAGTCGGCGGTGAGCGCGACACCCGCGAAGGAGGTGTTGAACGCGGCGGTGTCGGCGACGACCCGGTAGTCCGCCGCCAGCGCGAAGCCGAAGCCGGCCCCCGCCGCGACCCCGTTGACGCCCGCCACCACGGGCTTCTTCATGCCGGTCAGCGCCGTGACGATCGGGTTGTAGTGGTCCCGGACGGTGTTCATCGTGTGCTGCGACCCGGACTCCTTGTCCGACATCAGCAGACCTACGTGCTCCTTCAGGTCCTGACCCACGCAGAACGCCCGGTCGCCCGCCGCCGTCAGCAGCACGGCTCGTACGGCGGTGTCCGCCGCGGCCGCCTCCACCGCGTCCCGCAGGGCGACCTTCGCCTCGACGTTCATCGCGTTCATGGCCTCGGGCCGGTTGAGCGTGATCGTGGCGAGTCCGTCGCTCACTTCGTACAGAACGGTGTCGGCCATCGGGGCTTCCCTTCGCGTCTTTTGCGTCCTGACCTCCCCCCGGACTTCGTCCGGGGGGACCCCCACCCCCGGATCTCGTCCGGGAGAACCCCCAGGATGTCGGAGATCACGCACCCCGCACATGTGAGCTGCGTCAAAGACCGACACGGGAGGAGCGGCGGGGTGGCGGCGCAGTATCGCAGGCTGATCGCCGAAAAGGGCGGTTTTGCGGAAGCGCGTTGCAGAAGCGATGCAACCTGATGTTGGTCATCGGGTCCTGTGATGCGGGATAATGACCTGGAAGCAATGTGTTCGATGCCGGTGACGTGTGCTCCCGATCAGGGGCCGTCGGCTGACGAAGAGCTGGTTTCAGGAAGGGGAACAAGCATGGCGGCCATGAAGCCGCGGACGGGCGACGGCCCGCTCGAGGTGACCAAGGAGGGGCGGGGCATTGTCATGCGGGTTCCGCTCGAAGGCGGCGGTCGGCTTGTCGTCGAGCTGACCCCGGACGAGGCCGAAGCACTCGGCGACGCCCTGAAGCAGGTAGTCGGCTGACGCGACAAGCCAGGATTGTCCGCTCCTGCCCCGGCACGGTACCCACCGCGCCGGGGCAGGAGTGTGTCGGGGGCGGGTCGCGCGTCCAGCGGCACTGAGGGGCCTCAGCCCCGTCGCACCGCGCACAACAGGCCGTCGCCGACCGGCAGCAGGGACGGCAGCAGCTCCTGGCTCTCGCGGACCGCACGCAGCAGCTCGCGCACCCGCAGCACCTCCGCCGGCTGGGCCGCGGAGTCGACCGTACGGCCGTCCGCGAAGACTCCCTCGAAGCAGACCAAACCCCCGGGTCGCAGCAGGCGCAACGATTCAGCGAGGTAGTCCAGGCACTCCAGCCGGTCGCCGTCGCAGAAGACGAGGTCGTACCCGCCGTCCGCGAGTCGCGGCAGGACGTCCAGTGCCCGGCCCGGGATGAAACGCGCCCGGTTCCCGGCGAAGCCCGCCGCCCGGAAGGCCGTCTTCGCGAACTGCTGACGCTCCGGCTCCAGGTCCACCGTCGTCAGGACCCCGTCCGGCCGCATTCCGTGCAGCAGGTAGATCCCGGACACCCCCGTGCCCGTACCGATTTCGGCCACCGCTTTCGCGCCCGCCGTGGCCGCCAGCAGGCGCAGAGCGGCGCCGGTGCCCGGAGACACCGAGGGCAGCCCTGCCTCCCGGGCCCGGTCACGGGCCCAGTGCAGCGCTTCGTCCTCGGCGACAAAGGCGTCGGCGAACGCCCAGCTCGTCTGCCGGTTGGCGGTAATGGCCCTCTCCTGTCCCCGTAGTTGGCGCAACGGTGACTGTATCCGCTGCACGCGGGAACCCGCAGATGGGACCGCGCGTTCTGAGGAGGCGGGAGCGATACGGAGCGCCGGCCCACCCGGCCCCCAAATTCGCGTAAAGATTCTTATCCGGAGCTAACGGGCGAGGTGGCTATGGTAGGGGCTCCACTGGACACCACCAGAGCCGACAGGGGAGGTGCGGCTGCGCCTGTGGATCGGGGAGGAGTGCTTCGGCGTCTTCTCAGGTCGGCGGGTGAGCCGAAATCCGTGACCGACACCGCTGACCGAATCCACACCGCCGACTCCGCTCCCACCACCGCGACCTTCGCATCGGATGCGGAATCGCAGGCGTGGACTCCGCCCACCTGGGAGGAGATCGTCAGCACGCACAGTGGCCGGGTCTATCGCCTCGCCTACCGGCTGACCGGCAACCAGCACGACGCCGAGGACCTCACGCAGGAGGTCTTCGTCCGCGTCTTCCGCTCACTGTCGACGTACACACCGGGCACCTTCGAGGGCTGGCTGCACCGCATCACCACCAACCTCTTCCTCGACATGGTCCGCCGCAAGCAGCGGATCCGTTTCGACGCGCTCGCCGACGACGCGGCCGAGCGGCTGCCCAGCCGCGAGCCCTCCCCGCAGCAGGCGTTCAACGACACGCACTTCGACGCCGACGTCCAGCAGGCTCTCGACACCCTCGCGCCCGAGTTCCGGGCCGCGGTCGTCCTCTGTGACATCGAAGGACTCTCGTACGAGGAGATCGCCGCAACGCTCGGCGTGAAGCTCGGCACGGTCCGCAGCCGGATCCACCGCGGGCGCTCCCACCTGCGCAAGGCGCTGAAGCACCGTTCCCCCGAGGCTCGGGCGGAGCGCGCGCTGGCCACCGTCGGCTGGGAGGGCGGTACGGCGTGAACACACGTCCTGCCGGACCGACCCCCGCGGAGCAGCACCTCGGGGACCGGCTCGCGGCGCTGGTCGACGGGGAGCTCGGCCACGACGCCCGCGAGCGGGTCCTCGCGCACCTCGCGACCTGTCCCAAATGCAAGGCGGAGGCCGACGCCCAGCGCACGCTGAAGAGCGTCTTCGCCTCCACCGCACCCCCTCCGCCCTCGGAGGGCCTTCTCGCCCGTCTCCAGGGGCTGCCCGGGGGCCCTGGTGACCCGGGGGGCGACGACGGTCGCCGGGGACCCTTCGGCGAACTCTTCGGCCTGGGCGGACCCGGTGGGTCCGGCGGCGCCGGCGGGGTGAAGTCCGACGGCTTCGCCACGGCCGTCGTCTCCCCGCACTCCGGCTTCCGTATCCACGCGGTCGGCCGTCCCGACCAGGACCGTTCGCCCTGGCGCGGGCGGCGGTTCGGCATCGCGGCGGCCAGCGCGGTCTCGTTCGCGGCCATCGCGCTCGGCGGCGCCCTGCCGCTGGAGTCCTCGGTGAACGTCGGCGCGCGCGGCGAGGGCACGGGCAACACCGTGACCCCGCTGCGGGCAGCCGCCTCGGGCGGTGGCACCGGCTCGAACTCGGGCAACGGCGCGGGTACGAACATGGGCGCAGCCACGGGTCGCGGCGGGCGCTCGGGAGAGCGGTCCGTCACGGACTCGTCGACCGGCCCGGTCGGCGCGCCCCTGTCGACGCCCGGGGTCGTGGCGCCCGGACCGCTGGTGCCCGGTGAGGTGACCCCCGCGGTGACCGGCCGGCTCCAGGACCAGGCTCCGCCGTCGCTGCTGGCCCTCTCGCCGTTCATACGGCCGACGGGACCGGCGCTGCACCTGGCGTTCACGTCCGGGCTCAACACGCTCGGCGGCCCGACCGTCAACCCGGCCCCGTCCACGTCGGCGGCCTCCGGCTCGTCGACGATCCCGCTCACCTCCCAACGCTGACCCGGGACCTGGTTGAATCCAGGTCACGAGTGCCCGACGCAGGCGGGCGCGGTCAGGCCAGCTGTTGCGGGGAGAGCATGAACGACGGGAAGCCCACCGGCCAGAAGCCGAAGTGGTGGAGCCGGCCCACGACGCCGTCGGCCGGGGGGCACCCCGGGGGCGGTGCGGGGGAGATACCGGAGCCGCCGGCCGCGGACGAGGGGGACTTCACGCTCGCCGCACCCGCGGCTACGGAGCTCCCCACGGCCCCCGAGCCGCCCGCCGACGGGGTGCCCGCGCCGAACCAGGTCCCGGACCAGGAGCAGGTCCCGGTCTCGGACGAGGTCCAGGGCTCGGGCTCGGGCCACGAGCAGGTTGCCGTCCCGGGCCGGGCTGTGGCCCCGGAGCATGGCGCCGACCAGGTCCCGTCCCCCGTTCCCGGGCCCGTCCCGGTCCTTGCCGCGGTCCCGGAGTCCGGGGCGGAGACGGTTCCGGAGCCGGGCGCCGCGCCGCAGCCTCTGCACGAGCCCGACGAGTACCGGACCCCGCCCTACGGCGGGCCCGGCCCCTGGGCGCCCGCCCCGCCCGTGCAGCGGCCGGTGGCGACTCCGGCCCAAGGGGTCCCCGTACCTCCGCAGCCCGCGCCCCAGCACGCCCCGCACACGGCGCCCCAACCGGCACCCGCACCGCAGCCGATGCCGCAGCAGGCCGCCCCGACGCCCCAGCAGCCCGCGCAGTGGGTGCAGTACGACCCCTGGGGTGCCCCCGGGGCCGCAGGCACCCCGCTCGTCCCGCTGACCATCGGCGCGGAGCCGCCCGCGAAGCGGCGGCGATCCCGGCGCGGGCTCGCGCTCACGGGCGCACTGGTCTTCGCCATGATCACGGGCGTTCTCGGCGGCGCGGTCGGCGCCTATGTCGAGCGCAACGGGGGCATCAGCACGATCGAGCTGCCCCAGGCCGGCCCCGAGGACTCCGGCCGCGCCCCCGACAGCGTCGCCGGGATCGCCGCCAGTGCCCTGCCCAGCGTGGTCACCCTCCACGTCAGCGGTGGTGGCGCCTCGGGCACCGGTACCGGCTTCGTCCTGGACACCCAGGGCCACATCCTGACCAACAACCACGTCGTCGACGCGGCCTCCTCCTCCGGGGACATCTCGGTCACCTTCAGCAGCGGTGAGACCGCGAGCGCCAAGCTGGTCGGAAAGGACAGCGGCTACGACCTCGCCGTCGTCAAGGTCACCGGAGTCTCGGGGCTCAAGCCGCTGCCGCTGGGCAATTCCGACAACGTGCGGGTCGGCGACCCGGTCGTCGCCATCGGCGCCCCCTTCGACCTCCAGAACACCGTCACCTCCGGCATCATCAGCGCCAAGGAGCGGCCCATCACGGCCGGCGGCGAGAAGGGCGACGGCAGCGACGTCAGCTATGTCGACGCGCTCCAGACCGATGCGCCGATAAACCCGGGCAATTCGGGCGGCCCGCTGGTCGACTCCAAGGCCCGGGTCATCGGGATCAACAGCGCCATCCGCGCCGCCGGAGGCGGCGAGGGCGGCGAGAGCGGCCAGTCCGGCTCCATCGGCCTGGGCTTCGCCATCCCGATCAACCAGGGCAAGCGGGTCGCCGAGGAGCTGATCAACACCGGGAAGGCCACCCACCCCGTCATCGGTGTGAGCCTCGACATGCAGTTCAACGGCGACGGCGCCCGCGTCGGCGAGAAGGGCAAGGACGGCTCCGCCGCCGTCACCCCCGGCGGCCCGGCCGCCAAGGCCGGCATCCGCCCCGGCGACGTGATCACCAAGGTCGACGGCCAGCGGGTCCACAGCGGCGAGGAGTTGATCGTCAAGATCCGCGCCCACCGCCCGGGGGACCGGCTGGAGCTGACGCTGCTCCGCGGTGGCAAGGAGCAGACCAAGACGTTGACGCTCGGTTCCTCCCAGGGCGACTGAGCGCCATGTGGGAGACACCGCAAGGTACCCGCCCGGCAGCTTCGGCGGGTACCGTGGAGCGGGCCCCGAACCCCGTGTAAGGAGCAGCAAGGTGTTCAACGACCTAGGCATACTCGAGCTCGTGACGCTCGTGGTCCTCGCTGTGCTCGTTTTCGGCCCGGACAAGCTGCCGAAGGTCATCCAGGACGTCTCGCGCTTCATCCGAAAGATTCGCGAATTCTCGGAGAGCGCGAAGGCCGACATCCGCACCGAGCTGGGGCCCGAGTTCAAGGACTTCGAGTTCGAGGACCTCAACCCGAAGACGTTCCTGCGCAAGCAGCTCGACGGCAACGAGGACTTCAAGGAGCTGAAGGAGCTGCGCAGCAGCTTCGACCTCAAGAAGGAGATGAACGAGGTCGCCGACGCGGTGCACGGCCGCGAGACGGAGACCCCGTCCGTTCCGGCCGCCGTCAACGGTTCACCGGACCTGCTGAAGAAGCAGGACAAGCCGGGCGCCGGTGAGCGGCCGCCGTACGACTCCGACGCGACCTGACCACCTGGGCTGACACCACCGGGCACACACCGGTGGCTATCCTCCATCTGTTGTCCGCCGACGCGGGCACAACGGATCGAGGAGGCGGCCGAGATGGAGACGACGAGTCGGGTGGAGGGAGTGCCCGCTGCCCGGCGCACGGTCGAAGGCTTTCTGCGCGCACCCTTCACCTGGTACGGACTTGACGAGGCGTTCACGGGGCCGCGCTGGCTGATGCAGGTCGGCACGGCGGCCGACGGGACCGTCCAGCACGGGTCGATGGGCCACGGGGACGAGCCGTCCATAAAGTCCGACGCGAGCGGGGTCGAGAAGGAGCGCTTCGCGGTCGTCGTGACGGTCGCGGCGAACCCGGTGCGGCGCTCTGCCGACGGTACGGGGGTCCTGGACGCCACCACGGTCGCCTCGGCCGCGTGGCTGGCCGGCTCGGGGCTCCTCGCGTACACCTGGCCGGCGCAGCTGGACCACGCGCTGCGGAACGACTGGCTGGACCAGCAGACGGAGACGGCCTTCGAGCTGGCGGACGACCTGACGGGGCCGGAGTGGTCGACGCTGTCGCTGCCGGTGGACGGGGTGCCCGTGCCGTTCCACTACCGGGAGTCGGAGTTCGGGTGGGTGCTGGCCGGGTCTGCGGGTGAGGTGCACATCGGGGCGTACGGCAGGGGCATGAGCGCGTACGGGCTGGGGTTCTCGGGGGTCGAGGACCTGAACGCGTACGCGTAGGCGCGAGGCGCGCAGACACGACGAAGGGGCACCCCGACCGGGGTGCCCCTTCGTCGCTGCGCGGGCCCTGCGGGCCGCCGCGTTCTAGAACTTGTTGCGCGGGGTGATTCCCAGGCTCATTCCCGACAGGCCCCTGGCGCGGCCGCCGAGCTTGCCGGCGATGGCGCGCAGGGCCGAGCCCGCGGGGGAGTCCGGGTCGGTCAGGACGACCGGCTTGCCCTCGTCGCCGCCCTCGCGCAGGCGGACGTCGATCGGGATGGACCCGAGGACAGGGACCGTCGCGCCCGTGGTCTTCGTCAGGCCGTCCGCGACCTTCTGGCCGCCGCCCGTGCCGAAGACGTCCACCATCTCGTCGCAGTGCGGGCACGGCAGGCCCGCCATGTTCTCGACGACACCGACGATCTTCTGATGGGTCTGGACGGCGATCGAGCCGGCCCGCTCGGCGACCTCGGCCGCCGCCTGCTGCGGGGTCGTCACGACGAGGATCTCGGCGTTCGGCACCAGCTGCGCCACCGAGATCGCGATGTCGCCCGTGCCCGGGGGCAGGTCGAGCAGCAGCACGTCCAGGTCGCCCCAGTACACGTCCGCGAGGAACTGCTGGAGGGCGCGGTGGAGCATCGGGCCGCGCCACACGACCGGGGCGTTGCCCGGGGTGAACATGCCGATGGAGATGACCTTCACGCCGTTCGCGGACGGCGGCATGATCATGTTCTCGACCTGGGTCGGACGGCCGTCCGCGCCCAGCATCCGGGGCACCGAGTGGCCGTAGATGTCGGCGTCGACGACGCCGACCTTCAGGCCGTCGGCGGCCATCGCCGCCGCGAGGTTCACGGTCACGGAGGACTTGCCGACGCCGCCCTTGCCGGAGGCGACCGCGTACACGCGGGTCAGCGAGCCGGGCTTGGCGAACGGGACCTCACGTTCGGCCGTCGTGCCGCGCAGCGCCGCGGCCAGCTCCTTGCGCTGTTCGTCGCTCATCACGTCGAGCGTGACGTCGACGCCGGAGACGCCCTCGACCCGCGAGACCGCGTCGGTGACGCGCTGGGTGATCGTGTCGCGCATCGGGCAGCCGGAGACGGTGAGATAGACCGTGACGGCGACCCTGCCGTCGGATCCGATCTCCACCGATTTGACCATGCCGAGCTCGGTGATCGGTTTGTTGATCTCGGGGTCGTTCACCGTCGCCAGTGCTTCGCGCACCGCGTCTTCCGTAGCCATACCGACGATGGTACGGCGCGGACCACCGGCCCCGGAAAGCCCGTCAGCGGTCGGGTACGTCACTTCGGGGATCGCCGCCCGGAGGGAATAGATCCCGGTGGCCGTCCCGGCGCTCCTCCATCTCCTTGATCAGGTCCTGGAGCTCCGAACGGATCCAGTCCCGGGTCGCCACCTCGCCGAGCCCCATCCGCAGCCCGGCGATCTCCCGCGTCAGGAACTCGGTGTCCGCGATCGACCGCTCGTTCTGCTTCCTGTCCTGCTCGAGGTTGACCCGGTCCCGGTCGTCCTGCCGGTTCTGGGCGAGGAGGATCAGCGGGGCCGCGTACGAGGCCTGGAGCGACAGGACCAGCGTCAGGAAGATGAACGGGTACTCGTCGAACCTCAGCTGCGTCGGCGCGAAGATGTTCCACAGCACCCAGACGACGATCGTCAGGGTCATCCAGACGAGGAAGCGTCCGGTTCCCAGGAAGCGGGCGATCCGCTCCGAGAGCCGGCCGAAGGCCTCCGGGTCGTACTCCGGCAGCAGCCTGGACCGCCGCTCGCGCGGGAGATCGAGCCGGATCCGGGGCAGGGTCCGTTCCCGTTCCCGCTCCCGCTCCCTCTCCCGCTCCTGCGCGCGCTCAGCTCCCATGCGCGGCCCCCTCCCCGTGGAACTCCGTCTCCCGCCAGTCCTCCGGCAGCAGGTGGTCGAGTACGTCGTCGACGGTGACCGCGCCGAGCAGCGACCCGCTCTCGTCCACCACCGGCGCCGCGACCATGTTGTACGCGGCGAGGTAGCTGGTGACGGCGGGCAGCGGGGTGTCCGGGGCGAGCGGCGGCAGATCGCTGTCGACGAGCGAGCTGACGAGCGTGAACGGCGGGTCGCGCAGCAGCCGCTGGAAGTGCACCGTGCCCAGGTACTTGCCCGTCGGAGTCTCGTCCGGCGGCCGGCACACGTACACCTGCGCGGCGAGCGCGGGGGACAGGTCCTGCTGCCGTACGCGGGCCAGTGCGTCCGCGACCGTGGCGTCGGGCCGCAGCACGATCGGCTCGGTCGTCATCAGACCGCCGGCGGTCCGCTCCTCGTACGCCAGGAGCCGGCGCACGTCGGCGGCGTCGTCGGGCCGCATCAGGGTCAGCAGCCGTTCCTTGTCCTCCTCCGGCAGTTCGGAGAGCAGGTCGGCGGCGTCGTCCGGGTCCATCGCCTCCAGGACGTCGGCGGCGCGTTCTTCCTTCAGCTTGCCGAGGATCTCGACCTGGTCGTCCTCCGGCAGCTCCTCCAGCACGTCGGCGAGCCGGTCGTCGTCGAGGGCGGCGGCGACCTCGGCCCGCCGCTTGGGGGAGAGGTGGTGCAGCACGTTGGCCAGGTCGGCGGGGCGCAGCCGCTCGAAGGTGGCGACCAGGTTCTCGGCGCCCTGGCCCTCCTCCTCCAGCGAGAAGCCGGTGACGGCCGACCACTCCACGGTCAGCGTCTCGCCCTTGCGGCGCAGCGCGCCGGGCTTGCCGCGCCGTACGAAGACCTTGTCGATCTCCCAGTCGCGGCGGGCCGGCAGCTGCTGGATGGCCACGTCAAGGACGGTGACCTCCTCGTCCGTCTCCACGAGCCGCACCCGGCGGTCGAGGAGTTCGCCGAGGACGAGCCGTTCGGTGGGGCGCTGCTCGAAGCGGCGCATGTTGACCACGCCCGTGGTGATGACCTGGCCGGACTCGACGCCCGTGATCCGGGTCATGGGGACGAAGACCCGCCGGCGGCTGAGGACCTCGACGACCATGCCGAGCAGCCGGGGCGGCCGGCGGCCGCCCACCCGGAGCATGGCCACGAGGTCGCTGACCCGGCCGACCTGGTCGCCGTTGGGGTCGAACACGGGGACACCGGCGATATGCGAGACGAAGACCCGGGGGGCGCCTGCCACCATGCCACGCGCCTCCTCGATGTCGCACGATTCGGTCATTGCCGAGATATGCCGGGTTCAGGCTAGCCCGTGCCCTTCCGCGGCGCCCCGGAAGAGCGCCCGTACGGCTGCCTGCGGGGCCGGCTCCCGTCCCGGGTACGCTGCGGTCTGCCGTCCCCCCACCGACGACATTCGAGAGGCAGCGCAGGTGACCGCACTCCCCACTGCATCGCGCATCCGCCGGGCCGTCCTGCCCTTGGCGCTCTGCGCCGGGCTCGTGGCGGGTCTCACCGCCTGCGCATCGGATCCGGACGAGGGGACGAACGGGGTCGGGAAGCTGGAGGCGACCGCCATCGAGCAGAAGGCGCAGTCGGCGGCCGATGCGGCGAAGGCGGTGCGACTGGCCGGGACCCTGGTCAGCAAGGGCGGCACGTACAAGCTGAACATGCGGCTCAAGCAGGACGGCGCGAGCGGCTCGGTGACGACGAAGAACAGCACGTTCGAGCTGCTGCGGATCGGCGAGGCGCTCTATCTGAAGGCCGACGCCGGCTTCTGGGCGCACGACGGGGGGGCGTCCGACGGCAAGGCGAACGGCGGCGCGGCGTCCGGAGGATCGGCGTCCGAGGAGCCGGACGAGTCGGACAGCGAGGCCGCCGACAAGCTCGACGACAAGTACGTGAAGGTGCCGCAGGACGACCCCTCGTACAAGCAGCTGCGCGGCTTCACCGACATGGATCTGCTCCTCGACGGGCTCATCGGGCTGCACGGCGACGTCGTCAAGGGCGACCGCGACAAGATCGGCGGCATCCGCACGGTCAAGGTCAAGGGCGGCGAGGACGGCGAGGGCGGCACGCTGGACGTCGCGCTGGAGGGGACTCCGTTCCCGCTCCAGTTCGCGCGCGGCGGCGGTGCGGGGGTGGTGGTGCTGTCCGAGTGGGACAAGGACTTCCCGCTGGAGGAGCCGTCGAAGGACCAGACCCTGGACTACGGCAAGCAGCTGCCGCGTACGTGAAGGGCCGGCCGTCGGGCCGGCCGGGCCTGTTTCGGGTCAGCGCCTGCGGCGCTTCAGCAGCAGGCGGGGAAGCGCCGCCGGAACCGGGCGCCGCGTCGTGGCCTCCGACGGCTGCGGAACCGCCGCCAGGGACCCGTCGGGAAGCTCCGTGGTGGAGTCCTGCGGAGTGAGTCGCAGCACGCGGCACTCGCGCGCCCACCGGTCCGGCATCGCCTCGCCGTCCGTCGCGTTCAGGCGCTTGCCCTTCAGCTCGGCGACCGCGGCGTCCCACTCCTCCGTACCCGGAGCCAGTTCGGTCACCGCCGCCGTCCAGGCGACGATCCGGCCACCCTTGTCCTTGCTGCGGACCGTGACCTCGGCCGTCGCGCCCGCGACGAGGCCGGGGAGCGGCTGCTCGCCGGGGCCGTCGCCCACGACGTGCGCCGCGCCCTCGTGCCAGACGTGCCACAGCGCCCGGGCCGCGGGGGCGTCGCCCCGAACCCAGATGAGGCCGGACTTCTTGGTGGCCTCCTCGACGAGGGCGAGGCCGAGCAGCGTGTCTGTCATGCCCCGCAGCCTATCCAGTGCCGGCCGGTGCGCCGCCTAGAGCCAGCCGTTGCGCTTCAGGGTGCGGTGGATGGCGAAGCAGGCCGCGGCGATGCCGACGAGCACCATCGGGTACCCGTACTTCCACTCCAGCTCGGGCATGTGATCGAAGTTCATGCCGTACACGCCGCAGACCGCCGTCGGCACGGCGATGATGGCCGCCCAGGAGGTGATCTTGCGCATGTCCTCGTTCTGCGTGACGGTCGCCTGGGCCAGGTTGGCCTGGAGGATCGAGTTGAGGAGCTCGTCGAAGCCGACGACCTGCTCCTGGACGCGTGCGAGGTGGTCGGCGACATCACGGAAGTACTTCTGGATGTCGGGGTCGACCAGCCGCATCGGGCGCTCGCTCAGCAGCTGCATCGGGCGCAGCAGCGGGGTGACGGCCCGCTTGAACTCCAGTACCTCGCGCTTGAGCTGGTAGATCCGGCCGGTGTCGGTGCCGCGTGTGGAGCCCTTGGCCGGCGGGGAGAAGACGTCGATCTCGATCTGGTCGATGTCGAGCTCGACCGCGTCGGCGACCGCGATGTAGCCGTCGACGACATGGTCGGCGATGGCGTGGAGGACGGCCGAAGGACCTTTGGCGAGCAGTTCGGGCTCGCCCTGGAGGCGGTGGCGCAGGTTGCGCAGGGAGCCCTGGCCGCCGTGCCGGACGGTGATGACGAAGTCGGGGCCGGTGAAGCACATCACCTCGCCGGTCTCGACGACCTCGCTGGTCGCGGTGAGCTCGGCGTGCTCGACGTAGTGGATCGTCTTGAAGACGGTGAAGAGGGTGTCGTCGTACCGCTCCAGCTTGGGCCGCTGGTGGGCGTGGACGGCGTCCTCGACGGCGAGCGGGTGGAGCCCGAACTCGGCGGCGATACCCGCGAATTCGGACTCGGTCGGCTCGTGCAGACCGATCCAGGCGAAGCCGCCGCTCTCCCGTACCTGGCGCATCGCGCCGCGCGGCGTCAGGCAGGCACGGTCGTCGATGCGACGGCCGTCGCGGTAGACGGCGCAGTCGACGACGGCGCTGGAGGCGGAGGGGTCGCGGGTGGCGTCGTAGTTCGCGTACGGGGAGGCGAGGGTGGAGCCGCCCTTGCGCAGCGAGGGGCGCAGGGAGGGGCGGACCGCGGCACGGAGGTCACGGATCATCGACATTTGGCATGCTCCTTCACGGAGAAGCCGTCGGCGAGGCGTGGCACAGCCCGGAATGGGGACGGGGAGCTACGTCGTCCACAAAGCGGGCGGCACCGCGGGATCGCGGTGACGGCGTTCGCTACAGACAGGCAAAGGCGAAGTGCTCTTCCGTCGTGCGAGATGCCGGATGACGGGGCGGACCGGGTGCGGAAGGCCTCAGATCACCGGGAGGAACGCACCGGGCTCGGGTGCGGGGCGGAAGAGCGGTTGGTACTGCCCGACCGACTTCGATCCACGCAGCCCCACCTCCTCCAGCCGGTCCCCCTTGGGGGATGACGAGTAGTCGGGAGTCCCGACCAGCGGCCAAGACTATCAGCCGACAGAGGGTCAATCCCTTCCTTTGCCCGTTCCATACGCGCTCTATGCTCGCGTCATGGGAGAAGTTCTTGCTCTGGTCGAGGCCCGGCTACGTACGGCGCTCGGTGAACCTGACGCGCGGGCCGCGGTGACGTTCCTCGGTACGGATCGGATCGAGGTGCTCCGTTTCGTCGACGGCGATGTCGTGCGGTACGCCACCCTCGGCATGTCCGCGCACCCGATGACCGACCCGACGTCCGCGCTCGCCGACCCCGTGAAGGGCCCGCGCGCCGAACTCGTGCTGTCGGTACGGGGCGGGCTCGCGGACACCGACAAGGTGCTGCGCCCGCTCGCCGTCCTCGCCTCGACACCGCAGGTCGAGGGTGTGGTGGTGGCCGCCGGGGCCTCGCTCGACGTGGGTGAACCCCTGTGGCCCGGGGCCCCGTTCAGCTCGGTCCTCGTCGCGGAGCCGGGTGGTCTGGTGGAGGACCTGGAGCTCGACGAGCCAATGGATCCGGTGCGGTTCCTGCCGGTGCTGCCGATGACGTCCAACGAGGCGGCGTGGAAGCGGGTCCATGGTGCGGAGGCGCTCCGGGAGCGCTGGCTGACGAACGGCACGGATCTGCGGGATCCGCTGCGCAGGTCCGTGTCGCTGGACTGAGGCCGCGCCTCCCTCATGTGGCGTGCGTCGCTGGTTGAGGCGTACACGGAATGGGTGGGCCGAGCCGATGCATGCAAATCGCATCTATTGCTGGGGGTGAACTGGTCGGGCCGGACGGGTGATCGTCCTTGACGTGGACGCGGTGGGGTAGGACCGTTGGGCTCTATGAGGGGCGAACCCAGTTGCCCGAAGTGCGGTGGCCGGGTCAGGGCGCCCGGTCTTTTTGCCGACTCGTGGCAGTGCGACGTGCACGGCTCGGTGCACCCGCTGCAACCCGTGATCCCGCCCAGCGTCGAGGCCCTCGGTGTCGTGGTGCACCGGACCCAGGTGCCTGTGTGGATGCCGTGGCCCCTGCCCGTCGGATGGCTCTTCACCGGAGTCGCGTACGCCGGTGACGACCGCAGCGGAGGGCGCGCGACGGCCGTCGCCTGCTCCGGTCCCGGGCCGCTCGGCGGTATCGGTGAGCTGCTGCTCGTCGCGGAGGAGCTGGGCGTGGGACTCGGTGCGCGGTACGCCGGGATCGACGGACCCGACCCCGGGCCTCACATGGCGATCGACAAGCCCGCCCAGACGAAGGTGCTCGCCGCCGGCCGTCCGACGCCGCTGTGGCACGTGAACGGCGCGCCGCAGGACCGCGCGGTCTTCGCGGGCGAGGCGCGCGGGCTGTGGCTGTGGGCGATCGTGTGGCCCGAGCAGTCCGGGCTGCTGATGTACGACGAGCTGGTGCTGACCGATCTCCGGGACGCGGGCGCGGAGGTCGAACTGCTGCCGTGCGGGGCGCTGACGCCGCGTCTGCTGACGTAGCGAGCCCGGCGGCTTCGGGCGGGGCGCAACGGGGCGGGGGTGTTCGATTCCCCCGTTATGCTGGAGCGTCCCCTTCGTCCGCCCCGAGCCCTGGAGTACCGCGTCGTGCGCATCGATCTGCACACCCACTCCACCGCCTCGGACGGCACGGACACCCCGGCCGAGCTGGTCCGTAACGCGGGTGCCGCCGGACTCGACGTCGTCGCCCTCACCGACCACGACACGACGCGTGGGTACGCCGAGGCGATCGCCGCGCTTCCCGAGGGGCTGACCCTCGTCACCGGCGCCGAACTGTCCTGCCGGGTCGACGGGGTCGGGCTGCACATGCTCGCCTACCTCTTCGACCCCGAGGAGCCCGAGCTGGCCGCCGAGCGCGAGCTGGTCAGGGACGACCGCGTGCCGCGCGCCCGGGCGATGGTCGGCAAGCTCCAGGAGCTCGGCGTCCCCGCCACGTGGGAGCAGGTCGCCCGGATCGCGGGGGACGGCTCGGTGGGCCGCCCGCACGTCGCGGAGGCGCTCGTCGAACTCGGCGTCGTACCGGACGTGTCCGGGGCGTTCACGCAGGAGTGGCTGGCGGACGGCGGACGGGCGTACGTGGAGAAGCACGAGCTCGACCCGTTCGACGCGATCCGGCTCGTCAAGGCGGCCGGCGGCGTCACGGTCTTCGCGCACCCGCTCGCCGTCAAGCGCGGCGAGGTCGTGCCGGAGTCCGCGATCGCCCGACTCGCGGAGGCCGGCCTCGACGGCATCGAGGTCGACCACATGGACCACGACGAGGCGACGCGGGCGCGGCTGCGGGGGCTGGCGAAGGAGCTCGGGCTGCTGGCCACCGGTTCCAGCGACTACCACGGCAGCCGCAAGACGTGCCGCCTCGGGGACTTCACCACGGACCCCGAGATCTACGGCGAGATCACCCGCCGCGCCACGGGCGCCTTCCCGGTCCCGGGCACGGGCGGACCCGCGTAGTCCCTACCGGGACCGGCCACCGGAAAGGTCCCGCGCGGGCCCCGGCTGCCGCCCTGCGGGGACCTGGCCTCGGCCCCCGTGGGGACCTGGCCTCGGGCCCTGCGGGACCGGACTCGGGCCCCGTGGGACCCGGACTCGGGCCCCTGCGGACTTGGAGCCGCCCCCCTGCTGACTCGGCCTCGGCCCCTGCCGGGGTCTGGACTCGGGCCTCTCCGGGATCGGACTCGGGTTTCTGCGGGACTCGGCCTCCTGCGGGGACCTGGACTCGGGTTCCTGCACGGACCTGGACTCGGCCTCCTACGGGGACCGGGACTCGGCCCCCTGCCGGGGCCTGGCCAGGACCCCTGCGGGATCCGATTCGGCTCTGACGGAAACCTTCCGGTGGTCGGCCGCCGGAAGATCCGGTTCCTGACGGGATCCGCTCGGTCCGGCGACCGCCCTCGGTGGCAGCCGCTCCACGGAAGCCCGGCGGGATCTCTCGGCGGGTGCCCGCCGGGGCGGTCCGGACGGTCTCCGGCCGGTGCGCTACGGCCTGTCGGTCGGTCACGGCGGATGTCATCCGGCGGAGCCCGTCGGACCCGGCGGAGTCCGGTCCGGCCCTGCCGGTCCGGCGATTCCCGGCCAGTGTCTCCGTGGCGGTCCGGTCCGTCCCGGTGAATGCCCACTCCCGGGGGCAGCCGGGCGGTGTGCCGGGCGGGTTCTCCCGCCCGGGACGCCGTCCACGCTCCCAAGCCGCCCGCCAAGGGCACCGCGCCCCCACAAGCGCGTCCCCGTCCCTCGTACACCCCATATCGCAAGGCTCACCGTGTTCGACGTCGCCGTCTTCGGCTCGCTCTTTCTGACCCTTTTTGTGATCATGGATCCCCCCGGGATCACCCCGATCTTCCTCGCCCTCACCTCCGGACGGCCCGCCAAGGTTCAGCGGCGGATGGCCTGGCAGGCCGTTGCCGTGGCCTTCGGGGTCATCACCGTGTTCGGGATCCTCGGGCAGCAGATCCTCGACTATCTCCATGTGTCCGTACCCGCGCTGATGATCGCCGGCGGTCTGCTCCTCCTGCTCATCGCGCTCGACCTGCTCACCGGCAAGACCGACGAGCCGAAGCAGACCAAGGACGTCAACGTCGCCCTCGTCCCGCTCGGGATGCCGCTGCTCGCCGGGCCCGGTGCGATCGTGTCCGTGATTCTCGCCGTGCAGCACGCCGACGGCACCGCCGCGCAGGTCTCGGTCTGGGCCGCCATTGTCGCCATGCACGTCGTGCTCTGGCTGACCATGCGCTACTCGCTGCTGATCATCCGCGTCATCAAGGACGGCGGCGTCGTGCTCGTCACCCGGCTCGCCGGCATGATGCTGTCGGCCATCGCCGTCCAGCAGATCATCAACGGCGTCACCCAGGTCATCCAGGGCTCCTAGGGAGCCCGGAGGTCGCCCCGCACGCCACTGCGCCCCCGTACGGATTCCGTTTCACGGAGTCCATGCGGGGGCGCGGTGCGTCTGAGCGGTTGCCTTGTTATGAGGCCGTGGTGTCGGCCGGACGGATCCAGATGCGCTGGCCGATCGATGCGGCCTGCTGCACGATCCGGTTGACGGAGGCGGCGTCCACGACGGTTCGGTCGACGGGCGTGCCGTCGATGTCGTCCAGTCGCAGGATTTCGAAGCGCACAGGCTTCTCCCTTCGTCTGAGTTGATCCTCCTGATGGAGAACTGCGATGCGAGTTACGTATCGTTCCAACGGGATGCATCCTGCAAACATTCCCTACGCTAAGGAAATTTTTCGGATGGCTAACTACTAAGCGGTAGGGGGCGTTGGCGACGGGGCCGCGACCGGCGGAGAATGAGGCCCGTATGAACGACGCAGAGACACCTCAGACGACGCCCGGCGACCCGGTCCGCGACCTCGGCGCCCGCCTGGAGCGCACCAATGAGCTCCTCCAGCGGATGCTCGCCGAGGTGGCCAAGACACCCTCGACGCACGCCATCTTCGTCGACGCAGGTTACGTCTATGCTGCGGCCGGGTTGCTGGTCGCGGGCACCGAGGACCGCCGCTCCTTCGACCTCGACGCCGAGGGGCTGATCGAGGCCTTCATCGACAAGGCCCGCACGATCTTCGCCGACAGCCGGCTGCTGCGCGTCTACTGGTACGACGGCGCACGGCGCCGCATCCACACCCCCGAGCAGCAGTCGATCGCCGAGCTGCCCGACGTCAAGGTCCGCCTCGGTAACCTCAACGCCAACAACCAGCAGAAGGGCGTCGACTCCCTCATCCGCTCCGATCTGGAGTCCCTCGCCCGCCACCGCGCCATCAGCGACGCCGCACTCGTCGGCGGCGACGAGGACCTCGTCTCGGCCGTCGAGGCGGCCCAGGGGTACGGGGCCCGCGTCCACCTCTGGGGCATTGAGGCCGCCGACGGGCGCAACCAGGCCGAGCCGCTGCTCTGGGAGGTCGACAGCCAGCGCACGTTCGACCTCGACTTCTGTCGCCCGTACGTCACCCGACGCCCCGTCACGACGTACGAGAACGAGGGCGAGCCGCCGCCGTCGCGCGACGAGGTCCGCTTCGTCGGCGCCCAGATCGCCGCGACCTGGCTCGTCGAGCGCGGCCCCGATGCCCTGGCCGAGTTGCTGCCCGGGCATCCGTATCTGCCCGGACCGGTCGACCAGGATCTGCTCATCGAGGCGGAGAAGCTGCTCAGCCGCTCCCTGCGTGGCCACGCGGCGCTGCGCAGGGCGCTGCGGGACGGGTTCTGGCAGCACATCCAGGCCCAGTTCTGACGGGCCGGACCGTCCAGGCCCAGGGGGTGTCTTGCCGATCATGCCGGGCTCGCGGGGTGACAACACACCCCCTAGGGGCAGCGCTCCCAGAACGCCGTCAGCCGGTCGGCCAGCTCCTGCGGATGGGACACGTTGGGGGAGTGGCCCGCACCCGCGACCACCGTGTGATGGGCGCCGGTACGCCGCGCCGCCTCAGCCAGGCTCGCCGTCGGCCAGACCATCTCCTCGTCCCCGTACGCGATGTGCAGCGGCACGATGAGCTGCGCCAGCTGAGCCGTACTGTCCCGTTCCCGCCTCAACAGCCGTCCCGTGACGGACAGTTGGACGATCCGCGTACGCATCCAGCGGCGCCGCAGGAAGCTCACGATCTCGGGCGGGTCGGTCACGCCCGGCTCCTCGCCCCGGCTGTCGAGCCAGCGCGTCGCCCGCCACACCCGTTCCTTGGGCAGCAGCGCGAGCGCCCCGCGCAGCAGCCGGACGCGGACGCGCTGCGGCCGGGCGACCCGGCCGGGTCCCGACGACAGCAGGGTCAGCGAACGGAACGCCTCCGGTGCCAGCCACGCCGCGGACCTCGCCACCAGCCCGCCGAAGGAGTGCCCCAGCAGATGCACCGGCCCGTCGCCGAGCGCGAGGGCCTGGGAGACGGCGTCGAGGGCCAGCGCCCGTCGGCTGTACGCGGCGCGGTGCCGTGGCCCCGGGCTCTCGTGCTGGCCCCGGCCGTCGACCGCGACGGCGCGGTAGCCGGCGTCGCTCAGCGGCCCGAGCAGTGCGAGGAAGTCCTCCTTGCTGCCGGTGTAGCCGGGCAGCAGCAGCACCGTGCCGAGGGCCTTGCCCTCGGGCGCGGTGTCCAGGACGGCGAAGTCGCCGCGGGCCGTCACCAGCCGGTAGGCACGGGTGCGCGGCGGCGGCGCCAGGGACCGGGGCTTGCTCATAGAGGGACTGTAACCGCTGCTGGAAAGGGGTCGGACAGCACGGCGGCCCGGCCCCTGAGCAGGGACCGGGCCGCCGAAAGCGGTGCGACGACGCGTCAGCTCTCGGGCTGAGCGGCCGCGGCCTTCTTCGTCGTGCGGCGACGCGGGGCCTTGGGGGCCTCGGCCGTCTCGGTGGCCTCCGCCGGAGCGGCGGCCGCCTTCTTCACCGTGCGGCGGCGCGGGGCCGCCTTCGGCTCCGAGGCGTCGGGGGCCTCGGCGGCGACGGCCTTCTTGGCCGTACGGCGACGGGGAGCCTTCGGGGCCTCCTCGGCGACCGGGGCGGCCTCGGCGACCACGGCGGCCGGAGCCTCGACGGCCGGGGCCTCGGCGGCGACGGTCTTCTTGGTCGTACGGCGACGGGGAGCCTTCGGGGCCTCCTCGATGATCTCGGCGGCCACGGGGGCCGTCTCGACCACCGCGGCGGCCTTCTTCGTCGTACGGCGGCGGGGCGCCTTCTTGGGCTCCTCGACGGTCTCGACCGGCGTGACCGTCTCCACCGGCGCGGCCGGCGCGAGCGTCGCGAGGGCGGCGGCGGCCGTCTCCGGAGTCTGGAAGGACACCGTCTCGTCGGGCTTCACGATGCGCGTACGGCGACGACGCGGAGCCTTGGGAGCCTCCTCGATCGCCGGGGCCGCAGCGGCGGCGGGGATCACCGGAGCGGCGGGAGCCTTGGCGGCGACCGCGGCCTTCACGGCGACCGCGGCGGCGGGGGCCACCGGGGCCTCCGTCACCGTGGCGACAGTGGCCTCCGCGACCGGCACGCCGACCGTACGGGTACGGCGACGGCGGCGCGGGGTGCGCGGCTCGGCGGGGGCGTCCTCCGCCACCGGAGCGGCGACGACGGCCGTCGTCTCGTCCACGGTGGACCCACCACGCGTACGGCGACGCTGGCGCGGGGCGCGCGTACGGGCCGGACGCTCCTCGGCCGCAGGGGCGGCGGCCTGCTTGCGCCCACGGCCACCACGGCCGCCCGGCTCGCCCAGGTCCTCGAGCTCCTCCGCGCCCAGACCCGCACGGGTCCGCTCGGCGCGGGGCAGGACACCCTTGGTGCCCGCCGGGATGTCCAGCTCCTCGAAGAGGTGCGGGGAGCTGGAGTAGGTCTCGACCGGCTCGTGGAAGTCCAGCCCCAGCGCCTTGTTGATCAGCTGCCAGCGCGGGATGTCGTCCCAGTCGACCAGGGTGATGGCCGTGCCCTTGGCGCCCGCGCGGCCGGTGCGGCCCACGCGGTGGAGGAACGTCTTTTCGTCCTCCGGCGACTGGTAGTTGATGACGTGCGTGACGCCCTCGACGTCGATACCGCGGGCGGCGACGTCGGTGCAGACGAGCACGTCGACCTTGCCGTTGCGGAACGCGCGCAGAGCCTGCTCGCGGGCGCCCTGGCCCAGGTCGCCGTGGACCGCGCCGGACGCGAAGCCACGCCGCTCCAGCTGCTCGGCGATGTCGGCCGCCGTGCGCTTCGTACGGCAGAAGATCATCGCGAGCCCGCGGCCGTTGGCCTGCAGGACGCGGGAGATCAGCTCCGGCTTGTCCATGGAGTGCGCGCGGTAGACGCGCTGCGTGATGTTGGCGACGGTCACGCCCTCGTCGTCCGGCGCGGTGGCGCGGATGTGCGTGGGCTGCGACATGTAGCGGCGGGCCAGGCCGATGACGGCGCCCGGCATGGTCGCCGAGAACAGCATGGTCTGCCGCTTCGGCGGAAGCATGTTGATGATCTTCTCGACATCGGGCAGGAAGCCCAGGTCGAGCATCTCGTCGGCCTCGTCGAGGACGAGGGCCTTGACGTGGGACAGGTCGAGCTTGCGCTGGCCGGCCAGGTCGAGCAGGCGGCCCGGGGTGCCGACGACGACGTCGACGCCCTTCTTGAGCGCCTCGACCTGGGGCTCGTACGCCCGGCCGCCGTAGATGGCGAGCACGCGGACGTTACGGACCTTGCCGGCGGTCAGCAGGTCGTTGGTGACCTGGGTGCACAGCTCGCGGGTCGGGACGACGACCAGGGCCTGCGGGGCGTCGGTCAGCTGCTCGGGCTTGGCCCGGCCGGCCTCGACGTCCGCGGGGACGGTGACGCGCTCCAGGAGCGGCAGACCGAAGCCGAGCGTCTTGCCGGTGCCGGTCTTGGCCTGGCCGATGACGTCGGTGCCGGAGAGCGCGACCGGAAGGGTCATCTCCTGGATGGGAAAGGGGGACACGATGCCGACGGCTTCGAGCGCCTCGGCCGTCTCGGGAAGAATCCCGAGCTCTCGGAAAGTCGTAGTCAGGGTGCTGCCTCTTCTGTGAGACGCGGCGCGAGGCGAACGCTGGGGGTCGTACCGTGCCGATTCGCTTCCGGCCGGATCGACGAATGGATCACAGCCGGGTGGCGCGGGACCACTGCCGTCGCTCGAGCGTCGTGCCGCTTGAGGGACCCTCTCCTGCAGGTGCGCGGGGAGGGCTGTCGGGTCGGAGCCAGTCGGGCCACCGACCGGGCATCCTCATTCATGAGTCGGCCCACCGTGTACGTCCGAACGTGCGAAAGCATGTCCGCATACTCAGCAGGCGCTTTACCACTGTACCCCGGATTCGCGCATGTGTGTTGGGGGAATTCGTGATGAGGGCGCGGTCACAGTGACTGACCAGGGCCTTACGCGGGTCGGGGAGCGGGCTATTGTGCGGTTCATGGAGACGCCTGACAACGCCACGCCCGCCGGAGAGACCGCCGCGGAGACCGCCGAAGAGTTCACCGGGATCGCCGCCCAGGACTGGGCCACGGCCTCGGCCGAGCCGCAGTACCGCGCCGCGGTCGTCGACCTGCTCGGCGCACTGGCCTACGGCGAGCTGGCGGCCTTCGAGCGGCTCGCCGAGGACGCCAAGCTCGCGCCGACGCTGGCGGACAAGGCGGAGCTGGCGAAGATGGCCTCCGCGGAGTTCCACCACTTCGAGCAGCTGCGGGACCGGCTGGCCGCCGTCGACGCCGAGCCGACGGCCGCGATGGAGCCGTTCGCCAAGGCGCTGGACGACTTCCACCGCCAGACCGCTCCGTCGGACTGGCTGGAGGGCCTGGTCAAGGCGTACGTCGGTGACTCCATCGCCTCCGACTTCTACCGGGAGGTGGCGGCCCGCCTCGACTCCGACACGCGCCGGCTGGTGCTCTCGGTGCTCGACGACACGGGGCACGGCAACTTCGCCGTGGAGAAGGTGCGAGCCGCGATCGAGGCCGACCCGCGCCTCGGCGGGCGGCTCGCGCTGTGGGCCCGCCGGCTGATGGGCGAGGCGCTCTCCCAGGCGCAGCGTGTGGTCGCCGAGCGCGACGCGCTCTCCACGATGCTGGTCGGCGGTGTCGCCGACGGCTTCGACCTGGCGGAGGTCGGCCGGATGTTCTCCCGTATCACCGAGGCGCACACCAAGCGCATGGCCGCGCTGGGTCTGGCGGCGTAAACGGGTCACGGGTCCTGTGCGGCGGCGCTGTTCACGCCGCCGCTGATCGCCGCAGCCGACGCGAGGCGGGGCGGATCAGCAGCGAGAGCAGGACCGTGGCGACCGCGACCGCGCCGAGCAGCGTGGCCAGGGCGTGACCGGGGCCCAGGGCCCCGTGCGTCACCAGGGCGCCGAAGACGGCACCCAGCGAGCCCGTGGTGAGGACGACCCCACGTGCGGGGAGGCGGTCGGGCAGCCGGTGCACGGCGGCCCAGGCCAGGGCGAGTCCGAGCAGGGCGGAGCCGAGAGCTTCCAAGAACACGGGATCACCTCGCGTGCGGTGCGGGGCGGGCAATTCGGTCACAGGCCGTCCTACCCGGGCCGCCCCGGACGCAATCCTCTTCGGCGCCCCTCACCAGGACATTCGCCCACGGCGTAGGCGGGAGCGGGCGCCAGGACACACGGAAGGCCCGGCGGATCGGATCCGCCGGGCCTTCGCCTGTTCGGCCGTACGTCTCAGAGAGCGCCGAAGCCCACGCGGCGGACCGCGGGCTCACCGATCTCCACGTACGCGATCTTCTCGGCCGGCACCAGGACCTTGCGGCCCTTCTCGTCCGTGAGGCTGAGCAGCGTCGCCTTGCCGGCGAGCGCGTCGGCAACGGCGCGCTCGACCTCCTCGGCGGACTGCCCGCTCTCCAGAACGATCTCCCGGGGTGCGTGCTGCACGCCGATCTTGACCTCCACGGCTATGTCCCTCCGAACGGTCAGCGTTGCGCGTCTCCCGCGCCGTACGGTGCACACATTAGCCCGGTGAGGGGACCCGCACGGCGCACCCACCGCACGCCAGGAGCGAACAGCCGGGAGGGAATAACCGGGACCGGGGAGGGGGGCTCAGCCGCCGTCGGTGATCGGCTGGCCGTCCGTCGGGTGCAGCGGGAAGCCCGCGATACCGCGCCAGGCCAGCGAGGTCAGCAGCGCCACCGCCTTGTCGCGGGGAATGGCGGACTCGCTGGAGAGCCAGTAGCGCGCCACGACCTGCGAGACGCCGCCCAGGCCCACGGCCAGCAGCATCGACTCGTCCTTCGAGAGGTTGGTGTCCTCCGCGATCACGTCCGAGATCGCCTCGGCGCACTGGAGGCTGACCCGGTCCACGCGCTCGCGTACGGCCGGCTCGTTGGTCAGGTCGGACTCGAAGACGAGACGGAACGCGCCGCCCTCGTCCTCCACGTACGCGAAGTACGCGTCCATCGTCGCCTCGACGCGGAGCTTGTTGTCCGTCGTCGACGCCAGCGCCGTGCGCACGGCCTGGAGGAGTGACTCGCAGTGCTGGTCGAGCAGAGCCAGGTAGAGCTCGAGCTTGCCCGGGAAGTGCTGGTAGAGCACCGGCTTGCTGACGCCCGCCCGTTCGGCGATGTCATCCATCGCGGCGGAGTGGTACCCCTGTGCGACGAACACCTCCTGGGCCGCGCCCAGAAGCTGGTTCCGTCGGGCTCGGCGCGGCAGGCGCGTGCCCCGAGGGCGTGCTGCCTCTGTCTGCTCGATGGCTGTCACGCCGCCTCCCAAAAATCGATCCATGCGCGCTGTGGCGCCGCGCCCGCCATCGTACTTTTGGGTAACCCGGGTGTGCGCGGTGCGGACGCAGAATTTCACGGACCGGACGTCCGGGGCGACAGGCGATTCAAGATTAAACCGAACAAATCAGCGGTAGTCGTCTTCGTCCAGGGTGACGACCCGTGCCTGCTCGGACGCGTCCGCCGGGTTCGCGGAGTCCTGTTCGAGATGAGTGGGATGCTCCTCCTCCTGCTGCTGGACATCCGTGTGCTGCTCGGCGGCGTCGGCCTCCGGGATTTCCTCGTCGAGCACCGCGACCTCTTCCTCGGCGAATGTGTCCGGCTCGGTCGGATCGACAGTCATGCGATTCCTTCCGGCGTGCGGGTCCTCTCCGATGGCCCTCTCTTCGAGCGTAGGAGCACACCTCGCGCGGCGCACCCGTACCTGTGACGCCACACACACGCCCCGCCGCGTGATCGTCTCGTAATATTGCGGCCATGTCGTCGACCGAGCTGCCGGAAACCCGGACCGCCGCCGCACCGCCCGCGTCGCGAACCCGCGCCGTACGGGTGGCGGACGGCGAGGAGTTGCGCTCCGTCACCCTGCCCGGGCTCACGCTGACCGTGCGCGCCCGCCCCGGTAACCGGCCGGGCCTCCCGCCCGCGCTGTACGTCCACGGGCTCGGCGGCTCCTCGCAGAACTGGTCGGCGATGATGCCGCTGCTGGCCGACCAGGTCGACGGCGAGGCCGTCGATCTGCCCGGCTTCGGCGACTCCCCGCCGCCCGACGACGGCAACTACTCGGTCACCGGACACGCCCGGGCCGTCATCCGACTTCTCGACGCCGCCGGCCGCGGACCGGTCCACCTGATCGGCAACTCGCTCGGCGGCGCCGTCTCCACCCGCGTCGCCGCGGTCCGCCCCGACCTGGTCCGCACCCTCACCCTGGTCTCCCCGGCCCTGCCCGAGCTGCGCGCCCAGCGCACCGCCTGGCCGACCGTGATGCTCGCCGTGCCGGGCGTCGCGCCCCTCTTCGCGAAGCTGACCAGGGGCTGGACGCCGGAGCAGCGGGTCCGCGGGGTGCTCGCCCTCTGTTACGGAGACCCCGGCCGGGTCTCCGACGAGGGCTTCCGACACGCCGTGGAGGAGATGGAGCGGCGCCTGGAGCTCCCGTACTTCTGGGACGTCATGGCCCGCTCGTCGCGCGGCATCGTCGACGCCTACACGCTCGGCGGTCAACACGGTCTCTGGCGGCAGGCAGAACGGGTGCTCGCGCCGACACTGCTCGTCTACGGCGGCCGTGACCAGCTCGTTTCGTACCGGATGGCGAGCAAGGCGGCCGCCGCGTTCCGCGGCTCGCGCCTCCTGACGCTCCCGGACGCCGGACATGTGGCCATGATGGAGTACCCCGAGACGGTCGCCAAGGCCGTCCGGGAACTGATCGAAGCCGAGAAACACGGCACACACGACAGCGGCGGGAGCTGATCCGGGGCGTGGGACGACATAGTCGGAAGGGCCCCGCGCCCGCTCCCCCCGTGGATACGGGGCAGCGCGAAGCGGCGGGGTCGGGGACGGGACGCCGCAGGCGCGGGCCGGGCCAGGACGGGTACACCCCGACGGCGCAAGGACAGCAGAGTCCGTACGGGCAGAGCGGATACGGCCGCCCCGGCGGCGTGGGACCGCAGCAGGGCGCCGGGCAGACCGGCTACGCCCAGGGCGCGTACGCGCAGGGCCCGAGCACGCGGGGCGGGTACGGACAGGGCGGGTACGGGCAGGCTCCGAGCACCCAGGGCCCGCGCACCCAGGGTGGGTACGGGCAGGGGGCTTACGGGCCCGGCGGCGGTCGGCCGGTCTGGGACACCCCGATGCACGGCACGCCGATCTACACCGCCCCCGACGACACGGCGGTACGGGGCGGGCATCCCGAGCACACCGACACGCCGGCACGGCCCCAGCGCTACATGGACCTGCAGGAGGCGCCCCGGCCGGCCCGGGACGAGGCCGCACCGCAGGCCCCCTTCATCCCCGCTCAGCGGCGCGAGCCCCGCCCCGAGGAGCTTCCCGAGGAACCGCCGGCCAAGACCGGCGGCAAGGGCCGGACCTTCACCGGTATCGCGGCCGCCGCCGTCACCACCGTCCTCGCCGTCGTCGTGGCCGGGCAGGTGGCCGATCGGGACTCCGGCAGTCCGTTGGCCCACTCGGCCGACGGCTCCGCCGACCGGGCCCTCGAGGACGGGGCCTCGCGCTCCGACATCCGGCCGACACCCGCGCAGGCCGCACCCGTCGCACCCAGCGCCCCCGCCGCACCGCCCACCTACGAACAGCTGATGTCACTTCAGTTCCCCATCGACCCCAAGCTCAAGGGCTCGGGCGAGTTCGAGGCCGTGGCCGGCTTCGACAAGGCGCCCGGCAAGGGAAGGAAGATCCGCTACCGGGTCGACGTCGAGAAGGGGCTCGGACTCGACGCGGCACTCTTCGCGCAGGCCGTGCAGAAGACCCTCAACGACGAGCGGAGCTGGGCCGGTCAGGGAGAGATGACCTTCGAGCGGATTTCCAGCGGGGACCCGGAGTTCGTGATCACGCTCGCCAGTCCCGGCACCACCGGTGTCTGGTGCGCGAAGTCCGACCTGGACACCACCGTCGACAATGTCTCCTGCGACTCCGCGTCCACCTCCCGGGTGATGATCAACGCGTTCCGCTGGGCCCAGGGCTCGGAGACCTTCGGCGCGAAGGCGATGTTCGCCTATCGCCAGATGCTCATCAACCACGAGGTCGGACACCGGCTCGGACACAGCCACGTCTCCTGCCGTACGCCCGGTGCCCTCGCCCCCGTGATGCAGCAGCAGACCAAGTCCCTGAACGTCGAGGGCATCAAGTGCCGCCCCAACCCCTGGGTGCATCCCGGGAGTTGAGGCCCCGTCCGGATGCCCGGACCCGTCGAAGGTGACCGCATCGCGAGACGAGTGTCCCTCGATCCGTATCTCGCGGTCGGCGACCGGATCGCCGAGGTCTACCGGATCCACCGCCCGGGATCCAGGCGGGCCGCCCGTGCCCGCGCGGTCGAGCTCCTGGACCGCGTCGGCATCTCCGACACAGCGCGCCGCGCCCGCGCCCGCCCGCACGAGTACAGCGGCGGGATGCGCCGGCGGGAGGTCGAACCCGGCCCGGTACGCGAGGTCCTCGCCGCGCCCTCGGAGCCGTACACCCGGACCCTGCTCACCGCGGTGCCACGCCTCGACGGGCCGCTGCGCGAGCGGCCCCCGGCGGTGGGCGAGCCGCTGCTCGAAGCGGTCGGCCTACGGCGGGAGTTCGGGCGCGGGAAGGCGCGCGTCACCGCCGTCGACGGCGTGTCGCTCGCCGTGCGGGCGGGGGAGGTCCTGGGGATCGTGGGCGAGTCCGGCAGCGGCAACACGACGCTCGGGCGGATGCTCGTGCGGCTGCTCGATCCGACCGGCGGCCGGCTTCGGTACGGCGGTGCGGAGCTCGGGGGCCTCTCGCGCGAGCTGCAGATGGTGTTCCAGGACGCCGTCTCCTCGCTCGACCCGCGCCGCGAACGGCGGCAGGAGCTGGCCGCAGCCTGACTCTCCGTATGCACGACACCCCGTAGCGCGACGGAACGCGACCGGGGTGGGAAAGTTACGTGCATTCACCCCTTCCGGTGGCGCGACGGACAACCGTCCATCGCGCCACCGGTATATCCGCTTACGTTCTTCCCGCTGCGAGTCGCCGAGCCACGGCGCCGCAAGGCAAGGGAGATCGGGGGTGTGCTCATGCGGATCGGACTGCTGACGGAGGGTGGCTACCCGTACGCCACGGGTGAGTCCAGGCTCTGGTGCGACCGGCTCGTGCGCGGGCTCGCGCCGCACGACTTCGACCTGTACGCCCTCAGCCGCAGCGCCCGGCAGGAAGAGGCCGGCTGGGTCGACCTGCCCCCGCAGGTCCGGCGCGTCCGCACGGCCCCGCTCTGGGCGCCCGACGACGACGGACACACATACGGCCGGCGTGAACGGCGGTCCTTCGCCGGTCACTTCGGAGCGCTCGCGACCGGCGTCTGCGCCGAGGAGGACGCGGCGGCCGCACGCGCCTTCGCCGACGGGCTCTACGGACTGGCCGGACTGGCCCGCGAGCGCGGCGGTCTCTACGCGGCCCTCCGCTCCGAACTCGCGGTCCGCACCCTGGAGACCGCCTGCCGCGCTCCCGGCGCACGCCGGGGCGTGGCGGACGCCACCGTGCCCGACTACCTCGCCTTCGTCGACCAGCTGGAGCGCGCCCTGCGCCCGCTGTCGCTCGACTGGTACGGCGAGGACGGGCTCGGCGCGGTCGACCTCTGCCACGCCGCGTCCGGCGGATCGGCGGCGCTTCCCGGTCTGTTGGCCAAACGCTTCTTCGGCACTCCGCTGCTGGTCACCGAGTACGGCGTCCAGCTGCGCGCGCACTACCTCGCCGCCACCGACGCACCGCTGTCCGCGCCGGTGCGCGCCCTGCTCGCCGCCTTCCACGGCCGGCTCGCCGCCGAGGTCTACCGGCAGGCCGCGCTCCTCACCCCCGGCAACACGCACGCCCGCCGCTGGCAGGAGAAGTGCGGGGCCGACCGGGCCAAACTGCGCACGGTCTACCCGGGCATGGAGTCCGAGCGGTTCACCGAGGTCGGCGAGGACGAGGAGAGCGGCGACCCGGCCACCCTCGTCTGGGTCGGCCGCGTCGAACCCGCCAAGGACCTGATTGCCCTGCTGCACGCCTTCGCCGAGGTGCGCAAGGCCCAGCCCGACGTCCGGCTGCGGATCATCGCGGCCCCGGTGCGCGAATCCGGCGCCGAGGCGTACCTCGCGCACTGCCGGGCGCTCGCGGCGCAGCTCTTCCCCGACGAGGCCGCCGGGGCGCACGACGTCGGCGAGAACCCGGTCACCTTCGAGGAGATCGGCGGACCGGAGGCGCCGACGCTCGCCGAGGCGTACGCGGCGGGCGCGGTCGTGGTGCTCTCCAGCGTCGTCGAGGGCTTCCCGATCAGCCTGGTCGAGGCCATGTTCTGCGCGCGGGCGACGGTCTCCACGGACGTGGGCGCGGTCGTCGAGGTCATCGGCGGAACCGGACTCGTCGTGCCCCCGCGCAATCCGCGAGCGCTCGCGGACGCGTGCCTCGCGCTCCTGCGCGACCCCGAGCGCCGCTACCGCCTGGGCGCCGCAGCCCGCGCCCGCGCGCTCGAGCTCTTCACCGTCGAGCAGAACCTCGCGGCATTTCGCGGCATTTACCTGGAACTCCTCTCCCACGCACCCGTGCGCCGCCATGCCGCCGAGGGCGTCCCCTTCGCCCACCCGGCGGAGGCGTACGTCCCCGGCACCTGGGCGGACCAGCCCGTGAGCGCCGCCGTCGCGGGAGAAACCGATGCCTGAAGGAGGCACCCCCATGCGCGGCCCCGCCGCCCCGGACTCCCGCGCCGAGGCGCTCCTCGAGACGACGGCGCTGACCGTCGCCGTGACGGTCTCCGTGAAGACCGACGGGCAGCCGCCGGCGGCGACCCCGGGGTGGGCTCGCCGGGGAACGGCCGACGCGGTGCCCGCCGCGAGGCCCGCCGCGGGGGAGACCGGGGACCCGCGTCAGGCGCCTCCCGCACGGGGCGGCGACCTCGACCTGCGGTCGGTGGGCGGACCGGACGCGGACCGATCGGCCGGCCCCCGGGCGCGGCTCGCACCACGCGAGGAGGACGAGGCACCGCGATCCCGCTCATGGGCGGGAGCGGCGACGATGCACCAGCCCGGGACACCGGAGGGCTCGCACCTGCGGGCCGCGTCGGCCCTGCCCGGAAGACGGAAGGCGAGCGACGCCTCGCCCACGCAGCCCTGGGCCGCGGCCCCGCAGACCGAAGCCGTACCGTCCCGGCAGGCCGGGGACGGGCCACACCCGCAGGCGCCGTTCGGCGTGGGGGACGCCCCAGGCCCCTCCGGGGCCGGAGGTGGGCAGTACCGCCAGGTCCCGCCCGGTGCCGGGGACGTGCCCCGCCCGCCCGCCGCCGATGCCGCCCCGCACCCGCAGGCTCCGCCCGGCGCCGGTGCCCCACCCAGGGCTGCGGCCGTGCAGGTCCCGCCCGGTGCCGGGGACGTGCCCGGCCCGCCCGCCGCCGATGCCGCCCCGCATCCGCAGGCTCCGCCCGGTGCCGACGTCGCGCCGGGCGTGCACGCCGCCCCGCACCGGCAGAACCCTTCCGGCTCCGGCATCGCCCCCCACCCGCAGGCCGCCCCGCAGCCGCGCGCCGTTCCGGGCGGCGAGGCCGCCGAACCGGCGCCGGCGCCGGAGGCCGTTGCCAAGCCCCATCGGCGAGGTTCCGCCGATCCCGTCAAAGCGCTCATGCACCGGCACCGGGAGCTGTGTGAGCGGGCCGTCGATCCGTTGGAGATCGCCGCTGGGCTCGAGGCCCACGGGGTCACCGACCGGACCGCGGCGCGGTTTCGGCATCGGGACGTGTTCTCGCTCGCCGAGGAGCTGTACGCGCGCGTGCCCCGGCAGAACGGGGCGCCCCCGCGTCCCGCGATCGAGGACGGCGCGCGCCCCGGGTGGGCCGGGTGGACCGTGGCCGCCCTCGCGCCCGGGGCCGTCGCCGCCCTCACCGTCACCGGACTCGCGCTCACCGAAGGGCCCGTGCGCCTCGCCGTCGGCGCGGCCGGGGCCCTCGGCCTGGCCGCCGCACTCGCCGTCGCCGTCCGGCGCGGCCCCCTGCGCGCCGCCGGCCGCACCGTCCCCGCCGCCCGCGTCTGGACCCTCTGGCTCCTCGCGTACGCGGTCGGCGGGGACGGTCTTCTCCGGCAGGTGCTCGCCGGCGGACCCGACGGCGCCTGGGACATCACGCCCCAGCCCCTCCTGGGCCTCGCCCTCGCTGTCGCCCCCGCCGCCTGGTGCGCCCGGCTCTTCGCCACCAGGGCCCGCCGCAGGCTCACCGTCAGCCGAGGCCTGGAGGACTTCGCCGCCGGCACCCGCCCCCTGCTCCTGGCCACCGTGGCCCTCTATCTGGCCGCCCTCGCGGGCCTGTTGGCCCTGACCGGCTTCGCGCCCGGCGCCCTCGCCCTCGGCGCGCTCCTCCTGCTCACCCGGCTCCTCACCGTCCACGGGTTCCCCGAGACCGCCGCGAGCGGTCTCGCCGCCGCCTGCGCCGCCGAGGCGCTCGCCCTCGCGAGCGTCCTGGCGGGCCGCGTGCCCGGCTGCGACCTCCTCGCCGTCCCGGTCCGCGCCCTCGTCGACACCTGGGGCCCCGGCGCCGTCCCCACCCTCGTCTGCGGCGCCGCGGCGCTCGGCCTGCTGGCCCACGCCACCGCCGCCCTCTCCCGGGCCTCGGCCCACGCCGCCACCGGCACCTGAACCCCGGCGCACCCGCGGAGCCGACGCCGCGGGCGTACCCACCCCGCAGGACCCCATTCCAAGGAGACGAAAGAGACATGACCTCCCAACCCCCAGCCACGGCCGGTCGGCACGAAGGGGCCGCACGATGAGGGTGCTGCTGCTCGGAGCCAACGGATTCCTCGGCCGTTTCGTCGCCGACCGGCTGCTCGCCGACCCGGCCGTGCACCTCACCGCCCTCGGGCGGGGGGACGACGCCGACGTACGGTTCGACCTCGCCGGCGGCAGCCCCGGCGCCCTGACCCGGTTCCTGGACGCCGTCCACCCCGGAGTCGTCGTCAACTGCGCCGGCGCCACCCGCGGCGGCGCCCGCGAACTGACCCGGCACAACACCGTCGCCGTCGCCACCGTCTGCGAGGCCCTGCGCCGCAGCGGCTGTGGTGCGCGGCTCGTCCAGGTCGGCTGCGCCTCGGAGTACGGGCCCAGCCAGCCCGGCTCCTCCACCGCCGAGGACGCCGTGCCCCGCCCCGGTGGCCCCTACGGGGTGTCAAAGCTGGCGGCGACCGAACTCGTCCTGGGGTCGGGGCTCGACGCCGTCGTGCTCCGGGTGTTCTCGCCCGTCGGCCCCGGCACCCCCGCCGGCTCCCCGCTCGGCCGCCTCGCCGAGGCCATGCGCCGCGCCATGCAGGCCGGCGACGGCGAGCTCAAGCTCAGCGGCCTCGGCGTGCAGCGCGACTTCGTCGACGTACGGGACGTGGCCCGCGCCGTCCACGCGGCCTCGCTCTCCGCAGCCCAGGGTGTCGTCAACATCGGCACCGGCCGCGCGGTCAGGCTGCGCGACGCCGCCGCGGTGCTGGCCCGCGTCGCGGGATACGCCGGGACCCTGCACGAACTCGACGGCCCGCACGGCCCGCCCCAGCGACCCGTCATCGGCGCCCCCCGCACCGAGACCATCGCCGAACAGCTGGCCGCCGCGCCCTTCCCGTACCCCGACGGCTGCGGCAGCTGGCAGCAGGCCGACGTCCGCACCGCACGCGACCGGCTCGGCTGGCGCCCCAGGATCAACCTGGAGGAGTCGCTCGCCGACATCTGGATGGAGGCGGCATGTCGCATCTGACCACCAGCACGACCGGAGCCGTACGGATGGAGGAGCTGGGCTTCGGGGTCCCCGGCTACGCCCACCCGCTGCTCGCCCCCGTCGAATGGGCCGAACTGACCCGCCCCGGCACCCCCCTGCACTGGGCCGTGCTCAACGTCGCCGAAGGGCCGGGGGACCGGCCCGACCCGCACTGCCTGGAGGCGTCCGGCCGACTGCGGAACGCGGGGATCAGGGTCCTCGGGCATCTGGACCTCTGCCACGGCTCGCGCGAGTTCGGCGAGATCGTCTCGGACGCCCACCGCTTCCTCGACTGGTACAAGGTCGACGGCTTCTACCTGGACCGGTGCCCCACCGACCGGGTCGACCTGCCCGAGGTGAGGCGCGTCACGGCCACCCTGGAGGCGGTCCTCGACGGTGAGGCCCACCTCGTCCTCGGCCATGGCACCCATCCGTACCCCGGCTACGCCGAGACGGCCGACCAGCTGGTCACCTTCTCCGGGCCGTGGGCGGACTACCGCTGGTCGCAGGTGGCCGAGTGGACCGCCGAGTATCCGCCGGAGAAGTTCGTCCATCTCGTCCACGGGGTGCCGCGCAGTCACCTGGACGAGGCGATGCGGATCGCCCGCTGGCAGGGAGCGGGGACGATCTTCTTCACGGACCACGCGGACCGCACGGGACAAAACGATCCATTCCAAACTCTGCCCGGCTACTGGGACGAAATCGTCTCGCGCATTGGACCGGGTGTCTCGGAATGAGAAGGGCCGTGGCAGTGTTACGGGGAGAACAACCGTACTGACATACCGACCAACGGAGCCCCCGTGTCGCTGCCACCCCTGGTCGAGCCGGCTGCCGAGCTCACCGTAGACGAGGTCCGCAGGTACTCCCGCCACCTGATCATCCCGGATGTCGGGATGGACGGGCAGAAGCGGCTGAAGAACGCCAAGGTGCTCTGTGTGGGCGCCGGTGGCCTCGGTTCGCCGGCCCTGATGTACCTGGCCGCGGCCGGTGTGGGCACGCTCGGCATCGTGGAGTTCGACGAGGTCGACGAGTCGAACCTGCAGCGCCAGATCATCCACAGCCAGGCGGACATCGGCCGTTCCAAGGCGGAGTCCGCCAAGGACTCGGTCCTCGGCATCAACCCGTACGTGAACGTGATCCTCCACGAAGAGCGGCTCGAAGCCGAGAACGTGATGGACATCTTCAGCCAGTACGACCTGATCGTCGACGGCACGGACAACTTCGCCACGCGTTACCTCGTCAACGACGCGTGCGTGCTGCTGAACAAGCCGTACGTCTGGGGCTCGATCTACCGCTTCGACGGCCAGGCCTCCGTCTTCTGGTCCGAGTACGGCCCCTGCTACCGCTGCCTCTACCCGGAGCCCCCGCCGCCGGGCATGGTCCCGTCCTGCGCCGAGGGCGGCGTCCTGGGCGTGCTCTGCGCGTCCATCGGCTCCATCCAGGTCACCGAGGCGATCAAGGTCCTGGCCGGCGTGGGCGACCCGCTGGTCGGCCGACTGATGATCTACGACGCCCTGGAGATGCAGTACCGCCAGGTGAAGGTCCGCAAGGACCCGAACTGCGCGGTCTGCGGCGAGAACCCGACCGTCACCGAACTCATCGACTACGAGGCCTTCTGCGGCGTCGTGTCCGAGGAGGCCCAGGAGGCGGCGCTCGGCTCGACGATCACTCCCAAGCAGCTCAAGGAGTGGATCGACGAGGGCGAGAACATCGACATCATCGATGTCCGGGAGATCAACGAGTACGAGATCGTCTCGATCCCCGGCGCGCGGCTGATCCCGAAGAACGAGTTCCTGATGGGCACCGCCCTCCAGGACCTGCCGCAGGACAAGCGGATCGTCCTGCACTGCAAGACGGGTGTCCGCAGTGCGGAAGTCCTCGCCGTGCTCAAGTCCGCGGGCTTCGCGGACGCGGTGCACGTCGGCGGCGGCGTGATCGGCTGGGTGCACCAGATCGAGCCCGAGAAGCCGGTCTACTAGACCCGCGCAGGTGTACGAGAAGGGCCCGGACCTGACATCAGGTCCGGGCCCTTCTCGCACCTCCGACTAGGAACAGCGCGTGCCGTACTTGGGGACCGTGCCGTCCAGGAGGTACGCGTCGACCGTCCTCGTCACACAGGACGACGTGCCGTACGCGCCATGGCCCTCGCCCTCGTTGCTGACCAGGACGCCGACGCCGGTGCCCAGCTCCTTCGCCATCCGCTCCGCCCCCTCGTACGGGGTCGCCGGGTCACCGGTCGTGCCGACGACCAGGATCGGGCCCGCACCGGGCGCGCCGGCGTCCGGGTCGACCCGCTCGCCCTTCACCGGCCACTGGGCGCACCAGCCGGCCGTGTCCCAGGCGAGGAACGCGCCGAAGACCGGCGAGAGCTTGCGGAACTCCGGCAGCAGGGCCTTCGCCTGCTCGGTCGTCGGCCGCTCGGCGGAGTCGGCGCAGGAGATCGCCCGCTGGGAGTGGGACTGGGTGGAGTAGTGCCCGGACTCGTCCCGGTCGTTGTACGAGTCGGCCAGGGCCAGCAGCTCCGCGCCGTTGCGGTTCCGGGCCTGCTCCAGGGCGGAGGTCAGCAGGGGCCAGTTGCTCTCCGAGTAGAGCGTGACCGCGATGCCGGTGAGCGCCAGACCGTCGGTCAGCTGCCGGTCGCCGACGGGCAGCGGGTCGCCGTCCAGCCGCTCCAGCAGACGGGCGATCCGGGCCGTTCCCTGCTTCGGGTCCTCGCCGGTGCTCTTCAGGTAGTTGTCCAGGGCGCGCTGGAAGCCGATCGTCTGGTTGCGGGCGTGACCCGTGCTGTCGGCGGTCGGGTCGACGACCGCGTCGAGGACGGTCCGGCCGACGTGCGCCGGGAACAGATGCGCGTAGGCGCCGCCGAGCTGGGTCCCGTAGGAGATGCCGAAGTAGTTCAGCTTGTCGTCGCCGAGGACGTGCCGGACCAGGTCCAGGTCTCGGGCGGTGTTGCTGGTCGTGGTGTGCGGGATGACCTTGCCGGAGCGGCGGGCGCACCCGGCGCCGAAGGAGGCGCCGTCCGCGCGGAACGCGGCCTCCTCGGCAGGAGTGTCCGGCGTCATGTCGACGGTCTCGGCGGCGGCCAGCTCCTTGTCGTCCCGGCACACCACACCGGCGCTCTGCCGGACGCCGCGCGGGTCGAAGCCGACCAGGTCGTAGCGGCGGTTCAGCGCGCTGTACGCCTGGGCCGCGCGGGGGAGGATCTCGACCCCGGAGGCGCCCGGGCCCCCGAAGTTGAAGAGGAGGGAGCCGATCCGCCGGTTCTTGTCGCGGGCCTCCTTGCGGATCAGCGCGATCGGGATCGTCTCGCCGTCAGGCCGCGCGTAGTCGAGCGGGACCCGCACCTCGGTGCAGCGCCAGTCGGCGCCGGGCTCGTCGCCGCCCTCGGGGGCGGCGCAGGGCTTCCACTCGGGGCGCTGCCCGGTGAGCGAGGCGGGCAGCGTGGCGTCCTTCGGCTGCTTGGCATCCGTGCTCGGCGGGGTCTTCCCGATGCTCCGAGGGGTCTCGGTGGGCGTTCCGGTGCTCGTGCAGCCCGCGAGCAGCAGCCCGGTGACGACAGCGGCCGCCACCCGTATCCGTTTGGACAAGACAACCCCCGTGATCCGGACCGGAAAATCGCCATCCTAGGCGCCGCGGTGGACCTACTTGCAGATGGTCCCCGAGGCCGGCACCTTTCCGTCCAGGAAGTACGCGTTGACGGCGTTCTGCACGCACGCGTTGCCGCCGTTGTACGCGCCGTGCCCCTCGCCCTCGTACGTCAGCTCCACGCCGACGCCCTCGCCGAGCGCGTCCACCATGGCCCGGGTCCCCCCGTACGGGGTCGCCGGGTCGCCCGTCGTGCCGAGCACCAGGATCGGGGCGGAGCCTGGCGCGGAGACGTCGGGGTGCTCCCAGGCGCCGGGCACCGGCCACTGGGAACAGCCGGACAGGGCCCAGCCCATGTAGTCCCCGAAGACGGCGGAGGTCTTCTGGAACTCCGGGAGCCGTTCCTTGGCCTGGCCGAGGGTGTAGCGCTCCTTGAAGTCCACGCAGTTGATGGCCGCGTTCGCCGCCTGGATGTTGCTGTAACTGCCGTTCTGGTCACGTCCGTTCATGGAGTCGGAGAGGGCGAGGAGCAGTGCGCCGTCGCCGCCCTCGGCCGAGTCGAGGCCCTGCTCCAGGTACTGCCAGAACTCCTTGGAGTACAGGGCCTGCGCGATGCCGTTGGTGGCCTGGGTCTGGGTGAGCTTGCGGTCCCCGATCCCGGGGATCGGCTTCTCGTCGAGTTCGTCGAGGAGGTTGATGATGAACGCCTCGATCTCGGCGACCGTCGAACCGGGCAGCGTGCAGGCGTCGCCGCGGGCCACGCAGTCCTTGGCGAAGTTGTCGAGGGCGAGCTGGAAGCCCTGGGCCTGGCCGAGGGCGCCCGCCTCTGTGCCGGAGTTCGGGTCGACGACCGCGTCGAAGAGGGCGCGGCCGACGTTCTCGGGGAACAGGTGGGCGTACACACCGCCCAGTTGTGTGCCGTACGAGATGCCGAAGTAGTGGAGCTTGTCGTCGCCGAGGACCTGGCGCATCAGGTCCAGGTCGCGGGCGGCGTTCTCGGTGCCGACGTGGGGGAGGACCGTACCGGCCTCCTTCTCGCAGCCGGCGGCGTACTTCTTCTGCCCGTCGGACATCGTCCGCTCCTCGGCGGCGTCGTCCGGGGTGAAGTCCATGGCGTAGTAGGCGTCCAGCTCCTTGTCGGTCAGGCACTGGACGTCCGCGCTGCGGCCGACGCCCCGGGGGTCGAAGGAGACGAGGTCGTAGCGGGTGCGGAGCTTCTCGTAGTCCGGGGCGAAAGAGGGCAGGCCGGTGACGCCCGAGCCGCCGGGGCCGCCGAAGTTGTAGATCATGGAGCCGATCCGCTGGTCCGGGTTGCTGGTCCGGGCGCGGATCAGGGCCAGCTCGATGGTCACGCCTCCGGGGTCGTCGTAGTCGAGCGGCACCTCCATGAACGAGCACTCCCAGGCGGTCCCGCCGGGCAGCGGGGAGGGCGCGGGTCCGCCGCCCTCCGCGGCGGACGGGGGAGGACAGGCGGCCCACTCCAGCTCCTGTGCGGCGAACCCGGCGAGATCGGTGGGCGAGTCGGAGGCCGTCCCACCACTGTCCGAGCATCCGGCGACTCCGACGGCGAGCAACACGGTGGTCGCGGTGAGCAGGACGGCACGCTGCGCGGCGGAGATCGGCATGAACCCATCGTGAGCCGAACAAAGCAACCCCGCGCGGGCGAGCACCCACACGGGTGTCACGCACGGCACCCCGCAGGGACACGGGGAACGGCGCGTGCGGGCTTCGTCCGGACGCCGGTCTGTCAGGGGCGCGGGGAACGGCGCGTGCGGGCTTCGTCCGGAAGCCGGTCTGTCAGGGGCGCGGGGAACGGCGCGCTCAGCCCCGACGGGCGGGCAGACTCCGTTCGGACGCCGACCCTGCGGGCCCTGTCAGGGACGCGGGGAACGGCGCGCTCAGCCACGATGTGCCCGCAGACTCCATCCGGACGCCGGCCCCAGGACCCTAGGGGCGCGGGGAACTGCGCGACCAGCCACAGCCGGCCCGCAGACTCCGCACGACCCTGCCCGCCGCCCGCCACCCGCCCCCGCGCTAAAGCGCCCCCGCGCTAAAGCGCCCCGCGCTTCGTCAGCCAGTTGAAGCACAACCACCCCGGCAACACCGGCAGCCACAGCGTCAGCAGCCGGTACAGCAGCACCGCCGGGGTCGCGACCTCGATGGGAAGGCCGACCGCGACCAGACCGAGGGTCAGCGCCGTCTCGACCGCGCCCACACCGCCAGGCGTCGGCGCCGCCGAACCGAGCGCGTTGCCCGCGAGGAAGACGACCGCCACGCTGGCGTAGCTGATCCCCTGGCTGTCGTGCCCGAACGCGCGGATCGAGGCGTCAAGGCAGAGCACGAACACACCGGTCAGGAGCAGCATCCCGCCGATGCCCGTGAGCAGCTTCAGCGGCCGCTGGAGCACGTCCAGCATGCGCGGCACGACACCCGCGAAGAGCGACCGCAGCCGCGTCGACACGAACTTCCGCATGAAGGGGATCGCCGTGACCACCAGAACCAGCACCGCCACCGTCAGCAGACCGGCGATGACCGTCCTCGACGGGGTGAACGACTGCGACTTCTCCGTACCCGTCAGATAGCCGAAGGCGAGCAGCAGCAGGATGTGCGCCCCGAGCCCGAAGAGCTGCGACGCGCCGACGCTCGCCACCGCGAGCCCGGGCCGCACCCCCGAGCGCTGGAGGAACCGGGTGTTCAGCGCGACACCGCCGACCGCCGCCGGAGCGACGATCTTCACGAACGACCCGGCCACCTGTGCGACCACCGTCCGCCAGAACCCCACCCGCTCCGGTACGAAGCCGAGCAGGCTCATCGCGGCGGCGATGTAGCTCAGCGCCGAGAAAAGCACCGCCGCCGCCACCCACCGCCAGTCGGCCGAGCTGATGGTGGACAGCGGCGTCCGGGCGATCTGCGAGAGCAGGAAGTACGCGGCCACGGCACCGGCGATGAGGCTGATGAGCGTGCGCGGCTTGATCCGCTCCAGACGGACCGGTTCGACCGGTGCCTGCGGCCGGATCAGCAGCACCTGCTGGCGGATCTGGGCCAGCAGATCCTCCTCGCGGGCGTCGTCGAGGGCCTCGTCGATGGCCCGCTTCTCGGCCTGCTTCTCCGCCTTCTCGATCTTCCGGTCGGACTTGCGGTCCGGCTTGAGGTCCGTGGTGCCCGCGTTCGCCTCGGCCCGCGCCCGTTTCGCCGCCTCCGACGCCTCGAGCACGGCCTCGCGCTCCCGCTTCGACCGCTCTCGGGCCAGCCTCCGCAGCGTCGCCCGCGTGGAGCGGCTCAGCGCGATCGGCTGGAGCAGGGGGAGGCAGTCGGCGATCGCGTCCGGGCCGAGCACCGCCACGGCCCCGGCCACCGCCCGCTCGGCACCCACCCGCAGACCGAGGGTGGTGAGCAGCTGCGCGATGTCCATCCGCAGGATCAGGTCGCCGGCGGCGATCTCGCCGCCCCGCAGGTCGGTCAGGATGACCTTGCCGGAACGATCCACCAGAATCGCGTCGCCCGCGAGCCTGCGGTGCGCGATCCGGCGCGACTGGAGCGCCTCCACCTGTCGCCAGGCGCTCCGCACCAGATCGTCGGTGATCTCCTTGTCGTCCAGCGAATCCAGGGTCCGGCCGCCCAGGTGCTCGTACACGAGCATCACGGCGTCCGGGCCGAGCTCGGAGGTGGCGATCAGCTTCGGGGCGTTGGCCCCGGCGGCGATCGCCGCGTACGCGAGGAGGGCCTCCTGCTCCAGTGCCTGGCGCAGCGAGACGATCGAACGGCGGGTGGTGATCGCGCGCAGGGTGATCCTGCGCCAGACCCGGTAGAAGAAGCCGTGCGCCTGCTGCTCCCGGTCCACGACGGTGACGTCGAGCGGCGGCCCGTCCTCGAGCGTGACGATGTACCGGCGGCCGCGGTCGCCGCTGTCGGCCGAGTCGGGCACGCCCGCGCCTTCGGCGCGCAGCGCCGTGACCGGCCGGAAGCCGACCCGGCGCAGACCGGCCAGCAGGGTCTGCCCGGTGGGGCGGACGTTGGGGGAGCCGACCGCGTACAGCGTTCCGTACGCGACGGTCCAGCCGATCAGCACGGTCAGGATGATCGAGAACGCGGTGGTGTACCCGGCGACCAGCATCGTGAACGCATCGAGCAGCAGCACCGCCCACAGGCTCACCCGCCAGCGCGGCCGACGGGCCATGCCGACGGCGGTCATGTACGCGATGACGGGCGCGAGGTAGTTGTGCACCGGGTCGGTCAGGCCGCCGCCGGTGGCCGGCTGGGTCAGGGCGTCCTGGATGGTGCCGGGCGCGGCCTTGGCGACCCAGAGGTCGGTGGCGAGGGTGACACCGTGGGCGAGTACGGCGGCGAGGACGCCGTCGGCGATGCGTAGTCCGTCCCGTTTGATCAGCCGCTCGATGGCGAAGGCCACCGGCACGAGCAGGACGGCGATGCTGGAGACCAGGCCGGCGATCTTGACGAAGACGTCGGGCGCACCGCCGGCGCCCTTGTTGATGTCCTGCTCGAGGCCGGAGGTGGTGCCGTGGGCGAAGGCGGCGATGGCGATGACGACGGCGATCGCGAGGACGCCGACGAGCAGCCGCATCAGGTCGGACGGACGGTGCACACGGGCGGCGAGCAGCGGTTCGTCCTGCGAGACCCGCTCGCTGGGCTCTCCTTCGGGCGAGGGCAGGTCGGGGTGAGCCCCCTCCTCAGGAGGCCGAGCGTCGTACCCCATGACCATGTCCGTCTCTGCTTGTGCCGCGTGCTCGTCGTGCGACGCGTCCCGCTTCTCGAATTGTTGTTCTTCTTGGTCGTCTTGTCGCTCTTGATCTCGTATCACCAGTCACCGCCCGGACGATGGTGGCACGAAGCGCCGGCCCACGGAGGCATCAGGGCGTTGTCGGTGGGGTTGTCGGTGGCGTGAGGCAGGATGGGGCGGATGAGCGTGGAGGAGCTTCCGGAGTACGCGGAGCGGGTCCTTGAGGTCGCCGAGCTGATCCCGCCGGGCCGGGTGATGACCTACGGAGACGTGGCCGAATGGCTCGGCGAGGGAGGGCCGCGCCAGGTCGGCCGGGTGATGGCCCTGTACGGCGGAGCCGTGCCGTGGTGGCGTGTGGTGCGCTCCGACGGCATGCTGCTGCCCGGCCACGAGCTGCGCGCCCTCGACCACTACCGGGACGAGGGCACCCCGCTCCGGCAGGCCGGGCGCACCGCCGAAGGGCACATACCGAAGCTCGACATGCGGCGGGCGCGCTGGGACGGCACGGACGTCACCGACCGGGATCCGCGTGCGGGAACTCACACGTGACAGCTTTGCCCATGGCAGGACGGGCCGGGCGGCCCGATGGCGGCACGGAGGCCCGTACGGAGTACGACTCGGGCACCCTCTGTTTCCCGTAACGTCGTCGTTCGCCCCGTACACCTCTCCACCTCTTCGCTCAGGACCGGTCGATCCACGTGAGTTCCTCCTCCACCACCCGGCGCACGCCGTACCAGGGGCGGACCACGGGCGCGTACCGACTGGTGCGTACTGCCCCGACCCAGGTGGATCCCCCTCTGCTGGACGCAGCGCAGCGGGAAGTGGTTGACCACGCGGGCGGACCGATGCTCGTCCTCGCCGGACCGGGCACCGGCAAGACGACGACGCTGGTGGAGGCGGTCGCGGCCCGCGTCGAGAAGGGAACGGACCCGGAGCGGATCCTCGTCCTCACCTTCAGCCGCAAGGCCGCCGTGGAGCTGCGCGACCGGATGGCGGCGCGGCTGGGAGGATCGCGGCCTCCGCAGGCGACGACCTTCCACTCGTACTGCTACGCCCTGATCCGCGCGCACCAGGACGCCGAGCTGTTCGCCGAGCCGCTGCGGCTGCTGTCGGGACCGGAGCAGGACCTGTTCGTACGGGAGCTGCTCGCGGGCCAGATCGACCTGGAGAAGGCGGGGCTCGCGGGGATCCGGTGGCCCGACGAGCTGCGGGCCTGCCTGACGACGCGCGGCTTCGCCGACGAGGTACGGGCCGTCCTCGCGCGCTCACGCGAGCTGGGGCTCGGGCCGAGGGCGCTGGCCGAGTTCGCCCAGCGGGTGGGGCGCCCCGACTGGAGGGCGGCGGCCGGCTTCCTGGCGGAGTACCTGGACGTCCTGGACCTGCAAGGGGTCCTCGACTACACGGAGCTCGTGCACCGGGCGGTGCTGCTGTCGGAGAGCGTGACGCTGCCCGACTACGACGCCGTCTTCGTGGACGAGTACCAGGACACGGACCCCGCGCAGGTGCGGCTGCTGCGCGCGCTGGCGGGGGGCGGCCGCACGGTGGTCGCCTTCGGCGACCCGGACCAGTCGATCTACGCGTTCCGGGGTGCCGATGTGAACGGCATCCTCGACTTCCCCGACACGTTCCGGCGGCTCGACGGCCGGCCGTCGGACGTCCGGGTCCTGACGGGCTCCCGCCGCTCGGGCGCGGGGCTGCTCGCCGCGACACGCGAACTCACCCGGCGGATGCCCCTGCCGCGACTCCCCGGCGACAAGGTCCGTGCCCACCGCGAGCCGGCGGCGAGCCGCGGGGGCGGCCGGGTCGAGGTGTACACGTACCCCACGGCCTCCACCGAGTCCGACAACATCGCCGACCTCCTGCGCCGCGCCCACCTGGAGGACGGTGTCCCCTGGCAGGACATGGCCGTCCTGGTCCGCGCGGCCACCACCGTCCCGGGCCTCCGCCGCGCACTCACCTCGGCCGGCGTCCCCCTCGAAACCGACACCGCCGACACCCCCCTCCGCCACGAACCGGCGGTGGCCCCGCTGCTTCTCGCCCTGCGCACGGCGGCGACCCCGGGCGCGGACGACCCGGCCGCCCCGGGGGCGGCGGGACGGGACACGGCGGGCGATGGCGCCGGGAAGCCGACCGAGGGCAGGGGGGAGTCCGCCGACGAGGCTGCGGAGCCCGCGTGGGACGCCGGCGAGTCGGCCCACCACGTGGAGCTGGATGCCGCGTTCGACGCGCCCGCCGACGAGGCTGCGGAGCCCGCGGGGGACGCCGGTGACTCGGCCCACCACGTGGAGCTGGATGCCGCGTTCGACTCGCCCGCCGACGAGGCTGCGGAGCCCGCGGGGGTCGCCGGTGACTCGGCCCACCACGTGGAGCTGGATGCCGCGTTCGACTCGCCCGCCGACGGAGCCGAGGAGCCCGCCGGGCTGGGCGGCGATTCGCCGAGCACCCCGGCGGTCGCTCAGCAGGCGGCGCCCGAGCCGATCGCGTCCGGCGACGCTGTGGAGCCGGGCGCCGGGGAGACGGTCCCTGGGGAGACGGGCCTCGCCGTCGGCGACACGACGGGCCCGGGAGGCGAGCCCCCGGCTTCCGGCGGCGGTGCCGAAGGGGACGAGAGGGGCGGGGCGTGGTTTGACACCGAGACCGCGCTCACCCTGCTCGCCTCGCCCCTCGCCGGTATGGACCCCGCCGATCTGCGCCGCCTCGGCCGCGCGCTGCGCGACGAGGAGCGGGCCGGCGGGAACCAGGTGCCGCCGCCCTCCGACGTACTCCTCGCCCGTGCGCTCGCCGAGCCCGAGCGGCTCGTCGCGCACGACCAGTCGTACGCCCGCGGCGCCAAGCGGCTCGGCGATCTGCTCCGGCAGGCCCGCAACCGCCTCGCCGCAGGCGGCACCGCCGAGGAGGCCCTCTGGCTGCTCTGGAACGGCACCCCCTGGCCCGGCCGGCTGGAGCGCGCGGCCCTTCGCGGCGGCCCGGCCGGGCGCAACGCGGACCGCGACCTCGACGCCGTCTGCGCCCTCTTCGAGGCCGCCGCCCGCGCCGAGGACCGTGTCGGCGGCCGCGGCGCCCTGAACTTCCTCGAAGAGCTCGACGCCCAGGACATCGCCGCCGACACCCTCTCGAAGCGCCAGACCCGTCCCGACGCCGTCCGCCTCATGACCGCCCACCGTGCCAAGGGCCTCGAATGGAGCCTCGTCGTCGTCGCCGGCGTCCAGGAGGGCCTCTGGCCCGACCTGCGCCGCCGAGGCTCCCTCCTCGAAGCCGACCGCATCGGCCGCGACGGTCTCGCCGAACCCCTCACCCCCGGCGCCCTCCTCTCCGAGGAGCGCCGCCTCTTCTACGTCGCCGCCACCCGCGCCCGCGACCGGCTCGTCGTGACCGCGGTCAAGACCCCCGCCGACGACGGCGACCAGCCCTCCCGCTTCCTCACCGAACTCGGCACCGAGCCCAAGGACGTCCCGGGCCGCCCCCGCCGCCCCCTCGCCGTGGCCGCGCTCGTCGCCGAACTGCGTGCCACCACCGTCGACCCGGCCGCCTCCGACGCCCTTCGCGACGCCGCCGCCCAGCGCCTCGCCCAGCTCGCCGCGCTCACCGACGACGAGGGCCAGCCGCTCGTCCCGGCCGCTCATCCGGACCGCTGGTGGGGCCTGTTCGAGCCCACCCGCAGCCGGGTCCCGCTCCGCGACCGCGACCACCCCGTCGCCCTCTCCGGCTCCGCCCTCGACCAGCTCGCCAACACCTGCGCCCTCCAGTGGTTCCTGGGCCGCGAGGTCAAGGCCGACGCCCCCGCCACCGCCGCCCAGGGCTTCGGCAACGTCGTCCACGTCCTCGCCGACGAGGTCGCCTCCGGCCGTACCCCCGCCGACCTCGACGTCCTCATGGCCCGCCTGGACTCGGTCTGGGACGCGCTCGCCTTCGACGCCCCCTGGAAATCCGCGCAGGAGAAGGAGCACGCGCGCGTGGCGCTGGAACGCTTCCTGCGCTGGCACGTCATGGACCGCGGCGGCCGCACCCCCGCCGCGACGGAGCACGACTTCGACGTGACCCTCGAAGCCGGTGCGTACGAGGTCCGGATCCGCGGTTCCATGGACCGCGTGGAGACCGACGAACACGGCCGCGCCTACGTCGTCGACTTCAAGACCGGCAAGTCCGCGCCCACCAGGGACGAGGTCGCCCACCACCCCCAGCTCGCCGTGTACCAGCTCGCGGTGCGCGAAGGAGCCCTGGACGAGGTCTTCGACGGCCACCGCCCCGACCCCGGCGGCGCCGAACTCGTACAACTGCGCCAGCCCGCCCCCAAGAAGGAGGGCGGCGAGACCCTCCCGAAGGTCCAGGCACAGGAACCCCTGGCGGGGGAGTGGGTCGGCGACCTCCTGGCCACCGCGGCCGGCCGGGTCCTCGACGAGCGCTTCACCCCCAGCACGGGCCAGCACTGCACCCACTGCACCTTCCGCGCCTCGTGCAGCGCGCAGCCCGAGGGCCGCCACATCGTCGAATGACGGCCTCCTCGTGAACCGGCCGTCCGACGTGTCCGAAGTCACTTTCCCGCCGTGAATCCATGGGGACCTCACAGGAGTCGGACTGTCCCGGGGGTCAAGAGAAATTTCATGAGGAGTGCACAAATGCGGGCCAACCGGAAGATCTGGGTCGCGGCGATGGTCTGTGCGGCCACCGTCGTCGGTGTGACGGGCTGTTCCAAGGGCGACGACACCAAGGCCAAGGGCGACAAGAAGGAGCCGGCGGCGTCCGCCACGACGCAGGCCCCGGTCGACCCGTTCAAGGGCCTTGATGCCGACGCGATCGCCGACCAGGCCGTGAAGGCCATGAAGGGCGCGACCTCGCTGCGCATGGTCGGCGACAGCAAGGCCGACGGCGAGCAGATGAAGATCGACCTCGCCGTCGACAGCAAGGGCGCCTGCGTCGGCAAGATGACCATCGACACGGCCACCGCGGACCTCCTTCAGGCCGAGAAGGTCATGTACATGAAGGGTGACGACAAGTTCTGGCAGAACATGGCCAAGAGCGAGGGCTCCTCCGCCGAGGAGGGCAACGCCATGGCCGAGCTCCTCAAGGGCCGCTGGATGAAGATGTCCGACGGCAACGCGAGCGAACTGGCCGACTTGTGCGACCTCAACGCCCTGATCAAGGAGATGGACGAGGACAAGTCCGAGCGGAAGGGCATGACCAAGGGCGCCGACGCCGACATCGACGGCCGCCCCGCCGTCACCCTGATCAAGAAGAAGAGCAACGGCGAGACCCACACCGTGTACGTCGCCAAGGAGGGCGAGCCCTTCATCCTCAAGTCGGTCGAGGCCGGCGGCAAGGAGCCCGGAACGCTCGTCTTCTCCGACTTCAACAAGCCCGTCACGGCCACCGCGCCTCCGGCGGACCAGGTGATGGACCCGGCGAAGCTCGGCTGACGCACCCGCCTCGACGTGCGCCCGCCGCGGCGAAGTAGCGGGCGCACGTCACAGGGGCGACGCTGGTGGACGGGGGAATCCGCGAGGAGGCTCGCATGGCGTCCCAGCGTCGAATGCTCCGCACCGCGACGGCCACCGTGGCGGCCGGTGCGACGGCCGTCTGTACGGCCGTGATCGTCGGGGCCGCTCCGGCGGCCGGGGCCCAGGTGCCTCCCGCACCGGCGTACGTACAGGCCGCAGCCCCCAGCCCCTCGCCGGACCCCTTCGAGGGCCAGTCCGCCGACCGGATCGGCGACCGCGCCGTCACCGCCACCCAGTCCGCGACCTCTCTCCGGATGACCGGCCGGGTCGAGTCGGACGGACAGCCGCTGGACATCGACCTCGCCGTCGACGACAAGCGCGAGTGCACCGGACGGATGACGATCGGCGGCGGCACGGCGGAGCTGCGGCAGGCCGACGGGATCACGTACATCAAGGGCGACGAGCGGTTCTGGCGGGTCTCCATGACCTCCCAGGGGATACCGGAGCCCCAGATCGGCCCCACGATCGAGCTCCTCGAAGGGCGCTGGCTGAAGATCACCCCCGGTCAGGCGGGCAGCGGCGACCTGAGCGGGGTCTGCGACCTCAAGGAGCTCCTCGCCGACCTGGACGAGGACGACGGCGAGCGCAGGGGTCTGACCCGCGGACCGGACGCCGAGGTCGAGGGAACCCCGGTCGCCACCCTCGTGAAGAAGAGGCCCGGCGGTGAGACGACCACGGTGTCCGTCTCCCAGGAGGGCAAGCCCTACATCCTCAGGATGGTCAAGACGGGTGGCGAGGAGCCAGGGACGCTCGTCTTCTCCGACTACGACAAGCCGGTGAAGGTCGTCGTACCGCCCGCGGGCGAGACCGTGGACCTCACCAAGCTCGACCAGGGGACGCCGACAGCGGCGGTCTGAGGCGTCCCCGCTCGCGTCCGCTCGCCTTCCGCCGTGGTCGGCGCTGTCGGTGGTCCCCGTTAGCCTCTTTGGGGTGACCGCACGCATCACCGACCCCGAGCAGCTCAAGGAGCTCCTCGGCATCCCGTTCACCCCGGAGCAGACGGCCTGCATCATCGCGCCGCCCGCCCCGCAGGTCATCGTGGCCGGAGCCGGTTCCGGCAAGACGACGGTCATGGCAGCCCGGGTGGTCTGGCTGGTCGGCACGGGCCAGGTCGCGCCCGAACAGGTCCTCGGTCTCACCTTCACCAACAAGGCCGCCGGCGAACTCGCCGAACGCGTCCGCACGGCCCTCGTCCGCGCGGGCGTCACAGACCCCGACGCCATCACCCCGTCCCACCCGTCGCCCGACCGCCACCCCTCGACGACGGCGGTGCCCGCCGACCCCTACTACTCCCCGGGCGAGCCCCGCATCTCCACGTACCACGCCTTCGCCGGGCAGCTCCTGACCGACCACGGCCTGCGCATCGGCCTGGAGCCCACCTCCCGCCTCCTCGCCGACGCCACCCGCTATCAGCTCGCCGCGCGGGTCCTGCGCGAGGCGCCAGGACCGTACCCCGCCCTGACCAAGTCGTTCCCGACGCTGGTCAGCGACCTCCTCGCACTCGACGCCGAGCTGGCCGAGCATCTCGTACGGCCCGAGGACCTGAAGGCGTACGACACCGAGCTGCTCGACACCCTCTCCCGCGCCAAGCTCTCCAACGCCGATCTGCGCAAGGTCCCCGAGACGGCCGCGGCCCGCCGCGAGCTGCTGGACCTGGTGATCCGCTACCGCGCGGCCAAACGCTCCCGCGATCTGCTCGACTTCGGCGACCAGATCGCCCGCTCCGCCGAACTCGCCACCACGCGCGCGGAGGTCGGCGCCATCCTGCGCGACGAGTTCCGGGTCGTGCTGCTCGACGAGTACCAGGACACCTCCGTCGCCCAGCGGCTGCTGCTCTCCGGCCTGTTCGGCTCGGGCACCGGGCACGCCGTGACCGCGGTCGGCGACCCCTGCCAGGCGATCTACGGCTGGCGCGGCGCGTCCGTCGCCAACCTGGACGACTTCCCGACGCACTTCCCGTACGAGGACGGCACCCCCGCCACCCGGTACGCCCTCTCCGAGAACCGCCGCAGCGGCGGCCGCCTCCTCGACCTGGCCAACGGCCTCGCCACGCCCCTGCGGGCCATGCACGCGGGCGTGGAGGCGTTGCGCCCGGCGCCCGGCGCGGAGCGCGACGGCTCGGTACGGATCGCGCTCCTCCCCACCCACGCCGAGGAGATCGACTGGCTCGCCGACTCCCTCGCCCACCTGGTCCGCACGGGCAGGGAGCCCGGCGAGATCGCGGTCCTCTGCCGGACTGCCACCGACTTCCCCGCCATCCAGGCCGCCCTGGTCGCCCGTGACGTACCGGTCGAGGTCGTCGGTCTGTCGGGGCTCCTCCACCTGCCCGAGATCGCCGACCTGGTGGCGGTCTGCGAGGTCCTCCAGGACCCCGGGGCGAACGCCTCCCTGGTCCGCCTCCTGACCGGTCCCCGCTGGCGCATCGGCCCGCGCGACCTGGCCCTCCTCGGCCGCCGCGCCCGGCTGCTGGTCCACCGGGAGCGGGGCGGGGACGCCGACGCCGACCAGCGGCTCGCGGCGGCCGTCGAGGGCGTCGACCCCGCCGAGGTCATCTCGCTCGCCGACGCGCTCGACACATTCCTCGACTCCGGCGGCGAGGACGACGGCCTGCCCTTCTCCGCCGAGGCCCGCGTCCGCTTCGCCCGGCTCGCCGCCGAGCTGCGCACCCTGCGCTCCTCACTTGCCGACCCGCTGATGGACGTGCTGCACCGGGTTCTCGCCACCACCGGCCTGGAGGTCGAACTCTCCGCGTCCCCGCACGCCCTCGCCGCCCGGCGCCGCGAGACCCTCTCGAACTTCCTCGACATAGCGGCCGGCTTCGCCTCCCTGGACGGCGAGGCGACCCTCCTGGCGTTCCTCGGCTTCCTGCGTACGGCCGCGCAGTACGAGAAGGGCCTCGACAACGCGCTCCCGGGCGGCGAGAACACGGTCAAGGTCCTCACCGCCCACAAGTCCAAGGGCCTGGAGTGGGATGTCGTCGCGGTGCCCGGCCTGGTCTCCGCCCAGTTCCCGAGCACCAGGTCCCGCGAGTCGTGGACCTCCCAGCCCCAGGTGCTGCCGCACGCCCTGCGCGGCGACACGGCGACGCTGCCCGAGATCACGACCTGGGACGCGGCCTCCCTGAAGACCTTCAAGGAGGCGATGCGCGACCACCAGCACACCGAGGAGCTCCGCCTCGGCTACGTGACCTTCACCCGCCCCCGCTCCCTCCTCCTGGGCTCAGCCCACTGGTGGGGCCCGTCGCAGAAGAAGCCCCGCGGCCCCTCGGACTTCCTCCACGCCCTCCACGACCACTGCGCGGCAGGCTTCGGCGAGATCGAGGCATGGGCGGACGAGCCGGAGAAGGACGCGGAGAACCCGACCCTGACCGAGCACCTCGCGGACCAGGCCTGGCCCCTCCCGCTGGACGAGGAGTCCTTCGTGCGCCGCCGGAGGGCGGCTGAGCTGGTCCGGTCCCAGTTGTGGGCATTCGTTCCGCAGGGGCGGTGGGGGCACCCCCGGACGGAGTCCGGGGGTGGGTGGGCACAACCCACGGACGCGCTGCCCGCGCAAGGGCCCGCACCCCAGGACCCCGAGGACCTCTGGCCCGACGAGGAGCCTCAGTGGGTCGAGGACCCGTTCTGGGACGATGAGCCCCCGGCGGACGAGCCCCCGGCGGACGAGCCCACGACCGACGGGATCCCCGCGCCCCGGTCACCGGAGGTCGGAGCGACCCCCGAGGAAGCCAGAACGATCGCCTCCTGGGACCGCGACCTCACCGCCCTCACCACCGAACTCCGTCGCGCCCGCGCCACCACCCGCGACGTACTCCTGCCCGCCTACCTCTCCGCCTCCCAGGTCCTCCGCCTCGCCGCCGACCCCGACGGCTTCGCCCAGGACCTGGCCCGGCCCATGCCCCGGCCCCCGCAGCCCGCCGCCCGCCGCGGTACCCGGTTCCACGCGTGGGTGGAGTCACGGTTCGAGGAGCTCCCGCTCCCCATGCTCGGCCCGGACGAGCTCCCCGGCGGCGAGGAGTTCGCCGGCGAACCGGAGATCGTCGACGAGCGCGACCTCGACGCGCTCAAGGACGCCTTCGCCCTCACCCCGTACGCCCACCGCACCCCGCACCGCGTCGAGGTCCCCGTCCATCTCTCCCTCGCCGGACGGGTCGTCCGCGGCAGGATCGACGCCGTCTACCGCGACCCGGAGTCCGGCGCGTACGAGATCGTCGACTGGAAGACCAGCCATCTGCGTACCGCCGACCCTCTCCAGCTCGCGATCTACCGTCTCGCCTGGGCCGAGCGGCACGGCCTCGCCCCCGAAGACGTCGCCGCCGCCTTCGTCTACGTACGGACGGGCGAGGTCGTACGGCCCCGGGCACTCCCCGGCCGTGCCGAACTGGAGGGGATCCTGCTGGGCGGACCGACCCCGGACGGACCCGCCCCGGACGCCGGATAGGCTCAGGAGCATGAGCGAGACCCCGGACAACGCCGTCCAGACCGTACGTACCCAGGCCGTGCGCACGTACATCGAGCAGCACCGCGTCGCCTTCCTCGGCGACCTCGCCGCCTGGCTGCGGATCCCCTCCGTGTCGGCGCAGCCCGCCCACGCCGAGGACGTACGGCGCAGTGCCCGGTGGCTCGCGGGCAAGCTGTCCGACACGGGGTTCACGACGGTCGAGGTCTGGGAGACGGACGGAGCGCCGGCGGTCTTCGCCGAGTGGCCGTCCGACGACCCGGACGCCCCGACCGTGCTCGTCTACGGCCACCACGACGTCCAGCCGGCCGCCCGCGAGGACGGCTGGCACACGGACCCGTTCGAGCCGCACGTCACCGACGGCCGGATGTACGCGCGCGGTGCCGCCGACGACAAGGGCCAGGTCTTCTTCCACACCCTCGGGGTCCGTGCCCACCTCGCCGCGACCGGGCGCACCGCCCCCGCGGTCAACCTCAAGCTGATCGTCGAGGGCGAGGAGGAGTCGGGCTCCCCGCACTTCCGGGCCCTCGTCGAGGCCCGCGCGGACCGGCTCGCCGCCGATGCCGTGATCGTCTCCGACACCGGCATGTGGTCCGAGGACACCCCGACCGTCTGCACCGGGATGCGCGGCGTCGCGGACTGCGAGATCGAGCTGTTCGGCCCCGACCAGGACATCCACTCCGGTTCCTTCGGCGGAGCCGTGCCCAATCCGGCCGCCGTCGCCGGTCGTCTCGTCGCCGCCCTGCACGACGAGGACGAGCGCGTCGCGATCCCCGGGTTCTACGACGGTGTCACCGAGCTGTCCGACGCCGAGCGCGCCCTCATCGCCGAGCTGCCCTTCGACGAGGCGGCCTGGCTGACCACCGCCAAGTCCCGCGGCACCCTCGGCGAGGCCGGCTTCTCCACCCTGGAGCGCGTCTGGGCCCGCCCGACCGCCGAGGTCAACGGCATCGGCGGCGGCTACCAGGGCCCCGGAGGCAAGACGATCGTCCCCGCCTCCGCCCAGCTGAAGCTCTCCTTCCGACTGGTCGCCGGCCAGGACCCGGACAAGATCGAGCTCGCCGTACGGGACTGGCTCGCCGCCCGTGTCCCCGCCGGCATCCGGTACGAGATCGTCTTCGGCGCCCCGACCCGGCCCTGCCTCACCCCGCTCGACCACCCGGCCCTCAAGGCGGTCGCGGGCGCGATGAGCCGCGCCTTCGACGGCGCCAAGGTCCGCTACACCCGTGAGGGCGGCTCGGGCCCCGCCGCAGACCTTCAGGACGTCCTGGGCGCACCGGTGCTGTTCCTCGGCATCTCGGTGCCGTCCGACGGCTGGCACGCCCCCAACGAGAAGATCGAGCTCGATCTTCTCCTCAAGGGCGTCGAGACCACCGCCCATCTGTGGAGCGACCTGCCCGCCGCACTCCACGCAGCCGCGCGATGAACCCACACAACGATCCGGGGGAGTTGGAAGTACCTGTGTCCACCTTGAACAGCCAGTTCGCGGACCGGCCGATCTCGCTCACCGCCCCGAGCGGCATCGACCGTGCCGCTCACCACCGCCTCGACGAGGCCTGGCTCGCGGCGGCCTGGAGCCACCCCACGACCCGCGTCTTCGTGGTCTCCGGCGGTCAGGTGCTGATCGACGACACCCCCGACGGCCGTACCGAGCTCGTCATGACCCCGGCCTTCGAGGCGCCCGTCACCGAGACCCACCGCTACTTCCTGGGCACGGACGCCGACGGCGTCTCCTACTTCGCCCTGCAGAAGGACGCCCTGCCCGGCCGTATGGACCAGTCCGCCCGGCCCGCGGGGCTGCGCGAGGCCGGCCTGCTGCTCTCGCCCCGGGACGCCGGCCTCATGGTGCACGCCGTGGCCCTGGAGAACTGGCAGCGACTCCACCGCTTCTGCTCCCGCTGCGGCGAGCGCACGGTGATCGCGGCCGCCGGCCACATCCGCCGCTGCCAGGCCTGCGGCGCCGAGCACTACCCGCGGACCGACCCGGCGGTCATCATGGCCGTCACGGACGACCAGGAGCGCATCCTGCTCGGCCGCCAGGTCCACTGGCCCGAGGGCCGCTTCTCGACCCTCGCGGGCTTCGTCGAGCCCGGCGAGTCGATCGAGACGGCGGTGATCCGCGAGGTCTTCGAGGAGGCCGGAGTCACGGTCGGCGAGGTCGAATACGTCGCCAGCCAGCCGTGGCCCTTCCCGTCCAGCCTGATGCTGGGCTTCATCGCGCACGCGACCTCCTCGGAGATACACGTGGACGGCGAGGAGATCCACGAGGCCCGCTGGTTCTCCCGTGAGGAGCTGGCCGCCGCCTTCGAGTCGGGCGAGGTGCTGCCTCCGTACGGCATCTCGATCGCCTCCCGGCTGATCGAGCTCTGGTACGGCAAGCCGCTGCCGAAGCCGGGCGACGTCGTCTGACGTCCGCACCCATGGCTGAAAAGAGCCCCCGCCCGGCAGCACCGGGCGGGGGCTCTTCTCGGTCCGCGTGCGCGTCGCGTCAGACGCCGACCTTCTGCTTGACCTGGGCGAGCGACGGGTTCGTCAGCGTCGAGCCGTCGGCGAAGAGGACGGTCGGGACGGTCTGGTTGCCCCCGTTGGCCTTCTCCACGAACGCCGCCGACTCGGGGTCCTGCTCGATGTTGATCTCCGTGTACGCGATGCCTTCGCGGTCCATCTGGCTCTTCAGCCGACGGCAGTAGCCGCACCACGTGGTGCTGTACATCGTCACAGTGCCCTGCATGGCCTGGCGCTCCTCTGTTCGCGGGGTAGGTGCCGAGGAGGAGAACGTACGCGCCCCCGTCCCCATTCCCGGATGAGGACGACCGTGATTCGTATGACTGCATGTCCGGGCCTGTGGACAACGCGACGCACCGCCCCTCGCGAACCTGGCAGCATGGCGGGGTGACAGCAGCAACGCACTCCACTCTCTTCCCGCAGGTCCCCGAGTCGGCCGACGCGGTGCTCGACGGGCTCGACCCCGAGCAGCGCGAGGTCGCCCTGGCCCTGCACGGCCCGGTGTGCGTGCTGGCGGGAGCCGGTACGGGCAAGACGCGGGCCATCACGCACCGCATCGCGTACGGGGTGCGGGCGGGGATACTCCAGCCCGGCAGTGTGCTGGCCGTCACGTTCACCAACCGGGCGGCAGGGGAGATGCGCGGCCGGCTCCGTGAGCTCGGCGCGGGCGGGGTGCAGGCCCGTACCTTCCACTCCGCCGCCCTGCGTCAGCTCCAGTACTTCTGGCCGAAAGTCGTCGGTGGCGATCTTCCCCGACTCCTGGAGCGCAAGATCCAGCTCGTGGCCGAGTCGGCCGCGCGCTGCCGCGTCCGGCTCGACCGCAACGAGCTGCGCGACGTCACCGGCGAGATCGAGTGGGCCAAGGTCACCCAGACCGTCCCGGCCGACTATCCCGCGGTCGTCGCCAAGTCGGTCCGCGACGCCCCCCGCGACCCGGCCGAGATCGGTCAGATCTACGCCATGTACGAGCAGCTCAAGCGGGACCGCTCGGTGATCGACTTCGAGGACGTGCTGCTGCTCACGGTCGGCATCCTCCAGGACCGGCACGACATCGCCGACCAGATCCGCAGCCAGTACCAGCACTTCGTGGTGGACGAGTACCAGGACGTCTCCCCGCTCCAGCAGCGGCTCCTCGACCTGTGGCTCGGCGACCGCGACAGCCTCTGCGTCGTCGGCGACGCCAGCCAGACCATCTACTCCTTCACCGGCGCCACCCCCGACCACCTGCTGAACTTCCGCACCCGGCACCCGAACGCCACGGTGGTCAAGCTCGTCCGCGACTACCGCTCCACCCCCCAGGTCGTGCACCTCGCCAACGGACTCCTCAGCCAGGCCCGCGGCCGCGCCGCCGAGCACCGCCTGGAGCTGATCTCCCAGCGCGACACCGGCCCCGAGCCCGTCTACACCGAGTACGCCGACGAGCCCGCCGAGGCCGAGGGCACCGCCCGCCGCATCCGCGACCTGATCGCCGCGGGCGTCCCGGCCGGCGAGATCGCCGTGCTCTACCGCATCAACGCCCAGTCCGAGGTCTACGAACAGGCCCTCGCCGACGCCGGGGTGCCCTACCAGCTGCGCGGCGCCGAGCGCTTCTTCGAGCGCCAGGAGGTACGGGAGGCGGGCATCGCCCTGCGCGGAGCCGCCCGCGCCGGGGGCAACGACTCCCTCCTCGACGACGCCGAGGACCTGCCCTCCCAGGTCCGCGCCGTGCTCTCCACCAAGGGCTGGACCAGCGAACCGCCCGCCGGCTCCGGCGCCGTCCGTGACCGCTGGGAGTCCCTCGCCGCCCTCGTCCGCCTCGCCGAGGACTTCGCCCGCGCCAAGAGCGGTGCCACGCTCTCGGACCTCGTCGCCGAGCTCGACGAGCGGGCCGCCGCCCAGCACGCCCCGACCGTCCAGGGCGTCACCCTCGCCTCGCTGCACGCGGCCAAGGGCCTGGAGTGGGACGCCGTCTTCCTGGTCGGCCTCACCGAGGGCATGATGCCGATCACCTACGCCAAGACCGACGAACAGGTCGAGGAGGAACGGCGCCTGCTGTACGTCGGGGTCACCCGCGCCCGGCTGCACCTCACGCTCTCCTGGGCGCTCTCCCGCTCCCCGGGCGGCCGCGCCTCCCGGCGCCCCACCCGCTTCCTCAAGGGGCTGCGCCCCGGCTCCGGCGCTCTCGGTGTGGGCAGCACGGGAGGCGGCGGCTCCATCGAGAGGGGCGGCGCCGCCCGCCGCAAGCGCCGCGGTCCGGTGCTGTGCCGCGTCTGCGGCGCCACACTCACCGAAGCCGGTGAGATGAAGCTGATGCGCTGTGAGGACTGCCCCTCCGACATGGACGAGGCGCTCTACGAGAGGCTGCGCGACTGGCGTGCCGACCAGGCCAAGGAGCTCGGGCAGCCCGCGTACTGCGTGTTCACCGACAAGACGCTGATGGCGATCGCCGAGCGCATGCCGTCCACCGACGGCGAACTCGCGGGGATCTCCGGGGTCGGCGTCCGCAAGCTCGACCGCTTCGGGGTCGACGTCCTCGCCATCTGCGCGGGCGAAGAGCCAGGTGGGGCGCCTGGAGGAGACGACGAGCAGGACTCATGAAAACTCGTCGAAAAAATAGTTTGCGCACCCCCCGTCAAGCCCCATAGGTTCTTAACCACGGAAACAGCGGCTTCTTCGAAGCCCTGCTTTCGTGCTGTACTTGTCCAAATGAACATGAGGGTCCGGCTCACCCCGAGCCCTCCGAGACGCCGAGAGGAGGCGATTCCAGTGATCAGCAACATCAACAGCACCAACGTCAGCTTCGTCAGCACCGACAAAATGACCGATCGCTCGGTCGTCTCCGCCTGCTCGCTCGGCCTCTCCGGCTCGGCGTTCATTGGCAGCGGTCTTCCTGGCACCGGTCTGTCCGGCGCTGGTATGGCCGGCGCCGCCGCTTCCCTGCGGCCGGCCGCCCTTGCGGGTCTGCTCGTCATGGAGCGCAATGAGCGACCGACCAAGGCACTGGAAGCAGGAGTAGCAGCAGTCGAGGCCAAGGCCTATGACTTTGCGGCGACCGGTGCCGAAACCAAGCAGCAGACGACGCAGCACCACACGAAGTGGGCCTTCCGTGGGCTCGAACCCTGGAGTGATCCAGCCTGATCGACGATCAGGCCGGCGCCTTCAGGGCCGCGGAACCCCACCCGGGATCCGCGGCCCTTTTGTTTGTCCCCGAACGGGGGCGACAGAGCGAAGGGGCCTCGGGACCAGCAGAACCCGGTACCAGCCGAAACCCCGGCCAACAGGCCGGAACGACCAGACGAGGAAACACCACCGTGCAACTCGAAGCGCACGCCCCGTCCGTACCGCCTTCCGAAACGATCCCCCCGCCCGGCCTCACGGAGGACTCCACCTTGACCCCCCTCACCGCGCTCACCGCGCTCGACGACGCCATCGAGAACCTCGGCGTACCCGTCCCCTGCCGCTCGTTCGACCCGGAGGTCTTCTTCGCCGAGTCCCCGGCCGACGTCGAGTACGCCAAGTCCCTCTGCCGCACCTGCCCGCTGATGGAGGCCTGCCTCGCCGGCGCGAAGGAGCGGCGTGAGCCGTGGGGCGTCTGGGGCGGCGAGCTGTTCGTCCAGGGAGTCGTCGTAGCTCGCAAGCGGCCGCGTGGCCGCCCGCGCAAGAACCCGGTCGCGGCATGAACGTCACCGGAACCATCGACCGACCCCTCACGCACGATCCCCAGAAGCAGGCCCCGATGACCTCTTCCACCAGCGAGCCCTCCGGCTCCGCGACCCCAGACGTTTCCATCACCGGCGCGAACGCCTCGCGTCAGAACAGGACCCGTGAGATGCAACTCATCCCAGAAGCCTTGGCTCGTGCTCATATGCACGACCGCATGCGGGAAGCCGACGCGGAACGCCAGGCCGTGCGCCTGGTCGCCGCCCGGCGGATGCAGCGGCGTGCCGAGCGTGTGTCCCTGCGCGCCCGCCGCGCGCTGGCCATGGCCGTCATGCACTGATGAAAGAACCTCGCGGGGGCCGGTCCGAACGGACCGGCCCCCGCGGTGCGTTGCGGCGCGGTGCGGGCGCCTCCGGACTATCGTCAGGAGGGTGAACGACGCCCCGCCCGTCAAGGAGCCCATCGTCTGCGCCCGCTGCGGGAAGACCGCCGAGGAGCTCCCGGTGACGTGGACCTGTTCGGTGGAGAACGGCGCCCGCCACTATCTCTGCGAAGCCTGCGCCCGCGAGAACATCCGGTCCATCGAGGGCCGCCTCGACTCCTCCTGGTGGTGACGGCGGCCCCGGCGGTGTCTCCCCGGCCGGCTCACTCGGCCGCGACGAAGCCCGGCAGCCACTCCTCCAGCTCGTCCCGCAGCCGCACCTTCGCGTTCAGCTGGCAGAGCACCCCGATGGTGCTGAGCGTCACACGGTGTATCAGGAGATACGACGGCGGCAGGTTCAGTTGCTTGCCCAGCTGGTGCGCGGGGGAGCGGGGGTCCGCGATCCGGCCGGCCTGGGTCCTGATCCATCCCCGGGTGAACCCGAACACCTCGGCCTCGGCCGGCTCGATGATCGGCAGCAGGTACTCCAGCACCGCGTCCGGATCGAGAGCGACGGACTCCTTCACGAAGCCCTCCTCGCGGAGCAGCTCGTAGACCGTCTCCGCGTCACCCTCCAGGGTCAGCCGCAGACAGGTGCCGATCGTCTCCGGCAGCCCGCCCGGCAGCCGGTCCACGGTGCCGAAGTCCAGCACCCCGAGCCGCCAGCCTTCCGGACCTTCCTCGCCGTCACCGCCCGGCAGCAGCCGGAAGTTGCCCGGGTGCGGATCGGCATGCAGCAGCCCCGTGCGGGCGGGGCCGGAGAAGAGGAAGCGCGCCAGCAGCTGGCCGGCCCGGTTCCGCTGCTCCTCGGTGCCGTCCGCGATCACCTCGGAGAGCGGAATCCCGTCGATCCACTCCGTCACAAGGACCTGCTCGCACTGGTGCACGACCCGCGGCACCACCACATCGGGGTCGCCCTCGAACACCTCGGCGTGCTCCCGCTGGGCCTGGGCCTCGAGGCCGTAGTCCAGCTCCTCCGAGACACGGTCGCGCAGTTCGGTGATCAGCGGCTTGATGTCCATGCCGGGGATCAGCGGGCCCAGCAGCCGGGCGAACCGGCTCAGCTGCGTCAGATCCGACAGCAGCGCCTCGCCCGCCCCCGGGTACTGCACCTTCACCGCCACCTCGCGGCCGTCGTGCCACACCGCCCGGTGCACCTGGCCGATGGAGGCCGCCGCCGCGGGCTTGTCCTCGAACTCCACGAACAGCTCACGCCACTCCTCGCCGAGCCGCTCCTCGAGCACCCCGTGCACCGTGCGGGTCGGCATCGGGGGCGCCGCTTCCTGGAGCTTGGTGAGCGCGGCCCGGTAGGGGCCCGCCACCTCCTCCGGCAGCGCCGACTCGAAGACGGACAGGGCCTGCCCGAACTTCATCGCCCCGCCCTTAAGTTCCCCGAGCACCTTGAAAAGCTGCTCGGCCGTGCGCTGTTGCAGCTCGCGGGCGACGATCTCGGCGGACTTGCCGCCGATCCGCTTGCCCAGTCCCCAGGTGGCCCGTCCTGCGAAGCCCAAGGGCAACGCGGCCAACCTGGCGGTCCGGGTGACCGCCTTCCGGGGTAGATCAGACATACGCCCCTCCAAAACCCAGATGCCGTGCCGCGCAGGGCGGTTACCCCGCCATTGTGTCGTGCGGGGTCGGGACCCCCGCCTCATGCTCCCCCTCTCCGCGCCCCACCGCGCCGCACGAACACGCCGGGTGTGGCCTCATCCGCTCCTCCCGCCACTCCAGGAGCGGCAGCGACGCCTCGAACCGGGCCCCCGCGCAGGCCGGCAACTCACCGTCCAGGAACGCCAGGGCGTGGGACGCGGCCAATCCGGCCACCGCCGTCGCGAGACCCAGATCACAGGCCGGCAGGGCGTGGGGCGGGCCCGAGCGCCACTGCGCCAGCATCCGGGGCCACACCGGCTCCCGGTCCGTCCGTGTCTCCTGCATGCACCCCGCACAGGCCGTCGCACCCGGCAGCACCAGCGGACCGACGACACCCGTGGCCTCCAACACCCCCGCGTAGAGATGGGGAATGCCCGTCGTGATCCAGCTCTCGGCGGTGACGGGATCCGGGAGGTAGGCGGCGAGGCCGTCCCTCGGTGTCACCACCACGAGTGAGAGTCCGGGCTCGTGCCCGCTCTCACCCGGCTCGCGCCGCGGCGCCCGTGGTCCGCGGCCGCCCGGGGCCGACCGCGCCACGAGTCTGCGCGCCGCCACCGCCCGCCGTTCGCCGACCGCGTCGGGCGGCAGCCCGCCCGGCGACACCTCCCAGGGCTCCACCGATCCGGAGTCCAGCACCTCCACGCGGCCCACGCCGGACGCCGAGAGCAGGGCGGCGACCGCCGAGCCGACCCGTCCCGCGCCCCGGACCTGGACGCGCAGGGCGCGCCGGGCGGCCAGTCTTCGTAACGCCCCGTCCGGCTCCCGGTGGATCACGGAGAGTGAGGCCAGATCGGCACGGAGCGGATCGAGCGCGCTGTTCGCCGGCGTGGCGCCACCGGCCTTTCCCGGCCGGCCGGCCGCGCCGTCGGCGATCAGCCCCGCCTCCGCAAGCCGTCCGAGCAGCCTCTCGAGCACCCCGTCCGGCAGCCCCAGCGCACGGGCTTCGTCCCGCAGCCGTTCCATGCCGCGGGTGCCGTCGAGCAGACCCAGCAGACTGCCGGTGGCCGTGTCGACCGGGCCCAGCACCACCGCGTGTGCGGGAGTGGCCCCGAACTGCACGCTCTGCAGATTCCGCCAGGCGCGCCGCAGCGCCGGTTTCAGCATCGGATGCATTTCCGCCCCCGTGATCTTGATCCGTCGTCCTCTTCGCGCTCGGCCGTTCCCCGCCGGCCGAACATCAGATTGCCCGCGAGTCGAGACGGACGCGGAAAGTTGTCCACAGGGGCGGGGTATTAATCATTCAAATGGTGCACGCTGTGAAGGGATCACGGCCGAACCGTCCCGGAGGCGGGACTTCCCATGCTGACAGCGGGTAACGTCGGGCCCGTGCCCGCCGACCCACAGCGCAGCGTGACAAGCAAACCGCCCCGCGGCTCGGGGACGAGTGCGGTCGAGGTCCGCAGAAGCTCCCGGCGGAGCAGAACCGTCTCCGCCTACCGCGAGGGCGACCGGACCATCGTGCTCATCCCGGCCCGGATGTCCGAGGCGGAGGAGCAACGCTGGGTGACGGTCATGCTGGACAAGCTGGCCGCCCAGGAGAGCAAGCGGCTCCTCGGCGACAGTGAACTCACCGAGCGTGCCGAGCGGTTGTCGGAGCAGTACTTCGCCGGCCGGGCACGGCCGACGTCCGTACGCTGGGTGACCAACCAGAACACCCGCTGGGGCTCCTGCACCCCATCGGAAGGCAGCATCCGTCTCTCGCACCGACTCCAGGGCATGCCCGAGTACGTCGTCGACTACGTCCTCGTGCACGAGCTGGCCCATCTCCTCGTGCCGGGCCACGGCCCCCGGTTCTGGCGGCTCCTGGAGGCGTACCCGCGCACCGAACGGGCCCGCGGATACCTCGAAGGCGTGGTCGCGGCGGACCGGCTGCCGCATCTGCCCGCCGCACGCGGGGAGTAGCACCCCCACTCGCCCCGCTGGTCAATCCTGTACCGAATGCGTACCAGCTTGGCTCAATGTCACGTACAGCCGTTAGCCTGGCGCGACGCATTCACATTCGGGATGGGGGACGGTCGTTACGCATGGCCAGGGAATTCCAACGCGGCCACAAGGCCAAGATCAGTGATCTGACACCGGGGACCGATCTGTACGTCGGGGTGCAGATCTCCGCGCCCGGACTGACCTTCGACATCAGCTGTTTCGGCCTCGACGCCAACGAGCAGTTGTCGGACGACCGGTACTTCATCTTCTTCAACCAGCCGAAGTCGCCGGAGGAGTCCATTCAGCTGCTCGGCGCGCAGTCGGGCGACACCGAGTCCTTCCGCGTCACGCTGGACCGTATCCCGGCGAACATCCACAAGCTGTCGTTCACCGCGACCATCGACGGTGCCGGCCAGATGTCGCAGGTCGGACCGGGCTACATCCGCATCGTGGCGGGTGGTGAAGAGGTCGTCCGATACCCGTTCACGGGAACGGAGTTCTCCACCGAGCGCGCCGTCATGCTCGGCGACTTCTACCTCAAGGACGTCTGGCGGTTCGCCGCCATCGGGCAGGGCTTCGACGGCGGCCTGGACGCGCTGCTGAAGAACTTCGGCGGCGAGGTCGCCGAGGAGCAGCCCGCGGCCCAGGCACCGCAGGGAGCCCCCGGCTTCGGCCCGCCCGCGCAGGCCACCGCCCCGCCGGCGTTCGGTGCGCCGACCGCGCCCGCGCCCGCTCCGGCGCCGCAGGCCCCGGTCCAGCCGGTGCACGCGGCCCCCACCATGGCCGCTCCCATGGCCCCTCCGGCCGCACCCGCGCCCGCGCCGTCCCCGTACGGCCAGCCGCAGCAGCCGATGCCGCAGCAGCCCCAGCAGCCGCAGTTCGGGCAGGTCCCGGGCCAGGCACCGGCGTACGGCCAGGCACCGGCGTACGGCCAGCCCGCGCCGTCGCCGTACGGACAGCCGCAGTTCGGCCAGCAGCCCCCCGGCACGCCGCCGGGTATGCAGCCGGGCCACATGGGCGTCCCGCAGGGCGTGCCGGCCACCGGCGCCGGGCTCGCCGCCGCGCTCCAGCCGTACAAGGAGACCGCGACCGGCGCCCGCTGGACCCCGCAGAACCAGCAGCTCATGCGGGTAGACCTGCAGATGGGCGGCGTCCCCGTCCTCGCCCGCCAGGGCAGCATGGTCATGTACCAGGGCAAGGTCGACTTCAGCCACAAGGGCGCCGGGTTCACCGGCCGGATCGTCGGCAACGCCACCGGCCAGGAGATGCAGCTGATGCGCTGCACCGGCCGCGGCCAGGTCTTCCTCGCGGAGGAGGGCGCCCACCTCCACCCGATCGAGCTCCAGGGCGACGGCATCTGCGTCTCCGCGGAGAACGTGCTCGCCTTCGACGAGTCCCTCCAGTACGAAGTACGGAGGGTCGAGGGCCACGGCATCCCCGGCGGCGCCCTGTTCACCATGCAGTTCCAGGGCACCGGCACCGTCGTCGTCAAGACGCACGGCACCCCGGTCGTCCTGCCCGTCACGCCGACCACCTTCGCCGACTGCAACGCCGTCGTCGCCTGGTCGTCCGCGTCGCAGGTGATCCTCTCCAGCCAGGTCCGGCTGCGCCGCAACGCGTACCCCGGGCACAGCGGGGAGACGGTGAACCTCCAGTTCCGGGGCGCCCCCGGCAACTTCATCGTCGTCCAGCCGTACGAGGTCTGAGGGAGCCCGAAGAATGAACCAGCAACTCGCGGGCTTCGCCCCGACCCCGATGGCGGCCCGGATGGAGAACCACGGCCGCACGATGCTCAAGGTGGCCATGGCCTCCGGCCAGGACCTCTACGCGCGCACCGGCTCGATGGTCGCCTACGAGGGCTTCGTCACCTACGAGCCCAACCCGCCCGCCGCCCGCCAGGTCGCCCAGCAGTGGGTCACCGGCGAGGGCGCGCCCATCATGAAGTGCTCGGGCGACGGTCTGCTCTACCTCGCCGACTACGGCGCGGACGTCGTCGTGATCAACCTCAACAACGACTCGCTGTCGGTCAACGGCACCAACCTGCTGGCCTTCGACGCCCACCTCCAGTGGGGCGTCGAGAAGGTCAAGGGCCTCGCCAAGTTCGCCGGGCAGGGCCTGTTCAACGTCGAGATCGCAGGCACCGGCTGGGTCGCCCTGACCTCGCGCGGCACGCCGATCGTGGTCGACTGCGGGCGTGGCGAGGACGAGACGTACGTCGACCCCGACGCGCTCGTCGCCTGGTCGCCGGCGCTCAAGGTCAAGGGCAAGCGCAGCTTCAAGGCCTCCTCCCTGATCGGGCGGGGCAGCGGCGAGGCGTACCAGATGGCCTTCTCCGGCCAGGGCATCGTCGTCGTACAGCCGAGCGAGGACAGCACCGACCGCCTGCGGATCCGGGGCTGAGGGGGAGCGAGAACACACCATGCAGAGCCCGCTTTTCAACTACGCCGAGCAGCAGAGCCAGGAACGGTACGTCATCCAGAACCCGCAGCTGCTGCGGGTCGCCCTGAACGGCTCGGACGACATCCTCGCCCGCAAGGGCGCCATGGTCGCCTACCAGGGCCTCGTCGACTTCGACGGCGAGTACAAGACGCCCAGCCAGCGACGCGCCCAGGCCCGGACCGGTGAAGGTCTCGACCTCATGCGCTGCTCCGGCCAGGGCACGGTCTACTTCGCCAACCTCGCCCAGTACATCCACGTCGTGGAGGTCGAGCAGGAGGGCATGACCGTCGACAGCGCCTACGTCCTGGCGCTGGACTCGACCCTCAACACCGAGGTCATCGCCGTGGACAGCCAGTACGGCATCTCCGGCTCCGGCAAGTACCAGCTGAACATCTCCGGCCGCGGCAAGGTCGCCCTGATGACCTCCGGTCAGCCGCTGATGATGCACGTCACGCCGGACAAGTACGTCAACGTCGACGCGGACGCGATCGTCGCCTGGTCCACCGGGCTGCGGGTGCAGATGCAGGCGCAGACGCACAACTCCAGCATCCGCCGCCGCCGTGGCGACACGGGCGAGGGCTGGGAGCTCAGCTTCCTCGGACAGGGCTTCGCCCTCGTCCAGCCCAGCGAGGTCATGCCGCCGCAGAACGCGGCCATCGGCCAGGGCATCGCCGCCCAGTTCGGTGCGGGCCAGCACGGTTCGCACGCGCAGAACCAGAACAACGCCTGGAACTGACGCACCGGGAACCGGGCACAGACAAGGGGCGGCCTCCCATGAGGCCGCCCCTTGCTCATACCTGCTCTACAGACGGGCGCGGGTGCCCTCCAGCAGCCGTACGACCGAGGTGTCGGCCACGGACGCCACCTCGTCGTACGCGAACCAGCGCAGATCCAGCGACTCCTCGCTGATCGCCTCCACCGCGCCGGCCGGTGCCAGCGCCGCGTACTGCACATCCAGATGCCAGTGGCACGGCGCCGGGATCGGATGCCGGTCGAGCCGCACGGGGCCACCGGGCAGCAGCGTGAGGCCCGGGATGCCGGACTCCTCCGTCGCCTCCCGCAGCGCCGCCTCCGCCAGCGTCGTGTCACCCGGCTCGCAGTGACCGCCCATCTGCAGCCACATGCCGAGCTTCTTGTGCAGCGTCAGGAGCACCCGCCCGCGCTCCGGGTCCACCACCAGCGCACTGGCCGTCAGATGCCCGGCCTCGCAGGCCTTCCACATCCCGTCCTCGTGCGCCGCGAGGTGGTCCAGATACGTCTGGCGCAGCTCGTCCTGCGCTCCGTTCGACCCGTACGACTTCAGTACGAGAACGGCGTCTTCGTGCAGGCTCACTTGGCGCCGTCGTCCTTGCCCTCGTCGTCGCCGTCACCGCGGGCCGCCTCGCCCAGCATCTTGTCGATCTCCGAGAAGTCGAGCTGCTCGCGGTGGACGAAGCCGTCCGGGTCGTCCAGATCGGACGCCGTCGGCAGCATGTCCGGGTGCTCCCACAGGTCGTCGCGGCCGTCGACACCGCGCGCGTCCGTGAGCGAGGCCCACAGCCGCGAGGCGTCCCGCAGCCGGCGCGGACGCAGTTCGAGACCGATCAGGGTCGCGAAGGTCTGCTCGGCGGGACCGCCGCTCGCCCGGCGCCTGCGCAGCGTCTCGCGAAGCGCGTCCGCCGAGGTCAGCCGGGACTTCGCGGCCTCGTGGACCACCGCGTCCACCCAGCCCTCGACCAGCGCGAGCGCCGTCTCCAGACGGGCCAGAGCGGCCTTCTGCTCCGGCGTGTCCTCGGGCTGGAACATGCCCTGCTGCAGCGCCTCCTGAAGCTGCTCCGGGTGCGTCGGGTCGAGCTGACCCACCGCCTCCTCCAGCTTCGAGGTGTCGACCTTGATCCCTCGGGCATAGCCCTCGACCGCGCCGAACAGATGCGAGCGCAGCCACGGCACATGGGCGAAGAGCCGCTGGTGGGCGGCCTCGCGCAGGGCCAGGTACAGCCGCACCTCGTCCTTGGGGACACCCAGGTCCTTGCCGAGGGACTCGATGTTCAGCGGCAGCAGCGCCGCCTTGCCGGCCGGGCCCAGCGGCAGACCCACATCGGTCGAACCGACGACCTCGCCCGCGAGCGCGCCGACGGCCTGCCCGATCTGCTGACCGAACATCGCACCGCCCATCGAGCGCATCATGCCGATCAGCGGGCCCGCCATGGCCTGCATCTCCTCGGGCAGCACATCACCCATCGCCGCGCCGACCCGCTCGGCCACCGGGTCCACCAGCTGCTGCCAGGCCGGCAGCGTCGCCTCGACCCACTCCGCACGGCTCCACGCCACGGACGTGCTCGCCCCCGAGGGCAGCGAGGTCACACCGTCGAGCCACAGGTCGGCCAGGCGTACGGCCTCCTCGACCGCGGCCTTCTCCGCCGGACCGACACTGGCGTCCTTGGTGCCGTCGGGCGTGCCCTGTGCGACCACCTGGCGGGCGATCTGCTTGGCCATGTCCCAGTTCACGGGACCGCCCTCGTACGAGAGCATCTGGCCGAGCTGCTGGAAGGCCGCGCCCAGGTCGTTGGGGTTCAGCGAGCCGAACATCGCGGCGAAGGGATTGTCCGCGCCACCGGGACCGCCCATCCCCGGCAGACCGCCGAAGCCGAACGGATTGGCCCCGAACGGGTTGCCGCCGCCCTGGCCACCGGACCCCTGGCCACCTCCGGCGGGGTCCTTCTTCTTGCCCTCGTCGCCGTTCTCCGGCTCCTCCGGCGGAAGGCCGAATCCGAATGGGGAGTCACTCACAGGTTTCCTCGGCTCGTAGGGCCGCCGGATTCCTTCCGACGGCGGCTTTCCTGGCTCGGCTCGATGCCCGGCTGCACACCACCAGCGTAGACATCCGGGCCGGATATGGGCTCGGTGCTCCGCCGGGACGTGGCCTGCGGCAGGATGGACGCCACCTGGTACGTACGCGTCATTCGTGTACGTACTGAAGACAACCGCTGGAGACGCCCGGTGAGTTCCCCAGATCCTCAGGTTCGCGCAGCGCGAAACATCTCAACCCGGTCCGCCGGGCGCGGCCCCGTGGTCGCGGTCACGGGCGCCGCCTCCGGGGTCGGCGACCTGCTGACCAGGCGCCTTGCCGCCTCGGAGGAGATCAAGCAGGTCATCGCGATCGACGAGCGCCGCGGCGAGGTCTCCGAGGCGCAGTGGCACATCCTCGACGTCCGTGACCCGGCGATCGCCGAGAAGCTGCGGGGCGCCGACGTCGTCGTGCACCTCGCCGTCGACCTCGACCTGGAGTCGGACGCCGCCGCCCGAACGGCCTACAACGTGCGTGGCGCGCAGACCGTCCTCACCGCCGCCGCGGCGGCGGGCGTGCACCGGGTGGTGCTCTGCACCTCCGCCATGGTCTACGGCGCGCTGCCCGACAACGACATCCCGCTCTCCGAGGACGCCGAGCTGCGGGCGACGGCCGAGGCGACCGGCGTCGGTGACCTGCTGGAGATCGAGCGGCTCGGCCGCCGCGCGCCCCGCGCCCACCCGGGCCTGCACGTCACCGTCGTCAGGCCCGCGGTCCTGGTCGGCGGTACGGACACCGCCCTGACCCGCTACTTCGAGTCGCCGCGGCTGCTCGTCGTCGCCGGATCCCGTCCCACCTGGCAGTTCTGCCACGTCGACGACCTTGTCAGCGCGCTGGAGTACGCGGCCCTGGAGAAGGTCGACGGCGAGTTCGCGGTCGGCTGCGACGGATGGCTGGAGCAGGAGGAGGTCGAGGAACTCTCCGGGATCCGGCGCATGGAGCTGCCCTCCGCGGTCGCCCTCGGCGCGGCGGCCCGGCTGCACCGGATCGGGCTCACGCCCTCACCGGCGGGGGACCTGGCGTACACGATGCACCCCTGGGTGGTCAGCGTCGGACGGCTGCACGACGCCGGCTGGCGGCCGCGGTGGACCAACGAAGAGGTGCTCGCCGCGCTCCTGGAGGAGGTCGAGGGCCGGCACACGGTCGCGGGCCGTCGGCTCGGCCGCAAGGACGCCACGGCGGCGGGCGCGGCCGGTGCGACGGTGGCGCTGCTGGGCACGGCTGCGCTCGTGCGCCAGATGCGGAAGCGGCGCGGCATGTAGGACCCTCCTACGGAGGGTCCGTCCCACCGGTCGAAAGCTCTATTCCGGGATGTCCGTTCGGTACGGCACCATGGGCCCATGGCACGCACCCATGACCACCCCGGCGAGCAGGTCGCAGCCGACCCGATCAAGCTGCTCGCGATCCGTGAGACCCCGCTCTCCGTCGACGAGGTCTTCCGGGCCGTCGGCGACGACGCGGCCGGGGGCACGACCCTCTTCGTGGGCACCGTGCGCAACCACGACGGCGGCGCGGACGTCGACGCGCTCGGGTACTCCTGCCACCCGTCCGCCGAGGCCGAGCTGCGCCGGGTCGCCGAGAAGGTCGTCGCCGACTACCCCGTCCGCGCGCTGGCCGCCGTCCATCGGGTGGGCGACCTGCAGGTGGGCGACCTCGCGGTCGTCGTCGCGGTCTCCTGCCCTCACCGCGGGGAGGCCTTCGAGGCCTGCCGCAAGCTGATCGACGACCTCAAGCACGAGGTCCCCATCTGGAAGCACCAGACCTTCTCCGACGGCACCGAGGAGTGGGTCGGCTCCTGCTGAGCCCCGCCCCGGGCCCGGGGGTCACCCGGACGGAGTCAGGGAGAGAGCCGGCTTCTGCTGAGCGCCCGCCCCGGGCTGGGCGCTCGGGAGCGCTTGGCAAGGCGCCGCGCCGACGTCGTGTAGTCGCCTGCCCCGATTTGCGTAACCGGCCCCCTGGCAGCAGCGTTGTAGCTGCAGATCGTTAATCTGCTGATCGGCCGGGTCCCGGCCGATTGCGGTGCTCTTGGGGATGGGAGGTCGGGATGGCAGCGCTTGCCTGGTTGCTGATTCCGCTTTTCGCAGTCGTCGTTGCGGCGATATGGGGAAGCTGGGCCCAGAGGAGCAAGACCATCGGGGACGTGGCCGAGCTCGCGGGCTACGCACGGTTCCGGGACGCGATGGAGCGTTCCCATTCCGGTATCGCAGGTGAAGACCCTCAGATGACCGCGGCGACGTCGCCGTCCACCGTACGCAGTAGCCACGTCTCCGGCTGATCTTCCACCGCCGGCCGCCTCGTACGGACCCGCCCCACAGGTGCACTCACAGACCGGTCCCGTACTGTCGTTCCATGCCACGCCGCACCGCGACGATGCTCGCCTCCACCCTGGTCCTGATCACTCTGCTCTGTGTGGGCGTCCTGGTGCCGGTGCCGTACGCGGAGATGAGCCCCGGTCCGACGGTCAACACGCTCGGCGAGGCCGACGGGGAGCCGGTCCTCCAGATCTCGGGTCACCGGACGTACCCCACCGACGGGCATCTCAACATGACGACGGTCCGCGTCACCAGTGCGGACTACCGCATGAACGTGGTCGAGGCCGTCTACGGCTGGCTCGCCCACGACAACGTCGTGGTCCCCAAGGAGACCCTCTACCCGGACGGCAAGACGGAGGAGGAGTCGAGCCAGGAGAACGCCGAGGAGTTCTCCCAGTCCCAGGAGAGCGCCAAGGTCGCGGCCCTCAACGAGTTGAAGATCCCGGTGACCACCCGGGTCGTCGTCGCCACCGTCGTGAAGGACAGCCCCGCCCAGGGCAAGCTGCACGCCGGGGACGTCATCAAGTCCGTCGACGGCGTCGCCGTGAAGGAGCCGGGTGACGTCGCCAAGCAGGTGACCAAGCGCAAGCCGGGCGATCCGGTCGAGTTCACGATCGTCCCCGCCAAGGAGGCGGCCGCGGCCGAGAAGGCGGGCAAGGAGCCCACCACCACCGAGAGGGTCACGATCACCACGGTCAAGTCCCAGGAGGGCGACCGGGCGATCGTCGGCATTCAGGCCGGTACCGACCACGTCTTCCCGTTCACCATCGACATCAAGCTCGCCGACGTCGGCGGTCCCAGCGCCGGTCTCATGTTCGCCCTCGGCATCGTCGACAAGCTGACGCCCGAGAGCCTCACCGACGGCAAGTTCATCGCCGGTACCGGCACCATCGACGAGACGGGCAAGGTCGGCCCCATCGGCGGTATCGAGATGAAGCTGGTCGGCGCGCGCAACGCGGGCGCCCGGTACTTCCTCACCCCGGCCGACAACTGCGAGGCCGCCGCCTCCGACATCCCCGACGGTCTCACGCTCATCAAGGTGGACACCATCGACGACGCGACGAAGTCGTTGGAGAAGCTCCGCAAGGGCGACACGAAGAGCCTGCCCAGCTGCTCCAAGAGCTAGATCGCGCACCCGTACGTGAAGGGGGCGCCCCGGTCGACGACCGGGGCGCCCCCTTCACGTACGCCTCAGGACTCGAAGGTCGCCGCGAGGGCGTCCGCGAGCCCCGGCACCAGGTCCGCCCCGGTGAGCACCTCGTTCGGGGAGTCCTTCTCGCGCAGCCGGATGGCCGCCTCGCGGGCTCCGTCACGGAGGACGGCCACGGTCATCCGGACCTCCTGGCGGTCCGGGTGCCGTGCCACCCACTTCGCCAGACCGGCCTCGTCCAGGCCGTCCGGCACGGACGCCTCGGCCGACGGGGGCAGCATCAGCCGCTCCACCGTCAGCGCGCAGCCGGCCACGGCGTCCGGCCAGGCGATCGTGCCGAGGAACTCGTCGAGGGCCTTCCCCTTCGGCAGCTCCTCCTGCTCGATGGGGGTGAAGGCGGCGGCTTCCGCGCCTTCGAGACCGAGCTGGGAGGCGAGTCCCGGCTCCTTGGCACGCAGTCGGGCGGTGTCGACGAGGGCGAAGAGCCGGGCCGGCCGGTCCCAGCCGAGACCGGAGGCGTACTCGTCGATCTCGAGGACCGCGCGGGTGAGGGGGCTCGCGGCCATGGGGGTGCCGGAGGAGGAAACGTTGGACATGACCCATATCCTGCCTCCTTTGCCCCCGAAGACGGGAACTAGGTAAAGCCTCAGTAAGTTGCATCAGTGGGCTCTACGATCGCGGAGCCTGCTTATCGACGCATCAACCTCGAGGGGCGCACGTTGGCTTTCCAGATGCCGGACCGCGGAGGCGGCGGGGGCCCGTCCGGGCCAAGGATCAGAGTCGGTCGGCCGTCCCGGCGGGCCCGCACCCTGCTCATGACCCTGGGCGTGCTGGCCGTCCTGGCCATGGCGTTCGTCATGTTCGCCGGGTTCTGGACGGACTGGCTCTGGTACCGCTCGGTCGCGTACTCGTCCGTGTTCACCACCACCCTGTGGACCAAGATCGGCCTCTTCGCCGTCTTCGGTCTCCTCATGGGGCTCGCCGTCGGGTTCAACATCTGGCTGGCGCACCGACTGCGGCCGCCGCTGAGCGCGATGTCGCTGGAGCAGCAGAGCCTCGACCGGTACCGGATGGGTCTGGCCCCCTACAAGAAGTGGGTGCTCCTCGCGATCACCGCTCTGGTGGGCCTGATCGCCGGCGCCTCGGCCTCCGGCCAGTGGCGGACCTGGCTGATGTGGGTGAACGGGGTTCCGTTCGGCCAGAAGGACCCCCAGTTCCAGCTGGACGTGTCGTTCTACGCCTTCGACCTGCCCTGGTACCGCTTCCTGCTGGCCTTCGGCTTCGCCGCCACCGTCCTGTCGCTGATCGCCGCCGCGCTGACGCACTACCTGTACGGCGGATTGCGCGTCACCAGCCCCGGTGCCCGCGCCACCGCCGCCGCGACGGGCCACCTGTCGGTGATCCTCGGCGTCTTCGTCTCGCTGAAGGCCGTGGCGTACTGGCTCGACCGGTATGGCCTCGCCGTGAAGTCCAGCGACTTCAAGGCGGCCGGAAACTGGACGGGTCTGCGGTACGTCGACGCCAACGCCTACCTGCCGGCGAAGACGATCCTCTTCTGCATCGCCGCGATCTGCGCCGTGCTGTTCTTCGCGACGCTGTGGCGCCGCACCTGGCAGCTGCCGGTGATCGGCTTCGGCCTCATGGTCCTGTCGGCGATCCTGATCGGCGGCCTGTACCCGGCCATCGTGCAGAAGTTCCAGGTCCAGCCGAACGAGCAGGCCAAGGAAGCGCCGTACATCCAGAAGAACATCGATGCCACGCGCAAGGCGTACGACATCGACAGCACCGAGCCGGAGAACTACTCGGGCAAGTCCACGGTCAAGGCCAAGGACCAGCTCCGCGCCAACTCCGACACGGCGGCCAGCTATCGGTTGATCGACCCGAACATCGTCTCGCCGACGTTCCAGCAGCTGGAGCAGAAGCGGAAGTACTACCAGTTCCCGACGACCCTCGACGTCGACCGCTACAAGGGCCAGGACACCGTCGTCGGCCTGCGTGAGCTCAACATCAAGGGCATCCCGAAGCGGAACTGGATCAACGACCACTTCACGTACACCCACGGCTATGGCGCGATCATGGCGGCGGGCACGCAGACGGACGCCAACGGCTCCCCGGTCTTCACCGAGGCCGGTCTGCCGACCACGGGGATGCTCGGCCCGTACCAGCAGCGGATCTACTACGGCGAGAAGACGGATCAGTACTCGATCGTCGGCGGCCCGCAGAAGGAGCTGGACTACGAGGAGAACGGCGAGAAGACCACCAGCTACGAGGGCAAGAGCGGGGTCAACCTCTCCAACACCTTCAATCGCGCCGCCTACGCGGTCGCGTTCAGCGAGCCGCAGATCCTCTACTCGGGGGCCATCGGCGAGGGCTCGCGGATCCTCTACAACCGCACGCCCAAGGAGCGCGTCGAGGCGGTCGCACCCTGGCTGACCATCGACGGCGACGCCTACCCGGCCGTCGTCGGCGGCAAGATCCAGTGGATCGTCGACGCGTACACGACGACGAACGGCTACCCGTACGCCTCGCGCACCACGCTGGGCGAGTCCACGGCCGACGCGCTGACGGTCGGCAACCAGCAGCGAACGGTGGTCGCCCAGCAGAACCAGGTCAACTACATCCGCAACTCGGTGAAGGCCACCGTCGACGCCTACGACGGCACGGTCAAGCTGTACCAGTGGGACAAGGAAGACCCGGTCCTCAAGACGTGGATGAAGGCGTTCCCGGACACGGTGCAGCCGCGTGAGTCGATCAGTCCCGACCTCATGCAGCACCTGCGCTACCCGCAGGACATGTTCAAGGTCCAGCGCGAGCTGCTCACCCGGTACCACGTGAAGGACCCGGCGCAGTTCTACAGCGGCTCGGACGCCTGGCAGGTGCCGAACGACCCGACCAACAAGGACGGCAACGCGGTCCCGCCGTACTACCTGAGCATGAAGATGCCCGGGGACCAGCAGCAGCGGTTCTCGCTGACGACGACGTTCACCCCGAACGGGCGGCCCAACCTGGGCGGCTTCATGGCGGTCGACGCCGACGCGGGCAGCAAGGACTACGGCCGCATAAGGCTGTTGAGAGTCACCTCCGAGGTCCCCGGACCCGAGCAGGTGCAGAACAAGCTCAACAGCCTTCCGTCGGTGGCCACGTTCGTCCGTGACATGAAGGGTGCCGACTCCGACATCCAGTACGGCAACCTGCTGACGGTGCCGCTCGACGGCGGATTCCTGTACGTCGAGCCGGTGTACGCCCAGGGCCGCAACGCGCACTACCCGCTGCTGAAGAAGGTCGCGGTGTCGTACGTGGACGCGGACCAGCCGGACGGTGACACGACCAAGGACACCACGGTGTTCGAGGACAACCTCACCGCGGCGCTCAACGCCGTCTTCGGGGTGGAGGGCGCTACGCCGCCCGAGAAGCCGGAGGAGCCGGGCACGAAGCCGCCGACGACGCCGAGCACGAACGACGCCGCGCTGAAGCAGGCCATCGCCGATGCGCAGAAGGCGTACGACGACGGTGAGGCGGCTCTGCAGAAGGGTGACTGGACCGCCTACGGCAAGGCCCAGGAGGCCCTGCAGGACGCGCTCCAGAAGGCGGCGGACGCGGGCGCGAAGCTGACCCCGTCCGACCAGAAGCCGGCGGAACAGAAGCCGGGAGAGCAGAAGCCGGCGGAACAGAAGCCGGGAGAGCAGAAGCCGGCGGCGACACCGTCGACCAGCCCGAGCCCGTCGACCGTCGGGACCCCATCGAGCGGCTGATCAGCCTGGTCAGGCACTACCCCCGCGTCGTGATACCTTAAAGACACAACGACGCGGGGTGGAGCAGCTCGGTAGCTCGCTGGGCTCATAACCCAGAGGTCGCAGGTTCAAATCCTGTCCCCGCTACTGAAAGACGAGGGCCCGGATCCATCAGGATCCGGGCCCTCGTCGTGCTCGGCGGGGGCGCGGGGGCCGCGAAGCGCGGTGGGGATGGGGCGAGTTGGGGTGAGACGTGTTTGACTTATCTCTCTGTGGGCATGTCGACAAAACGCTGAAGTGACCTCACTGGCTGCGGTATACCAGGTGTACGCGCGTTGCGGGTGGTGCGACGATGGAATTTATGGGGGACAGGGCAACTCTGTTGGAGACAGGGCGGTTTGTGCAGCGGCATGTCAAGAGTGCCGCAGACGACATCATCGAGGCCGTGGTGGCCGGCGATGAGGCCATCGACACCACCGCCGAGAACGAGACCGAGACCGAGGCGCGCCACCGGCGTGCCGCCGAGAGCGGCGACGCCGCGTCCATGAGCGTGCTCGGCGCGCTGCTGCTGCGCCGCGGTGACCTGGACGGCGCCGAGCCGTATCTGCGGGGTGCCACCGCCGAGGGGGACCGCGCGGCCGCCAACAACCTGGGCGTCCTGCTGCACCAGCGTGGCTACGCCGAAGAGGCCGCGGGCTGGTGGCGGGTCGCCGCCGTCGCGGGCTCCGCGCCCGCCGCCCACGCGCTCGGCCGCCACCACCGCGAGCGCGGAGACGAGCCCGCCGCGGAGTACTGGCTGCGCCAGTCCGCCGAGCAGGGCCACGCCCTGGGTGCCTACGCGCTCGCCGACCTCCTGGAGCACCGCAGCGACGTGGGCGCCGAGCGCTGGCTGCGCGCCGCCGCCGAGCGCGGTCACCGCGAGGCCGCGTACCGACTCGCCCTCGCCCTGGAGCGGCGCGCCCAGGAGGTGACCCGAGGCCCGTCCGCCTCCGGCCTCTCGGCCCGCGACGCGCTCGTCCACGACACCGCGCAGGCCGATTCGGTCAAGGGCGACCCCGGCTCCACCGGTGCGCCCGCCGGTGAACTCGCCGAGGCCGAGCAGTGGTTCCGGCAGGCCGCCGCGCGCGGACACCGACGGGCCGCGCTGCACCTCGGGGCGATCCTGGAGAAGCGGGGTGAGCTCAAGGAGGCCGGCCGCTGGTACCTGAGCTCCGCCAAGGAGGGCGAGGCCAAGGCCGCCTGCGCGCTCGGCTTCCTGCTGCGCGACGCCGGCGACGAGGAGAGCGCCGCCGTGTGGTGGCTGCGTGCCGCCCAGGACGGTGACGGCAACGCGGCCAACGCGCTCGGCGCCCTGCACGCGGCCCGGGGCGAGCAGCAGACCGCCGAGCGCTGGTACCGCGCCGCCATGGACGCGGGCGATGTGAACGGGGCGTACAACCTCGGGCTGCTCTGCGCCGCCCAGGACCGCGTCCAGCACGCCGAGCAGTGGTACCGCCGCGCCGCCTACGCGGGTCACCGCGAGGCCGCCAACGCGCTCGCCGTGCTCCTCCTCCAGGCCGGGGACACGGACGGCGCCGAGCCCTGGTTCTCCAAGGCCGCGGAGGCCGGCAGCGTCGATGCCGCCTTCAATCTCGGCATCCTCTACGCGGGTCGCGACGACGACCGTACGGCGCTGAGCTGGTACGAGCGCGCGGCCGCGGCGGGGCACACCGAGGCCGCCCTCCAGGTCGGCATCGCCGGCCTGCGCGACGGCGACGAGCAGTCCGCCGAGCGGCATCTGCGGTGCGCGGCGGGCGGCGGCAGCGCCGAGGCCGCGTTCCGGCTCGCCACCGTCCTCGACGCGCGCCGGCCGGACCCCGGCCCGCCCGCGCTCGGGGCGCCGCGCGAGGAGGCGAAGACCGAGTGCGAGGAGTGGTACGAGCGGGCCGCTCAGCAGGGCCACCGGCGCGCCCAGGTGCGGGTGGGGATGCTCGCCGCGGCGCGCGGCGACGTGACGGAGGCGGCCCACTGGTACCGCGAGGCGGCCGAGGCCGGCAGTCGTAACGGAGCCTTCAACCTCGGCCTGCTCCTCGCCCGCGAGGGCAGCGAGCGGGAGGCCGCGCTGTGGTGGACCCGCGCCGCCCGTGCCGGGCACGGGCGCGCCGCCCTGCGGCTCGCGCTGCTCGCGGCCCGGCGGGGTGAGCTGTCGGAGGGCCGGCGCTGGTGTGCGAAGGCCGTCGAGCTCGGCCCGGCGGAGGTGGCCGAGCGGGCCGCCCGGCTGAGCGAGGCGCTGCACCAGGAGCTGACCGCTTAAGTGATTTGCGCTGGTCGTGGGCGTCCCGTAAGGTTGGGTTCACCGACGCGGGGTGGAGCAGCTCGGTAGCTCGCTGGGCTCATAACCCAGAGGTCGCAGGTTCAAATCCTGTCCCCGCTACTCAGTAGCAAACGAAGGCCCGGATCCAGTCACTGGATCCGGGCCTTCGTCGTGCGTGCCCACGCGGAGGGGTACGGAAGGAGCCCCCACCGTCCGGTGGGGGCTCCGAGACCGTCGTCCGGTCGTCTCAGGCTGTGGTGGCGCAGTTCGGGCAGAGGCCGCGGTACGTGACCTCGACGCCCGAGATCGTGAAGCCGAAGCGCTCCGTGTCCGGCAGGTCCGCCAGCGGGTCGCCGGAGGGGTGGACGTCGCGGATGGCACCGCAACGCCCGCAGACCAGGTGCTGGTGCGGGCGGTGGGCGTTGGGGTCGTACCGCTTGGCACGGCCGTCCGTCGCCACTTCCATGACCTCACCGAGGGTGACCATCTCGCCCAGCGTGTTGTAGACGGTCGCCCGGGAGATCTCGGGCAGTCGCTCCACGGCACGGGCATGGACCTCGTCGGCGGTCAGATGCACATGATCCCCGTCGAGGACCTCGGCCACGACGCGTCGCTGCGCGGTCATTCGCCAGCCGCGGCCGCGCAGTCGTTCCAACAGGTCACTCATGAGAACCAGACTAACAGTGGCTGAATCGGTGTCCCGAACGGGTGTTACTTTGGATGTCTACTTGACTTGGACATTGTCCATCGTAGGATCGACGACGGCATTGGCCAAGGCTGAAGGCCATCGGTGACCTCGGCAAGCGGCTCGACGCCGCCGTCCAGGCCCTGCGCGGCCGAGGGTGCTTGTCGTGGCGAAGGAGCGGGCCGGACCTCCGTACGGAGGTCCGGCCCGCTCCGGTGTCAGCTCGCCATGGGCGCCGCGTGCCGGTGTGCCGGGGTCCAGCAGCGGATGATGTCGCGTACGGAGACGATGCCCACGGGTCCGTGTCCGTCCAGGACGACGAGATGGCGGAATCCGCCGTGGGTCATGGCGGCGGCCGCCTCCTCCAGGGTCCAGGTGGGTGCGGCGAAGACGACGTCGGTGGTGGTGTGGGAGCTCGCGGTCTCGTGGTCGGGGTTCTGGTCGGCGCCGATCGAGTTGAGGATGTCGCGCTCGGTGAGGATTCCGAGCCCGCCGGCGTCGGTGTCGTGGACGACGGCCGCGCCGACGCGGCGCGCCGACATCAGTCTTGCGGCCTGACGGAGGGTGTGGGCGGGGCCGATGGTGAGGACCACCGTGCTCATGGCGTCACGGACGAGCATGAAGGGAGCCACCTCCTTCGTGAACCGTTCCCGCCTTCAACGAGAACGGTTTCACAAGTTCACAAGTGGGGGGACTCTCAGCGTGGCATCGGTCGAGGGGGTCGACAAGAGGGCGTGACCAAGTACGCGGGGCGCGGGGGGCGTGCGAGACGGTCCCCGCGCGCGGGGGTCAGCTCTTCTGGTTCAGATAGCTCAGCAGCTCGCCGTGGAGCAGGCCGTTCGACGCCGCCGCGTTGCCGCTGTGCGGGCCGTGCCGCCCGTCGAGGCCGGTGAACGTGCCGCCCGCCTCCTGGACGACGATCGCCGTGGCCGCCATGTCCCAGAGGGACAGCTCGGGTTCGGCGCAGATGTCCACCGCGCCCTCGGCGACCATCATGTACGGCCAGAAGTCGCCGTACGCCCGTGTCCGCCAGCACGCGCGCGTGAGGTCGAGGAAGCCGTCGAGGCGATCGCGCTCCTCCCAGCCGCTCAACGAGGAGTACGCGAAGGAGGCGTCACCGAGCTCCGAGACCTTCGAGACCTGGATCCGCGTCGCCGACGTCAGGCTGCGGCCCGTGTACGCGCCCGCTCCCTTCGCCGCCCACCAGCGGCGGCCGAGCGCCGGAGCCGAGACCACGCCCACCACCGGCTGGAAGCCGGTGTCACCGGCCTCCATCAGCGCGATCAGCGTCGCCCAGACCGGCACGCCGCGCACGTAGTTCTTGGTGCCGTCGATCGGGTCGATCACCCAGCGGCGCGGGCCCGTGCCCTCCACGCCGTACTCCTCGCCCAGGATCGCGTCGCGCGGCCGGGCGCGCTGGAGCTGACCGCGGATCAGCTCCTCCGCGGCCTTGTCCGCCTCGCTGACCGGCGTCATGTCCGGCTTGGTCTCGACCTTCAGGTCGAGCGCCTTGAACCGGTCCATGGTGGCCGCGTCGGCGGCATCCGCGAGGACATGGGCGAGGCGGAGATCGTCGTGGTAATCGGCCATGGTCGAAACTCTATCCCTCGAAGGGACGTGGCCTTACGGGAGTCCTTGACAGCGCGTTGCCACACGTCAACTCTGTGCGCAGTACCGTTCTGGCCGGGAGGCGACGATGCCTACTGCCCGTGAGGCCCTGCTGAACGCCGCGCTGGCGGCGCTCGGGGGGCTGCCCTGGTCCGCGGTCCGGATGGTCGACGTGGCCTCCGCCGCGGGAGTCTCCCGGCAGACCCTCTACAACGAGTTCGGCAGCAAAGAAGGACTGGCGCGCGCGCTGGTACGGCGCGAGGCGGACGCCTACCTCCAGGGCGTGGACCAGGTCCTCGCCCGGCCCGTCCCGCCCGTGCGCAACCTCGCCGCCGTCGCCGAGTGGACCGTCGCCGCGGCCGGCGCGCGCCCGGTGCTGCGCGCGCTGCTCACCGGCTCCTGGGGCGAGCGGCTCCCGACGCCCCGCCCGACGAGGGCCGGTGCCCGCGCCTCCGCCGTACCCGCCCAGCGGCGCGCCGACGCCGGGGTGCCCTCGCCCGCGGACCTGCTCGGACTCGCCCGCGACCGGGCCGCGACGGCGCTCGCCGGGAGCGGACGTGAGGACGTGCTGCGGTCGTGCGAGGTCGCCCTGCGCCTCGCGCTGTCGTACGTCGTCGCCCCGGGGCCGTCCGCGGCGGACGGTCAGTGGGCCGAACCCGAGAGCTGGAGGCCGACGACGCCGACGATCACCAGCGTGATCGAGACGATCTTCAGGGTGGACACGACGTCACCCAGGAAGACCATGCCGTAGATCGCCGTCCCGGCCGCGCCGATGCCGGTCCACACCGCGTACGCGGGGCCCACATCCAGCTTGCGCAGGGCGAGGGTCAGCAGTCCGAAGCTCCCGAGGGCGAAGCAGGCGAAGGCGACGGTCGGCCAGAACCGGGTGAACCCGTGCGAGAGCTTCAGGCAGACGGCGAAGCCCGTTTCCAGCAGCCCCGCCACCACCACCAGCAGCCACGCCATCGTCAGTGCCTCCCACGCCGTCGCTGACTGCTTCGTCTCACTTGGTGCGATTATGCACTTACCAGCAGCAGCCGACCGCAAACGTGCACGATTCAGTCGCCTTCGCGTCGCTCCCTGGTCGCGAGCAGTCGTCGCAGTGAATACAGCCGCGCCGGATCGGCGTGCCCCTCGGCCACCCATGTGTCCAGCGCGCAGTCCGGCTCGTCGTGGCTGCAGGCGCGCGGACAGTTCTCCGTACCCGGTACGAGATCGGGGAAGGCGAGGATCACCCGGGACGGGTCGACGTGGTTCAGGCCGAAGGAGCGCACGCCCGGGGTGTCGATGACCCAGCCGCCCTCCTTGTCGTTGAGCGGCAGGGCGAGCGCGGAGGTGGTGGTGTGCCTGCCGCGGCCCGTCACCGCGTTGACGACACCCGTGGTCCGCCGCCGGTCCGCCGGGACCAGCGCGTTGACCAGGGTCGTCTTGCCGACACCGGAGTGCCCGACGAACGCGGTGGTCCGCCCCTTGAGGTGCTCGTGCACCCGCTCGGCGGCGACCCCGTCCACGAACTCGTCGCGGGTGGTGACCACATGCGGCACACCGAGCGCGCCGTACATCTCCAGGAGCTCGTCCGGCTTGGCCAGGTCCGACTTCGTCAGGACGAGGAGCGGGGTCAGTCCACCGTCGTACGCGGCGACCAGACAGCGGTCGATGAGCCGCGGACGGGGCTCGGGGTCGGCGAGCGCCGTGACGATCGCCAGCTGGTCGGCGTTGGCCACGACCACGCGCTCGAACGGATCGTCGTCGTCGGCCGTGCGGCGGAGCACGGAGCTGCGCTCACCGATCCGTACGATCCGGGCCAGCGTGTCCTTCTCGCCGGACAGATCGCCCACGAGGGAGACCCGGTCGCCGACGACCGCGGCCTTGCGGCCCAGCTCGCGGGCCTTCATCGCCATGACGACCCGGTCGTCGACGAGACACGTGAGCCGGCCACGGTCCACGGTGAGGACCATGCCCTCGACCGCGTCCTCGTGCTTGGGACGGATGCTGGTACGGGGACGGTTGCCCTTGCGGTTGGGCCGCTGGCGGATGTCGTCCTCGTCGGTGTGCTTGCCGTAGCGCCGCATGGATCAGACTCCGAGCATTTCGGTCCACATCCTGGGGAAGTCGGGCAAGGTCTTGGCGGTCGTCGCCACGTTCTCGATCTCCACGCCCTCGACCGCGAGGCCGATGATCGCGCCCGCCGTCGCCATGCGGTGGTCGTGGTACGTGTGGAACACACCGCCGTGCAGCGGGCGCGGGCGGATGTGCAGACCGTCCTCGGTCTCCGTCACATCGCCGCCGAGTTCGTTGATCTCCTTGGTCAGGGCCGCCAGGCGGTCCGTCTCATGGAGCCGCAGATGGGCGACGCCGCGCAGGGTGGAGGGGGAGTCGGCCAGTGCCGCGACCGCCGCGATGCCGGGTGTCAGCTCGCCGACCTCGCTCAGGTCGACGTCGATGCCGTGGATCCGGCCGGTGCCGGTGAAGGTGAGACCCGCCTCGGTCAGCTCGCAGGAGCCACCCATCTCGGTGAAGATCTCGCGCAGCGCGTCACCGGGCTGAGTGGTTCGCGCCGGCCAGTCCGGAACGGTGACCCGGCCACCGGTGACCAGGGCCGCGGCCAGGAACGGCTGGGCGTTGGACAGATCGGGCTCGACGGTCAGGTCCCGGCCGAGCAGGGCCGAGGGAGAGACCCGCCAAACGTTCGGCTCGCCCCCGGTCTCCGGCTCGTCGACCTGGGCGCCGACCACGCGCAGCATGTCGACGGTCATCCGGATGTGGGGCATGGAGGGCAGGTTCGCGCCGACGTGGCGTACCTCCACGCCCTGGTTGAAGCGCGGCGCGGAGAGCAGCAGCGCGCTGACGAACTGCGAGGACGAGGAGGCGTCGATCTCCACAGGGCCACCGTCCAGCCCCCCGCCGCCGTGCACGGTCATCGGCAGCGCGCCACGCCCGTCGTCGTCGATCCGCGCGCCGAGCACACGCAGCGCGTCGATCACGCCGTTCAGCGGCCGCTCGTGGGAACGGGCGTCGCCGTCGAAGTGCACCGGGCCGTCGGCGAGGGCCGCGACCGGCGGCAGGAAGCGCATGACCGTACCGGCGTTGCCGACGTCCACCGTCGCCGGGCCGCGCAGCGCGGCCGGGATGATCCGCCACGCCTCGCCCGTACCGTCCGGGCCCACGCCCTCCTCGATCCGCACGCCCAGCGTGCGCAGCGCCTCGGCCATCAGCAGCGTGTCGCGGGAGCGCAGCGGGCGGCGCAGCCAGCCCGGCTCGGCGGCGAGCGCGGCGAGGACCAGGCCGCGGTTGGTGACCGACTTCGATCCGGGCACGGTGACGGTCGCGTCGACAGGACCGCTCGCGTGCGGGGCGGGCCAGGGGTCTGTCTGCAGGTCGGTGTGCGAGGAGGTTTCGGTCATGCCCTCACTTTAGTGGGGCCCGCACCGACTACAGCCCCAGCAGCCAGCGGCCTCCGCCGATCAGGGAACAGATCGAGACGGCGTGGAAGAAGAACAGCCAGAGGGCCGGGTGGACATGGGTGAGACGGGCGAGCTGGTCGGCGTCCGAGTCCGGCGCGCCGCCGTGGCGCCGCTTGCCCTGGAGCTCGAAGACCGGCCGGACGCCGCCGAGGAGCAGGAACCAGACGACCGAGTACGCGAACGCCGACTGGACGTCCGGGCCGGTCAGCCAGGAGACCAGGAGGAACGCGGCGCCGGTCAGGAGCACGGTGAAGATCCCGTACGCGTTGCGGACCATCACCAGCATGGCCAGCAGGAGCGCGGTGGCCAGCCAGAGCAGCAGCGTGACCCGGTGGTCGGCCAGCAGCCACGCGCCGCCGAGGCCGAGCAGCGGGGCGGCGGTGTAACCGGCGGCGGCGGTGAGGATCATGCCGATGCCGGTCGGGCGGCCGCGGGAGACCGTGAGGCCGCTGGTGTCCGAGTGGAGCCGGATGGACTGCAGCCGGCGGCCGGTGAGGAGGGCGATCAGACCGTGGCCGCCCTCGTGGGCGATGGTGATGGCGTTGCGGGACAGCCGCCATATCGCGCGGGGGACCGTGACGAGCAGCGCGGCCACGCCGGTGACGATCACCAGCCACTCTTCCGGGGCGGGCTGCGTGCCGAGGACTTCGTTCATTTTCTGGATCGGCTCCTCAGCGGGGTCGGATCAGACTGGTGCCGGTGCGAAGCACCGTCGTTGCGGGGTGGTGGTCGGGAGACGGGAGGGAGTGGCAGTGTGGCACGTATGTGCGGACGGTATGCAGCGAGTCGTCGGCCCGAGGACCTGGTGGGTGTCTTCGAGGTCGAGAAGTGGGAGCCCGAGGAGACCCTGGCTCCCGACTGGAACGTGGCCCCGACCAAGGAGGTCTACGCGGTCCTGGAACGCCCCCTGAAAGACGCGGATTCACCACGCCCGGTTCGCCAGCTGCGGACATTGAAGTGGGGCCTGGTGCCGTCCTGGTCGAAGTCGCCGGAGGGCGCTGCCAGGATGATCAACGCGCGGGCGGAGACGATCGCCGAGAAGCCGTCGTTCAAGCGGGCCTTCTCCGCGCGGCGGTGCATCCTGCCCGCCGACGGCTACTACGAGTGGGTGACCGGCTCGGGGGAGCGGGAGCTGGAGGTCGAGGGGAAGAAGAAGCGGCCGCGGAAGCAGCCCTACTTCGTGACCCCGGCGGACGGCTCGGTCTTCGCGATGGCCGGACTCTACGAGTTCTGGCGCGACCGCACGCTGCCCGACGACCACCCGTCGGCGTGGTGGGTGACGTGCTCCGTGATCACGACGGAGGCGGAGAAGGGACCGCTGGGCGTCGCCCCGGAGGAGGGTCCCCACTCGCTCGCGGACATCCACCCCCGGATGCCGCTGATGCTGACCCCGGACCGCTGGGACGCCTGGCTGGACCCTCGGCACACGGACGTGGAGGACCTGCGCGGGATGCTCGCGGCCCCGCCGGAGGGGCTGATGCGGGCCTACCCGGTGGCCACGGCGGTCAGCAACGTCCGCAACAACGGCCCGGAGCTCCTGACCGAGCTGGAGGGCCCGGAGGTCGGCACGCTGTTCTGAGCGCCGCCCCGGACGGTCCCGCGCGGCAGGATGGGCGCGTGACCAAGAGCGAGAACGTGACGACCGACGCCGGGGACGCCCGGATCACCTGGCACCCCGGCAAGAAGCCGTGGACGGTCCTGGCCCTCAGCCATGGGGCCGGCGGCGGGATCGAGGCGCGGGACCTCCAGGCCCTCGCCGGGAGGCTGCCGGCGCGGGGGGTGACGGTGGCGCTCGTCGAGCAGCCGTGGCGGGTCGCCGGGAAGAAGGTGGCACCCGCGCCGAAGACCCTGGACGTCGGATGGCGCGGGATCTGGCCCGCGCTCACGAAGCCCGGCCTCCCGGTGATCGCCGGGGGTCGCAGCGCCGGCGCCCGGGTCGCCTGCCGGACCGGGAAGGAGCTCGGGGCCGCCGCCGTGCTCGCCCTGAGCTTCCCGCTGCACCCGCCGGGCCGGCCGGAGCGTTCCCGGGCCGATGAACTGCTCGGGACGGGCCTGCCCACTCTGGTCGTCCAGGGCGGCAACGATTCCTTCGGAAAGCCCGAGGAGTTCCCCGAAGGGCCGTACCGACTCGTCGAGGTCCCGTACGGCGATCACAGCTTCGCCGTCGCCAAACGCGCCCCCGTCACACCGGACGGGACCGTCGAACTCATCGTCGAAGAAGTCACTTCGTGGGTCGCGTCACTCCGGGAATGTTGAGCGTGCGACCACGGTTGTCACGCATGTCGGTGTGAGAGCAAGGAAGAGGGAGTCCGTCGCATGGGTTCGACCATCTGCCCCGAGCGCGCGCAGGCCGCTGACCTCGACTGGACAGTGCTGCCCGCTCCCAAGGCCGCCCCTATTCGAGCGGCGGGCGGAGCGGTTCCTCGTCTATCCTCCGAATCGAGCGGGTCCGCATTCGGGTTCGCCGCAGCGTTGGAGGAGGTGGGTCCGGTCACTGGGACCGACACAGGGACCGACGACGGCCCCGAGGAGACGACCGCGGAGCGCAACGCGCGCTTCGAGCGGGACGCCCTCGGATTCCTCGACCAGATGTACTCCGCCGCGCTGCGTATGACGCGCAATCCCGCGGACGCCGAGGACCTGGTGCAGGAGACGTATGCCAAGGCGTACGGCTCGTTCCACCAGTTCCGCGAGGGTACGAATCTGAAGGCGTGGCTGTACCGCATTCTGACCAACACCTTCATCAACTCGTACCGCAAGAAGCAGCGTGAGCCCCAGCGCAGCGCCGCCGAGGAGATCGAGGACTGGCAGCTCGCCCGCGCCGAGTCGCACATGTCGACCGGTCTGCGCTCCGCGGAGTCCCAGGCCCTCGACCACCTGCCGGACTCCGACGTGAAGGAAGCGCTCCAGGCGATCCCCGAGGAATTCCGCATCGCCGTCTATCTCGCGGATGTCGAGGGCTTTGCGTACAAGGAGATCGCGGACATCATGGGTACACCCATCGGTACGGTGATGTCCCGACTGCACCGGGGCCGCCGCCAGTTGCGCGGCATGCTCGAGGACTACGCCCGTGATCGCGGGCTCGTTCCCGCGGGCGCCGGAGAGTCGTCGAACGATCTGAAAGGCTCGGGCTCATGAGCTGCGGAGAGCCGCACGAGACGGATTGCTCAGAGGTCCTGGATCATCTCTACGAGTTCCTCGACCATGAGATGCCCGACAGTGACTGCACCAAGTTCGAGGTGCACTTCGAGGAGTGCTCCCCGTGCCTGGAGAAGTACGGCCTGGAGCAGGCGGTGAAGAAGCTCGTCAAGCGGTGCTGCGGCAGTGACGACGTGCCCACCGATCTGCGGGCCAAGGTGATGGGCCGCATCGACCTCATCCGCTCCGGCCAGCTGGTGCCCGAGCAGGACATGGACATCACGGCGACCGCCCAGGAGTGACCGCCGATCCCGCCTGAGGGCCGTCGCGAGGTGATCGCGACGGCCCTCAGGCGTTCATCAGCTTGTATCACCCGATGGTGCGAATCGTGCGCCGACCGCCCTCACGCGCCGTCCAACTCGCTAGCGTGACAGGCGTGATGGGCGTGATGGCGATTCCGCGAGCGGCACGGGTGTACATCGGCTGCGCCCTCCTCGGCGCCGCCGGGTGCGTCCTGCCCGCCCTGCACCCCGGCGCGCAGACCCCCTGGGGCACCGTCGCGCTGCTCGCCGCCCTCTACGCCGGGTGCGAGCTGCCCGGCCGCTGCCCGCTGCTCGGCCGGGCGCTGGGCGGCTCGGTGCCCTTGGGAGCCGGATCGTTCTTTCCGGTCCTGCTGGCCTCGGCGCTGCTCCTGCCGCCCTCCGCCGCCGCGCTGACAGCGCTGCCCGGAGCGCTGCTCTCCCGCGTCGAGCAGCGGCCGGCCGGCGTACGCCGACTGTGGCGGGCCGGTCAGCTCGTGCTCGCCGTCTGGACCGCGTCCCTGGTCGCCGCCGTCCTGAGCTGCGACGACGTCCTCGGCCACGGGAAGCACACCCCCGATTTCCCGTACGTCCTGCTGCCGGCCGGGGCCTCCGCGCTCACCTTCTGCCTGGTCCTGACCGCCCTCGACGGCGGAATCCGGACGACGGCCGAGGGCCTCGCCCCGGGCACCGCCTGGCGCGGCCTCTTCGTCCGCGCCCTCGCCCCGCACGCCGTGCACGGACTCGCCGGGCTGATGATGGCGGTGCTGTGGCGCAGCACGTACGGCCCCGTCGCCGCGCTCTTCGTCCTGCTGCCGATGTACATCTCGTGCTGGATCTTCGCCCAGTACCACCGCGAAAGCGCCGCGCACCAGGCGACGATCCGCGCCCTGGTCCAGGCCGTCGACATCAAGGACAAGTACACCCGGGGACACAGCGAACGGGTCGGCCGGGCCTCCGTGCTGATCGCCCGTGAGCTGGGCATGGCGGAGGAGCGCCTGGAGATCCTCCGCTTCGCGGGGATCCTCCACGACGTCGGCAAGCTCGGCGTACCGACCCGGGTGCTCACGAAGGACGGACCGCTGACACCCGAGGAGCGCCGGATCATCGAACTGCACCCGGAGTACGGACACGAGATGGTCCGGGGCATCGGCTTCCTGGGCGAGGCACGGGCGGCGATCCTGCACCACCACGAGAAGATGGACGGGACCGGCTACCCGTACGGGCTCAGGGGCGCCCAGATCCCGGAGTTCGCCCGGGTGGTGGCGGTCGCCGACGCCTTCGACGCCATGACGTCGACCCGGTGCTACAGCAGGGCGCGGCCGGTGGGGACGGCGGTGGCGGAACTGGAGCGGTGCGCGGGCACGCACTTCGACCCGCGGATGGTACGGGCCCTGGTCCGGGCGCTCGACCTTCACGGCTGGCAGACGGCCGTCACCGCCGACGAGCCACCGCTCCCTGGCGCGGGCGTTCCGCCGGCGAGGATCTCCGGCGCGGGCGACCCGCCGGATCCCGTGCGGATCTCCGGCGCCGGCGACCCGCCCGATCCCGCGCGGAGCCCCGGCACGGGCAACCCGTCCGCCCCCGCCCCCGCTCCTCCCCACGTCCGGGCGCCCCGCGCGGACGCCGTCCCGTCCGCGGCCGCTCGCGCCCGCGGCGCCGAGGCCCGCCGCGCGGGCCCCTCTGCGCCGAAGGCCCACGTCCCGCCCGGTCGGCGCGCATGAGGCCCGGGGCGGTCACCGTCGGCGCGGTCCACGGGACCGCGCTCGTCCTCACCGTCGCCGGACTCGCCTCCACGCTCTGGTACGGGATCGACGAGCCCGGTCACGCCCTCGCCTTCGGCGTGCTCATCGCGCTCGGCGAGCTCGCCCGCTGGGGCGCCCCGCCCGTGCTCGGCGAGCTCCGGGGCAGGGAACCCGCGCCGATCGCCGCCGCCGGAGCCCTCGCGTACGCCCTGCTCGGCGAGAGCGGGGGCCGCACCACCACCCACGGCGTGCTCCAGGTCATCGCGGTCGTCGTCGCGGCGGGGCTCGCCGGGATCGTTCCGCACATCGCCCGGGGCAAGGGCCCCGGCCTTCACCACCTGGAGCGGCGCATTCTCACGGTGGCCTTCGCCGCCCTCTGCTTCCAGCCGCTCTACAACTCGGGCGAGCTCACCCACTACCTCGGCCAGGGCCCCTCCTACGCCCTCTACCTGCTGCTTCTGCTCGTCCTCACCTCCCTGTGCGACGCCGTGCTCGCCGCCCTGATGCTCCGGGCCCGCACCCTCCCCCGTCGCGCCCTGCGGCGTACGGGAAGTACCCCCATCCCGTACGGCCCCCTCCTGCGCGACGAGCTCCGCGCCCTCCTCGGCATCGGCTCCGCGGTCTGCGCCACCGGCACCGTGATGGCCCTCGGAGTGGCCGCCGCGGGGCTCTGGGCGCTGCCCGTCTTCTGCGTACCGCTGCTGCTCACCCAGGTCTCCTTCCGGCGCTACGCGGCCGTGCGCACCACCAACCGGCAGACCATCGCCTCCCTCGCCCGCGCCACCGAGATCGCCGGCTACACCGCGCCCGGCCACGCCCACCGCGTCGCCGCCCTCAGCGGCGCCGTCGGGCGCGAGCTGGGGCTCTCCGGGTCCGAGCTGACCGTCCTGGAGTACGCGGCGCTCATGCACGACATCGGGCAGCTCTCCCTCGTCGACCCCGTCCCGGAGGGTGCCACGGCTCTCCTCCCGGCCGAGGAGCAGCGCCGGATCGCCCTCCTCGGCGGCGCGGTCGTCCGCCAGACCGGGGTCCCCGCGGCCGTGGCCGTCGTCGTGGAACGGCAGGCCGATCCGTACCGCGACCAACCCCTGCCCGCCCGGATCGTCCGTACCGTCAACGCCTACGACGACCTCGCGGGCCACAGCGCCGGCGGGGCGCTCGCCGCCCTCGAAAGGCTCCGCCTGTCCACGGCCCGCGACCATCAGCCGAAGGTCGTGGAATCCCTCGCCAGAGTCCTGGCAAGGGGCGGCGTCACCCCTGTCCCTCCTGGGTAACCCATGGGTAATGAGCGCGCGTCCAACCGGGCATGGTTGGATGCGAACAAGAGGGTGAAGCGACCGGCAGGCGGGAATCGTGAGGATCTTCGGGAAGGTACGGCATCGGCCCTCCGCCTCGTGGCGGCAGGCCACCGACCGCGCGTTCACGCTGATCGGCGACGGCCGGTACGAGGACGCGGGTGCGCTGCTCACGCGCGCGGCGGATCTGGAGCCCTGGCTCTCGGAGTCCTGGTTCAACCTGGCGCTGCTGCACAAGTTCCGGCACGACTGGGAGCAGGCGCGGGCCGCCGGGCTGCGCGCCGTCGCGCTCCTCGACAAGGAGACCGGCGCCCCGGACTGGTGGAATGTCGGCATCGCCGCCACCGCGCTCCAGGACTGGCCGCTGGCCCGCCGCGCCTGGCAGGCGTACGGGCTGAAGGTGCCCGGGGCCTCCTCCGGGACCGGTGAGCCCGCCGGCATGGAGCTCGGCAGCGCCGCCGTCCGGCTCTCGCCCGAGGGCGAGGCCGAGGTCGTGTGGGGCCGCAGGCTCGACCCGGCCCGTATCGAGGTGCTGTCCATCCCGCTGCCGTCCTCCGGCCGGCGCTGGGGCGAGGTCGTCCTCCACGACGGCGTGCCCAACGGCGAGCGCACCACCACCGCGGGCCCCTCCTACCCCGTCTTCGACGAGATCGAGCTGTGGGCCCCCTCGCCCGTCCCCACCTGGGTGGTCCTCCTGGAGGCCGCCACCGAGGCCGACCGCGACGCCCTGGAGCAGCTCGCCGCGGACGCCGGATTCGCCGCCGAGGACTGGTCCTCGTCGGTCCGGCTGCTCTGTCGCGCCTGCTCCGAGTCGACGATGCCCAGCGCCGAGGGCGAGGGCGAGCATCTCGACCCCCACGACCACAGCGAACCGGGACACCCCGGCCCCCTCGGTCACCGCTCGCCCGGCGAGCTCTGGGTCCCCGAACGGGAGTGCGGGATCGCCGCGCCCGTCGGCCTGGTCCGCGGGCTCCTCGACGGCTGGGTGGCGGACAGCCCCGACAACCGCGAGTGGCGGGATCTCGAAGAGGTCTGCTGAACTGCCCGGATCCTGCCCTTAGGCTGTACGGGACCATCGACTGGGGTTCTGAGGAAGGCGTGCGGCGGAATGGCGCAGCAGGAGACTGACGAGCAGATCAACGACGGTTTCGTCGTCGACACGGAGGACTGCGAGGCGCGTGAGCTCGCGTACCGCGAGCGCGGCACGGCGCGCCCGATCACGGTCGTCGGCAACCCGGTGCTCCACAAGGAGTGCAAGGAGGTCACCGAGTTCGGAGACGAGCTCGCCGCCCTGATCGACGACATGTTCGCCAGCCAGAAGGCGGCCGAGGGCGTGGGCCTGGCCGCGAACCAGATCGGTGTGGACCTCAAGGTCTTCGTCTACGACTGCCCCGACGACGAGGGCGTGCGGCACACCGGTGTCGTCGTCAACCCGGTGCTCCAGGACCTGCCTGCCGACCGCCGCGTTCTGGACGACTCCAACGAGGGCTGCCTGTCGGTCCCGACCGCGTACGCCTCGCTGGCCCGCCCGGACTACGCCGAGGTCCACGGCCAGGACGCCCAGGGCAACCCGATCAAGGTCCGCGGCACCGGCTACTTCGCCCGCTGCCTCCAGCACGAGACGGACCACCTGTACGGCTACCTGTACATCGACCGCCTCTCCAAGCGCGACCGCAAGGACGCGCTGCGCCAGATGGAAGAGGGCACCCCGCGCTACGAGACCGTCCCGAACGACTGATCTCGCTCCCGCTCTCGTACGAGTGCATGACGAAGGCCCCGCTCCCCCCGGAGCGGGGCCCTTCGTCATCTGCGGCCGGGACCTAGAAGTCCTCGTCCAGGTCCACCGAGCCCTCGACCGCCACCTGGTACGCGGACGGACGGCGCTCGAAGAAGTTCGTCAGCTCCTGGACGCCCTGGAGTTCCATGAAGGAGAAGGGGTTGTCGGAGCCGTAGACCGGGGAGAGGCCGAGGCGTACGAGGCGCTGGTCGGCGACGCACTGGAGGTACTCGCGCATCGACTCGGTGTTCATGCCGGGGAGGCCGTCACCGCAGAGGTCGCGGCCGAACTGCAGTTCCGCTTCGACGGCTTCCTTGATCATGGCGGTGATCTGTCGGCCGAGCTCGTCGTCGAAGAGCTCGGGCTCTTCCTGCCGTACGGTGTCGACGAACGCGAAAGCGGCGTCCATGTGGCAACTTTCGTCGCGGAACACCCAGTTGGTGCCGGTTGCGAGCCCGTGCAGCAGACCGCGGGACCGGAACCAGTACACGTAGGCGAAGGCGCCGTAGAAGAACAGGCCCTCGATGCACGCGGCGAAGCAGATCAGGTTCAGCAGGAAGCGACGGCGGTCGGCCTGCGTCTCCAGCCGGTCGATCTTCTCGACCGAGTCCATCCACTTGAAGCAGAACTGCGCCTTCTCGCGGATGGAGGGGATGTTCTCGACGGCGGCGAACGCGGCGGCGCGGTCCTCCGGGTCGGGCAGGTAGGTGTCGAGCAGCGTCAGATAGAACTGGACGTGCACGGCCTCCTCGAACAGCTGGCGCGAGAGGTACAGCCGCGCCTCGGGGGAGTTGATGTGCTTGTACAGCGTCAGCACGAGGTTGTTGGCGACGATCGAGTCACCGGTCGCGAAGAACGCGACCAGACGGCCGATCATGTGCTGCTCACCCGGCGTCAGCTTGGCGAGGTCGGCGACGTCCGAGTGGAGGTCGACCTCCTCCACCGTCCACGTGTTCTTGATCGCGTCCCGGTAGCGCTCGTAGAAGTCCGGGTAGCGCATGGGGCGGAGAGTCAGCTCGAAGCCCGGGTCGAGGAGGTTCTTCTGTTCGTTGGAGCTCATTACTGGCAGGCCTCGCAGGACTCGGGGTTCTCAAGGGAGCAGGCGACGGCGTCGGGGTCGGCGACCTGCTGGACGGGGATGGTGGCGGCGGTGGGCGTCGCGGCCTGGGCCGCGCGGGCGATCCGCGTCGCCGGGCGGGAGCGCAGGTAGTACGTCGTCTTCAGGCCCTGCTTCCAGGCGTACGCGTACATCGACGACAGCTTGCCGATCGTCGGCGTCTCCAGGAACAGGTTCAGGGACTGCGACTGGTCCAGGAACGGCGTACGGGCCGCCGCCATGTCGATCAGGCCGCGCTGCGGGATCTCCCACGCCGTGCGGTACAGCTCGCGGACCTCGGCCGGGACCCAGGTGAAGCCTGCCACCGAGCCGTTGGACTCGCGCAGCGCCTCACGGGTCTGCGCGTCCCACACGCCGAGCTTCTTCAGCTCGTCGACCAGGTACGAGTTGACCTGGAGGAACTCGCCGGAGAGCGTCTCGCGCTTGAACAGGTTGGAGACCTGCGGCTCGATGCACTCGTACACGCCCGCGATCGAGGCGATGGTCGCTGTCGGCGCGATGGCGAGGAGGAGGCTGTTGCGCATCCCGACGGCGGCGATCCGCTCGCGCAGCGCGGCCCAGCGCTCGGGCCAGTTGAGCTCGACGTCGTAGTGGTCGGGGTGCAGCACACCGCGCGCCGTGCGGGTCTTGTCCCAGGCCGGCAGCGGCCCGTTGCGCTCGGCGAGGTCGGCGGACGCCTCGTACGCGGCGAGCATGATCCGCTCGGCGATACGGGTGGACAGCGCGCGTGCCTCGGGGGAGTCGAACGGCAGCTTCAGCTGGAAGAAGACGTCCTGGAGACCCATCGCGCCCAGGCCCACCGGGCGCCAGCGGGCGTTGGAGTTGCCGGCCTGCTCGGTCGGGTAGAAGTTGATGTCCACGACCCGGTCGAGGAACGTGACGGCCGTACGGACGGTCGCGTCGAGCCGCTCCCAGTCGATGGAGCCGTTCAGGACGAAGGCGCCGAGGTTGACCGAGCCCAGGTTGCAGACGGCCGTCTCCCCGTCGTCCGTGACCTCCAGGATCTCCGTGCAGAGGTTGGAGGAGTGGACCGTGTGGCCCGGCTCGGCCGTCTGGTTGGCCGTACGGTTCGAGGCGTCCTTGAACGTCATCCAGCCGTTGCCGGTCTGGGCCAGGGTCCGCATCATCCGGCCGTACAGGTCACGGGCCGGCATGGTCTTGCGGGCCAGGCCCTTCGCCTCGGCGGCCCGGTACGCGGCGTCGAACTCCTCGCCCCACAGGTCGACCAGCTCGGGCACGTCGGCCGGGGAGAACAGCGACCAGTCGGCGTCCGCGTTGACCCGGCGCATGAACTCGTCCGGGATCCAGTGCGCGAGGTTCAGGTTGTGCGTACGCCGGGCGTCCTCACCGGTGTTGTCGCGCAGCTCCAGGAACTCCTCGATGTCCGCGTGCCAGGTCTCCAGGTAGACCGCGGCCGCGCCCTTGCGCCGGCCGCCCTGGTTCACGGCGGCGACGGAGGCGTCGAGCGTCTTCAGGAACGGCACGATGCCGTTGGAGTGCCCGTTGGTGCCGCGGATCAGCGAACCGCGGGCGCGGATGCGGGAGTACGAGAGCCCGATGCCGCCGGCGTGCTTCGACAGACGCGCGACCTGGTGGTAGCGGTCGTAGATCGAGTCCAGCTCGTCCAGCGGGGAGTCCAGCAGATAGCAGGAGGACATCTGCGGGTGGCGGGTGCCGGAGTTGAAGAGCGTGGGGGAGGAGGGCAGGTAGTCGAGCCGGCTCATCATCCCGTACAGCGCCGCGACCTCGTCCAGCGCGCGGGTGGAGTCGTCCTCGGCCAGGCCGCAGGCGACGCGCAGCATGAAGTGCTGCGGGGTCTCGATCACCTTGCGGGTGATCGGGTGGCGCAGCAGGTAGCGGGAGAAGAGGGTGCGCAGACCGAAGTAGCCGAAGCGGTCGTCGGCGTCCGCGTCGATGAGCGTGTCGAGCCGCTCGGCGTGCAGCCGGACGAACTCGGCGGTGCGGTCGGCGATCAGGCCCTCGTGGTGACCGACGGCGACCGAGGCGGAGAAGGAGTACGCGCCCTGTCCGGCCGCCTCGTCGGCGATGGTGATGGTCAGGAGCCGGGCGGCGAGCCGGGAGTACGCGGGGTCCTCGGCGATCAGACCGGCGGCCGCCTCCGTGGCCAGCTCGCGCAGCTCGGCCTCGTCCGAACCGGCGTTGCGGCCACGCAGCGCGGCGGCGGCGACCTTGCCGGGGTCGGTGTCGGGGAGATCGGCGGTGAGGTCGGTCAGGGTCCGCAGAAGTACGGTCCCGGGTCCGTCGCTCTCGATCGCTGCGGCCGGATCGGCGGGCGCGATGGTCACGTGGGGGCTCTCCCTCGCTCGGCTCGGGGCCGGCGGGGGAAGGCGGGCGGCGGCGCGCCCGTACGCAGGGCAGCGCCGCGCCGCGGCCCACTCCGCGAGGCCCGGACGTCTGTGCACCCGGAACGGAAGGACCGGGCGCGCTGTCCGCAGGTCTTCGGACTCGGCCGGCGTGCAAGCACACAGAAACCACACCGTTGCGGGACAGTTCCGGATTTGCACCGGATTCCCCTGCGAGGACAGCGAGCATGAGCATACATGTGGGGGGCGCTCCTCGAAGCACCCCCCACATGTTGTGTCGTTGGCGGCTCAGAGCTCCAGGCCGTACGTGTACAGGGGATCCATGTCGGCGAGCGGTTTCCAGTCCCGTTCTGGGGTACGGACGAAGCCCATCCGCTCGTAGATCCGGTGCGCGGAGGCCATGGTCGACTGGGTGGAGAGCACCAGTCGCCGGCATCCCGGGGTCTCCCTGGCCCGCTCCACACAGAACCGTACGAGCGCCTCGCCGACACCCCGGCCCCGCGCGCCCTTCGCCACGGCGAGCATCCGGAACTCGGCCTCGCCCTCGCCCGCGATGTCGGCCCACTCCCCGCCGCCCATGGCGAAGGTCACGCCGCCGAGCACCGTCCCGGCGCGGTCCACCGCCACCAGTACCTCCGCCTCGGCGTCCCGCCTGGCCACGTCCCGCAGCACATGCAGATAGGAGTCGTCCTCGCCGAAGTCGAGGTGTCCGTCGTCGAGAAAGGCGCGCGCGGTGACCTCGCCGAGGGCCTCGTACTCCTCGGGCCGTACCGCCCTGATGGTGAAGTCCATGGGGTGAAGTCTGCCTCGGGGACACGGCGAAGGGCCCGGGGTCTCCTCTCGGAGACCCCGGGCCCTCGCGCGGACCGGAACGGTCAGTGACCGGCGCCGACCTTGGGCAGCGGCTTCACGCCCGAGTCGCCCGCGTCCGCCGTGTAGTCCGACGGAGACGTCTCGTCGACGCCCTCGGGGGCTTTGACGGCCTTCAGGACGAAGGTGAGGACGACGGTGACGATCACGTTGATCACGAAGGCGGTGAGGCCGATGTAGCCGATCTCGCCGATGCCCGGGATCTCGGCGGACGAGCCGCCGAAGTGCTTCTGGGTCGGGCTGGCCACGCCGTACGCCGCCGCCGTGCCGTAGACCATGCCGACGGCCCAGCCGGCGAGCAGCGCCCAGCGGTGGAACCAGCGGGTGAACAGACCGCCGACCAGCGCCGGGAGGGTCTGCAGGATCCAGATGCCACCGAGCAGCTGGAAGTTGATCGCCACCGTCTTGTCCATGGTGAGGACGAAGGCGAGCGCGCCGACCTTCACCAGGAGCGACACCAGCTTGGACACCTTGGTCTCCTGCTCCGGCGTGGCGTCCGGCTTCAGGAAGTCCTTGTAGATGTTGCGGGTGAAGAGGTTGGCGGCGGCGATCGACATGATCGCGGCCGGCACCAGCGCGCCGATGCCGATGGCGGCGAAGGCCACGCCGGCGAACCAGTCGGGGAACATGTTCTCGAACAGCTGCGGGATCGCGAGCTGACCGTTGGTCACCTTCACGCCGGCGGCGATCGCCATGAAGCCGAGCAGCGCCAGCAGGCCCAGCATCAGCGAGTACAGCGGCAGGATCGTGGTGTTGCGGCGGATCACGTCACGGCTGCGCGAGGAGAGCGTCGCCGTGATCGAGTGCGGGTACATGAAGAGCGCGAGCGCGGAGCCGAGCGCGAGCGTCGCGTAGCCCCACTGGCCCATCTCGCCCGGCACCAGCGCACCGCGCGGCTTCTCGGTGGCGGGGTTGATCGTCGCGTACGCCTCGCCGGCCTTGGCGAAGATCTCGTCGAAGCCGCCCAGCTTGATCGGGATGTAGATGATCGCCACCGCGATGACGATGTAGATCAGCGTGTCCTTGACGAAGGCGATGAGCGCCGGAGCGCGCAGACCCGAGGAGTAGGTGTACGCCGCGAGGACACCGAAGGCGATGAGCAGCGGCAGGTCCTTGATGAACCAGTGCGTGTTCTCGCCGCCGCCCACGCCCATCACGTCCAGGACGGCCTGGATGCCGACCAGCTGGAGCGCGATGTACGGCATCGTCGCGAGGATGCCGGTGACGGCGACCGCGAGCGACAGGCCTTTGGAGCCGAAGCGGCCGCGGACGAAGTCGGAGGTGGTGACATAGCCGTGCTTGTGCGACACCGACCAGAGGCGGGGCAGGAAGGTGAAGATCAGCGGGTACACGAGGATCGTGTACGGGACGGCGAAGAAGCCGGCCGCGCCCGCCGCGTAGATGGCCGCAGGGACGGCGACGAAGGTGTACGCGGTGTAGAGGTCGCCGCCGAGCAGGAACCAGGTCACCCAGGTGCCGAACGAGCGGCCGCCCAGACCCCATTCGTCGAGGCTGTTCTCGTTCTCGGCTCTGCGCCAGCGCGAGGCGAGGAATCCCATGACCGTGACGGCCAGGAAGAAGAAGATGAAGACGGCGAGTGCGACGCCGTTCACGCCGTCCTTCACTTCGACGCACCTTCCTTGCGGGCGCGCTGGTCACGCTGCCACAGCTTGTAAGCGATCATGGTCAGCACGGTCGAGATGACGACCCAGGCCATCTGGTACCAGTAGAAGAACGGGATGCCGGCGAAGGTCGGTTCGACCTTCGCGTACGAGCTCACCCAGAGCATCGCCACGAATGGCGCGATCAGACAGAGCGCGACCACCACACGGACCGGTGTGACGACCGGTTGTTTCCCTTGTGTCACTTCAGACATACGGCGACTCCGTCCCCTCGCTGAACACCATGGATCGCATGGATCACCTGCGTAATGCGCGTGAAATCTAGGGGACTGTTTCGCTCCATGGAACCCCCGTCCGAATAACGGACGGGTGTCGATCTGTGCGGCTCAGTGGAGACGACAATGCCCCGACACTCCTCACGGATGTGCCGGGGCATCGGTTCACGCCGAAGTGGCGTGTTCCGCTCAGCCGTTGGGTCGCTGAAGCCTGGCCACGAACTTGTACCGGTCGCCGCGGTAGACCGACCGCACCCACTCGACCGGCTCGCCCTGCGCGTCCAGCGAGTGGCGGGAGAGCATCAGCATCGGCAGGCCCACGTCCGTACCGAGCAGACCGGCCTCGCGCGGGGTGGCGAGGGAGGTCTCGATGGTCTCCTCGGCCTCGGCCAGATGGACGTCGTACACCTCGGCGAGTGCCGTGTAGAGCGAGGTGTACTTCACCAGCGACCGCCGCAGCGCCGGGAAGCGCTTGGCCGACAGGTGTGTGGTCTCGATCGCCATCGGCTCGCCGCTCGCGAGGCGCAGCCGCTCGATCCGCAGCACGCGTCCGCCCGGCGAGATGTCGAGCAGCCCGGCGAGGGTGTCGTCGGCGGTGACGTACCCGATGTCGAGCAGCTGCGAGGTGGGCTCCAGGCCCTGGGCGCGCATGTCCTCGGTGTACGAGGTGAGCTGGAGCGCCTGCGAGACCTTGGGCTTGGCCACGAAGGTGCCCTTGCCCTGGATGCGTTCCAGCCGGCCCTCGACGACCAGCTCCTGCAGGGCCTGGCGCACGGTGGTGCGCGAGGTGTCGAACTCGGCGGCGAGAGTGCGCTCCGGCGGGACCGGTGTGCCGGGCGGCAGGGTCTCCGTCATGTCGAGCAAGTGCCGCTTCAGTCGGTAGTACTTGGGTACGCGCGCGGTGCGGGTGGTGACCCCGCTGTCTTTCTCCGTACTGCCCGCGTCCGTGGCCATGGCCTGCCTTCCCGACTCCTGTGCTGCTGCCGTCACCGGCTCCTCCGTCTGTCGCGGCTCACATGGTGGCACGGACCGGTCACGGGTCGTCGCCCTCCCTCAGGTGTCGGTCCGATAACGGACGCGACTGCCCTTCTTATACACCCTTGACACCCCTAAAGGTCTAGGCCAAGCTCCGGGTACTGGTCTAAACCATTAAAGGCCAGGTCCCAGCCCCACGAGCACTACTCGACGTATGTCTTCGCGCGGTGGGGGGGTTGCAGGCATCCCTGAGGAGGGTGGCGTGAAGCGCAAGCTCATCGCGGCGATCGGCGTCGCGGGCATCATGGTCGGCGTCGCGGCGTGTGGCGGTACTGACAAGAGCGGGGACAACGCCGGCGGAGACGCCAAGGAGCTGACCGTCTGGCTGACGGTCGACGCCCAGAACAACTGGCCCGAGCTGGTCAAGGCCGCCGACGACGCGGTCACCAAGAAGCACCCGGGCATCAAGATCAAGCACGAGTACTACGGCTGGCCGGACAAGAACACCAAGCTCGACGCGGTGCTCGCCACGGACAAGGCCCCGGACGTTGTCGAGATGGGCAACTCCGAGATGATCAGCTACATGGCCAAGGGCGCCTTCGCCGAGGTCGACGCGTCGAAGTTCGAGAACTCGGACAAGTGGCTCGACGCCCTCAAGGACTCGGTCACCTACAACGGCAAGACCTACGGCGTCCCCTACTACGCCGGTGGCCGCGTGGGCACCTGGCGCAAGGACATCGCCGCCGAGGTCGGCGTCAAGGCCGCCCCGAAGACCTGGGCCGAGCTGACCGCCGCGCTCGACGCCATCCAGAAGAAGAAGGGCGACAAGTTCAGCGCCTGGTACCAGCCGTCGCCCGACTGGTACGCCGCGATGTCCTTCGTCTTCGAGGCCGGCGGCTCCATCGCCAAGCAGGACGGCGAGACCTGGAAGTCGAACCTGTCCTCGACGGAGTCCCTCAAGGGCCTCAACGAGTACAAGACCATCCTCGACAAGTACATGCACGGCGACAAGACCAAGGACGAGGCCGACCGCCCGGTCGTCTTCGGCCAGGGCAACGCCGCCGCGATGTTCGCCGCCGGCTGGGAGGGCGCCACCGCGGCCGACCCGAAGACCGACAAGGTCGGCGGACTGGCCGACAAGCTCGAGAACTTCGTGATGCCCGGCCCGTCCGGCAAGAACCTCCCGGTCTTCCTCGGCGGCTCCGACCTGGCCATCCCGGTCAAGTCCAAGGCGCAGGGCGTCGCGGCCGAGTGGATCAACGCCTTCACCGGCGCCGAGGGCCAGAAGGGCCTCGTCGCCAAGGGCAACCTGCCCAACAACAAGGCGGACCTCGCCCCGCTGAAGAACGACCCGGCCACCACGGTCGCCGCCACGGCCGCCGAGTCCAGCTGGTTCGTCCCGACCGCTCCGGGCTGGGGTCAGGTCGAGAAGGCCCAGATCCTCAAGACGATGCTGATCGACATCGCGAACGGCAAGAAGTCGGTCGAGGCCGCCGCCAAGGACGCGGACGCCGCGATCGACAAGGTCATCAACACCAAGTGACCTATGAGCAGGGCCCCGTCGGTCACGACGACGGGGCCCTGCTTCCCGTACCACGAGAGGGATCGCTGAGGAGCACGGGATGAGTGCCGCAGACACAACCACCGCGAAGGTGCCGCCGGTGCGGCAATCGCCACCATCCGGCCCGGGGGCCGGTGCCCCGAAGCCGGGGAAGAAGCCCACCAACGGCGGAGGCGGAGTCCCCTGGCTCCTGCTCGCGCCATGCCTGCTCGTTCTGCTCCTGGTGCTCGGCTATCCGATCGTGCGCCTGGTCACCCTCTCCTTCCAGCACTTCGGACAGCCGCAGCTCTGGGGCTTCCAGGAGGCGGAGTCGGCCGGATTCTCCAACTTCGCCAAGATCCTCGCCGACAGCGAGTTCTGGACCGTCGTCCTGCGCACCGTGATCTTCACGGTCGGCGCGGTCGTCCTCACCATGGTCCTCGGCATGATGATCGCGCTGCTGCTGCAGAAGGTCTCCGGCTGGGTCAAGGCCCTCATCAACATCGTGCTCGTGGCGAGCTGGGGCATGCCCATCATCGTCGCCACCGCCATCTTCAAGTGGCTCTTCGACGCCGACTACGGCGTGCTCAACTGGCTGCTGAGCAGGCTTCCGGGCGTCGACATGATCGGCCACAACTGGTTCGCCAGCGGGCCGCAGGGCCTCGCCGTGATCATGCTGCTCGTCGTCTGGGGCGCCGTGCCCTTCGTCGTGATCACCCTGAGCGCCGGCCTCACCCAGGTCCCCAAGGAGCTCGAAGAGGCCGCCCGCCTCGACGGCGCCGGAGCCTGGGGCGTCTTCCGCTTCGTCACCCTGCCCATCCTCAAGCCGATCATCGTCATGCTGACGACCCTCTCGGTGATCTGGGACATGGGTGTCTTCCCGCAGGTCTACGTGATGCGCAACGGCCACCCCGAGGCCGAGTTCCAGCTGCTCACCACGTACTCGTTCGACAAGGCGTTCGTCGTCAACGACTACGGCACCGGCTCCGCGATCGCGCTTGTCACGGTCGTCCTGCTGCTCGGAGTGGTCGCCGTGTACATGCGTCAGATGCTCAAGATCGGAGAGGTGGAGTGACCACGACCACCGCGGCCCCCGCCGTCACCCGCCGCCGCAAGTCCAAGCTCGGCTGGAACCTCATCGGGCTCTTCGTCGTCGCGACGATCGGCTTCCCGGTCTACTGGATGCTGAACACGGCGTTCAAGCCGGCCAAGGACGCCATCGACCCCGACCCGCACTTCTTCCCCTCGACCTTCACGCTCGAGAACTTCAAGCGCGCGCTGGAGATCGCGGACTTCTGGGGACCCGTCGGACGCAGCCTCATCGTCTCCTCCGCCGTCGTCCTGATCGGCATCGTCGTCGGCATGCTGGCCGCCCTGGCCATCTCCCGGTTCGCCTTCCGCGGCCGCAAGATCGTGATCGTCGGCATCCTGGCGGTCCAGATGGTCCCGCTGGTCGCGATGATCATCCCGGTCTTCCTCATGCTCAACGACCTCGGCCAGTACGACCGGCTCACCGGCCTGATCATCACCTACCTGACCTTCATCCTCCCCTTCACGGTGTGGACGCTGCGCGGCTTCATCGTCAACATCCCCAAGGAGCTGGAGGAGGCGGCCCAGGTCGACGGCTGCACCCGCACCGGCGCCTTCATCCGGGTCGTCTTCCCGCTGCTCGCCCCGGGCATGGTCGCCACCTCCGTCTACGGCTTCATCCAGGCGTGGAACGAGTACCTGTACGCGCTGATGCTGATGAGCCAGCAGAACCAGACGGCCACCGTCTGGCTCTCCAACTTCATCACGAAGAACGGCACGGAGTACGCCCCGATGATGGCGGGCTCCACCATGATGGCCGTCCCCATCGTGATCCTCTTCCTCCTCGTCCAGCGCAAGATGGCCGCCGGCCTGACGGCCGGCGCGGTGAAGGGATAACGCCGCCCCATGACCACACTCGTACGCGCCTCGGACACCCTGACCCGCGACGCGCTCACCGTCCTCCAGCCCGGCTTCGTGGGCACCACGGCGCCCGACTGGCTGCTCCGCAGGATCGGCGAGGGGCTCTCCTCCGTCGGCCTGTTCGGCCGGAACATCGCCTCCCCCGATCAGCTCGCCCGGCTCACCGCGCAGCTGCGGGCCGAGCGTGACGACGTCCTCGTCGCCATCGACGAGGAGGGCGGCGACGTCACCCGCCTGGAGGTGCGGAACGGCTCCTCCTTCCCCGGCAACTACGCGCTGGGCTCCGTCGACGACGTGGACCTCACCCGCGCCGTGGCCGAGGAGCTCGGCCGCCGGCTCGCCGCGTGCGGGGTCGACCTCAACTGGGCGCCCTCGGCCGACGTGAACTCCAACGCCGACAACCCGGTCATCGGCGTCCGGTCCTTCGGCCCCGGCCCCGAACTGGTCGCCCGGCACACCGTCGCGTACGTCGAGGGTCTCCAGGCCGTCGGCGTCGCCGCCTGCACCAAGCACTTCCCCGGGCATGGCGACACCAACGTGGACTCCCACCACGCGATGCCCCGGATCGATGTGGATCTGGACACACTGCACGCCCGTGAGCTGGTACCTTTCCGCGCCGCGATCGCGGCGGGTACCAAAGCGGTGATGAGCGCGCATATCCTGCTCTCCGCGCTCGACCCGGACCGTCCGGCGACCTTGAGCCCGCAGATCCTGACCGGTCTGCTGCGCAAGGAGCTGGGCTTCGACGGGCTGATCGTCACCGATGGCATGGAGATGCAGGCCATCGCGTCGACGTACGGCATCGAGCGTGGATCCGTCCTCGCGATCGCCGCGGGCGCCGACGCCATCTGCGTCGGCGGCGGGCTGGCCGACGAGGACACCGTACTGCGACTGCGCGACGCGCTGGTCGACGCGGTACGGACCGGTGAACTGCCCGAGGAGCGGCTGGCCGACGCCGCGGCGCGTGTACGCGCCCTGGCGGCCTGGACCCAGGCGCACCGGGCCAGGGGGGCTGTATCGGGGCCGGGCGCGGCAGTGCAGGAGGGGACCGCGCCCGGCACCGAGATCGGACTGGTCGCCGCCCGCCGGGCCGTGAGGACGACGGGGGAGCGGCCGTACACCCCGGTCACCCGCGCTCCCTATGTCGCCGCCTTCACTCCGGTCGCCAACATCGCGGTCGGTGACGAGACACCGTGGGGTGTCGCGGCGGAGCTGGAGCGGTTGCTGCCCGGCACCGAGACGGGCGCCTACGACCGGCCCGCGGTGGACGCGGTCCTCGCCGCCGCGGGGGAGCGACGGATCGTCGCGGTCGTACGGGACGCCCATCGGCATCCGTGGATGACCGAGGCCCTGGACGCCCTCCTCGCGGTCCGGCCGGACACGGTCGTGGTGGAGATGGGCCTGAACGAGGCGGAGCCCCGCGGCGCCCTCCACATCGCCACGCACGGCGCGGCCAGGGTCTGCGGCCGGGCGGCGGCGGAGGCCATCGCCGGACTCTGAGACGGGTACGAGAGGGGCCCGGCACCTGAACCAGGTGCCGGGCCCCTCGTCGTGCGGGCGAAGCCCTAGATGCCCTGCCAGGAGGGCTTGTTGGCGAACGTGTGGCGGAAGTAGTCCGCGAGCTTCAGCTTGGACGCTGCGGCCTCGTCCACGACGACCGTGGCGTGCGGGTGCAGCTGCAGCGCGGAGGCCGGCACGAGTGCGGCGACCGGGCCCTCGACGGTCTGGGCCACGGCGTCGGCCTTGCCTTCGCCGGTGGCCAGGAGGACCAGGTGGCGGGCCTCCAGGATGGTGCCGATGCCCTGGGTGATGACGTGGTGCGGCACCTGCTCGATGTCGTTGTCGAAGAAGCGCGCGTTGTCGACCCGGGTCTGCTCGGTGAGCGTCTTGATCCGCGTCCGGGAGGCGAGCGAGGAGCACGGCTCGTTGAAGCCGATGTGCCCGTCGGTCCCGATGCCGAGGATCTGCAGGTCCACACCGCCGGCGTCGCGCAGCGCCTGGTCGTAGGCCTCGCAGGCCGCCTGGACGTCCTCCGCCGCGCCGTCGGGCCCCATGAAGGCCTCCGGGGAGAGCCCGAGCGGCTCCACGACCTGGCGCAGCACGGTGGAGCGGTACGACTCCGGGTGCCCGGTGGGCAGTCCGACGTACTCGTCCAGCTGAGCGATCCGGGCGCGCGAGGCGTCCACGGAACCGGCCTTGACCTGGGCGATCAGGGCCTCGTAGATGGGCAGCGGAGTCGAACCCGTGGCGACGCCGAGCACGGCGTCGGGCTTGCGACGCAGAAGACCGGCGATGCCGTCCGCGATGAGCTCTCCGCCTGCCGTGGCGTCCGGGACGATGACAACTTCCACGCTTTGCCTGCCGATCTGGTGAGGGGCTGGTGAGGGGCCTGGTGGTATAGACCAATCAAAGTTCAATCTAGCAGAGCCGAGGCCATCCGCTCAGGCCCTTCCAGTCGACGGACGGGACCCTCCCCATCGTCGAACGGCGGGGCCCGAGCAGCCACCGGAGCCCGGCCCCCGGTCAGGCGATCGAGCCTCCCGTGGCGTCGATCCACTGACCTGTCACCCAGCGCCCGTCGTGCGAGGCCAGGAAGGCCACCACGTCGGCTATGTCCGCGGGTGTGCCGACCTTCCCGAGGGCGGACAGCGCCGCCGCGCCCGCCCACGCCTCTTCGTTCCCCCGCAGCCAGTCCGCGTTGACGTCCGTGTCCACGATCCCCGGCGCCACCGCGTTCACCGTGATGCCCCGCGCGCCCAGCACCTTGGAGAGATAGCGCGTGAAGGTGTCCAGGGCGCTCTTGGACATCGCGTACGCGATCAGTTCCGGCATCATCGCGGCGTGGCTCAGCCCGGTGGAGATGTTGATGATCCGGCCCCCGTCGCGCAGCCGCTCGGCACCCTGCTGCGCCAGGAAGAACGGGGCCTTCGTGTTCACCGCGAAGAGCCGGTCGTACTCCGCCTCGTCGATCGTCGCGAACGGCCGCGAGGCCCCGATCCCCGCATTGTTGACGAGGATGTCGAGCCCGTCCTCGTGGGCGTCGAACCGCTCCCACAGCGCCGCCGCGTCCCCCGGCGGTCCCAGCTCCTGACCGATCGCGAACGCCTCGCTGCCGGCCGCCTCGATCGCCGCGACCGTCTCCTTCGCCGCCGTCTCGTTGGCTCCGTAGTGCACCGCCACCCGCGCGCCGTCCCGCCCGAGCCGCTCCGCGATACCCCGCCCGATGCCCCGGCTACCGCCCGTGACCAGTGCCGTCTTCCCCTTGAGCGCACCCATCGGACGCCCCCCTTATTTCCATAGCGGTCGTTACACAAAGAACCGTAGCATCGTTTCGTAACGGCCGCTATAGAATCTGTCCCATGACGACCAAGCAGCGCGGCCGCCCCCGCTCCTTCGACCGCCTCACGGCGCTGGAGCAGGCCACGATGGCGTTCTGGGAGCACGGGTACGAGACCACGTCCGTCTCCGACCTCACGCGCGCCATGGGTATCAGCGCGCCCAGCCTCTACGCGGCCTTCGGCGACAAGAAGGCGCTGTTCGAGGAGGTCGTGCAGGCGTACGCCGTCAGTTACGGCGCGTACGGCGGCCTGGCGTTCGAGGAGGAGCCGACGGCGCGCGGTGCGTTCGGCCGGATGCTCGTGGAGGCGGCGGACGTCTTCACCGACCCGTCCCATCCGCGCGGCTGCCTGATGATCTCCGCGGCGATCAACTGCTCGACCCCGGAGGTCGAGGAGGCGCTGCGCGAGCGGCGCAACAGCAATCTGGCGTCGTTCGAGGCCCGGATCCGGCAGGGCGTCGACGCGGGCGAGCTCCCGGCGGACACCGACGCGGGCACGCTGGCACGGCTGTACGGAGCCGTCATCCAGGGTATGTCCCAGCAGTCCAGGGACGGTGCGACCAGGACGGAGCTGGAGGCCGTGGCAGCGGCGGCGATGCTGGCGTGGCCGGCGCCGGCGCAGAACTGAACCGAGGGCGACGGCCCCGGAAACACCCGCGGGCTACGGCGCCCGACGGGACCCTCAACCCGTCCGGCACCGCAGCCCGGAGTTGCCCGGCCGGGGGTGTGCGGTCCCTCGGCCGTGTGGGAGGTCTCGGCGCAGTCAGGGCAGAGAGCGCCGGGTACCTCGTTCCACCCTCCTGTGCGGGGAGGGCGGAGGTCTTCATGGAAACTGGTGCACCGTCATTGTGGACTAGACCATTCTCGTCTGTCCATCCACATGCACACGGTGTTTCCCGGCCCATCCTCCAACACGAACGCCGGGAGATCCAGGTTCATCGTGTCTCAATTCCGCAGGTACGCTCGCACCTGTGCCCTCCATGAACGACCTCGTCCGCCAGCACACCGCTCTGAGTGAGTCCGACCTCGAGTGGCTCCACCTGCTGGTCTCGGAGTGGCAGCTGCTCTCCGACCTCTCCTTCGCGGACCTCGTGCTCTGGGTTCCCACCCTCGACGGCACGCGGTACGTCTCCGTGGCCCAGATGCGGCCCAACACCGGTCCCACCTCCTACCAGGACGACATGGTCGGCCACCTCGTCCCGCGCGGCCGCCGCCCGCTCCTGGACGCCGCCCTCGACGAGGGCCGGATCGTGCGCGAGGGCGACCCCGAGTGGCGCGAGGAGGTCCCGGTACGGGTCGAGTCCATCCCCGTACGCCGCGAGGGCCGCGTCCTCGGCGTCATCGCCCGCAACACCAATCTGCTCACCGTGCGGACCCCGTCCCGGCTGGAGCTCACGTACCTCCAGTCCGCCTCGGACCTGGCCCAGATGATCGCCGCCGGCAGCTTCCCCTTCCCCGGCGAAGCGGTCGACATGGACGCCTCACCGCGCGCCGGCGACGGCCTGATCAGGCTCGACGCGGACGGCATCGTCCAGTACGCCTCGCCCAACGCCCTCTCCGCGTACCACCGGCTCGGCCTCGCCGCCGACCTCGTCGGTCAGCACCTCGGCCAGATCACCGCCGAACTCGCCCCCTCCCGTGGCCCCGTCGACGAGGCCCTGGTCAAACTGGCCTCCGGCTACGCCCCCCGCGAGGCCGAGGTCGAGGGCAACGGCGGTGTGATCCAGCTGCGGGCGATTCCGCTCAAGCCCAAGGGCACCCGCATCGGTTCGCTCGTGCTGCTCCGGGACGTCACCGAACTGCGACGCCGCGAGCGCGAGTTGATCACCAAGGACGCGACCATCCGGGAGATCCACCACCGGGTGAAGAACAACCTCCAGACGGTGGCCGCGCTGCTGCGCCTCCAGGCGCGCCGGATGGACTCCGACCGTGGGCGCGAGGCCCTCAACGAGGCCGTGCGCAGGGTCGGTTCGATCGCCATCGTGCACGAGACGCTCTCCCAGAACCTGGACGAGCGGGTGGAGTTCGACGAGATCGCCGACCGGGTGATCGCGATGGTCGCCGAGATCTCGCCGGGCAAGGTGACCTGCCGGCGCAACGGCCGCTTCGGCATCCTCGACGCCGAGGTGGCCACCCCGCTGTCCATGGTTCTCACCGAAGTGCTGCAGAACGCCCTGGAGCACGCCTTCGCGCAGGGGGAGCAGGGCACGGTCGAGGTCACGGCCGTCCGCGGCGAACCCCGCGCCGACGCCCGACTGCTGATCACCGTCCGGGACGACGGCCGCGGTCTGCCCGAGGGCTTCGACCCGCAGCGCGCCGGCAACCTCGGCCTGCAGATCGTGCGGACCCTGGTCGAGGGGGAGTTGGGCGGCACGTTCGACATGCAGCCGGGTGCGGAGCGCGGGACCAAGGTCGTGCTCGACATCCCCGTACAGCCGCAGAAGTAGGCCGGCGCGCGGGGCCGGAAGGTGTGAACACGGCAGCGAGCCCCGGACCGAAGAGATCGGTCCGGGGCTCGAATGCTGTGGGTTACTGCTGCGCGCTGCGGCTCGTGGGCGGTGATTGCGTACGCGATGTACGCGCCGCTTGCCTCAGGCTTTCAGGGTGCTCAGGCGCTGGCGTTGCGCGCCCGGTTGCGAGCGGCACGGCGCTTCATCGCGCGGCGCTCGTCCTCGCTGAGGCCACCCCAGACGCCGGAGTCCTGGCCGGACTCGAGCGCCCACTGCAGGCACTGCTCCATGACGGGGCAGCGGCGGCAGACGGCCTTGGCTTCCTCGATCTGCAGCAGCGCAGGACCGGTGTTGCCGATGGGGAAGAACAGCTCGGGGTCTTCCTCACGACAAACGGCGTTGTGACGCCAGTCCATGGCTGCTACCTCTCTAGGGTGTTACAAGCTGGTTGCTTGTGAATGTGAACGCTTTCACGAATCCCCCCGTAAGTGAAGGGCCGACTGCCAGATGAACTGGTGTGGTCCTTGGACTGAGGAGGGGTTCTGGCTCTCAGTGGAGGCCGGTCTTGCGGGCCGTCCCGATCGCCAAGAAGAGACTCGCAAACCTCGGCAGCGGATACAACCCCTTCCGGAAAGTTTTTTTTGATTCCTCGGTGTCGACTAGGTCACAGCCGTACTTCTAAGGGGTGGATGACAGCCTAAACGTTCGAGTGAAAGGACTTTGGGCCCTTCCACTCACACAATCACACGCAGTGCACGGCGAACGCCTGTGAACGTCACGCTCGTACGCAGTCCCAGGTGGTCTCCGTCCATCTGTAGAGGGAGCGGAACCTTCGAATGCAAGGTGAAGTCGGTCAGGTCGTGCAGAGACAGGGCGTGCTTGCCGTGGGGGCCCCGCTCGGGGGACGAAGTGAGCAGCTGGGTGGCGTACCGGGCCACCGCCGGGGTCGAGAGCCGGCTCAGTCCGAGGACGTCCAGGGCGGTCTCGAAGGATGCCTCCGGGGACGCGTACACCGGGCGATTGCCCAGGTAGGTCCAGGGGGAGGTGTTGCAGATTATCGACAGGACCAGACCCTCGACCGGGTCGTGTCCGGGGCGGTCCAGGGTGATCGTGCCGTGCCGCCGGTTCGACTCCCCCAGGAACTGGCGGACCACCTGGCGCAAGTACAGCGCGTGGGTCGAACGCTTCCCGCGCTCCCGCTGCTGTTCGACTCGCCCGATGACACTGGCGTCGAATCCGAAGCCGGCGCAGAAGGTGAACCAGCGGGCCGGCACCCCCTCGTCGTCCGTCCCCGGGGTTCCGGAGGCGAGCCCGAGGCTCACTGTGCGTGCCCGGCGCTCACGAAGCGCGTCGAGCAGCGCGCCGGTCGCCTCGACGGCGTCGTTGGGTAGACCCAGCGCGCGGGCGAAGACATTGGTGGACCCGCCGGGCACCACCGCGAGACCGGGGAGCCGGTCCGGGTCCGGCCCGTCGTGCAGCAGCCCGTTCACGACCTCGTTCACCGTGCCGTCGCCACCCAGGGCGACGACCATGTCGATGTCGGCGGAGTCCGCGGCCCGGCGGCCGAGGTCGCGGGCGTGGCCGCGGTACTCGGTGGTGACGGCCTCCAGCTTCATCTCGCTCGCGAGCGCGTGGATGAGAACGTCACGCGTGCGCGCACTGGTGGTGGTGGCTGCCGGATTGACCACGAGAAGTGCGCGCATGGCCGCCAGCGTACCTACCCGGCGGTACCGATCCCAGTCGCGGCCACCTGCCGGACAGCTCCGCAGCGGGCCCCGGCTACCCTGCCGGGTATGAGCAGTACGGAGCAGACTCCCCGCCCTGTCCGGTTGACCGCCGCCGCGGCGGTGGCCGGTATCGAGGCCCTCGCGCTGGTGATCGGGGGCGTGTACGTGCTCGTGACCGGGCTCACCGGCAACCCCGACAGCCTGACCCAGGCGGTCACCGGCGGGGCGACGCTGATCGCGCTCGGTCTGATCCCGGGGGCGGCGGCACGCGGTCTGCTGCTGCGCCGGGGATGGAGCCGCGGCCCCGCGATCATCACCCAGATCCTGGCGCTGCCGGTCGCCTGGCAGCTCCTCCAGGCGAACAGCGCCATGATCCCGGCCGGCATCGCCCTCGCGGTCCTCGCCGTGACCGGCCTCGTGCTCCTGGTGAACCCGGCGACGACCGAGGCCCTGGGCATCGGCCGTCGCGGCGAGGCGTAACGCCCGCGTCGGGCTTGCCGGCGGGCCTTCGGCCCGCCGGTGTCGTGACTACTCCTCCACGAGGAGCTTCTCCCGGAGCTGCGCCAGCGTGCGGGCCAGTAGCCGGGAGACGTGCATCTGCGAGATGCCGACCTCCTGCGCGATCTGCGACTGCGTCATGTTGCCGAAGAAGCGCAGCAGCAGGATCCGCTTCTCCCGGGGCGGCAGATCCTCCAGGAGAGGCTTGAGCGACTCGCGGTACTCGACGCCCTCCAGGGCCTCGTCCTCCGCGCCCAGCGTGTCCGCGACCGCCGGCGACTCGTCGTCCGTGTCCGGGACGTCCAGCGAGAGCGTCGAGTAGGCGTTCGCCGACTCCAGGCCCTCCAGGACCTCCTCCTCCGAGATCCCGAGCCGCTCCGCCAGCTCGTGCACCGTCGGCGAGCGGCCGTGAAGCTGGGAGAGCTCCGCCGTCGCCGTCGTCAGCGAGAGCCGCAGCTCCTGCAGACGGCGCGGCACCCGGACCGCCCAGCCCTTGTCCCGGAAGTGGCGCTTGATCTCGCCGACGACCGTCGGAGTCGCGTACGTCGAGAACTCGACGCCCCGCTCCGGGTCGAACCGGTCCACCGACTTGATCAGGCCGATCGTCGCCACCTGCGTCAGGTCGTCGAGCGGCTCACCCCGGTTACGGAAGCGCCGGGCCAGGTGCTCGACCAGCGGCAGATGCATCCGTACCAGCTGATTGCGCAGCTCCGCCTTTTCGGCAGAGCCCTCCGGGAGCTTGCGCAACTCGATGAAGAGCGCGCGCGCCCCGCTCCGGTCGTGCGGATCCGGAGCCTCGCGCGGCTCGGGCGTCTCCAGAACCTCCCGGACACCCTGGTGCGCCTCCGGAGCCTTCTGGGACTCGTGCGCCTCCGGCGCCTCCCGCGGCTCGGAAACCTCGTTGTGCTGCTGGTGCTCGCTCATGTGGACCGCCTGCTCCGTAGCGACCTCGACCTCGACCTCCGGATGCGGCCGCGCCTGCTGCTCAGGGATGCCGGCCGTCGCGTCCCCGCTCCTCACGCCGGGCCTGGCCCCGCGCCGCGCTGTTTGTACAGGCTGATGGAGACGGTGCGGTCCTCCGCCACGGACGACTCGACCTTCCCGGCCAGTGCGGAGAGCACGGTCCACGCGAAGGTGTCCCGCTCCGGCGCCCGCCCGTCGGTCGTCGGGGCCGACACCGTCACGTCGAGCGAGTCGTCGACCAGACGGAAGACGCAACTCAGTACGGACCCCGGTACGGCCTGCTGGAGCAGGATGGCGCACGCCTCGTCGACCGCGATCCGCAAGTCCTCGATCTCGTCGAGGGTGAAGTCCAAGCGCGCCGCGAGACCGGCCGTGGCCGTACGCAGCACGGACAGGTAGGCACCCGCAGCGGGCAGCCGGACTTCCACGAAGTCCTGGGTCCCGGGCTCGCCTGCGATCTGGGACACCCTCACCTCCAAGGTGGCACAAGCTCATTCGGGGCCCGAGGGGAGAAAGCCCCCCGAACCGGGCGGTGCGCAGTCGGTTGCACAATCCGCCGTGACGCTATCGCGATCCATCCTGCCGTGTCGCCGTGGGTCCTTGGCGGGACCCCCGCCCCGTCTGTCACTCATGGTAAGGCCACGAGTACGGACAGTGGCTAGGGGTCTGCGGGGCCCAATTGTGCGACGACCGGCAGTCGATCGCCGGGGTGTCGTACCCAGCCCTCAGACGATCGAACCGTCCACGAAGCACCAGCGCCAGCGTTCGTTCGGTTCGAAGGTCCGCATCACGGGGTGCCCGGTGGTCGAGAAGTGCCCGGTGGCGTGCCGCCCCGACGAGGAATCGCAGCATCCCACGTGCCCGCAGCTGAGGCAGAGCCGCAGCTGGACGGGGTGCGTGCCGTCCGCCAGGCACTCGGGACAGGTGTCGGTCAGCGGCGCCGGTTCGGGGCGCGGCATGTCGGCAAGGTGCGGGCACTCGCTCATGATGGCCAGGTTACGTGGTGGAACGAAGACGGGGACGGGGCCAAGGGATGGACGCACTACAGCTGGTGGGACTCGTCGCGGCGAGCGCCGTGGTGGCGGGCCTGGCCCGCCGGACACCCGTACCGGCGCCACTGCTTCTGGTGGCCGCCGGTCTCGCCGCGTCGTACGTCCCCGGGGTCCCGGACTACACCCTCGACCCGCACATCATCCTTCCGCTCATCCTGCCCCCGCTCCTCTACACGGCGGCGGTGGACTCCTCGTACCTCGATCTGCGGGCCAACATCCGGCCCGTCGCCCTGCTCTCGGTCGGGTACGTCCTCTTCGCCACCGTGGCCGTCGGCTGGCTCGCGTACGTCCTCGTCCCGGACCTGCCGCTGACCGCCGCGCTCGTGCTGGGCGCGGTCGTCGCGCCGCCGGACGCGGTCGCGGCGACCGCGATCGCCCGCAAGCTGGGGCTGCCGAACCGGATCACCACCATCCTCCAGGGCGAGTCCCTGGTGAACGACGCCACCGCCATCACCGCCTTCAAGGTCGCGCTCGCCGCGGCGGTCGGGGAGGGCGTCAGCTGGGCGGGCGGCATCGGCGAGTTCGCGCTGGCGGCGATCGGCGGGATCGGCGTCGGTCTCGTCCTGATGGTCCCCATCCACTGGCTCCGCTGCCGGCTCGGCGAGGCCCTGCTGCAGAACACCCTCTCTCTGCTGATCCCCTTCATCGCCTACGCGGCGGCCGAGGAGGTCGGCGCCTCCGGAGTCCTCGCGGTGGTCGTCGTCGGCCTCTTCCTCGGACACCGCAACTGGCAGGTGGACTTCGCGACCCGCCTCCAGGAGGAGGCCGTGTGGAAGATGGTCGCCTTCATCCTGGAGTCCGCCGTCTTCGCCCTGATCGGGCTGCAGTTGCCGTACGTCGTCCAGGGCCTCGGGCGCTACGGGATCGCCGAGGCGATCTGGTACGCCGTGGGCGTGTTCGTCGCGGTGGTCGTGGTCCGGTTCGTCTGGGTCTACCCGGCCACCTTCCTGCCCCGATGGCTGTCCGAGCGCATCAGGGAGCGCGAACCGGGGGTGGACTGGAGGGCGCCGCTGATCGTCGGCTGGGCAGGGATGCGGGGAGTCGTCTCCCTCGCCATCGCCTTCTCGATCCCGGTGACGACGGACGGTGTGGAGTTCCCCGCACGCAACCTCGTCCTCTTCCTCACCTTCACGACCGTGATCGGGACGCTCGTCGTCCAGGGCCTCACACTGCCGCCGCTGATCAGGATCCTGAAGCTGCCGGGCCGCGACGCGTACCAGGAGACCCTGGCGGAGGCCCAGGCCCAGAGCGAGGCGTCCCGCGCCGCGGAGGAGCGTCTCGACGCCCTGCTGAGCGATGAGCGCAACGCCCTGCCCCAGCCGCTGGCAGAACGGCTCCGCACCGTCCTGGAACGGCGCCGCAACGCGGTGTGGGAACGCCTCGGCGCGGTCAACGAGGTCACCGGGGAGACGGTGGACGACACCTACCGGCGGTTGGCGCGGGAGATGATCGACGCCGAGCGCGAGGTCTTCGTGCAGCTCCGGGACGAGCGCCGCATCGACGACGAGATGATGCGCACCCTGCTGCGCCGACTGGACCTGGAGGAGGCGGCGGCCTACCGCGAGGAGACCGGCTGAGGTCAGGACGGGGTGCCCGTGACCACCGCCGCGACGGTCACGCCCGGGGCGAACGCGCCCTCCTCGGCCAGGGTGACGAGTCCGTAGAGCATTTTGGCCACATACAGCCGCTCGATGGCGAGTCCATGCCGCGCTTCGAAGTCGTGCGCGAACGCGTCCAGGGCGGGGGTCGTACGGGCGTAGCCGCCGCCGTGGAAGCGCTCGTCGAGGCTCCAGTCGCCGCGGGGGCCCCCGAAGGCGGCGTGTTGGAGGGCGCGTATCTCGTCGCCCAGGAAGCCGCCTCTGAGGACCGGGACGCCGAGGGCCTTCTGCCCGGGGCCCAGACCGGCCGCCAGGCCCGCCAGCGTGCCTCCTGTGCCGCAGGCGACGGCGACCACGTCGGCGGCACCGCGCAGTTCGCGTCCGAGCTCGACGCAGCCCCGCACGGCGAGGGCGTTGCTGCCGCCCTCGGGGACGACGTACGGGGCGTCCATGGCGGCCCCCGCGGCACGGTTCGCCTCCGCCGCGAGCCCCAGGATGCGCGCCAGCACCGTCGGATCCGTCTTGGCCCGGTACGTGGACCGGTCCACGAACACCAGCCGCATCCCGTCCGCCACGCACCGCGCCAGCGAGGGGTTCAGCGGGCGGCCGGCCAGCTCGTCCCCCCGTACGACCCCGATCGTGCCGAAGCCGAGCAGTCGGCCGGCGGCCGCCGTGGCGCGCAGATGGTTCGAGTACGCGCCGCCGAAGGTGAGCACGGGGCGACCGTCGGCCTCGCGCAGATTGAGCGCCAGCTTGCGCCATTTGTTGCCCGGCAGGTCCGGGTGGATCAGATCGTCGCGCTTGAGCAGCAGCCGCAGGCCCCGGCGGGTGAACCGCTCGTCCTCGACCGGCTCCGAGGGGGACGGGAGCCGGGGCCGCAGCCGGGAGAGGTCGAACGCGTTCACCCGGCCATTGTCTACCGAAGGCGTTCCGCGATCCGCTCCCGCATCGAGGCCATGGTGAAGCCGCGCGGATCCACCTTGCCCGGCTGCCACTCCAGGTGGCCGATGACCGAGCGGTGGGTCCATCCGTGCACCCGGCACACGGCCGCCGCGGCCTTCTCGATGGCCTCCAGCTGGACCTTCGGCCACGGGTCCTTGCCGTCCCCGAGGTTCTCGCACTCGAAGCCGTAGAAGTGGCGGTTGCCGTCCGTCGTGGCCTCGTTGTCCGGTGGGAGGCGCTGCTCGGCGATGACCGCGCGCAGGACGTCGTCGTCACCCGCCCCGGCGTGATTGGCGCGGCCGTAGCCGACGAGGTGGACCCTGCCGTCCTTGGCGATCACGCCGTGGCAGAGCGGCCCGGGCAGCGTGCTGTGGCCGTCCCTGCAGAGCCGGACGGTGTTCGCGGTGCCCCGGGTGACAGTGTGGTGGATCATCACGCCGTGAACGGGGCCCCAGGGGCCCTTGTGGTTGCGGTTGTGTGTGCGCCAGTCGCCAACCTGGACGACCGTCAGGCCCTCGTCGCGCAGCGCGTCGAGGAACCTGCTCGCGGACATGGGTGGGGCCATGACCGACTCCTTCGGATGAGCGGAACGGGACGGAACCGAATACCGGAGTACCGGAGTGCTCGGCTCCGGTCCACCCGTTCGGGCCGTGTGCGAGCCGATCCGGACACTGCGCCACGAGGAGGAGGGAGGCGTGCTGTTCGAGTGGAAGCCGGGTGACATGCCCAGCCGGAGGTGATCCACTCCCACTCATTTGTGTAATGGCGCGGGCACTCTCCGTGCTGAAAGGCTTCCTCTCGCAGCTCAGTCATATCGAGAGGGAGTTCCATGTCCGTTGGTTCGGTTGGCGACGAGGTCCGCGCGGAACAGGCAAGCCCGCAGCAGAGTCTCGGTACCGCCGCCGCGCGGAACCTGGCGACCACCACCAAGTCGGCCCCGCAGATGCAGGAGATCACCTCCCGGTGGCTGCTGCGGGCGCTGCCGTGGGTGCAGGTCCAGGGCGGTACGTACCGGGTGAACCGGAGGCTCAGCTACTCCGTGGGTGACGGCCGCGTCACCTTCGTGCAGACCGGAGAGCGTGTCGCGGTGATCCCCGCCGAACTCGGCGAACTCCCGGCGCTGCGCGGCTACGAGGACGAGGAGGCGCTCTCCGAGCTCGCGTCGCGGTGCCGCCAGCGCCAGTACGCGCCGGGAGAGGTGATCGCCACCGCCGGCGAGCCCACCGACCGCGTGCACCTCCTCGCGCACGGCAAGATCGAGCAGATCGGCGAGGGGCCGTACGGCGACGAGGCGATCCTCGGAGTCCTCGCCGACGGCGCCTACTTCGGCGACAGCTCGCTGACCCACGAGGACGCCACCTGGGAGTGGACCGCCCGCGCGGCCACCACCTGCACGGTCCTCGAGCTGACTCGCGACGACGTCCGCAACCTCGCCGAGCGGGCCGGGTCGCTCGCCGCCCACCTCGCGGGCGTGGCCGCTCTGCCCCACCAGCGCACCAACAAATACGGCGAGGCCGAGATCGACCTCTCCGCCGGCCACGTCGGCGAGGCGGTCGTCCCGCACACGTACGTGGACTACGACGCCTCCCCGCGCGAGTACGAACTGTCCGTCGCGCAGACCGTGCTGAAGGTCCACAGCCGCGTCGCCGACCTGTACAACCAGCCGATGAACCAGACCGAGCAGCAGTTGCGGCTCACGGTCGAGGCGCTGCGCGAGCGCCAGGAGCACGAGCTCATCAACAACCGGGAGTTCGGTCTCCTCTCCAACTGCGACTACGGACAGCGGCTCCAGCCGCACGACGGCGTGCCCAGCCCGGACGACATGGACGAGCTCCTCTCGCGCCGGCGGGGCTCCAAGATGTTCCTCGCCCACCCGCGCGCCATCGCGGCCTTCGGGCGCGAGTGCAACCGGCGGGGCCTCGTCCCCGAGTCCATCGAGATCAACGGCAACCGGATCCCGACCTGGCGCGGGGTGCCGATCTACCCGTGCAACAAGATCCCGGTCTCGGACGCCCGGACCACGTCGATCATCTGTATGCGTACGGGCGAGTCCGACCAGGGCGTGATCGGCCTCCACCAGACGGGCATCCCGGACGAGATCGAGCCGAGCCTGTCCGTCCGCTTCATGGGGATCGACGAGCAGGCGATCATCTCCTACCTGGTCACGGCCTACTACTCGGCGGCGATCCTCGTGCCCGACGCGCTGGGAGTCCTGGAGAACGTGGAGGTCAGCCGCTGGCGCTGATCTCGCCGATCCGGCGAACCGGAGAATCTCCGATCCGGGGCGGGGGGCCGCGCCGACGGCCCCCCGCCCCGGACGCCCGTGCCGCACCCGCTGAAGGTCAGGCCTCCGGGACGGCGCGCGCCGAGGGTCAGGCCTTCGGGACGATGCGGTTCACCACGGTCTCGATGAGGGAGTCCAGCTCCCGGTCGTCGTGCAGGCCGGGGACCGTGAAGTGGTCGAGCAGCAGTCCGGTGAGGGCGAAGTAGAGCAGCCGTACGGTGTCCGCGTCCCCCGGCATCCCGGCGGCGAGGTGCAGGCGGATGTTCTCGTCGAGGTCGCCGCGCAGTACCTCGGTGAGCCGGGCGCGCAGTTCGGGACGGCGCGTGGCCTCCAGCCGGAGCTCGAAGAGCCCCAGGTAACAGCTGCGTTCGGCCGCCATCCGCCGCGCGAGCCAGCGCATCAGCTCCAGGACCAGCTCGCGGCTGGGCTCGGGCCGCAGGGCCGTGTCCACGGAGCCGGGCTCCGGGGTGAGACGGACGAAGATCCGTTCCCCGACCTGGGAGAGCAGCTGGTCCCGGTCCGTGAAGTAGTTGGACGAGGTGCCCGTGGGGACGTCGGCCCGGGCGTCGACCGCCCGGAAGGTCAGCCCACGGGCGCCTTCGTCCGCGAGCACCTCGATCGCCGCGTCGAGCAGGGCCGCACGCCGCTCGGGATTCCTCGCCATCCGGGTTCCTTCCGTTCTCTTCGACTCTCGTCGAACATAGGGCTTGCGCAACCACTACAGATGAAGCACTATAGCCGTCGTGGTTGCGACCGCAGCCCACAGACAAGAGACAAGAGGACCGGTTTGCGCAAGCTCACCTACTTCGTCGCCTGCTCCATCGATGGCTTCATCGGTGATCCGAAGGGCGATGCCACGTCCACGTACGCGTACGTGGCCGGGGAATTCCTGGAGTACTTGAAGACGGAGTACCCGGAGACCGTCGCCGCTCCCGCGTGGCCCGTGCTCGGCATCGAGCCCGGCACCGAGAACCGCCACTTCGACACCGTGGTCCAGGGCCTGAACTCGTACCGGATCGGCCTGGACGTCGGCGTCACCAGCCCCTACTCCCACCTGCGGGAGCTCGTCGCGACCCGCTCGCTCGGCGAGTCGCCCGACCCCAACGTCGAGCTGATCGCCCACGACCTGGTCGGCCGGGTCCGCGAACTGAAGGCCGAGGAGAGCCCGCTCGGCATCTGGCTCTGCGGCGGCTCGACGATCGCCGGTGAACTCATCGACGAGGTCGACGAGCTGATCATCAAGACGTACCCGCAGGTCTTCGGCTCCGGCATGCCGATGTTCGGCGCCGGCTTCGAGCCCCGCGACTTCGAGCTCGGCGCGGTGCGCGCCTTCGACAACGGTGTGCTCGTTCGTACGTACACCAGGAAGCGGTGACAAGGGGGGCGCCCTACTCTGGGAGGTATGGGCAGCCAAACCCCGCGTACGGTTCGGGACCCGCAGGCCACGCCCGTGTGCCAGGCCTGCGGACAGTCCCTCGGAATCGTTGCGAAGCGGCACAAGGTCCTGGGGGCCTGGGTGCCGGAGTGGGAAGTGCAGCCGTGCCACAACCCGCGGTGCGAGGTGTACGTCGACCCCGAGGGTGCCGCCCGCGACGACGGCGTCCCTGAGGAAGCCCGGGACGGAACTCCCGAGGGTGGTGCGGAAGCCACGACCCCGCACGTGACCGGCAAGAACGGCGAGACCGGGAGAAGTCCGGCCCCGGGGTGACCGGACGCGCGAAGGAGCCGGTCAGACCGCTACAGTCCGCGCATGTCATCGGAGTCGTCAGAAGTCTGGGCCGGTTGGTACCGGGACCGCAGCGGCGCGGAAGCGATCGTGATCACGGCCGGCGGGAGCCAGGTGTCCACCCGCATCAGGGGAGTCGAGTACACGGGCGCGACCTTCGCCGCCCTGCGCGCGACGGACGAGGGCGGCGAGGCCCTCACCGGTTGTGTCCTGGAGTGGGACCTGCCGCTCCCCGTCGTCATGGACGGCGCCACGCAGCAGGCCACCCTCGGCTGCCTGCTGACGCTCGGTGAGCGCGTGGACCTGAGCCTGACGCTGCACTACGCCGGCGCCGCCTTCGAATCGGGCATCGCGGGGGGCGACTTCGACGAGGCCCTCGAGCGGGTGAGGCGCCAGCTCCCGGCCGGGGCGGAGTTCGGCCGCAAGCTCCTCCAGGCCGCCTGACGCGGGGGGCGGGGCAGCGGGGCCCGGTGGGACGCGGGCGCGCGCTCGGGCGGGGAGCCGGTGCTGTCAGGCGAGGCCGTTCCATCCCCAACGCGGGGTGGGGCCGGGCTCGCCTAGATCCGTGCCCGGCTCCGAGGCCGAGACCTCCTTGGCGATCGTGGTGCCCCAGTCGAAGTACTCCACCACCCGACGGCGCAGCAGCTCGTCGTCCGGCAGCTCCTTCTCCACCGCCGCGGTCATCAGCTCCATCCAGCGCAGCCGCTGCTCCTCCGTGATGGCGAGCCCGAGGTGGGCGCGGAGCAGTGCCTGATGGCCGCCCAGTTCCGCCGTGAAGTCGGCCGGCCCCGAGAACACCTCCGCCAGCCAGACGGCGACATGCTCGACATGGGTGGCGGTGAAGTCGGCGAAGACGGGTGCGAGAAGAGGATCGGCGAGGACCGCCTCGTAGAACGTGTCGGACAACCGGCGCAGCGCGTCGGCGCCACCCACGGCCTCGTACAGGGTGCTCGTGTGCTCGGCGGTCATGGGACGCCTCCGGTGTCCGGGATGTGTGCTCCCAGCTTTCACACAACTCGGCCCAGATCCAAGGATGTTCGCTCTCGGCGGGGCGAACGGTCGCAGCCGTCCGCCCCGCCGGGAGCGGGTGGGATCAGAAGGACTTGATGGCCGTGGCGAGGCCGTTGCGCCACAGCTGGTCGACGCGTGCCCGCTCCTGGGCGTTGGGCTGGGCGTTCTGGCACGAGGTGCCCGGACCGCCGCCGGACATCAGTTCGCTGCAGGGGCCCGAGTAGTGGTCGGGGAGGCCGAGGACGTGCCCGGTCTCGTGGGCGGTGACGCGGGTGGAGTTGTACTGCTGGTTCTGCCGGTAGTCGAGGAAGATGTAGCCGTTGCCGTGCCCGTCGGTGCTGGCGTAGGAACCACGCGAGTCATTGCCCTCGTAGTAGCGGAAGTCGGGGTTGCTGCCCTCCACCAGCCGGACGTTGACCACCGAGCTGTTCCATATCTGGGTGCTGCGGGATATCTGGGTGCGGAAGCTCGGGGCGTTGGCGGCGCTGTACACGACGGTGACGGCGGCCGCGCCGGGGTTGGCGGCCCGCTTCTTCGCCACGGACTTCATCACGGCGTCGTGGAACGCCTTGGTCGCCTTGGCGTCCTCGGCGGATCCGGCGTACGCCGCGTAGCCGGAGGTCGCGGCGGTGGAGTCGACGGGCGCGGCAGAGGCGGTGGGGGCGCCCAGCGCGGCGGCGAGTCCGAGGCCGAGGGTGGCGGCGAGCGAGGCGGTGAGGACCTTGGGGTGTCTCATGGGGGGTGGCTCCTCCTGGTCGGTTGGAGAGAGTGTCGGGGGAGCCGGGGCCGGTGCGGATGATGGCAGCAGGGGATAGCGCGAAGGCATCACCACCTGATGGGGATGAGTCTGAACTCCCCTCGAAATAAAGGGAATTGGTGTGACGAGGGTGTCTGGTGCGACCTCGGGTGCGGCCCTACCCTCGGGGCATGGAGCTGGAGGTGAGACATCTGCGCGTGCTCTGCGCCATCGCGGACACGGGCAGTCTGCACAAGGCGGCGCGGCAACTGGGCATGAGCCAGCCCTCGCTGACGACCCAGCTGCGCCGGATCGAGAACGCCCTCGGCGCGGAGCTCTTCGCGCGCGGCCGCACCGGCTGCCGCCCGACACCGCTGGGCCGCTCGGTGCTCAGCAGGGCGCGCCCGCTCGTCGACCAGATGGCCGCGCTGATCACCGAGACCAGGGCGGCGGCCGCCCGCACCGACGGGCCGCGGCTGCGGGTCGGTTCGACCGCGAGCAGGGCCCTGCCGGGCTGGCTGCGCCGACTGCGCCAGGGGCTCCCGGGCACGGACATCGCGCTCCACATGGACGTCTCCGCCAACGCCCTGCTGCGGTCGGTCGCGGTGGGGCAGCTGGACGTGGCGTTCGTCCACGAGGTCGAGGGATGCCCGCTGCGGGTGCCGGACGGCCTGCTGGCGCGGGTCCTGGTCGAGCGGGAGCCGCAGTTCGTCTCGATGGCCCCGGACCATCCGGCCGCCGCGCTGCCCGTGGTGGAGCTGACGGACCTCGCCGAGGACCGCTGGATGGTCGACCCGACGGTGGACGGCGAGTGGGACGGGCTGCGGCGCGTCCTGGGAGCGGCCGGTATCGACCCCCCGCTGCTGCACGGCGATTACCACACGGCGGCGTCCTTGATCGTCCTCGGCGAGGCGGTGGCACCCTGCCAGCCGACATCGTTGCCACGCGAGGACATGGCGATCAGGCCGCTGCGGGACGATCCGCTGGCGGTACGTCTGCTCCTCTACGCACGCGACGGGGCGCTGCTCGACCCGCTGTACGACGACCTGGCGGCGGCCTACCGGGAGGCGGCGCTGCGGGCGGCGCCGTACCGGCAGTGGCTGCGCCGGCACGGGATGTCGGTGGGGCCGGGCATGATGACGGTATGAAGGATCCTGTGGACGAGACGGCGGCGGGGAGCGAGCACGCGGCCGAGGCCGTCGAAGGGGAGCTCCGTTGACCGCCGCACGCGTGCGGCACGCGCGGCGGGAGGACCTCGACCGGGTGGCGGAGCTGGCCGCCGAGCACGCCGTGTACGAGAAGGCCGCGCCCCCGGCCCCGGGCCTCGCGGACCGCCTCGCCCGTCTGCTCTTCGGCCCCGAACCGCCCCGCCTGCGCTGCCTGGTGGCCGAACTCCCCGACGGCCGCCTCGCCGGTTACGCCACGTGCGCCCCCGAACTCTCCACCTGGGACGGCGCCGAGTACCTCCACATGGACTGCCTCTATCTCTCCGCGACGGAACGCGGCCTGGGCCTGGGCCCGCTCTTCATGGAGGCCCTGCGCGCGGAGGCCCGGGCCCTCGGCCTGACGGAGATCCAGTGGCAGACCCCGACCTGGAACGAGGGCGCGATCCGCTTCTACGACCGCCTGGGCGCCACGTCGAAGCCGAAGCTCCGTTACACCCTCCCGGTGGAGCCGTCCCGATGACCGTGTGGCGCGTCCGTTCCGCCGACGGCCTCGTCGGCGAGATCGCGGTGGACGGCGGCGACTTCCCCTGGCTCGGCGGCCGCTTCACCCCCGGCCCGGCGTACGCCTCCGTGAAGGAACTCTTCGCACGCGAACTCGCCCTGCTCGAACCGATCCTCGAAGGCCCCGACGACGAGGCGGCGACGGAAGCCTGGGAGTCCGCCTACGACGCCGTACAGTCCGCCGTGACCCTGGAGTCCCCGGACGGCCCGGTCCCCGAGTTCCTGCTGCACATCGAGGGCTCCGACGCCTGGTTCCGCTGGTCCCCGGAGCCGTTCGAGGACTGACCGGCGGCCGATGCGACCGACCGTCGGCCGTTACGGCGGGCGCGGACCGTGACGACGCCCCGGCCCGCGAATTCGTGCATGCGCCGCGGGGCGGAGATGCCGCAGACTCTCCGGGTGATCGTTGTACAGCCCGTCCTGGAGACCTTTGCCACCGATGGCTTCGACCTGTGGCCCGTGGCCGAGTTCGGCGCGTACGCGTTCATGCCGCTGAGTGGCGCGCTCAGCTCCGCCGAGGTCGGTACGGCCGTCCTGAGAATCGCCCAGTGCAACGACATGGAGCCGGAGGACGTGGGCCCGCCACGGCCGACCGATCCGCTGGGGAGTCTCCTGCACGGCCTGCTCACGACGGACCACCTCTACGCCGCCGGCGGCCTGCGGGTGACCGACACCGCGACGGGCGTCGTCCTGGTGCCGGGCTGCTGCAACGGACTGGACGAACGGCGCGACTGGCGCGACGTGCTCGACGGCGACGGCCGGGCCTCCTTCGGCCACGATCCGTTCCCGCTCGCCGAACGCGTCGGCGACGTGGTGCGCCTGACCGTGGACGCCGACGGGCCGGACAGCCCGGTGATCGAGCTCCCTGTCACCGCACTGCGCCACCTGCTCGCCGACGCGGAGCGCGACATGACGGCCTTCCTCCAACTGGCCACCGGCTGGGCGGCCGCGCATCTGCCGGATCTCGCCGCCCCCGTGTGCGCGGCCATCGCCCGCGCCTCGACCTGCCCGCACCGGCCGCACCGCCGAGCCCGAGCCCGTAGAGCCCCGCCCGGGGAACCGCGCAAGCCGAAGGGGCCCGTCCGGGATTGCCGGGCGGGCCCCTTCGGGCGGTGCTTCGCGCGAGGAAGGTCAGGCCTTCTTCGTCTCCCAGAAGATCCGGTCGACCTCGGCGATGAGCTCCAGCGCCTTCTCGCCCGTCTTCGGGTCCGTCGACGCCTTGGCGGCCGAGAGGGCCTTCAGGGTGTCGTTGATGAGCTGGTGCAGCTCCGGGTACTTCTCGAAGTGCGGGGGCTTGAAGTAGTCGCTCCACAGCACCGAGATGTGGTGCTTCGCGAGCTCCGCGCGCTGCTCCTTGATGACCGTGGCACGCGCGCGGAAGTGCGCGTCCTCGTTGGCCTGGTACTTCTCCTGGACGGCCTTGACCGACTCGGCCTCGATCCGGGCCTGGGCCGGGTCGTAGACACCGCAGGGGAGGTCGCAGTGGGCGCTGACCTTCACCTTGGGGGCAAACAGGCGGGAGAGCATTGAGCTGTCCTTCCTCGTGATCGTCTTCTCAGGTGGGAGATTACTCCCCGAGAAGGCTGTTTTCGCGAGCGCCCCCTGGGGCTTAGGACAAAAGTCCAGGGTCACCATGGGACTCGTGTACGAGTGGACGATCGGATCGGGAGGTGCCGGATGACGGAGGCGGGGCGGGAGCCGGGGCGGGGGTCCGGGCCGTTGTTCGGGGTCGCCGAGGTGACGGGGGTGTCCATGGTGCCCACGCTGCTCCACGGCGACCAGCTCCTCGTGCACTACGGCGGACGGCTGCGGCCTGGGAGCGTCGCCGTCCTGCGTCACCCGCTCCAGCAGGACCTGCTCATCGTCAAGCGTCTGATCGAGCGACAGGGCGCCGGCTGGTGGGTGCTCGGGGACAACCCGGCCGCCGAGGGGGACAGCCGTGTCTTCGGCGCCGTACCCGCCGATCTGGTGCTGGGGCGCGTACGGGTCAGGTACAGGCCCGTCACCCCGGGGCGTCAGCGGTCGGTCGGCGTGGTGCTCTCCTGGCTGTTCTCCGCGCTCAGGCCGGTCCGGTCCGACCGTTCGGCCTCCAGGCGCTTGCGGGCCCGGTAGGCGGCCACGTTGGCGCGGGTCGCGCAGCGGTCCGAGCAGTAGCGGCGGGAGCGGTTGGTCGAGGTGTCGAGGTAGGCGTTGCGGCAGGGTGATGCCTGGCAGAGGCCGAGCCGGTCGGCACCGAACTCCGTGAGGTGGAAGGCGAGACCCATCGCCGCGATCGCCGCGTACCCCGCGGTCGCGTTCGAGGGGTGGTCGGCGAGGTGCATGTGCCAGCGCGGATGTCCCTCGTCGTCCAGGTAGTCGTGACCGGAGATCTGCGGGCTGACCGGGAACTCCAGGAGCAGCGAGTTCAGCAGGTCCACCGCCTGGGTGTGGTTCCCCTCGTCCGCCGCGGCGAAGACCGCCCGCAGCCGGCCGCGTACCGAGCGGAAGCGCGTGACGTCGGAGTCCGTCGCCCGCCGGGCCATCTGGGAGGCCGTGCCGAAGAGCTCCCGGACCGCCTCGACCGAGGTGAGGGTGTCCTTGTTGCGGGCCGGCTCCTCGGTGTTGACCAGACGCACGGCGTAATCCGAGTAATAGGCCAGTTCCACTTGTAGTCCTTACGGCGGAGGTCTAGTGTCGGGTGCGGAGGGGGTAATGGATGTTCCCCCTCCGAGGGTATTACGGAGTGGGTGGAGGAAGCGATGACGGACGCGGCGACGACCGGAACCGACTGGGCGGCCTGGCAGCAGAGCTGGGACCGTCAGCAGGAGTGGTACATGCCGGACCGCGAGGAGCGGTTCCGCGTGATGCTCGACATGGTCGAGGCCGTGGTGGGGCCGGAGCCCCGCGTCCTGGACCTGGCGTGCGGTACTGGGAGTATTACGGATCGGCTGCTCAAGCGGTTCCCGAAGGCGACCAGCGTCGGTGTCGACCTCGACCCCGCCCTGCTCGCCATCGCCGAGGGGTACTTCGCCGACGACGAGCGCGTCACCTTCGTGACCGCCGACCTCAAGGACCCGGAGTGGGTCACCGGGCTTCCGCACGACTCGTACGACGCCGTCCTCACCGCCACCGCGCTGCACTGGCTCCACACCGAGCCGCTCACCGCGCTGTACGGGCAGCTCGCCGGCCTCGTCCGGGACGGCGGCGTCTTCATGAACGCCGACCACATGATCGACGAGACCACCCCCCGGATCAACGCCGCCGAGCGCGCCCACCGCCACGCCGCCATGGACCGTGCCAGGGCCGAGGGGGCCCTGGACTGGGCGGAGTGGTGGGCCGTGGCCGGCAAGGACCCGGTCCTCGCCGAACCCACCGCCCGCCGCTTCGAGATCTACGGCGAGCACGCCGACGGCGACATGCCGTCCTCGCGCCGCCACGCCGAGATCCTCCGCGCCGCCGGCTTCGCCGAGGCCCGGCCGGTCTGGGCCTCGCCCTCGGACACGCTCGTGCTGGCCGTGAAGTAGCGCGTACGAGGAAGAACCGGCGCGTACGAGGAAGGGGCGGTACGGAATCCCGTACCGCCCCTTCCTCGTCGTATCGACTGCTAGAGCACCTTGGAGAGGAATGCCTTGGTGCGGTCGTGCTGGGGGTTGCCGAGGACGTCGCGGGGGTGGCCGGATTCGACGACGACGCCGCCGTCCAT